>NZ_CP048117.1:3066330-3765941 GCF_000469135.2 Bacillus sp. SB49
GCTTTCTTCTAATCTCTTTTGAATGGAATCCACATTGGATTGTGGTAACTTCGCATGGTCAAACAACATGGCAGCAGCTGATGGCAGATGGGATTTGTCCAGCCAGGAGTCAGGCTTCCACAAGCCCGAACGCAGGAAAGCTTTCGCACAATGAACAAAGCATTCTTCTACCTCCACCCCGATACCGAGGAGCGGCTTTTTCCCTTTATGGGACATGCTCTCCAGAAGCTCGTCATCTGTCACTAACGTCGCTTTCCCATTCACCCTTAACGTTTCTTCCATTCCGGGAATGAAAAAGAGAAGACCTGCGCTTGGATTGGACAGAATGTTCCGCATCGAATCGACACGTTTATTGCCGGGCCTCTCCGGTATGACAAGCTGCTTTTCATTCAGAACCCGTACAAATCCGGCCTCATCTCCCCTCGGGGAAACATCGCAGAAGCCGAATTCATCGGCAGTGGATATAACAAGGAATGGAGATTTGGAGATAAACGCAGCACAATGATGATCCAGATAGGTCAATACTTTGTTTTTAACTAAGTCACTGGGAATACCGATGATGGCCCGCAATTCTTCTTCCGTTTGAATCGTTTCTTTGAAGCGATCGTTCTCTTTCATCATTACTCCTCCCCATTGCCCGATCAGCCAAGGCGCTTTGATCGGACTCTCAATCCTTCATCAATGACGAAATAACCGAGAGCGACAGGCAAGGCAACATACATGGCGATCGTTATGTAATTGTTGGTAACGAATGCAGCGGTTAATAGGAGCGCTGTCCCGATTCCACTCTTAATCCTTTCGTTATTTTCCAATATAGAAAAACTCAAATGACTTAGTAATAATTACCAATAATTATTTCAGATTAACTACTGAAATTCAATTATTACCACAAGCTGATTCTCATATATTCCTTCATAGAGCAATCGATATCTTCATTCTCTGCTTACACATATTTACTTATCAAATACCTCTCACTTAAAAGGAAGCTGTCAGTAGCCCCCCCAAATAAAGACTAATTATACGTCACTATTCAGGGGATGGTTCTGTTTTTTTCCTTTGTGTTCTCATTCCTTAATAGAGTAAGCTAGAAGATAGATGGTATATCCATATATGTTAGGGATAGTGTTACTACATAAGGGCTTAATCAGGAACCCTAATAGGAACAACATCGAACTTGCAGAATATTTGATTTGACAGTAGAGCCTTCCGGGTAGCAGCAAACTAGTTTATCTATGAAAGATAAAGGAACTATAAACGTACAAATCTTTGATTTCCCGCAAAAATAATAAACACGAATCTTCGTGTTGAATCGGATTGAAACGGTATCAAGATCAGGGTTATCAGGATACAGTACACCTTGTTCAAGCACGGTTGAACGTGTTGACTCTTCCACCATCTCACACTCAACAGAAACCTTTCCGCCATTATTTCGGCATGCAATAATCTCTTCCATACAACCTGCCGGAATAGGAATATCCCTCTCCAACTCTTTACAAAACGAGACCCAATCCAATACACGCTGCGTTTTAATACACTCCACTTCATTTGTGAGCTCCGAATTACCCCCACGCGTCTGGACCCGGCCCTCCAACTTCAGCGTCACATCATCAACTACTTGCACCTCACCGCTCACAATAAGGCGAATCCGCGTCGTTTCCATAGAGCTTTGCTGAACAATGACCGCAAATCCACAAGATACGGTATTCCCCTCATTATCTACTGCTCTGCACGTTACTTGCGTCGTCCCTAATGAAAGAAAAGAACCCGAACTAGGAATGCATGATACAGTTACGGGACTGGTTCCTCCAGTAACTTGAGGATCTGGAAATGAAACAAAGGCACCAGTGACTCCGGTAGATACTTCTATTATTTGATTTTCCGGACATTGAATTCTGAATTCCGTGAAGGTTATTTCCACGAGGCCATCCCCATCACCAACACCAGTCAGGTTAACTTGGTTCGCGCCTGCATTGAAGGACCCTCCACCTCCTCCACTTCTTCCTTCGTCAGCACCTCCACCTCCTCCACTGAAACCTCCGCCTCCTCCACTACCAGAGGTAGGTACTTCATAGGCACCTCCACCTCCTCCGCCTCCGCCCAGACCACCATTATTTCCCGGATATGATAAAGGAGGACCCGCAGACCCACCTTCTCCTCCAGCTGCCCCGGAGATAATTGAAGTTCCCCCATCGCCTCCGCCAAGAGATCCTGGAATTGGTGCGCCTGCTCCACCATTACCGCTTATACCGCTGCCGCCTCCGCCGGCTCCATCGGAGATTCCTCCGCCACCACCTCCTCCGCCTCCGCCAAATCCATTACCTCCATTGCCCCCATAAATGCTGCCTGGTCCTCCAGAACCACCTGCAGAAAAAGATCCTCCTTCTCCTGAAGCAGAAGAGCCAATTCCAGACTGACCTGCACTTGCACTATTTGTTATGACAGCGTTTATACCGTTAGCGAGTAATGAAGCTCCACCACCACCTCCAGCTGCAATAAGTAAATTATCACTATTTAAATCATCATAGTCATCCCCACGCCAAACAAATGATCCACCGCCACCACCTCGACCTCCACCTTCTTTATCCCCTCCCGCCCCTCCTGCTAAAATGGACAGGATTTCTCCTGGAATTACATTAAATTCGCCTTGCATGGATACCCCTAAGCCACCTTGTCTCGAAGTGAAAGGATAATCCCCCCCTTTTGCACCAACAGCCTTGATTGTTAATGAATAAACATCCAAAGGAACTATAAAATGCTGCAGACTCCCCGTGTACGAAAAAACTTGTGTTACCATTCTTTTCTCTCCTCTGATCTCCTAATTAATTTCGGTCATATAAAAAATCCGCATTTAAATTACTGTATGCACCCCCGCTCTTTATGGTCAGGACGGTACTAAAGACCCAATATCGATGGTTCTTAAGTACGGAAAATAGCTATGGAAGCTCTTGTCGTTCAGGCATTCATTAAAGGATAAGGAAAGAGGAAAGCGGATCTCCGGCATGATACGGAGATCCGCTTTCCTCGTGCTGGGAGCACTTATTTTAAACGGTCGTGCAGGAACTGTTTGATTAAAGAAGCACTTGTATGCAAATCTTCTTCTAATGGAAAGTGCCCGGTATTTAGAAGGTGTACTTCACAGTCTTCGAGATCTCTTTGAAAAGCAAGTGCCCCTTCCGGCCCAAAGAATATATCGTTTTTCCCCCATACAGCCAGTGTAGGAGGCTGATACGTCCTGAAGAATTCCTGCCAACGTGGATATTGTTTAAGGTTGTTCCTGTAGTCGTATTGCAAAGCAAGCTGGATGTCGTCATTGCCGGGACGATCCAATGCCCATTGATCCATATTCCAGGCATCGGGACTGATGCGTTCGGGGTTTCGCGTTCCGTTCGTATATTGATACTTCGTAAACTCCGCAGATAAAAGAAATCGGATGTTATTCTTATTTTCCTCACTCGGATTTCCCCAATAGGTGCGGACAGGGTCCCAGGCAGGCAGGAGCCCTTCTTCATAAGCGTTCCCATTTTGAGTAATGATGGATTGAATTCGTTCCGGATGGTCGGCTGCCAACCGGAAGCCTACCGGAGCTCCATAATCATGAACGTAAATACTGAACTTCTCTAAGTTTAATTCTTCTACAAATTCATGGATCAAAAGAGCGATGGTATCGAATGTATAATCAAACTCTTCCAATTCAGGCTGGTCATTTCCGAACCCTGGATAATCAGGGGCCACAATATGATAATCCTCCATCAGCTCTGTAATTAAATTTCGGAACATATGAGAAGAGGAAGGAAAACCATGAAGCAAGAGAATCGTTGGATTTTCTTTATTTCCCGCTTCCCGGTAAAAAATCGATATGCCATTCACATTCACTGTTTTGTACGCCACTTCCATGTAATCACCTCATAAGTTTTAGTAGCCATGCTCCATCCAATCCTTGTAATACGACAACACTTTACATTCCCAACATTTTTATAACCTCTTAAAAATAATTTTAAAGGTTATAAACTTACGTTAAGGCACTTTTTATAACTTGTCAACATATCTTTTAACGGTTATATTTAAGGGGGAGGAGAAAGAGATGGATAAATCACTATTTGTTTTAGGTGGTCCTGCATGGATCAACCTTGTCAATACTACTTACAACGCCAATAAACAAGAGATTGATACCTTAGACGATAGATCTGCTACGTTTCAATGGCTGAAGGAAAACAACGTCGTGCGGCAGTCTGATCTTGACGCATTGGAAAACAAAGAAACCCTGCATGCGCTGATCCATGAGCTTCGTTCGCTTCGAAGCCTTTGCCAAATCGTCCTGTCTGATCTGGAACAAAATAAGGAAGTATCCCTCGATACAATCAAGCAGTTACAAAAGATGTCGGAAGAGCTGAACGTCCGTCTGACCGTTGCATCTGCTGAGGAAGCATTTAAATTGGTGTGTGAAGGAATGTCGGTGAAGGATCATGTCCTGTACCATATCATTCGATCTATTTTTCACACACTGGAAACAACTTCTGTCAGCCGGATACGAAATTGTGAGCATGAAGAATGCCGTCTCTACTTCGTGGATACCTCTAAACCAGGGAAGCGACGCTGGTGCAGCATGGAAATGTGCGGCAACCGTAAGAAGGCTGCTGAATTCTATGCAAAGAAAAAGAAAAAATAGTTACTAAACAAACTGGAATGGAAAGATGTTACTCCAAAGCGTTGGGTTCGTTCCGAAAGCAGACGAAGTTCCCCTGCAACATTTATCTAACGCCCCTTTCAGGTGAAAACTTGAATCCAGGGGTTCTTCATCATGTATTACATGTGCAGTAAGTTAAGCACCTGCACGCTCTCCTAATATGTAGCAAACAAAAAAACCCGCTGCCTAAGCAGCGGGTTTTTACTATAAGCGAATGTTCTTATCCCACGTTCTGACCGGGTACTGGAACATCCTCTTGTTTATCTTTTTTCATAAGCTTATCAGCAATGGCAGTAATTGCTCCATCGCCCGTAACGTTCGTTGCGGTACCGAAGCTGTCTTGAGCCAGGTAGAGAGCAATAATTAAAGAGACCATGGTGGAATTAAATCCTAACATCGATTCGAGAAGGCCGATGGCTGCCATGACCGCTCCGCCAGGTACACCCGGGGCGGCAATCATCGTAATTCCTACCATCAGTATGAACGGGAATACGTCTGCGAATGTGGTTGCTTGTCCTTGCATATACATAACCGCCATGGCACAGCTGGTAATCGTGATCGCACTTCCTGCCAAATGGACATTAGCAAGTAACGGCACAGCAAAGTCTGCTACACGTTCCCGTACCCCGATTTTCTTCACGTGCTTTAATGTGACGGGAATCGTAGCCGCAGAAGACTGCGTTCCAAGCGCTGTAAAGTAGGCAGGCGTCATTACTTTCAATAAGCGGAATGGATTCCTGCCATGCATACTGCCTGCAATACAATACATGACTACAAGATAAAGCAAGTGCAGCGATATGATCATCAAGAACACTTTCGCGAATACACTCAAGATTGTCCCTACTTGTCCTGCATACGTCATATTCGCGAAGATTCCGAATATATGAAACGGTAATAGAGGAATGATGATGTTCTTTATTACTTTCTGGATAATGGAGCGGAATTCATTCATGACTTGTAATAAATAATCCCCTTTAACAGCCGTCATTCCTACTCCTAACAGGAAAGATAATATAAGTGCGGCCATTACGCCCATAATGGGAGTCATTTCAACGGAAAAAGGTGCTTCCACCAGCGATTCTTCCGGATTAGCAAAGGATTCTCCACTTTGCCCTTGCAAAAAGGATGGGTACAGATTCTTAGCAAACAAAAAAGCCACCGTACCCGCCAGGACCGTAGAGGCATAGGCTAATCCAGTCGTCAGACCAAGCATCTTTCCTGCGCCTCTTCCCATGGACGCGATGCCGGGAGCAATAAAACCGAGAATGATTAACGGGATGACAAAGCTCAGAAAGTTACCGAATAAACCTGTAAATGTTGCAGCAATTTCAATAAGGATTTCTGGTGCAAATTGCCCTATCACGATACCTAGAGCGATCGCAAGAACAATCCTTAACAACAATGGTATTTTTTTCATCTCCCTCTTCCTTCCTCCTGTTGCTGAATTTTAACGAGTTCATGTGTAATAGAATAAAACCTGGTTTATACGATAACCTTTTTTTAATGGTTTGTGAAGTATAAAAAAACTGTAAAAACAGTGGATATTTATGAGTACAGCTCCTGTTTTGTGCTGCTGCTTCCCCATCGCCATCCCAGTGTTTTAAGCAGCTCATGGTTTCTAATCTTCTATTTCACAAAAGAGAGGGAGTGCATGTCACGATACTTAGAGACGGTGATCATTCCTGCAGCACGTTCTATTCACGATCTTCTCTCTAAATCACTGATTCTGTCTTCCAGCTCTTTCACTTTGTTGGTACTGATCGCGCCTGTCGTAAACGCAATCAGACCGAAAATGAATCCCATGATCCCAAATATGAACCCCATCATTCCGAAAACATCCATGTAATTCCCACCTTTCTCCTGGTATATTGTTCCCAATCTGTTCTCCTTCGTTTTATGTATATGCCTTGATTGGGAGTTTACCAAATTCCATTTCCTTTCACGTCCATTCGCATATGAATGATACGACTTTCCCCAACTATATCCAATTCATCATAACAGATCATCATTCCTTCCTCTTTTTTGGTTTAACCAATCGTATAATAAAAACCGACCCTTTATCAAAAAAGGTCGGTTTACATTCAGGATTCCATTCACGAAAGTATCTGTTCCAGTCGTGCCTCTATTTTCTCCGCGGTCATAACGCCCCCGCCAAGCCCGATTACTTCATCCCCTTTCTTCAAAAGCAGTGTGGGATAGCTGTGGATATCAAGCTGCTGAACCTTCGCAAAGTCCGCACGGGCGTCTGCGGTAGAATCTACACTTTCGAATCGTGCCTCTACCGCGTCTGGATCGAGTCGATTTTCTACAGCGATTTCCCGATAAGTTTCCGGGTCACGGAGACTCTTACCTTCGTAATAAAATTTATGCTGCATGGAAGCGGCCAGGTGGTATGCACGGTCTGGAGCGAAATGCCGCAAAGCTGCAAATCCTTCAGCCGCCGCTTCCGAGTCCAATAGGATACCTCCTTCTTCCAGCAATGTTTGGTAGGATTCCCCAAACTCGGCACCTGTCAACTGACTGATTCGCTTATTCGCTTCCGGTATGTGCGGGAAAGAGTCGATCGGCAGCTTTCTTTCACCTGCAAATAGACCTCCCGATAAAACAGTTAAGGAAAGTTCAGGGTGTTTCGCGTGAAATTCTCCCAGACTCCTGGAGAACCCGTAACACCAACCACAGTACGCATCCCATATATAGAGAAGGGACATGCCTTCCTTATTCATAGTAAAACCTCCTTCCTATTTTCAATGCAGACAGGACTTACTCTGCTTCGCCGACGACCGTAAACCGTTCATTCTTGTGCTGCGGGTTCTCTATTTCATCTAACACGGCAATCGCATAATCCGCATAACTGATGTAGCTTTCCCCTTTTGAATTGACGAGAAGATGGTCTTTTCCTTTTTTATAGGATCCGGTTCTTTTTCCTTCCGCATCAAATACGGCAGACGGACTGACAAATGTCCAAGTAATATCAGGTGTTGCCTGCAGCTCTTCCAAATTCCGCCCCTGCCCTTTTGCCGTCGGTTTAACTGCATCCGGAAATTCCGGGGTATCTATTAATTGCACCGTTTTTTGATCATCCATATAAAGACTTCCAGCCCCTCCGACGATCATCGCTCTTGTATTCGTCCCTTTCAAAGCTTCGATTAAAGCGTGGCCGGCATCCACATGTGCCTGCTCTTCTCCAAGTGGAGCACCGAAAGCATTCACGACTACTTCATACTTCTGAACGTCCTCCTGCGTAAGGTCTGATATATCTTTTTCAATCACATGAACATCCGTATCTTTGAGCTTCGACTTATCTCTTACGATAGCCGTCACGTGATGCCCCCGACGGACTGCTTCCTTCAAAATCAGGTTACCTGCTTTTCCACTTGCTCCAATAATTCCGATTTTCATTTCAATTCCTCCTCTATTGATTTCAACCTGTAACAACTACGGTTACATGTAACTAGTTTAATTACAACCGAGGTGGATGTCAACAAAAACAATTCCCTTTTGTTATAATGTACATGTAACTGCATGATTTACATGTACAAAAGTAAGGATGGTGACCAGATGTCCATCAGCAGCAGATTTTCCGTCGGCATTCATGTGCTGGCTCTGATTGAAATAAATAAAGATGGAATAAGTTCTTCTGAATATTTAGCTGGAAGTGTGAACACGAACCCAGCCGTAATCAGAAAAATCATGGGCATGCTTAGAAAAGCAGGATTAATAAAAGTACAGCCGGGTATTGCAGGAGCAGAACTGGCGAAAGATTTATCAGAGATCACCTTGCTGGATGTTTATAAAGCCGTAGATGTTGTCAAAGACAAGGAACTCTTCAGCATACACGGAAATCCAAGTCCTGATTGTACCGTCGGAAGGAATATCCAACATACTATCGAACCACTCTTCAGCAGTGCTCAACGTGCAATGGAGAAGGTGCTTGAAGCTGTCACCATTGAAGATGTGGTAAAGGATATTCAAGACAAAGAAAAAGGTAATGATGAAAACAAAATATAAAAAAGGACATTCCCTTTTCCAGGAATGTCCTTTTTTTCATTGCGACACCTTTATAGGAGTCATCTCTATAAATCTCTTACCCTATCTTATGCGATTTCTCCTCGGACTCCCCCTGCGAGGACGCTCTGATATTCGACAGCACCTCACGAGTGGAATCACTGATTTCCGCTTCAAAGTACGGCTCGTAAGCTTCCAAAGGAGCCCTTTTCGTCGAGTAAACCGCAATCAGTACACCAATGAGGGATGCTGCAACGGCGATGACAAAAGGCAGCTCGTATCCTAAGGCCTTCGCCGCGATATAAACGAGAGAGCCGATAATGATACCGGCATAAGCACCGGCCCGGTTCATCCGCTTCCAGTACAGACCTAAGAATACGACGAGGAAGAAGGCGGCGCCGAATCCTCCGTATACGTAGACAAAGCCCATTGCCAAAAACCACGGTGGATTGATCGCTAACAGAACAGCCACGGCGGCGATCCCGAATATACTCAGGCGGAGCCAGTTCTTGAACTTCTTCTCACTGATCTTCTTCGGAGCTATGTTCAAGTACACATCATAATAAAGAGACGTAGCGCAGTGCAGGAGCATAGAGTTGGCCGTCGATATAGCCGCTGCACAAATAGCTACCAGGGTAATGGCACCGATAATCGGCGGCGTGTACTCCTGAATGACCAAAGGAATGATATAATCGGTCGTCTTTCCGACCGGTATGCTGGGTACAAGAACTTTCGCCCCGAGACCGATGACGATCAGCGGCCCCATGATGAAGATCAACACGACGATCGTACCTACGACCTGCAAAATCGCCACTTTCACGTTTTGAGGCGCCAGCATCCTTGTGACCCAGTGCGGGGAAGAAGGCGTCCCTAAAGAGTTCGAAATAAAAATGGACAGCAGGGCCCCGATACCGAAGGTCCCGAACGGGGAAAGCAGGATACCCTCTTCAAGGTCCGGTCCGCCGACGTTTGTCGGAGCGGTTATCGTCGCAAGCGTGTCCAGGATACTGCCGATTCCACCCGTTAACGACCATACGACACCGCCCGCAAGCAGGACGCCGATCGTAATGAGGATCGTGTTCACCGTATCTGTCGCTGCCACCGACCAAAATCCACCTACACTGGTAATGATAATAAATAATAAGAATCCAAAGATTGCGAGTTTGTAATCAATGCCTGTAATACTGGAAAACACAATACCGAAACCAGTCACCTGAATATTGACGAGAAGCAAATAACCGATAAACATAAGAATGCCGACAATCGCCTGCAGAGCACTCTTGTTCTCAAACGGCTCGAACCGATGCCGGATGAATTCCGGAAACGTCCTGGCCGGCTTTTCCGGTCGTCTAATTTTGTACGCGACGATCGGGATCAAGGCACCGCCGAAGCACCAGCCCGCGACCCAGCCGATGACAGCTGCGACACCGGAGCTGTACAAATAACCAGGGACCCCGATGACAGAAGCCACACTGACCCACGTCGCTGCCGTGGTACCGATACCAAGAAGCAGCCCCATCCTATGCCCTCCGGTTGTATAATCATCGATCGACTCTGCTTTTTTCAAACTTTTTATATTCGCCCATACTAGAAAAAGCACATAAAAACTAAATACGACTACATACCATATCATTTGTCAGCAACTTCCTTCCCCACTTCATTTATACTTGAACAGTTTCCCTGTAGCTCCCCACCGTTTCACTCCTGATTTCTCCACTTTGTAACAGAGAAAGGTGCCTAACAGGAAGGAGAAAATCATCGTTCCCACCCACACCATCATCGCTATGAACATCGCCATCCTCCTCTTCATCCTTTTATGGAACCACTTGAAGCGATCATCAGCCCCTTTTTTGAAAAAAATAAAAAACCCTTCACTCACTAAGAGAAAAGGGTTTCGCACAACCGTATCGGGCTGCTGCTTGTCCTCTCATCTTCGGAATGACTTTCGCCTTCCACTGAAATTGGCACCGTGCATGCATCTGCCGGTTGCCGAGGCTTCACAGGGTCAGTCCCTCTGCCTCTCTCGATAAGAAAATTCAAAATATTCGATTGGTAATAGATTTCATTCTACCACATACCGCCGTTTCGTCAATTCCCTTCGTCACGAACCTCTCTAAGCTGGAGCCTTCAATTGGATACCAGTCGAATGATTTGAGTCAGGATATACATCAACAGCAGAATCCCGATCCCTAAAGCCCGAATGCCGTACACCTGCCGTTCGGATAAATCCCTTCCCTGCCTTTGTCTCCACGCAGGATAGAAGAATCCGACCACAGGAGCAAGAATGAGACCGATGGACATGAGTATGACAGAGATAGCTTCCATATGCCGGCTCCTTTTTTAAAGAATAAAAAGAGAGCCCGCTTTAGTGCAGATCGGCTCTCTTCGTTCAACGCTTGTCCTTTCACCACAACAGGACAGCCATGATAAGAAATGCTATCAGAAAAATACTGATACGTATGATTCTCGGGATAGAAAACCACCAGGCTGTCACTTTGAATGAAATGCTTTCTTGGTCTTTGCTATTTTTATTACCTTTGATACGAATTCCCCCTAAAAACCAACAGCTAGAAAAAGCCGTTTGAAGCATGTACTGCTTTTTGTTTTGTTCCAGAAAAGAGATCCTTCTCTTATTTTGTTCGACCTCGATGTCACTGGTAATCTTTATTAATTGCACCTCATTTATCGCTTTTTCAGAAAGCATAAAGAGTGGTTTAATCCTTTTCTTTATTATCCCGATAGCCGAGATCCAATTTATAAAAAATCAATTGACCTATATACACGAAGATAAGGAGTGTCCACAAACTATCTTCGACAGGATGAACGAATGTATCCACCAGGAACAGGATCAGGTACGAAACCAGTATTAAAATGGTTTGGATAACGAAGTTTTTTTTAAAACTCATCCAATCACCTCGGGGTCGTTTATAGATTACCCTGTTCTCCTCAGCCGTTCATGAAGTCCAATAACGCAGGCCCGTACAAGAGAGAAGCTAGACTGATGTAGACAAAGGATCTTCTTTGGCATATACCCTCTTAATTGGATTTAATTCCCATCTCAAGCGAAGATTAAGCCCGTGAAAGGATTTTCCCACCATTCATCAGGCGGTTTAGAAGTATGCGTGACCTTTATTACTTTTGCATGAACGATGCACGCCCGTTTATAAAATACCAGCCCCGAAAACATATAGTTGCCCTTACCTCAACCGTTGCTTCTCCCTGTCTCTGCCAAAGAAATGATAGAAGACTATTTCAAAAATGAGAAAGCCTGTAACGAGGGCACCTATATAGGGAGAGGGAGAGTCTGCCGCGTAGAAAATGACGAGGCAGAGCACAAAGGTAAGAAAGCCGGCAGCTATGGAAGACTTAACAAGTTTTGCACGCACTAAAAAAACTCCTTTACTGATGATGCTCCTTCATTACTCGAAAGACTCTGCCATCTTAATCATGTCTTCCTTCGACATCCCCTCAACCTTGCCTTTCCACTCATACGTAATCGATCCATTCGTCCAGATCAGCCGCTGCTCTCCGCCTTCTTTTCCAGCATAACGCGCCGTCTGATCACCGACCATCGCTTCTTCCATCTCTGCTTCTTCATAAGCAATTTCGCCGTCCTTGACGGTCGTCAGTTCCAGCTCTTCTCCCTTTTCACCATAAAAGGTGAAGGTCAGGCTCTCTTCCTGCTGTTTGCTCTCCGAATCGACTTGTACGCCGTCCACTTCATACGGCATGATCGTCGGATACATCGGCTGGTAAGCTTCGTCACCTGCGACGGCCTCCGCCTTAGATGAATCGTATTGGTAAAGGCCTTCTTCTATTTCTTCCGGTTTATCGAAGGCATGGAGCAGGGGTTGGCCGTCGCTGAAATGCACCCGGGTGACATTCCCCTCTTCGTCCGTATTCACTCTGCCCTTAATACCCGCCGTCTCCCCATTACTGATGTTGATCTGGATATCAAAGTCATACGCACCTTCCGCATCCCCGCTCTCTTCCACGTCCAGTTTCTTTATATCCATCTTTACATCATTGCTATAAGCTTTTTGGTGAAAGCTTGTAAACAAGTTGGTATTCATCGCATCTTCCATCCGCTCATCGGTCATGTATCCGCCGAACTGCTCCTCGTAATAGTTCATGAGGCCTTCGTGATCACTCTGATCAAAAAGCTTCGTTAATGCTTCATCCGGTCCGGAGAACATTTTCTCCAGCATCTCTGTCACCTTTTCTTTCGTCATCGGCTTCTCTTCTGTATCTTCTCCTGCAGACGGATCGGATGAACAGCCGACAGCCAGCAGCAGTACCACAGCAAGGGCGGTCATTTTTTTCCACATCGAAAAAACCTCCGTTTGTGTGTCTTCTTATATGTACGAATACCTACGGCCATTAGTTTCATAAAAATGGTAATGAAAGAAGAAACGCACCAGTCCCCGCTTAAGGTATGGCGCGTTTTCGTTCTTATTTCCTGCTGTTTTCCTTCCATCTTTTCCTGTTGAATACCCACAGGGAGAAGAAGATAATGACAGCTGTTCCCACGGATAGAACCGTAGTATTTTCTACTGCATTTACTAAAATAGTCGTTAATACGATCGATAAGAGGATGGATAGAGTTAGTCTCCGTCCATTGTCCATTTCCTGTCACCTCCAAGCCGGTTCCAGTGAAATGGTCTCATAAAATCAGGCATTGACTCAACAGGAGGAGGAAATCCAGTCAGCAGCAAAAGTCCAGGTGCAGTAATTCCCATTTCTGCACCTGGACTTTTTATATCCGGTTTTTTTCTGTAGCGCTTTTACCACAAAAACGGCATCTGGTTCACCATCCGGTCGACGATACTCATGCCGACGAGGAAGAAGAACAGCATCATGACGACGCTCGTGATCAGCAGTCCGTAGAAACTGTCGAGGCCGCCTTCGGTTTCCCTGTCCGCATCGATGGAGAAAACAAGAGTGACGCTTGCGAGCAGGAACGCGACGAGTGTGACGAGATAGACGAGAGCGCCGACGAAGTTCAGCGAGATCAGCTGCAGGAAGTTGGCAAGAACAAGACCGCAGCCCGGGATGATGGCGAGTGCACCGTAGCGGGCCAGGACGTTCTTGAAGCTGACGTCGTTATGCATCAGTTTGGCGACGCCGACGTTGATACCGGCGTAGACGGCGAGGAACAAGAGCATGTAGAGGAACGGCTCCAGGACGGTGGCGCCGAACGGGACCTCGACGAACCCTCCGAACCCACCGGCCGCTTCCCGTGCGACGAAGTAGGAATACAAAGGCATCAGAAGGGCGATCGCAACGAGGGTGAGGACGCCTTCAAGGAGCTGGTTTTCCCCTGTCGCCCTGCTCGCCTGCCACGGGCCTTTCAGCGCA
Organism: Bacillus sp. SB49; assembly: GCF_000469135.2. Taxonomy (NCBI): domain Bacteria; kingdom Bacillati; phylum Bacillota; class Bacilli; order Caryophanales; family Bacillaceae; genus Bacillus; species Bacillus sp. SB49. Next base: position 3,080,378 of record NZ_CP048117.1, read on the forward strand.
TCGCGGGCGAAGGTGACGAACGAGCTCCCTGTCCGGGCCGCCCGGTTCGTATAGGGACCGCCGACTGGAACCGGAAGCGCGGCTCTGCGCACGACCGCCTCCCCTTCCACGCTGGAAGAGGGCAGACCGCAGCCTCCACAGAAATTCGCATCGGCATCGATTGTCGTGCCGCATTGTTGACAGTACATAGAATCATCCCTTTCCATCTATTTGGTTGTTCTCTGGTGCCGCATGAAAAGAATCAGTTTCTATCGGTGTCCCGGATGGTGATTTCCTCGATCGCGAACGTGCCGTCGACAAGAACGATCCGGTACTCCTTCTTCCGGTCATAGTCGACGCTCGCACCGTCCGCTCCGTGGAAGACGAACGTCTCCCTTGTCGTCAGGAAAAAGGTGTCCTCATCCCGGGCATCGATCGCCGACACTTCATTCGTGAGGAACTCATAGGATGAGCCGTCCTCTTCAAGCCCGGCCATGAAGCTTTTCAAATCAGAGGCTGCAACGCTTCCCTCTTTCAAAAAAGGTTCAATCCTGCTGTAGTCGCGTGTGTTCAACGCTTCTTCATACGCCGTCCGGAATGCTTCCACGAATTCAGCCGCCTGTTCTTCCCCGCCCCCGGGAGACGCAGCTTCCACCGGCGTTTGTTCCTCCTCAAGGAAGGCATCTTCCTCCTCCATGCCGAACAGGAACGGGAGCGCACCGAACGAGACGTCTCCCGGACGGACGACCTCGGACTTCTCCACCCTGCCGTCTGCGCTCTTCCATTCGGCGTGCAGCTCAAGCTTCGCATCCTCAGGAACCGGCCCGATCTCCCCGACTTCGGCGAGCGTCTTCTTCGTACTCTTTCCGTTCACGAACAGGACGGCTTCCGGCTTGTTCGTATCGATGCCGTAGGTGGAATAGAGGAAGTCCGCATAGAAATCGTAGCCGTTCTCCCCGGAAAAAATATCGAGCACCCATGTCTCCTTCCAACCCCCGTAATCACCGTCCGCTTTTCCTTTTATCTCATACGTTCCCGGATAGGCGGACGCGAGCGTCTCGCTCTCGACCGGATCTTTGAAATCGTACGTCTCGTTCTCGACCTCAAAGGACGTATCGGAGAGCTCTGTCGTCACATGAACCGTCGTCGGCACCGCTTCGAACTCGAACCTGTCATAGAAAAGGAACGGTTTCTTCTTCACGATAAAAAACGGATTGCCGTAATCATCGCGCACGATCCGATCGAATTCCTGCTCCGCGTGGACAGCTCCGGTCAGCCGCTCACGAATCGTCTCCCAATCGCTCGTCTTGATGTAGCGCAGGTACTCCTCTTCTTTCAGCCAGGCGTCCTTCTTTACCTCAAGCTCATCAAGAAAACCTTCCGTATCCTCCTCCGTCACCGCCCGGTCCATCGCCTTGATCTTCGTGACCGGGTCAAGCAGCTGTGTCACGATGAAATGCCCGGCGACAAGCAGCACGATCGCCGCTCCTCCGATCAGGAACGTCAGCTTCTGCCTCTTCGAAAGCGGTGCCGTCTTCCGTTTCCCGGAAACGCGCGAGGCCCGCTTATTCCCACATCCTGTACAAAAGTTCTCCCCGTCCTTGAGCGCCTTTCCGCAATGCGTGCATGTTGCCATCGATGTGCCCCCCTCCTCTGCTGATCGGCCGTTATGTATCCAAGCTCTCCCCTTATTCAAGGACTATATTCACAAGGAAACAGGGTTATGACACGCGGCCTCTGTAGGGAAGACGGGAAGCATGTCCTCCTTTCGGTATGTTTATTTCTCTCTCCATCCGCTGCAGCCGGTTGATGGAGCATAAAACAGAGGGGATATAATTACCGCATAGGGCGGAGGGGAATGGGCAGACTCCGGCGGGATTAGCGGAACAGGTGAGACCCCGGAAGAGCGACGTGAAATGCCCCCTGAATATTGGACAATATTCAGGGGGCATTTCTATGAATAAATGGAGTAAAGAAGAAAAGTTAAGCATTGTGTTGAGATATCAAAACGAAAACATCAGTATACGAGGACTTTCCGAAGAACTCGATATCGATAATTCTTCGTTACGATATTGGGTCAAATTGTTTCAGTATCATGGGAATCAAGCTTTTCACTTTCCCTATACAAACTACCCTCCTGCCTTTAAACTGAAGGTAATTAACTATATTCAGGAAACAGGAGCCTCCATACGTGAAGCTTCCGCTCTCTTTCACATTCCAGACTTCTCCATGGTTCGCCGATGGATCGTGAAGTGGAAACAGGGCGGCCTGGCGGCCTTGGGTCCTGCACAGGAGGATCAACTACTTATGGCTAAGGACAAATCCAATAAACCGTCTCGTTCTTTCAAATCGATAGAAGAAGAAATCGAATACCTACGCATGGAGAACGCTTATCTAAAAAAATTAAATGCCTTAGTCGAAGAGGAAACCAAGAACCAACCGAAAGGCAAAAAGCCCAAACGGTCTTCGAACTAAGGCACGCCTTCCCTGTATATAAACTCGTCAAGGTAGCTGGTATCCCCCGTAGTACTTACTACTATCACGTGAAGCAGATGGGGAAAACAGATCCTGATCGTGAGCTGAAAGAAAAGATCACGGAAATCTTCCATCAATCTGATAGGAAATACGGGTATCGTCGGGTTCAAAATCAATTGGAGAATGAAGGTATTCATGTGAATCATAAAAAAGTTTACCGCCTGATGAAAGAGTTAGGCCTTCGATGCCAAGTTCGCATGAAGAAATACCATTCTTATAAAGGGAAAGTCGGTGAAGTAGCCGATAATCTCTTGAATAGGGAATTTACAGCTTCGAAACCGAATCAGAAATGGGTAACGGATATTACGGAGTTTAAATTGTTTGGTGAAAAACTCTATCTGTCTCCCATTCTGGACCTATTTAATGGTGAAATCATTACGTATACGATTGGATTGCGCCCTACGTACGCCTTGGTAGCGGAAATGTTGGAGAACGGCCTTCAGCGTTTGAACCCGAAAGACGAATTAATGATGCATTCCGACCAGGGATGGCATTATCAAATGCGTCCCTATCGAGAACGCCTTCAAGAGGCAGGCATCACCCAAAGTATGTCTAGAAAAGGGAACTGTCACGATAATGCCGTGATAGAAAACTTCTTCGGCATCATGAAATCAGAGCTTTTATACTACAAAGAATTTGAAAGTATCGAGCACTTCAAAGAGCAACTGACAGCGTTTATGGATAATTATAATCATCAAAGAATTAAGTCGAAACTCCGCATGAGTCCGATTCAATTTCGTGAGAAATTTAATAAAGCGTCATAAAAAACATTGTCCAAGTTCATGGGTTCATTTCAGACGCGATGAGGAGGCTCGCCGGCCGCCCCGCGGAAAGCGTCCCATTCCCCGGAGCCCGACCTCTCCACCCCAACACCCACGTTTTCCATCACGCATATTCCACATTCCGCCTTTTTACATATCATGCATAAAGAGGCTTCTCGCGGACTCTTGGAATCCATGAAGAAAGGAGCTGCCTACAGCCATGAAAGACCATTCCCATAAGAAAACCGTCTCGAGCAGTTACCTGCCGAACTTCAACCCTGTCTTCAACCAGAAGAACAGTGTCCATCATAAACGGTTCGTCCAGTTCAACTTCGACAATCAGGCGTTCTCCGGCCTGCCGATCCTGTTCGAAGAAGACCGGGCGATCTCGAAAGTGTCGCTCCATGCCGGGACGACCGGGAACCCTGTTTCCTTGAACGGGCTCATCCCCGTCACCAATACATCAGAAGAAGCGTGTGGCATCGTCGTCAGCCTTTACAAAAATTATTTCGATCCTGCAAGCATCGTCTACAGCAACGCGGTCGAAATCGCCGGCGGCCGGGAGGGGTTCGCCCAGCCGGTCCCGCTCCTGTACGTCGATACGCTGCAGCCCCGGGAGCGGAACGTCACGTACTATTTGACGATCCGCAAGCTCGACCAGGACCCTTCACTCGCCATTTTCGGATCGACGACTCTGACGGCGACAGAATACGGCAAATACTGACTTAAAAAGCGAACTTTATTTTTTAAATAAATAAAAATGTTCGCTTTTTATGGTTGTGGAACGGAAACCTATCTGGTATAGTGAACACCGTAATCAATTCCATAAGGTACTCGTATATTCTCAGTGATATGGTCTGAGCGTCTCTACCCGGTTCCCATCGAAAGAACCGGACTACGAGTTGAGAATGTCACGGGTTTCCTGATTGGAACGGCTTTTCCATCCAATTGTACATTTTTGACTTGGCGTCTGAGACAGCAGCTGATCTGCTGGTCCCGGGCGCTTTTTTTTATGCCGCGGCCCTTATGGAAAACCAAACATCGAAGGAGAGAGACAGATGAAGAAGACAGCCACAATCCGAACAATCGCACTTTTACTTATCGTATTATCCATGCTTGCCGGCTGTAACACCCAAACCGACACGACGAAAGCAGAGGCGGAGGAAGCCGATCCGCAGCAGCCGATCCTCATCCAGGGACCGATGCCGATCGAGGCGGAGGAATTCGCCGCTCGTCTGAAGGACGTCGAAGAGGAAACATCCGGCAGCTTCGTATTTTATAAAGGAACGGTCGATGATTATCCGGTCATCGTCATGAAGACAGGCAAAGGAATGGAAAACACCGCAGCAGCGACGGCGATCGCCATTGAAAAGTTCGATCCAGCCGCGATCATCAACCAGGGGACATCCGGCGGGCACGATCCGGAGTTGAACGTCTTTGATATCGTCCTCGGGGAACGAACGGTCAACCTCGGTTCTCTGAAAACGGGCCATTTGGAAGACGAAGAAGGCATCGAGCCGACCGAGTGGATCCCGATGGACCTGCTTGCCTCCGAAGGAAGTGCGGGCGAGGATGAAGACGCGGAGAAAGTCCGCTATTTCGAAGGGGACGAGGGTCTTCTGAAAGCGGCGAACGCCGTGAAGGATACGTATGAAGACGGCAAAGTCGTCGAAGGAACGATCGGATCAGCCGACGTCTGGAACAATGAAGTCGACCGCATCCAGTGGTTCCACGAGAACTTCGGCTCTTCTGTCGAGGAGATGGAAGGGGCGGCAGCGGCACAGATCGCCGGCGCCTATGATGTACCGTTCCTCGGCATCCGCATCCTTTCCAACAACAAGACGAACGGTGGAGCGTACAACCCGGACACGGCAGCATCGAACCAGGAGTATGTGTATGAGGTCGTTCAGGAATATATCAAGGAACAGGAATAAGAAAAAGTCCGGGAGCACTGAACTGTAACCTATAATTCGGACAGTTTATAAAAAGAACCTTAGGCGGCTAGGAGATGATCTCGGTATTGCACCGGGGTCATCTTATTTAAATTCCACTGATATCTTTTATTATTATATTTTGCTATATACTGGTTAATTTCTTCTTTAAGTTGGCTTAAGCTTTCACATGATTGGTGATCCACCATATCCTTTAAATGACCAAAGAATGATTCCATAGGTGCATTATCCCAACAGTTACCTTTTCGGGACATGGACTGACGAAGGCCAGCTTCTCTCACTCTAGATTGGAATTTGGGGTGAGTGTAATGAAACCCTTGATCCGAATGAATCATTGCTTCTGGATGGAAAGATTTTACGGTGTCTTGAAGTTTCTCTAACGTTCGGTAAACAATATCCATCCCTAGGGAAGTAGATATATGGTGAGCTACAATTTCCTTTGTTGTACTATCTTTCACGCAAGAAAGATATGCTTTTTGACCTTTCCCAAAATACGTGTAAGTGATATCAGTCAAAAAGACTTTTCCGGGTTCTAGTTGTGTGAACTCTCGGTTAAGATGGTTTGGGCACGTACGATGCTCTTGAGTGGCTTTCAACATTTGTTTGTATGGTTTAGCCTGTCTGATCTTTGCCGAAAGATCAAATTTCTTCATTAATCTTCGAATTTTTTTATGATTCATGATGACCCCATAATCATTTTCGAGAATCAACTTAATTTGCAGAGCTCCTACTTTCTCATGGTTTTGTGAGAAGATAACTTGAATAATTTGTATATCCTTTTCGTCTTTCTGATTTTTCACTTGTCTTTTGGAATCACTATTTATCCACGCATAATATCCACTTCGACTTACTCCTGTGAATTCACATAAATAAGAGACCATACTCCTTAAGGAGTAATTATGGATTGTTTCATAAATAAGCTGATAGACTTCTGATGGAGTTATTTTCGTTTCTTCTTCAACGCCTGCCTTTCGAGTTTGTCTAGCTTTTTTAAAAAATCATTTTCAGCCTCTAAGTACTTAATACGAGCTTCCGCTTTCTCAAGTTATTCTTCCGCAGACATCTTCTTTGAAGAAGGTCGACCTTTACTTCCTTTTCCACGACGGTCTCCCTCCAGACCAAGTTCTCCGTACTTTTCAAATGTGTTACGCCAGCGCTTTAAGCATCTTCTGGGTTGATCCTTCCCAATCACTACTAAATCAAATCCGTGCTCTTCAAATATTTGAGATGGAAAGTTTCCATTCTGATATTCCTGAATTGCAGCTTTCTTAAATAAAGGATGGTATGTGATAGAACGTTCCGATACCTTTACGACATTCGGATTGTCCTCTAATTGTTTCATTTCCGTATTTGAATAAAGATGTTTACTCATAGTCACACTCCGTTCATATATTTATTTTGATTATAAACGGGTTTCCTTCCTTGAAACAGAAATAACCCGAATAACGGGGCACTTTTTTATAAGTGTCCATTATTCGGGTTATAGTTCACACATCCCGGACTTTTTTCCGTCTGATCGAGGAAATTCAATTGTCTACGAGTGCATAAAAAAAGACCTCGATGGGAGTTCGAATTTATCACTTTCTATTCGAACTGCTGATGAAAAGCTTATCTACTGTGGTGTTCAATACAGAGGCTATGTCAAATGCTAATTGCAAGGTGGGGTCGTATTTATCATTTTCGATGGCATTGATCGTTTGTCTGGATACTTTACAGAGTTTAGCCAGTTCTTCCTGGGATAACTTAACCGATTTTCTTAATTCTCTAATGTGATTTTGCATTTAATCACCATATTTTTTTCTGTAAATTAGTAATGTCACTAAATAAATAACGGAAATGACGGTTAGAAACATTATGGGGGAAATCCCATTACCATTATAAGAAGCATTCCCATCGATAGTCAGGTAAAGGGACTGGGCCACTTCTAAAATAAGCACACCTATAACTACAATGAACGCATAGGATTGAGCTTTCGTGTGGATAAACTTCCTTCTTTCATCACCTCTTTGAAACATTGGTGCAACGAAAATCAAAATTCCGCTGATTAACAATAGGACGGAATACACGATTTTAACATAATCCATTTCCCAGCTCCCTCTCTCATTAAAATGTAAAATTCTTTTTACATTTCTTATCATAGCAGTAAATGTAAGAATGTCAAATTCTTTTTACATTTACTGCTATGATTCATCTAAAAAAAGAGCTAATAAGTTGAGAGGCCATCAAGAAACGGACCTTGTTTTATGTGGTTCTGTTTCGTTTATCGGAAAAAATGTTGTGCTTCTTGAAATAGGAATCCACAGCGGCGACTTCCTGTTCTGGAAGGGCGAGGGCGACATACCCGTCCGGCCGGATCAGGTAGAGCGCATCCTGCTTGCATCCCTTCTTCTCCATCCCCGCCTGCCAAGGGAAGGCATGAATCGGCAGGGCATGCTTCTCTGCAAAGGCGGAGAGTGCCGGCTCCGCCTCGCCGTAGATGTGGATCTGCCAGTCGAAGGATGCGAGCGGGGCGAAATTGTCCCCGGCAGCTGTCTCTATCCAGGGGAGCCTGTCCCCTGCCTCGATTTTTCCGGCTGTGCCTTGACTGATGCTGCTTTGTTTATAGTTGATCTCTGTCTGGGAAACGATGCGGAACGCTTTTTTCTTTATGCCGGAGAAGCCGAACAGAAGGGGAAGCATATGCGGAAAGAACACGTTCCGCAAGAAGCTGCCGCGCCTGTTGTCCCCGACGACGTTCTGGAAGACCTTATCCGTTGAGGCGATCAGTTTTCTCGCAAAGGCTATCCGCTCCGTTTCGTACGTATCGAGAAGTGCGTCGTCTCCCTCGCCTTTCAGGACAGCAGCAAGCTTCCACGATAAATTGACGGCATCGCCGATTCCTGTATTCATCCCCTGGCCTCCTGCCGGGCTGTGGATATGCCCGGCGTCACCGGCGATGAAGGCACGCCCTTTACGGAATTGCTCACTGACCCGGTGGTGGACGCGGTAGGTGGAGAACCAGTGGACGTTAGTCGCTGTGATGCCGACTTTCTCTTCCACGTAGCCGCTCACATCGGCATAAGAAAGGTCTTCCACACCGGTCAACTCGGGCGGCGCCATTCCGATTACACGGTACGACCCTTCCTCCCGGACAGGCATGAACAGAAGCAGCTTGTTGTCTTCCACGAAGATATTCATACTGCCGGGGACGACATCGATATCTGCTTCCACATCCGCAACGAAGAAGAGCTGTTCATACGTGCCGCCGGGAAAGCCCAGCCCGAGCCCCTTCCGGACGGTGCTGTGAGCGCCGTCACATCCGACCAGATAGGAAACAGACGTCCTCTCCTCTTCCCCCTTTTTCTCAAGGCGGGCGTCGATCCGGTCCCCGTGATCCGTGAAGGCCGATAACGATGTCTCCCATTCCACTTCCACTCCGGCTCGCTGCAGTTCCTTCACCAGAATTTCTTCATGCTCATCCTGAGGAAGGTTGAGAACGTAAGGGAACGGGCTCAATCCCTTTCCTAAATCCGGGAATTCCAGCTTCGCCTTCTCTTCTTTCCCTTCCCAGAATCGAAGGGATGACATCGGGAGCCCCCGCTCGACGATCTGCTCGGCAAGACCGAGCTGCGCGTAATGTTCAAGGATCCGGGCGTGGATGACGAGCGCCCGCGAAGCCTCCCCCGGTCCTTTGTTTTGATCAATGATCCGGAAGGGAACTCCGAGCTTTACGAGACTATGAGCGAGCGCGAGGCCCGTCGGACCCGCACCTACAATTAGTACCTGAGCTTTCATCGTGACATCCTCCTCTTTTTGATAAGCGAATTAATGAACACTGTGTTGATAAACAGCTTCTATCTCCATTATAATAAGCTGGAAGTAGATTACAATGAACAATCCGAGGCACAACTGCCGTATAATCAACAGTTTTCCAATGTAGTGTCGATTATATAAAAAAAGGGGGACAAAGATGATGACCCATGACCGACGCGTCATCCGGACGAAGAAGCTGATCCGGGAAGCACTTGCTGAGCTTATCGGGGAAAAAGGGTTCCATGCCGTCTCCGTAAGGGACATTACGACGAGAGCGGCGATCAACCGGGGTACCTTCTACCTGCATTATCAGGATAAGTTCGATCTCCTGGAGCAGTGTGAGAAAGAGGTGTTCGAGGAGATCGAAGCGGTGGCGGAGAAAGTGGACCTCCAGGAGATGAAGCATTTCCTCGCAACGAATAAACCACTCCCCTTCATCGTATCCCTCTTGGATTATATAAAGGAAAATGCAGCGTTCATGCATGCGGTCCTCGGTCCGAACGGCGACGTTTCCTTCCAGCTCGCGTTCAAAGATTTCTTGAAGACGAACGTCGGCAGGGAGGTGCTGCAGACCGCAAAGGAGGAAGATCGTCTGGTACCGTACGATTACCTGCTCTCCTATCTCGTATCCGCTCATCTCGGGGTGATCCAGGAGTGGCTGGAAACGGGAACGAAGGAATCACCGGAGGAGATCTCGGTCTATATCGCCCGGCTGTCGCTGCTCGGCCCATTCCAAGCAGCCGGACTTGCCAAGGGAAGGAAGTAACAGAGAGCCGGGCTCCCCATACAAAAAAAGCCTGCCGAAGGACATTCTTCGGCAGGCTTTCCTGTTTATTTCGGTAACGGTGCTTTTTCTGAAACGAAGCCTTTCTCCACGAGCTCTTCCCAGAACGCTTGAGGGATCTCCTTCTGGATCATGGCGATATCCTCTTTGATCCGGTCCGGACGCGTCGAGCCCGGAATGACGGACTTCACAGCAGGGTGCGCCGTCGAGAACTGGAGCGCAGCTGCTTTCAGCGGGACGCCGTGCTTGTCGCCGATCTCCTTCAGCTGATTAACGCGGCCGATGATGTCGGCTCCCGCCTTCTCGTAGTTGAAGTGATCGCCGCCGAGCAGCACACCGGAGTTGTACGGTCCACCGACGACGATGCCGACGCCGTTTTCCTCCGCGGTCTTCATCATGCGCTCGAGGGCGCGGTCGTGCTGCAGCAGCGTGTACTGGGTCGCAGACAGACATAAGTCCGGCTTGTTTTCCTTCAGCTCCATCGCAATCTCGATCGGTTCGGTCGTGTTCACGCCGAGACCCCACGAGCGGATGACGCCCTGTTCCCGGAGTTCAGACAAGACACGGAACGCACCGGTCCGCGCCTCTTCGAACTTCGCAATCCAGTCGTCGCCGTGGAAATCCGGAGAGACGTCATGGACGAACACGAAGTCGAGGCGGTCGGTCTTCAGACGATCGAGGCTCTGTTCGATCGAGCGCCGTGTCGCATCAGCCGAGTAATCGGTCACGACTTTATTGTTACGGGCGTACTGGAACAAGCCTTCCTTGTCCTCTTCTTCTTCCTCCAGCACGTACCGGCCGACCTTCGTACTGATCAAATAATCGTCGCGGTCATACTTGGACAGCACCTCGCCGAGACGCATCTCCGCAAGGCCTGCGCCGTAAAACGGTGCCGTATCGAAATAACGGACACCCTCATCCCAGGCGGTTTGGATCGTTTCTCTCGCTTCTTCCTCGGACACTTCGCGGAACATGTTCCCGAGCGGAGCCGTTCCGAGTCCGACTTTATGCTTTAACGCATGTTCGAATGTTTTCATCTTTCCAGATCCTCCTTTTTGCATTGCTTAAAGGTATATATCCGGAATGAGGAAAAGGGAAACACGAACACTTACAGCGGCTTCGGTTCGTTGACCTGCTCGTCCGGATTCCACTCTAAAAGCTGGCCCGCATGGACAAGGCCGGATCCGAAACCGTATAGAAGCACGCGGTCGCCGTTCTGGACTCTGCCTTCCCGGATACCGAGATCGAACGCCAAAGGAATGGATGCCGCCGACGTGTTCCCGAAGTTCTCCAGGCTGTACAGCGTCTGATCCATCGAGTAGTCCAGCTTCTCGCTGATCGGCTCGATCAAACGCAAATTCGCACTGTGCGGCACGAACCAGTCGACTTCTTTCATCTGCATTTCCGCACGCTCCAGCAGCGTCGTGATCGTCTTCGGAATATTACGGACGACCCAGCGGAACACTTCCCGGCCGTTCTGAACAAGATACGGCGTATCCTGAAGCTCGATGTCGTTCACATTCGATGATAACCCGAGACGATAGACGTGCTGGGCCGCACTTCCGTCACTGCCCACATACGCGCCGAGGAAGCTGTCGGATTCCGCATCCGCTTCCACCAGCACAGCGCCTGCGCCGTCACCGAACAGCACACACGTATTGCGGTCGGTATAGTCCGTGATCTTCGACAGGCTGTCCGCCCCGATAACCAATACTTTCTTATGAAGCCCAGAGGCGACGAAGCCGTGAGCGGTATGCAGGGCGGACACGAATCCGGCACACGCCGCGCTCAAGTCCATCGCTCCGGACGCTTTGATTCCTAATTTATTTTGAATGATGCTTGCGACGGATGGAAACGGAAAATCAGGCGTACTTGTCGCTACGAGAATCATATCCACATCTTCCACCTGTTTGTCATACCGGTGCATCAGATCCTCGACCGCAGCGATGCACAAATCACTCGTCTGCTCATCCGGACGGCCGATCCGGCGTTCCTTGATTCCGGTCCTCTTGACGATCCACTCGTCACTCGTATCGACCATCTGCTCCAAATCTGGGTTCGTCAGCCTCTTCTCCGGCACATACGTCCCAATCGCCGTCACTCTTGCCTTTCCCATTACATCCACCTCACACATAGTTTTTAGTACCTGGTACTAATGGTACCACTTTTCCATTATAAAGCAAATAGTCCGCTTGGCAGAAAAAAAGAACCTGGACGCCATTCGTCCAGGTCCCGTTTCTTATATACGCCGGGAAAGGCTGCCAATCAGCTCTTGCAGATGTTTCTCTGTAAAGGCGCCCATGCTGAAATTGACCAGTGCGCGCAGCGGCAGGTTTGCCATCATCGCATCCATCATGTCATCCATTTCGCCGTCTTCGGTTTCCATCCCGCCGAACGGGTTGTTTTCAGCGAGGAATTCCTTCATGACAGGGGCTGTATTCGGGTTCTTCAAAAGATCACCGACGAGCGTGTTGCGGTGGATCGGCATCGAAATCACGGTGGTCGATCGGACGTGGATCGTATCCTTGAGCACGATGTCCTTCGACGACTTGCCGATCAGGATATCGAAGTCCCCCGTCTCCACCTGCCAGTCGCCGAGCTCGACGTTGTAGTAAGCGAACGAGCGCCGGTCGAGGGTGAAGGAGATCGTCTTCACTTCCTGCGGCTCGAGGCTCACTTTGGCGAAACCCTTCAGCTCCTTCTCCGGACGGATCACGCTGCTTTCTGTATCGCGGACGTACAGCTGGACCGTCTCTTTCGCTTCGACCGATCCTGTGTTCATCACATCGACGCTCACTTCCACTTCTTCCGTATCGTCGATCTCGTGGGAATCGATCATGAGGCTGCTGTATTCGAACGTGCTGTAGCTGAGACCATGACCAAATGGAAACAGCGGCTCGATTTGTTTCGCATCATAGTGCCGGTAACCGACGAAGAGGCCTTCTTTATATTCGACGACATCCCCTTCACCCGGAAAGTTCAAATAAGAAGGATTATCGACGAGTCGGACCGGGAACGTCTCGGCAAGCTTTCCACTCGGACTCTTCTCCCCGAACAACAGATCGGCGACCGCGCCGCCGAACGCCTGCCCGCCGAGATAGCCCTCAAGGACCGCCGGAACTTCGTCAAGCCACGGCATTTCTACAGGCGCCCCGTTGCTTAGCACGACGATGACGTTCGGCTGGACCGTCGCCACCCGCTCGATCAACGCACGGTGATTTTCCGGCAGCTCAAGGTGCTTCCGGTCATAGCCTTCCGACTCATACCGGTCCGGCAGCCCGGCGAAAAGGACAGCGACATCGGCGGCCGCTGCCGTCGTGCATGCTTCTTCGATCATCGCTTCATCGATGGCATCGTTCTCAAGCGGATAGCCTTCCGCATAGGTGACCCTGTCGGTGCCGGTCGTCTTCTTCACTTCTTCCACCACATCATCGACTCTCGTCGGGTTAATGTGCGAGCTGCCACCGCCCTGGATGCGCGGCTGCTTCACGAACGAGCCGATCAGCGCGACCGAGGCTTTTTTATCTAGAGGAAGGATACGTCCTTCATTTTTCAAAAGGACCATCCCATCCGCTGCTGCTTCACGGGCAAGCCGGTGGTGGGCTTCTTTATCATAAGAGGTTTGCTGCTGATTCTTTACCGCTTTCTGGATCAAACCGAGGACCCGGCCGACCGCGGTGTCGATCGTCGCTTCCGTCAAATCGCCCTTCTTGACCGCTTCGACTATTTCTCTGTCGTGAATGCCGTTCGTCGACGGCATCTCCAGGTCCATACCGGCATTAAGTCCGTCGACTCGCTCGTTGACAGCGCCCCAGTCAGAGACGACGACGCCGTCCCAGCCCCACTCGTTGCGGAGAATTTCTGTCAGCAGCCGGTAGCTTTCCGATGCGTACTCCCCGTTTACTTGGTTATAAGAGCACATCACCGTCCACGGCGCCGCCTGTTTCACGGCATGCTCGAAGCTCGCCAGATAGATTTCGCGGAGCGTCCGCTCATCGACTCTCGCATCGACCGACATCCGCCGGTGCTCCTGGTTGTTCGCAGCGAAGTGCTTCAGGGAGGTACCGATTCCTTTGCTCTGCACCCCTTCGATATGACTCGCTGCCATCATCGACGACAAATAAGGGTCTTCCGAAAAGTATTCGAAATTTCGCCCGCACAACGGAGACCGCTTGATATTCGTCCCCGGCCCGAGCAGCACGGCGACCTCCTCCGTCTTCGCCTCTTCCCCGAGCGCTTCGCCGACGCGGCGTATCAAATCCTGATCCCACGTACTAGCAAGTCCTGCTGCCGACGGGAAACAGGTGGCCGGCACGCTGGCGTTCAAGCCCAGATGGTCCGCTCCCTGCGCCTGTTTCCGGAGACCGTGCGGACCGTCCGTCACCATCACAGACGGAATATTGAGTCGTTCAAGTCCTTTCAAATTCCAGAAGTCAAGGCCGCTCAAGAAGCCCGCCTTTTCTTCGAGAGTCATCTTTTTTATGAGTTCATCGATTGGTGCATCCATAGGTAACTCCTCCTAAAACCATTGGTTGACGTGCTTGTTCTGTAGGATGATTCTACCCAATATTTAGTAAATAATCTAAACAAACGACTCAGGTAATGTGCTCGAGCTCAAGAAAAGATTCAGAACAGGCTGGGAGCTGTATAGAAGTTGGATGGTGAGCCTTCGTTTTCTGATTGTCTCGACTGCATACATTTTTATATTAGTATGTTTTTCCAGTCAATATATTGCAAGAGCCTGGAGGTTGGTTGTGATAAACTGACCAACAGAACAAGCAAGGACGGTGGGTGTCATGAAAGAAGAAAGAACGGTCCATTATGATGCGGATCTTCAGATAGAAGCATACCGCTTTGAAGGGATCATGCAGAAATTCCCGAATCACTTCCACGACTATTACGTGATCGGGTTCATCGAAAGCGGGCAGAGACGATTGTCCTGTAAGAACAAAGAGTATGTCATCGGTACGGGCGACCTGATCTTTTTCAATCCGCTGGATAATCACGCCTGTGAGTCCGTAGACAACGAAACGCTCGATTACCGTTGTCTGAACATCGAGTCTGACGTCATGCGCAAGGTGGCAGAAGAGATAACAGGCAGGGACTACCTCCCTTCCTTCACGTCGCCTGTATCTTATGGCAGCCGCCATGCCAAGCTGCTTCATACCCTTCATCAGATGATCATGGATGAAATCGAGGATTTTGAAAAAGAAGAAACGTTTTATTTCCTTCTTCAGCAGCTGATCGAAGATTATACGACCACCCGGGAGCATACGGACAATAAAGCGACGAAGCAGGAGATCCAACAGGTCTGCAGCTACTTGGAGACTCACTACGCAGAGCCGGTGAATCTGGAGGACCTGGCCCGGATCGCCGGCATGAATAAATACTCGCTCCTGCGCTCGTTTACCCGCACCCTTGGGATCACGCCGTACCGTTATTTACAGACGGTACGAATCAGCGAAGCGAAGAAACGTCTGGAACAGGGCGCCAAACCACTCGATGCCGCCATGGAGACAGGCTTTATCGACCAAAGTCATTTCAGCAACTTCTTCAAGGAGTTTATCGGACTGACGCCCGGCCAGTATCGGGATATTTTTCTCCATGACCAATGACCAGACAATAGTTATATAGAAAGTAGGGATTCCTCTATGCACACAGAAGCGATCCGTTTCTCCAAAAGTCTCAAATCCATCGCCAGAGACCAGCATGTAAAAGCCTATATCCAGAACTCCAAAGAACTGTATCCTCTGCTTGTCAAAGGGGCGCAGCGCTTCGTAGCCGGAGAAACCCGCCCCGAAGGCATCGCACGCGTCAAACAGACCTTTCAGGCCGGGCATGAAGCGTCGATAGAATTCATCGGGGAGAATACGACCTCCGAAGAGGCATGTAAATCTGCTGTACAGGAATTCAGCGAACTGATCAAGGACCTTGGAAGCCATGACTTGCAAGCAACCGTATCCTTCGATCTTTCGCATATCGGAATGATGATTTCCGACGAGATGGCCTTCACTCATTTAGAAAGGTTAGCGAAAGAAGCCGACAAGAACGATGTCCAGCTCATGATCAGTATGGAGGAATCGCAGAAGACAGACGCCATCCTCTCCCTGTACAAAAGGGCGGCGGCATCCTTTTCCAATGTGGGCATCACCCTGCAGCTTCAATTGAAGCGTTCCGCGAGCGATTTAGAGGATCTTTTGCAATACCCCGGCAGAATCCGTTTGGTAAAAGGGGCGTACGAAGAGCCGGAAGACATCCATATTCCAAGATCCGAAGCGCTGAATGAGCGGTATATCGAATTTGCGGCTGCCTGCGTCGAGCGCGATCATCCGCTGTCGATCGCCACGCATGATGAGAATCTTCTCCTTGCCCTGAAATCGAAAAGGCTTCTCCATCAACCGAACGTGGAGGTCGAGATGCTGGATGGTGTCCGCCATGACTTGCTGAACGCGCTCCGAGAAGAGAAGATACGCACGAAAGTCTACACGACGTACGGTACGGAGTGGTACCTCTATGTCGTTCACCGGATAGCGGAGCACCCGCCGAATATTTACACATTCCTGTCGGATATTATTGATGGTGGTAACTGAATAAGAAAACTCCTGCCGATGGTTCAACGTGGAATCATCGGCTTCTTTCCCCTTTGATGGGCAAATCGCAGCTGATAGTATGCCGCCTTCTAGTTCATTTGTGACCAAAATATGACAACTCACCCTCACTTGTGAAAAACTTCACAAATAACCATTGTCATCATTCAAAATCTATTGCATACTATAATTGTGAAATGATTCACAAACAAACGCAACCATACGGGAGGAATCCATAATGACAAGAGAAAACGTGAACCGGGTAGCTTTGATCGGAGCAGGATCAGTAGGAAGCAGTTACGCTTTTGCGATGCTGAACCAGGCGATTGCAGAGGAATTCGTGATCATTGATTTGAACGAAGACAAGGCGATGGGTGATGCGATGGATTTGAACCACGGCAAAGTGTTCGCCCCGAATCCGACGAAGACGTGGTACGGCACGTATGCGGATTGTAAGGATGCCGATATCGTCTGCATCTGTGCCGGAGCGAACCAGAAGCCCGGCGAGACGCGGCTCGATTTGGTGAAGAAGAATCTCGCTATCTTCCAATCTATCGTCGATGACGTGATGGCGAGCGGCTTTGACGGCATCTTCCTCGTTGCGACGAACCCGGTCGACATTCTTACGTATGCGACCTGGAAGTTCAGCGGCCTGCCGCAGAACCGCGTGATCGGCAGCGGAACGATCCTCGATTCCGGCCGATTCCGTTATCTCTTGGGCGAATATTTCGACGTCACTCCGCAGAACGTCCACGCCAACATCATCGGCGAGCACGGCGACACCGAGCTTCCGGTCTGGAGCCATGCGACGATCGGGGGCGTGCCTGTGATGGAGTGGGTCGAACGCGATTCCCGTTACCATAAAGAAGACTTGGAGGAGATTTTCCTCAACGTCCGTGACGCGGCGTACCAGATCATCGAGAAAAAAGGCGCGACCTACTACGGCATCGCGATGGGACTGGCGCGGATTACGAAAGCGATCCTGAACAACGAGAACAGCATCCTTACCGTCAGCGCACCGCTTGCCGGAGAATACGGCCTGGAGGACGTCTACATCGGTGTACCTGCCGTCGTGAACCGGACCGGCATCCGAAACGTCGTTGAAATAAACCTGAACGAAACCGAACAGAAACAGCTTCACCACAGCGCCGGCGTCCTGAAAGAAATCCTCGGCGAACATTTCAAGGCGGCAACGAGACCATAAGGAAAGAAGGCTTCTGTCATGTGGTTACAACAGTACGATCCGTTCGGAAACACATGGGTGAGCGCGCTCATCGCCGCTCTCCCGATCCTTTTCTTCTTTCTCGGATTGACGATTTTCAAAATGAAAGGCGTGCTTGCGGCGTTTCTGACGCTTGCCCTCAGCATTATTCTGTCGGTCGTTTTCTTTGATATGCCCGTTTCCAACGCGGTCGCATCCGCCATTGCCGGCATAGCGAAGGGTTTGTGGCCGATCGGCTATATCGTCATCATGGCCGTCTGGCTGTATAAAATCGCCGTCGACACCGGGAAGTTCACCATCATCCGCGCAAGCATCGCGAGCATCTCGGAAGACCAGCGGCTCCAGCTCCTGTTGATCGGCTTCAGCTTCAATGCCTTTCTCGAAGGAGCCGCCGGATTCGGCGTACCGATTGCGATCAGTGCCGCCCTGCTCGTCGAGCTCGGTTTCCGTCCGCTGAAAGCAGCCGCGCTCTGTCTGGTCGCCAACGCCGCATCCGGTGCCTTCGGCGCCATCGGAATTCCCGTCATCGTCGGTGCCCAGATGGGGAACCTCGAGACGATGGAGCTGTCCCGGATGCTCGCTTACATATTGCCGTTGATTTCCTTTGCCATCCCGTTCCTGCTCGTTTTCCTTTTGAGCGGATTCAAGGGCATCAAGGAAACGCTGCCCGCCCTGTTCGTCGTGAGCGGCCTTTATACCGGCGTCCAGCTCTTCACGATCCTCTTCCTTGGGCCGGAGCTTGCGAACATTCTCGCCGCTCTCGCCAGCATGGCCGGACTTGCGTTGTTCTTGAGAAAATGGCAGCCGAAGACAATCCACCGCGAAGAAGGCGCTCCCGCCGTCGATGCCGGCACGACCTACCGGATCGGCGACATCATCCGGGCATGGTCCCCGTTCTACATTTTGACCGCGGCGATCACGCTCTGGAGCCTGCCTGCGTTCCAAAGCCTGTTTGAAAAAGGCGGACCGCTTGCTGCAACGACGCGGAGCCTCGAGATTCCTTTTCTTCACGAGGAAATTCTGCAAGCTCCACCGATCGTTCCGGAAACGAGCGCCCTTGCTGCCGTCTTCGAACTCGACCTGCTAGCTGCGACCGGAACGGCGATACTGGCCGCCGTCCTTGTCACCGGCTGGACGAGTACGACGATCACGCTCCCTGAAGGAATGCAGGCATTGAAACGGACGATCCGTGAACTGTGGCTTCCTGTACTGACGATCTGCTTCGTCATGGGATTCGCCAACGTCTCGAACTTCGCAGGACTGAGCTCCTCCATCGGGCTCGCCTTAGCGGAGACCGGCGGCTTCTTCCCGTTCGTGAGCCCCGTCCTCGGCTGGCTCGGCGTCTTCATCACCGGGTCCGTCGTCAGCAACAACGCCCTGTTCGGCAACCTCCAGGTCGTCACCGCCGGACAGATCATGACCGATCCCGGCCTCCTGCTTGCCGCGAATACCGCAGGCGGTGTCATGGCGAAGCTGATTTCTCCACAGTCGATCGCCATCGCGACCGCTGCCGTCAAAGAGACCGGTCAGGAATCCAACCTGTTCCGAATGACGCTGAAATACAGCCTTGCCCTGTTAGCCGTCGTCTGCGTCCTGACTTATGCACTATCGCTTTTATAAAAAAGAAGGGCTCCCTGTTATTCGGGGAGTCCTTCCTTTTTACTCAGAAACTATGTAATTAGCTAAGGGAAATTTCAGCACAGGGCGGAGGGACATGAGCCGCCCTCTCTCCAACTATAATTCTTACACATACCTCAAGATTCCCTATTAATCTGGGAGTCCCTCTTTCTTCTGTACCCCTTCCCCCGTCAACAGCACGATCACATTCAGAATCAACAGGTAAAAAGGATAGCCAAGCAGCCCGCCGATGACGAAGAAGCCCATGCCAGGGTTCGGCGCCTCCCCCGGGTCCGTAATCGGGAACGAAACCGAAAACAGATAGGCGAACAGCACGAAATAGGGAATCCAAGTGAGAGCCGTCCAAACATTTGCCTTCCTTCTCTCCATCCGCTTCCTCATGAACCAGTAGAGAAGAACCGTCCCGGCAAGCACCGTCACACCCATGGCCACACCAAGGACCAGCATCGTCCGGTCCAACCCCCATCCCGTCAACCGGCTGATCCGATAGACGTTCAGCATCAATTCAAGAGGAATCAGTGCGAGGAGAGCGGCGAAGATGCTTGCGGTATTCAGCTTCCAAAGATAATTCATGCCGATCGCCCCTACACAGGACTTTCGGCATTTTTATAGTAGACGAGGTGATCCGTCCACGCATCGTTTTCAAAGAGGAACCCTTTGCGGATGCACTCATACTCCATGCCGCAGCTCTCGGCAAGCTTCACAGATGCGGCATTGTCCAGGTTTATGTGGGCTTCGATCCGGTGGAAATCCAGCCGGCGGAAGGCGATCCGGAGCGCTTCCTTCACCGCTTCCCCGCCGTAGCCGTTCCGCCAGTACTGATTATGTATCGTGTAACCGATCCGCCCCCATTGGAAGGAGTCTCTTGCAAGCGTAGAGAAATCGACCATGCCAAGATGCGCACCGTCGGCTTTTCGGAACACAGCGAAAACAAACGCCGTATCCGTCCGTGCCAGCTCCTGATGTTTCTCTACCAATCGGCAGAACCACTCCCTCGTACATTCGCGCATGTCGAGTCTCCCCGGGTCATGGACATGCTTCGATGCGCCCCGGCTCTCAAACCCATCCAGCCAGTTCCCGTAATCCTCTTCCTCCAACGGCCGGATGACCAAACGCTCCGTTTCCGACCTGCACTCGAACTTCTCTGTTTCCAACAGCACAGCGACCTCTCCTTTTTCAGGAACTTTCTTACAGCACCCATTATCCCTCTTTTTGTTCCGTGCGAAAAGGTGTCAATCCGATTCGGTAGACAAACATTCCACGGTGGAAGACACGATTTGTTCTTCCCGTTTCCCGTACACCTCGTACTTGATCCGGATGTTCCTATCATCCTTTTCATGCACATCCACAAGTGTCACTTTCAAATGATCATCGAACAAATGCCGAGTAATTTTTTCATACTACTCCCCTCCATCATTTCGCCTGATTTTCCTCATCCATTTTGATCGCCCTTTTAAACTTGTCCACAGTGAACAGCCACATACAGTTGACGACGATCAAGTAGATGGCGATGATCGATAAAGTATCCGGGATCGACGCTCCCACCGAATTTCCACGCATGTACTGAATGAGGGAATAGCCAACGAAATAGAGCAGTGGAGTCCCCACATGAAAGACCGCAAAGATCAGCTTCATTGAATTCTTCAATGGACTCCCTCCCCTGTTACGGCGCGTGTTCAACGCCGTCTTCTACGTACGATTCCATCACCACTTTCCCATTACTTCTGTAATAATAATAGGTTTTCTCATCATCCTTCAGGCGGACACTGACCATCCAATTCTTATCGCCCCGTAGATTCGCCATAAACGGCTCACTGGAAACAATGTCGCTCTCTTTCAGATGCTTCTCTGTCGTCAAATACTCCACGACCCGCTGTTCCACGCCTGCCTTTTTGTATTGGACGTATCCGAACCCAATTCCTATGATAAGCAGTACACTGAACACGATCGCACCCATTTTTTTCATGGCAGCCTCCTAGAAAATTCCGCTATGAATATTTTACCAGATTATAAAAGGCTAATGATAGTGACAAAACAAAGGAAACAAGGGGAGATTCCTCAAACTTGCCTCCTCTCCCTAAATCTTCTACCATAGGGATAGAAGTCCCCGACAAGAGAAAACGACAACCGAGTGAGAAGGAGACGATTGGTTTGAAGCCGAAAATTCAAGATGTAGCCAAAGAAGCAGGTGTATCACCGACGACGGTATCACGAGTGCTGAACAACCGAGGATACATAAGTGAAGAAACAAAAGGAAAAGTATATGCAGCGATGGAGAAAATCAACTACATACCGAACGACCTGGCCCGTTCCCTCTTTACCAATCGGACGAACGTGATCGGCCTGATTGTACCCACCACGGAAAATCCTTTCTTCGGTGAAATCGCCGCTGCCATTGAAAGCGCTTGCTCTAAGAACGGTTACAAAGTGCTCCTCTGCAACAGCTTGAACGAACTGGAGAAGGAAAAGAATTATTGGGAAATGCTCCGCAGACACCAAGTGGACGGAGTCATTGTAGGCACATACAATCGCGGTCTGTTCCGGGAAGCGGAACATCCGCTTCCGATCGTCGCGATCGATCATTTCCTGTCCCCCGGCATTCCGGTCGTAGGCTCCGATAACTACGCTGGCGGAAAGCTTGCAACAGAAACCTTGATCGAGAAAGGATGCAGGAAGATCGTCCACATCCATGGACCGGTCACTTTGGAGACACCTGCCAACAAACGGAAACAGGCGTATGAAGATGTGATAGCTGCACATGGCCTGTCCTCGTACACGTTTGAAATTAAAGAGATTCTCGATGAAGCGGCGAAGACGAAGAGAATCGAGGAAGTTTTCGACCAGTATCCCGATGCAGATGGGGTTTTCGCGAGTGACGACTTGGTGGCTCTTACCATTCTTAACGAAGCACGTAAGCGAGGTATCCTTGTCCCTGAGGAGCTGAAAGTTGTCGGATATGATGGAACGAAGCTGATCCGGTCGGTAGCCCCCGGGTTGTCCACCATCTGCCAGCCTGTCGCGGCTATGGCTGAAAAGGCCGTCCGTATGCTCCAAGATCAAATAGAAAATGCCGATTTCCATGCAGGGGAAACTGCCTATTTAGATATCTCCTTCCACGAAGGTATGACGACATAACAGGAGGGAGCCGAGTATTTACCCGGCTCCCTCTTCGTTTTTGATACCGCTTTCAAATCAGGCCGATCCTTCCGCTTCCTGATACGTTGTCCGATAAGAGCGATTCTCCTCTTTCTTCCGGTGTTTCGATAGAAGGAAGATAGATAGAATGGTGAACCCATAAACGATGGTTCCCAAAACGAAATAAGTCGTTTCAAAGGATGTCGCATCCAGTAGACGCCCGATGAGGTTGGAAAAGACGATGACGCCGACCTCTCCAGAGACTTTGAACCCGATCAAATAGATGGTCGCAGACATCCGTGCATCGAAATTCAAGGCAATGTACTTGAAAACAGCAATGAGCATGATCGGAAGTTCGAAGGCATGCAGAAGCTTGACAAGTGAAATGGAAACCGGTCCGTCGGCCAGTCCTGATCCGATGATGCGTGATCCCATGACGAATCCTGCTAAAATCAGCGCCTGTTTCGCTCCAATCTTATTGACGATGAAGGGAGCAGCGAACAACATCGCCGATTCGATGAACACTTGGAAGGAATTTAAATATCCGTAGACCTGCTGACCGGTCGCGACATCGGTGAACTGTTCTGTGAAATAGACCGGAAACAGCTGCACGTCATACACCGTATAGATGCAGGCGGTTCCGAACAAATAGACGAGCAGCAGCCAGAATTTCTTCAACTTCAGTACAGACAAAATATCCTTTACAGAAAGCGAAGATGCCTTTTCTTTATCCTCCTCCGGCTCATCTACTTTGAACGTCCATGTAAGTAGGAAAAATCCGATACCTGCGACCGAAGCTGCCCAGAAATTCAGATGAGGGTTGATACTGAGAAGGATTCCAGCACTGAGTGTCGCCGCTGCGTAACCAATGGAACCCCACATACGCGTCTTTCCGAATTCGAAATGGTACTTCCGGCTGATCTTCTCCGTATACGATTCAAGAAATGCGACACCACCGATGAATCCAGCTCCGAAGAAAATGCCTCCGAGAACCGCCCCCATCAGGAAATTCGTCTGCAGTAACGGTTCGTACACATAAATCAAAAACGGTCCCGTCCCCATTAACAAGACACTCTGAAACCAGAGGATATACTTCTTCGTACCGATTTTATCCTGGATGATCCCATATAGGAACATGAAGGTGAGTGATGCGAATGAATTAATGGAGAAAATCGTTCCCGTTTGTGAACCAGTGAGTCCCAGATTCTGATTCAACCATATGGAATAGAACGACCACCAAACCGACCAAGTGATGAAGAACAAGAACAAAAATCCGGAAGAATACCAATATTTCACGTTGCGGAACACGTTCATCTATACCACTCCTTTTCCAAAAAAAACCTTTTATTAACCTTATAATAAAGCGGTTTCAAAATTATGTCAACCGGTTGACATATAACGTTGCAACCGGCTCGTCCTACTCTCTTAAATAGAGAAGCGGATAGAAAATAAAACCTTTTTCACCGAAAAAGCGCGCCCACCTGAAGATGGGGCGCCTTTTCATCTATCAAACAACTTACTCCCTGAGAATAGAATAAATATAAGTTTCGTAACGAAACCTTCCTGCATCACGCCTCCACCACTTCGATGTCTGCAAACATATGGTGTGCCAATTTATATACAAGATAAGTGTAGGGACTGACGAGGACGAAGATCGTTGCCGGCACCTGATAGACAATAAAGCCGGCGACAACGGTCAGACCAATTAGGAGCATCGTCGGCCCGAAATTCGAAACCATCAGCATGAGCGCATTTCGGATGGTGTGTTTCATTCCCGAGTCGATATGGACGATGACCGGAAACAAGTAGATCGTCGTCGCCAGAAAGACGCACAGCAGCAGGCCGAACGGGACATAAAGCAGCGTGCTCAAAAAGGAAGGATGCAGACTCAACAGTTGGAAATCCCAGTAGAGAAAAATGGCGAGTCCGGCCCATAAGACAGACAAGAGAAAGCTGCGCTTGAAGTTCTCCCGGAAACTCCGGAAGAACGGGCGGAACACCCCTTGGTATTCCTTCTCCATGATCAGGCGCCGCTGCACACTGAACATGGCCGTCGTCGCCGGAAACACGGTCACGACTGGAATACACAGCACGATCCACAAGAGATTCAAAAGCACGAAGTCAACAATTCTCTCCAGCGTTTTGTAAGCCCAACTGTCCAAGATCTTCAATTCCTTCCCCCTCCTTCATCCCTTACCTACATGGCCGAACGTATCCTGGCGACCTTCAGTTTCGAAACAGCAGCATGACCTTCCTCAGCAGTCAATTCCACACCTTGCACGACACCTTCCGAGAAAATCAAATCTGTCAGCACCACTTCCCCATCGTTTACGAATAACTCGACGGAAGAATGATCGACATAGACCTGCCACGTCATCGGCCGTCCCGTCGGAGGAACGTAAGCTGCATGGCAGCCGCTGAAGTCTTCATGAAAGCGATCCTCTCCGGATAAGGAGCGGTCGATATACACCCGGCTTGTATCCGATTCGTATCCAATCACGGTTTTCTCCCCGTTCGTCGTCGGAAGGACAAGCTGGAAATGCCGGCTGTCTGTCGGATCGACTGTGAGCTCGACTTTGAGCGTCCCCGTCTTTAAATCGTCCGCCAGACGGTAGTTCCCGGCGACAGACACATCCACTTTTTCTGAAATCGTTTCTTCCAAAGTACCGAGCTCCTTGACTGGAGATTGGAACAAGCGGATGCCTGATTGCGTCGTCCGAAGCGTCAGCTCTCTTGGAAGCGTCATGGCACTGCGGAATGATTCAGTCGGCAGCTGATTGGCATATCTCCAATTACTCATCCAGCCGAGCAGAATCCGGCGGCCGTCTTCTTCCGGAATGTCCGACCAGGTCACTCCGGCATAATTATCGCGGCCGTAATCCAGCCATCGCACCGCCTCCGGTTCATCGGCAACGAAGTGCTCCCCATCGAACTCTCCGATGAAATACTGCGTCCGTGATCCTTCCTCATACTGCGGATCGTCCCCGATGCTGACGATCATCACCCATTTTTTCTCATTAGAAGTGTCCACTTGTAAAGGAAAAAGATCCGGGCACTCCCATACCCCGAGATGCGCTCCTTCCTCTTTCCCGAAGCTCGACGCATATGACCACTCGATCAAGTTCGGAGACGTGTAAATATTGACCCAATCTCCGGCGGCAAGGACCATCACCCAGCGACGATCCGGGGCATGCCAAAATACTTTCGGGTCCCGGAAGTCTTTAAGGGATGCATCTTCCAGCACCGGATTCCCTGCATACTTCACCCACGTGCGCCCGTCATCCTTACTGTAGGCAAGACTTTGCTTCTGGATATGATTCCCGTCCGCAACTTCCTTCGCATGGGTGAAAATGGCGACCAGCCCTGCGTTTCCATCAAACAATCCAGATGTGTCTTCCCAATCGACGACACAGCTTCCAGAGAAGATCATGCCGTGCTCATCCGGTTCGAGTGCCACCGGCAAATGCTCCCACTCCACCATATCCTTACTGACGGCATGGCCCCAGTGCATCGGTCCCCAGGTCGTACCGAACGGATGATATTGATAGAACAAGTGGTATTCTCCGTGGAAGTACACCATGCCATTCGGGTCGTTCATCCAGTTCTCTTTCGGTGAGAAATGGTACTGCGGTCGGTACTTCTCCCGTGCGAAATCTTTCGGCGTCTCTTTTAATACAGTCATCTAATCTCCTCCTGGTCCTTTTCTACATAGAGAAGGTCTGCTGCCTCATCGGTGGCAAACCTCCCCTTATCCATTGTCTTCACTCTTTGAAATCATCGTATCCTTTCTGGTAAATGTCCATCAGCTCCGGCAGCCCCATTTCCTCAAGCTGCTTGATATAGGCATCCCATTCCTCTTCGATGCCGCCCTCCATGAGCCACTGGGCTTTCTTCTGATTCACGAATTCCATGATATTGACTTCCAGCTGATTGATCCGTTCCAACTCTTCTTCCTCGAAGAATACTTTCGGATAACTCTCTTCCACCATATGTGGTTTGTAATGTTCTTCCAAGATCGCGAGACGTTCTTTTGCACGCGGTTCCATATCGACAACCGTCCCGAAATCCTCTTCCAAGACGACGAACGGCCCGCCCGGAGCTACTTTTGGACGGAATTCACCCATCGGTACTCCTTCTGGAAGCTCCTTGTTCACGAGCATGCCATTGCTGTCTTCTTCATACACTTCACCAAGCGGTCCCCAGTTCACCTGTGCAGACATCTTCGGCGCATAGAATTGATCCATATAGCGTGCCGTCAGCTCCGGATACGGGTTCACTTCTGTCATGACAAACGCATCCCGGTGATACTCGGAATAGTTCGACTTACCGACAATTTTGCCTGCCGGCCCTTCAAGCGGAGGCATGACGACGTAATTATCGACGCGGTCCGTGCCCACGAGCTCCGTATCTTCCCACCAGAGGAAGGAACCGATCGTCATATCATCTGTCTTCCCTTTCGAGAACAGCTTCGCCATATCATGAGTCGTCGCTTCTTTATCAATCAAGCCTTCCTTTACCCAGCCGTGGTAATACTCGATCGCTTCCTTGAATTCCGGCTGCGCGGCGGAGAAGAGCACTTCTCCGTCTTTCACAATACGGTGTTCATTGTTATCCGGCACGCCGAACAGGGCAATCAAATCCCCCAGATTTCCCGACCAGCCGTGGTACATGAACGTCAGACCGATTTCATCCTTCTTGCCGTTTCCATTCGCATCCTCTTCGACGAACGTCTTCAGCGCATCATGGTATTCTTCCAACGTCGTCGGAACATCAAGTCCGAACTTATCCAACCACGTTTTGTTGATGTACTGGATGTTCGGCATCTCGACCAGGCCCATCTCCTCCGCTCTTGGAAGCGAATAGATATGTCCGTCCGGGGCCGTAATCGTTTTCTTCAGAGCCGGTCTTTCCTCCAGACGTTTGGAGAGGTTCGGCATATGCTCTTCAATCAAGTCCTCAAGCGGTACAATCGTCCCCCGCTTTCCGTATTTCATCAAATCAAGATCACTGAATCCGGAATTATAGAAAGCATCCGGCAAGTCTCCACTCGCAAGCAGCAAATTCTTCTTCTCCTGATATCCTTCATCCGGGTAGTTATCCCAGCTGATCTCGACATTCGTCTCCTTCTCCAATTCTTTAAAAATGGTCATCTCTTCGAATCCCGGAGCAAGCGGGGACTTCGGAGCAGTGAAATAAAGGGTCACTTTCTCATTGACGATCGGCAGTCCTTCCTCATTCAGGTCGATATCCTTCACTTCTCTCTTCTCTGTGGAAGAGGCATTGGAACAGCCCGTAAGAAACGCCGTCAAACCGAGGAACAGGACAACCATCAGCAGCATCGATCGCTTCATTCTCTTCATCCTTTCATAATAAGAATCCTCTTACAGGAGGGGGATCAACCCTTGATTCCCCCGATCATCACACCTTTGACGAAGTACTTCTGAACAAACGGATAAATGATGAGCAGGGGCAGGGCGGCGACGATGATCACTCCGTACTTGATCATTTCCCCGACACGTTGTTGAGCAGCAAAGTTGTCGATGCCTCCCATCATTTGGACACTCATCTCGTTCTGGGTCAGGATGTTGCGGAGAACGAGTTGAAGCGGATAGAGATTCTCATCGTTCAAATAGATGAGAGCGTCGAAATAGGAATTCCATTGCCCCACCGCATAGAACAGCACCATGACGGCAATAATTGGTTTCGATAGCGGCAGGACAATCCTTGTGAAGAATTTTGTGTTGGAACAGCCGTCCATCTTAGCGGCTTCAAGCAGCTCTCCTGGAATCGTCGACTGGAAGAACGCCCGCGCCACAATGACGTTCCAGACCGCAACCGCTTTCGGAAGGATCATTGCCCACATCGTATTGAGCAGTCCCAAGTCCTTCACGAGCAGGTACGTTGGAATCAACCCTCCGGAGAAGAACATCGTGAAGACGAACACGACGGTGATGAGCGTCCGACCACTCAAGTCTCTCCGGGATAAGGCGTACCCGGCAAGCAGCGTGCACGTCACCTGAATCACGGTTCCGACAACGGTGTACACCACCGTATTCTTATAGCCGTTCCAAATCGTACTGTCTTCGAAAATCCGTTTATATCCGTCCAACGTGACATCCTGCGGCCAGAACCATACCTCTCCGGCATAGATGGCATCGGGGTCACTTATGGAAGCGATGACGATGAAGTACAGCGGGTAAATAACCGATAAACAGACACCTGTAATCAAGAGCAGATTCAGTACATCGAAGATTTTATCTTCCCGGGACCTGCGGCCGAACTTCGCTTTCATGCTTTGAATCATCTTCTTTCCCCCTTCCTACCATAGACCTGTACCTGATAATTTCTTCGCCGCCCGGTTGACGGACCAGAGCAGGATTAAATTCAACACCGCGTTGAATAAACCGACCGCCGCAGCGAAGCTGTACTCCGCCTGCTGTAGACCGACTTTATACACATAGGTCGGAATAATCTCGGCCGACGGTTGGTTGAGAGGTGTCTGCAGCAAGAAGGCTTTCTCAAACCCGATGTTCATGATGTTCCCGACCGAAAGAATAAGCAGGATGGTTGCGACCGGCATAATTGCCGGTATATCCACATGGAGGATCCGTTGGAACTTATTCGCCCCATCCATCGTGGCCGCTTCGTGTGTCTCCGGACTGACTGCAGATAAAGCAGCAAGGTAGATAATGGCCGACCAGCCGGTTTCCTGCCAGACACCGGACCCGATATATAACGGCTTGAACCACTCCGGCTGTGACATGAACGCAATCGGTTCGACCCCGAATACGCCGAGGATACTGTTTACCAGCCCATCTTGAGAGAAGAATACGAACACCATTCCGGCAAGCACCACGACAGAGATGAAATGCGGAGCGTAAATGACCGTTTGAACGAACCGTTTGTACCGTTCGTTGATCATCTGGTTCAATAACAAGGCAACGATGATCGGCAGCGGAAACCCGATCACCAGTTGAAACACACTGAGCCAGATCGTATTACCGATTAAATCCCAGAAATTATAGGACTGGAAGAAGCGGGTGAAGTGCTCCAGACCGACCCATGGACTTCCAAGAATCCCTTCCGAAGGTATGTACTCCTTGAAAGCGATCAATACTCCGTACATCGGAACATAATGAAACAACAAAAAGTAGATGATGGCAGGCAGCAGAAAAAGATAAAGCTCGTAGTTTTGGAGAATCCCTCTCCATCGCCGCTTGGCCCTCGTCTTCTTTTCCGCCCGTTTCATGGCGGAAGTCCTGACGATGTTATCCATCCATTCACTCTCCTTTATTCAAGAATTCAACCGGTTAACTATTTTTGTAAGCGCCTACACAAATCATATGTCATCCGGTTTCATATGTCAACGGGTTGACATAAAATATTCTGAAAATTACAGAAGCGTAAAGCATTACCCTTTATAGTGAAAAATTTTCCTTTTGCAACACGTACTTATTTAATAGATGGAATTTTTAATATTCGCTATTTTGATACTTTTCATGGACCTATTGTTTATTCCGAAAACCTTTGCTAGAATTCAGAAATCAACTTCATACGATCCTTATATATCTATGGAAATATGGTCCATAAGTTTCTACCCGGCAGCCGTAAAATGCCGGACTATAAGGAAGGTTAGAACGCCCCATGTGACTTTTTACAATAATGGAGGTGCATTCTCTTCTTTCTTTATAGATGGAGAGGATGCGCCTTTTTTTGTTGTTTGAAAAGGTCAGACGTCTAACGATAGCAAGGGTCTATGAAGCCACTTTAAGGAGGCTCTCATGCATATTTTCTACGGCATTTTATCACTCATTGGATTACTGTTTCTGGCTTGGCTTCTGAGCACAAATAAAAAAGCCATCAAATGGCGCACGATCGTTACAGGTGTTGCGCTGGAAGGACTCTTCGTCTACTTCATGCTCAACGTTCCCCTCGGCAGCTGGATTTTGGAGAAAGCCGCTCAGGGCGTACAGCACGTACTGAACTACAGCCAGGAGGGAATCGATTTCCTATTCGGCGGTTTCTTTGCAGAAGGAACCTCTGTCGGATTTGTTTTTGCGATTCAGGTATTATCGGTCATCATTTTCATCTCGGCCCTTGTATCCGCTTTGTATTATTTACGGATCATCCCTTTCGTCGTCCGCGGACTCGGTTGGGTCGTCGGCAAAATCTTCGGTACGACGAGGGTGGAATCCTTTAACACCGTCGGCAATACCATGCTTGGGGTCGCCGAATCTCCCATACTCATCAAGCCTTATCTGGCCAAGCTTACCCGTTCGGAAATGTTTACGGTGATGGTGGGAGGAACGGCTTCCGCCAGTGGTGCCATCCTGTTGTCGTATGCCCAGATGGGGATCGATATCAAATATTTGCTCATATCCGTTTTCTCCGTACCTTTTGTTACGATTGTCATAGCTAAATTGATGGAACCGGAAACGGAAGAATCGATAACTAAAGAGGATGTCTCGATGGAAGAGGCGGGCCACACCAATATTTTCGAAGCCATTTCCGAGGGAGCGGTAAGCGGCGTGAAGCTTGCTGCGAATATCGGCGGTCTGCTGATTGCCTTCATCAGTATCCTGGCTCTCACCAACGGCATGCTCGGCATCATCGGACTCGATCTCGCTACCATATTCGGCTATGCCTTCTACCCTTTCGCGATCCTTGTCGGCATCCCGGTGGAGGATGCGTTCCGCGCTGCATCCATTATCGGAACAAAGCTTACGGCAAATGAATTGATCGCCTTCCAGGACGTCCTGAAAATCCAGGAGCAGCTGCAGCCGCAGACCGTCGCAATCCTGTCCGTTGCACTGTGCAACTTCGCAAACCTCTCTACGATCGGACAATTGATCGTCGGCCTGGGATCCATGGCTCCGTCCAAGAAAAAACAAATCGCATCGCTTAGTTTCAAAGCGATTATTGCCGGTACGATGGCAAGCTTTATCACAGCTATCTTTGTGAATATGTTTATTTAAAAAGTATGTAAGAGGATACATGTATAGAAAGAGCGCGCAAAATGATTCACACATTTTGCGCGCTCTTTTCCTTTATTCATTCACTTCCCCTGCCTGACCTTATACCAGCCCGACACGACGTCCCAAACCAATCCGACAGCCATGAAGACGACGATCCACATCGTCAGCTGTTCCCAAATGATTTCTACCGTGTCATAGGCCTCACTGCCGGCGACAAAATATTCCGTCTGCGCGAGCTGCTGCATGAAGTCCGGATTCCAGAAGGTCGGACCGTTGATCAGAAGCAGAAGCACCCCGAACGATAATACATTGACGACGGCGGTATAGATGACCAGCTGGACCGTCCACCTGCCGTAGATGAGCTTCAGGCATTCTTTGATGATGCCGAATCCGAAGATCAGGAAGAGAAACAGATACGCGTTCCAATTCCCGGTATTCAGAAACGGTACGACGCCGTTGAAGCCGTCGCCTTTAAAAATCCAAATGCCGAAGTATTCATTGGAGAAGGCGAAGAGGGCCAGCAGGAACATGTAGAAGGCGATGCTGAAAATCGTCTCCCCGCGCTTGATCTGCCTTTTCTTCTCCGGGACGGGCGGCAGCTTGGAAGGCTTCCAATCCTTCCCGCCGTAAAGATCGATCGAATCCGACGCTCCCGCATAGCCGACGATCGCAAACCCGATCGTCGTCCAGCCAAGGGCCGTCGGCAGTCCGGTGACGAGCGAGACGATACACCCGACGAAGTGGTCGATGACGCGGGTCGGATCGACGACTACCTGGCCGAGGAAAGAGATAATAATGGTCGCCGCCGTTGCGATCAGGGAAATTTTCAATACAAGAATATAAGAATCATAGAGCTCCGGACCAATCAAATAATTCTTCGTGCCTCTGTATTTCTGTGCCAACTCCCTTGGGCTCCCCATCTCGATCAGCACCGCTTCGATATCCTCTTCCGTGACATCCCTTTCTCCGGCGCGGTCCTCGAGCATATCCTCGATCAAGGTCCGAAGCTCAAGGGCGATATCCTCCCGCTGCGACTCGGGCAGCTTCTGGGTGACGGCATAAATGTACCGGTCCACCATCTCCATCCTTTTCTCCTCCTTCATTCTCCCATGACGTCTTTCATACTGGCGGCAATCGAGCGCCATTCCGCCTTGAGCAGCTCATACACCTCACTGCCGAGCGGACTCAGCAGGTAATACTTCCGCGGCCGTGCCTCGCCCGTGTCCCAGCGGCTCTCAAGCAAGCCCTGCTTCTCCAGCCGGCGCAGGAGCGGATACAGCGTCCCCGGCTCGACGTGGATGCCTCTTTCCCCGAGCATCGTAACGAGCGAATAGCCGTACTGCGGTTCAGAAAGCTGACTCATCACACCGATCGTAATCGTACCCCGTCGCAGCTCCTGCAGCAGCTTATCCAGGTGTTCTTTCGCCTTCGCATTGCTCATCTCATCAACTCCTGCTTTTATTATACTGTATGACGCACACTATTGTAAATTGCATCTTATTTTATTTTACACATCTTCATGAAAAAAGAGCCTGGACCATCAAGATCCAGGCTCTTCCGTTCACGTATGCATCAGCGTCCGCTCTTCTTCCTTCACATGATACCTGCCCTTCGGCACAATCAAGGGCGTCTGGGACACGGGGTCTGGAATCACCGAGCAGCGGAGGCCGAACACGTCCTCCACAAGCGAACTCGTAATAATCTCAGACGGTGCTCCTTCCGCAAGCAGTTCCCCGTCCCGCAGCGCGAAAATGTGATCGGCGTAGCGGGCGGCAAGATTGATGTCGTGCAGCACCATCACGATCGTCGTCCCGTGCTTCCGGTTCAGGTCCGTCAGCATATCGAGGATTTCCACCTGATAGGTAATATCGAGGAACGTCGTCGGCTCATCGAGAAAAAGGATGTCCGTTTCCTGCGTCAATGCCATTGCAATCCAGACGCGCTGGCGCTGACCGCCGGAGAGCTCGTCGATGTTCTGGTCGGCAAGCGCGGTGATGTTCATGATCTCCATTGCTTCCGCGACCGCCTCATAATCCTGCTTGGACCACCCCTTCAGGAACTTTTGATGTGGATAGCGGCCGCGGCCGACGAGGTCGGCGACGGTGATGCCTTCCGGAACGACCGGCGACTGCGGCAGGATGCCGAGCACGCGGGCGAGCTCCTTCGGTGGGATCTTGCTGATCGCCTTGCCGTCGAGCGTGATGTCACCTGCTTCCGGCTTGATCAGCTTCGCCATCGTCTTCAACAGCGTCGACTTGCCGCAGGCGTTCGCGCCGATGATGACATTGATTTTGTTCGACGGAATGGCAAGGTCGACGTCGTGGAGGATCGTACGCTCCTCGTAGCCGACGCGGATGTGATCGGTTCGGAATGTATGTGGCTTCATGACAAACTCCCCTTTCGATTCATACGGATAAGTAGATACAGGAGGAACGGAGCACCAAGGATCCCTGTGATGATGCCGACAGGGAAGCGGACGTCAAAGGCGAACTGCCCGATTAGGTCGGCTCCGAGCACGAGGTTGACGCCGACGAGCCCGGCCGGAATCACGTTCGAATAGCCGACCCCGACGAGCCGTTTCGCAATCGGTCCGGCAAGAAACGCGACGAACGAAATCGGTCCGGTCACCGACGTCGCAAGCGCCAGCATCGCGACCGAGCTAATGATCAGAAGGATCCTCGTCCGGTCCGTGTTCAATCCGAGCGACGACGCCGACTGTTCGCCGAGCTCGAGGATGCTCAGGTGCTTCCCGAGGAGGACGACGACCGGTACACAGATCAGCACCGTGATCGCAAGCGGCCCCAATTTATCCATCTGCGACCCGTTCAGGCTTCCGCTCAGCCACTGAATCGCCGTCGGTAAGTCCTGCCTGCCGCCCTTCATCAATAAATAGGAAATCGCTGAGCTCAGAATCGCCTGGATGCCGATTCCGATCAGAATCAGCCGGCCGATCGAGAACGTCCGGCCGCGGGAGAGCGCGTACATGACGACGACGGCAGTGAGACCACCGATGATCGCAGCAGCAGAAGCCGTACCCTCACTTGTCTGCAGAATCAGAATGCAGTAGACGGCAGCAACGCTCGATCCTGTCGTGATCCCGAGGATATCAGGATTGGCAAGCGGATTGCGGAGCATCGTCTGAAACGTATTGCCGGCGATCCCGAACGCAATCCCCGCAAGAAGTCCTGCAACCATCCGCGGCAGCCGGATCGTGTTCACGGCGAAATCCGCCCCGCCTGATGCGTCCCCGGACAGCGCTGCGATCACTTCCGGAATCGAGTAGACGGTATTCCCCATGACGAGCATCGTCCCGCTGAGTACCACCGCAAACAGGGCAAGGAGCCCGTTGACGATGATCCAGCGCCGGCGCCTCTTCCGCCGTCCACGTTTTATTTTTTCTATCGCTTCATTCATAGGGATCTGACCTTCATTCCTGTCGCTAAAAGGATTAAGAGCGGCGCCCCGATGAAGGCGGTAACGACACCGACTTCGAGTTCCCCGGGACTGCCGATCAGCCGTCCGCTCACGTCCGCGATCGTCAGGATGATCGCTCCTGCAACGGCGGAGAGCGGGATGATGAGCCGGAGGTCCGGCCCGAGCATCAGGCGGATGACGTGCGCCGACAACAGCCCGATGAACCCGATCGGTCCGGCAAGCGCCGTCGCTGCCCCGCATAACAGAACACCCGCGAAGGCGGCGACGATACGGAGCACGCCCGTCCGGACGCCCTGGCCGCTCGCCACCTCATCACCGAGGGCAAGAGCGTTCAGCGCCGGAGCATACAACACCGCAAGCAAGAGACCGATCAGTAAAAAAGGAAGAAATGTACCAAGCGCACTCCAGTTGCCGGCCCCGACGCTTCCGACCTGCCAGAACCGGAACTGATCGATGACGTCGGTGCGCGGCAGCATGATCGCACTGACGAGCGACGACAGTGCGGCCGTCGTCGCCGCCCCCGCAAGGACGAGCTTGAGCGGCGTCGCTCCGCCGCGTCCCATCGAGCCGATGCCGTAGACGAACACCGCCGTCAGCATCGCGCCGACAATGGCAAGCCAGATATACTCCGACGCCGTACTAATCTGGAAGAAAGCGATGCCGCTTACGACAAACAGCGCCGCCCCCGTATTGACACCGAGGATGCTCGGGTCTGCGATCGGATTGCGCGTGACCGCCTGCATGAGCGAGCCCGATACCCCGAGCGCCGCCCCGCAGCACAGGCTGAAAAGCGTCCGCGGAATCCGCTCCTGCACGACGATTGCATCATACGAATCCGCACCTGCCTCAAACAACCCCGTCATCAAGCCCTCCCAAGGCACGACCCGCGAACCGAACGCAAGCGAAGCAAGACTGCTTACGACAAGCAGAACGAGCGACAGGACGAGAACGAGCGGTAAATACTTCGGTTGATGTATCGCCACGCCTTTTCTCACGGTCCCTCGTTACTCCTCGCTTTTACGCGCCGCTTCTGCAAGCAGCTCTAAATAATCTTCGATCGTGTAAGAAATGGACAGCGGGCTCGGGGTCCCGGATGCCGCAAGCGGGGTCCCGTCGCCGATGAATGCGACCGCGCCGTTCTTAATGGCCTCGATTTCACCGAGACGCGGATCCGCCTTGACCGCTTCATACAGCTTCTCATCCCCGTAGCCAATGATGAAGTCCGCATCGTTCAACACGTCCGCATTCTCTGCACTGATCGTCAGGAAAAACTCCGAATCATCTTCGATCATGTCCTTCACACGATCCGGATACGTGAGCCCAAGCTCCTCTTCAAGGAAAGCGACCCGCGTATCTGCCGGCGTGTACAAATGAAGACTGGAGAGATCCTCCGCCGAGAAGTTCGCCCAAACGACTTTCTTCCCATCAAGCTCCGGATATCCCTTCGCCTTCTCCTCGATCAACGCTTCCGTATCCTCCACCAGCTGCTTTCCTTCCTCTTCCATACCCATCCCCTTCGCGTTCATCAGAATCTGATCACGCCAAGGCGTCGTCCACGGAGAAGACGGATACGCAACAACCGGTGCAATCTCACTCAACAAATCATAATCCTCCTGCGTGATGCCGGAGTAAGCGGCCAGAATCACATCCGGATTCGAATCCGAAATCGCCTCGAAATCAAGCCCGTCCGTATCCTGGAACACATTCGGATCCTCTACACCAAGCTCATCCAGCTTCTCCTTCGTCCATGGAAGCAGACCACTGTCATCCTGCACCCCGTAGTTCGCAGCCGAGAATCCTACCGGCTCGACACCAAGCGCAAGCGCCACGTCCTGGTTCCCCCACTGCACCGTCGCCACACGCTCCGGCTTCTCCTCGAGGACGGTTTCACCGAACGCATGCTCAATCACAATCTCCCCGTCCTTCGCATCCTCCGATCCGGAAGCCTCTGCCTCCTTCTCCTCTGAGGAAGAAGAATCACTCGCACAGCCCGCAAGCACAAACAGGAAACCCACAAACATCAACAGCAAAACATATGAAAAATTCCGTCTATTCGACATATTCGATCCCTACCTTTTCTTATAATGGTTCGATCATCGTGTAAGTTATGTATATTCGATAACGATAATCATTCTCATTTATAGTATAGGCATTTCGGAATCCTGTCAATGGACACCGGGACGAAAATCATGACGGAACAAAAAGAAACAAACACAAAAAAGCCGGGAATCCTCTGATCCCCGGGTCGATACGCCTATTTCGACGCGTTTATTTCTTTACACGGAACGACGTGAAACTCCCTGCGCCGCTTCGCCGCATCCTCTGCTCTTCTCTCTTCCAAAAACCGCCTGAACTCCGCTTTCGAGCAGGACGACTCCATCGCCAGCTCCACGAGCTCTTCCCACGAAGAACCCAAATCCTCTTTCACACGACCACCTCGTTCCTCGAATCGTTCCCATTCATCCTAGGGACATCTATCGCAAAAGCCCGCGACTGACCCCGTTTCCGGAGAGTTTCTGTCGATTCCTGTGCTCCTGTATCAACGTATTAAGTCTTTTATACTATTTTGACTCAAAGTATCTGACAAATCAAGTTAGTTTAGTTAGAAAATAACATTTTGTGAAGATAGTTTTTTCTTTATATTAAATGAGTAGTATTAGGATGGTATTTATTGGAGGTGTCATGAAAGGACTTCTAGATCCCAGTCTCTTTATAAGTAACTTGTTCGTGGTAGGAGTTCTTATCTTGTTCAAAAATTTTACAAAGAAAAACAAGCGGGCAGGCAATCTCCTAATGCTTCTATTATTACGACAGCAACGAACTCTATCACCATGCTTTCCTTTATTCGAGCATACTTGAGTGGAGATAATCTACTTACCTATAACGTTGTGCCAGCCATCGCCATCTTCCAATTGAAGAGGTCTGGAAGATAATATATTTAGTGAAACGAACTCCCAGACGTCTTCCAGTAAAGAAGGGAATTTTTCTATTTAGCAGGTAAAACGATGCACTTTTTCACCTTGCATTCACATAATCCCCCAATAAGGTGATCGATCGGAGCGGAAGTGGTTCATTTGTTTCGCTTTTATACGATACCGTTCCGTTTCTCAATTGATGGACTTTTTTTGCTATCGTTTCTTCATCCTTTTGTTCACCGGCAACTAAAATCTCTCGGACGACTTGTCTATTTATCGTTACTTTTCCACCTGTCTCTTTACTGAATTGCCAATTCAACCTCGGCATCGTAGCTGTTTTAACACCAACAGAACTGAAGATCGGTGTACTGCCATGTCTGAACAAACCGCTGCCCATACTAATTTTATTTACACTTACCTTTGTACCTTCCGCCACTTCTTCCGTGTCATTGTAGCGAATCAATGTATAACGAGGTGAGAAACATTCCGGAAGGCCTTCGTTGGAACTTATAGCTCCATTTGTCAAATACTTGATTCCTGCCGTGCTTCTTAATGAAGCATCCATAACGACATAAATATTCTTCACATTACTGCCTTCTTCTAAGTCCATTTGGACAAGTGCATCTTCTAATTTATTATTCCACCATTCTTTCATGGAATTACTTTGTTTCTTGTTCTTCATGGTTTCTGTGATCAGAAACTTGGACATGTCCCTGTAGTTCAACCAAGCGTCTTTTCCCATCACCTTATAGGCCGTTTCTGTCACTCCTTTTTTTCTGGAGACAACTAGATATCGTTTGTTATTAACCTTTAACAATTTCACCCCTACCCAAACTTCTGACAGAGGTAATTTGTCGTAGATACATTGAGGAAGATACCCAGCATGTTGTAACAAGTCACGGACACAGGCAGGTATTTTAAATGGGTCTTCCTTTTTCGAAATGTCGAGGCTATTAATGAATTGCACGAGTACACGTTCTTGCCTAAAGCCATCCCCGACGGCTTTCTTACTGTCCAAAGAAGCTGTCGCTGGGCTGAGATGATATCCAGGTATATGGACGATCGCTTTATCATGATGTTCTGTTTGTTGTATGATTCTTCTTACTTCATTCGCTTTGAACCTTTCTTCTTCAGATCCCTTTCCTGCTAAGGGCTCCACCATATGGATACGATCTTTAAACCAAAACCTCAGCTCGAGTAATGATTGCTTCTCGAATACACAGACTCTCTTTACTTTCTCAGACGAATGAAAAGCTATGAGTAGCTCCAGTTGCAGTTCCTTCCATACAGAAGGAAGGACTGCTATCAAATCGTCATATGCGTCTACATTGGAGAGCTCCAATAAACAACCTTTACCTTCTTTTTTCTGTAATATTCTTTCCAATGCATCATCCGCGGTAGAAAATCCTTCTTTCAGCACATCCAACTTTCCCCATCCGCTGAAGCCGTGAGGGATTTGGTGAAAGACTTTCTTTTCTTCGTTATCCCATACGTCTATATCAACAGGACCTGATACCACCGGAAAGCTGCTCTTATTCCGCATCTGTACTTTCACCTCCTTCGATAAGGTTTCCAGAGGCGCACAGCCGTTTTCTGTAAGGAATGCAACGGTCAAATTCCAGCGTTGCTTTAAATCAAGACCTGCTCCCACATTGACATGATGAGATAAGTAATAGTGATTGTTGAAAATAGGATAAAAAGAAAACGGATCTTCGGGACTTGTTTCCCTATTTGTTAAACGATCTTCCCAAGCAGAATGACCAAGGAAGCGCTCCATCATTTTCATATCAGATAAGTCAAGTTTCAACTTTCCTTTATCATTTTTTACTTTGAGCTCCATTCCTGTTCTTACACGACTATGATTGTACAGGCCCGTCCCATAGACGAGAATACTCCCACGCTTTCCCCACTGTAAAGATTTATGGATAGGGGCCTCGACGATTCTCTTTAAATTAGTGTTGATCTTCAGATACACCTTATCCGAGAAAGGCTTCGTCACTACTTTCGCCTGAATTTCATAGAGGACCGGGGAGGAATAAGAAGGATTTCTTTTATTCGAATGAAATATCCTTACAGGCTCACTCACACAGGATGTTTCTCCCGACTGGTACATCACAAGCCTGAAGGTGATTGGCTGCTCGAAGTTAACTCCTTCCACGTTTTTAGAAGTCTTGGAGAACTGATAATGATAGTAGGCAGCTAAGAAGCTGTATTTTTCGTCCGTTTGATAAACATCTGATACAGACCGTTCTACCCATTCCCATCCATCCAATGGATCTATTCCAAGATCGATTTCTAAGTCGTTGCTCCACTTTTCTATCGTAAATAACACGTCTTCCAAATCCAACTGTTTCTCCGTATAGAGGAACGGAAGGCTGTCCTCAAGGTAAGCAGGGTACGCATAGAATGACTTCAGCTCCACAAAGAAAACATCTGGATGCTCCATTACGAGGCGGTTCCTTAGATCAAAGGTTCGTTGTTTTTTCTCATACCGGCGAATTCTTGTCGATTGTTGAAAAGCTGCCACTACTTGCTTAGGCATCATAAGTGTATAGATCTTTTTATCTTCCAGCAGGTCCGCATCAATAGATCCCATGTGTAAATGAAGCCCATTTTCATCATAGTTCATTTTCGTACACACTCCCTGTTTCGTAGTATTCCTCCATTTCTTTCAATGCCGTATAAAATGGTCCATATAATGCCTGTAAGACTTCATTCTTTTCGTGACGCTTTAACAACCTTTTCCACACAGCGACCATGGAGGTGTCACGGCTCCATCTATCTTCCTCTTTTGTATAGTCAAACTTAGCATCAGCCAATATGACACGGGATGCTGTATCCCCTCTCTGCATGCGACCAGTCAGTTGAATCACCAACACGAGAGTATACCAGCAAAGCTGCTCCACCATTTTGTTTTTCTCCAAAACTTTGAAAGTCATGGGCATTGAAATGTACCGCCGTAATAAAGTATTCGTCTCTTTTCTCAGTTTCTTCGCGAAGGCTTCATAGCGCAGATCAGAATCATTTAATTTAATTACTATCTTATCCAACGCATCATGGAGCAACGTGTAGATGTTCACCATATCGCCTGGGTAGTAGTAAGGACGGACGAACAAGCATGCACTGCCAAAATAGGATTTGTGCTCCGAGCCTTTCTTCCTTTGGAGCATATTATGTCCTCGTGCGGTCACAGAAAGCGGCGCAATAACAACATCCAATCCATATTCAGGAATATCTTCTAACTGATTGGCTAAATATGCCTCCCCTTTACCTTCCTTAACTTCCAGCCCGTGCTTGGTAAGATATCCGAACCTCCCCTTCCAGTTCCTATGTTTGCGGAATTCTCCTGCAACCACGCGTGCTTCCTCGTAGCTGTTGACGACGACCAGAACCGCACGTTTGTCCCCTTCTCTCTTCCAATGATCCAGCTCTTTTGGGATCACGTGTTTAATATAGTGGTCGGCGACATCTTTTAAGTTCTCCTCCCTTTTGCCTCCACTTCCACTCACAGATATATAATCGAACCCCGCATCCTGTGTCGGTACAGGGCCATTGAGCAATTCTATGGAAGGCGGCTTATGTTCAGATAGCAGCTTCCATTTAGCTGGGATCGCCACATGGGAATGCGGAGATCCCTGGGCCCACGATGTACCCGACAACATCACGACACACGGACCTTCCTTCCTGACTTTCTTCCATTCCTTTTTCTGTTTTATCCGAATATATTCTTCCAAACGGTCCTGCCACTGGATAAGAAGATCTCGCGCTTTTCCGTGGTAGGTCAGTAGGGACAATTCATATCGTTGTTGCTTATACCGGAGTTGATAGCCGTACCGGACTGCGGTAACGACGGAATCAAGCAGAGTGAACAGCTTGGACCCTCTCCCGAATAATTGATCCACCTCAGGAGTCCGTTCCAGTTTAAGATCATCAACCACATCCCAATATTGATAGACGAGCCTTTTCAAGAGCGTCTCAAACTTGTCTAAATAGACGACGAATTTCAAATGATTCAGCAGCCAATAGCTTGTATCGAGTGAATAAAGCCTACTCTGCTTCCTATTGTTCAATGGCTTGTAATCAATGAAGTAATTCTCTAAAGTCCGCTGCCTCTCTTCATCTACTTCGTGTGGGTTTGTATTCAATATCGACCGGTATTCCTTGAGGTTCTTTACATAAACAGTCTCTCCCGCTGAAGGTCCCTTTTTGTCGGACGAGAAAAAGAAGCGCAGCAATTGATCTTTTTCTTCCCCCTTCTCTTCCTCGGATTCCCACAAATAAAAATCTGTGATTTCTGCAATAAGCTGATTGAGGTGCAGCTTCTTCCTCAGGTACCTTTCCGCAAACGCTTCTTGTTCATGGAGCAATCCATTCAGATTGGATAGTACAGCGGACATTTCCCATAAATTAATCGACCATCTCTTTACACTTGGTTTGCTCAGCTGTTTTTGATTCTCTCCATTTAACACAGACTGGGTCTGATTGTTCAACTTATAGATGAAGTGCTCGCGGCTTCCTGTAAGCGGCGTTTCATCCACGGAACTGTCATCATAGACCGCCTGGATACTATCGACCTCGTCCAGAAAAACATAGTCAGCCAGATCATGGACTGCCTGTTGTAGAATTCTTTTCAATGGGTCGACGAAGTGCGGAAGTTTTGTTTTAATAAGCGTTTGTGGAACGGTAATCCATACGCTGGCCTCCGCCATTTCCCGATAAGGCTTCATTTGGTTGCAGCTGCCCGCATAAGGACAGAGATCCAACTGATTGTTCAAACATGGGAATCCTTTCCCTTCCACCTGATGGTAACTCTTGATCAAACAATCATTGTCCATGGATTCCAATAATGCATTACTTTTCAAAATATCCGTTAAAGATGTAGCGGTTTTCATTTCTTTTTCCAGCAAACGGTGATAATGGCTGGCTTTATTGTGTACACCAGAGACGACAACCGAACGGATCCCCATCGTATCCAATAGCTTCTTTACTTGGTTTGCCCGGTCAATTGTATGGACAACTACGCAAGTCAGTCCATCCTGCCGCTCTTCTTTATAAATCCTGTATAAGGCTTCCTCGATCAAAGCATTCTTCCCGACTCCTACGCCGCCGGCCAAATGCAGCATCGATTCGTAAAAAGGCAGATAATCCGGTACCTTCCTCCCTTTCTTAATGAAAGTTCGCCGAGACTGCAGTAGCCATTTGGGAGACCCCGCAATCGTCATCATCTCTTCTGCGACTTTTATCCTTTCTGAACGATTGATCGGCATAAGATACCGGTTCTTTTTTCTCCATGGAGGAAGCTGGGGGATGCTTCCCGGCCGATGCTTGAATGAACCAGCCTGGATATACCCCTCAGCCATTCCTCCCGTCATTCGAACCGAAGTGGTCCCTTCATATGCATTTGCCCCTTTGAGGATACGATGATAAAAATAGACTCTTTTGTTCCGACGTTTCCAATTTCCCGGTACCTTTCGCTGATACACGGAGGAGAGAGAAGGAAGTTCCCTTCTGTCAGTACGTAACAATCCTTGCCGGATTAAGAAAGAGGTCCATGCTTCCGGTTGCCACTTGAACACTTCCTCCGGTTCATGCACGGGCTTTTTCATCCTCCAATAACTTCCACCGTTTATAAAAGAAAATAAACGGTATTCATAAGGCATCGCTTGGTATTGGCGCAACGATTCCTCCCAAGCTCTTTGAGAATCAAAAGGGTATTCCCTCACCAACCGTCGTAACTCCTGCCATTTTTCTTTAGAATAAATGGAACGACTGCGAGATTCCTCTTTCTGGTACCCTAGTAAGAATGTCCAGCATTCGTTGGCAGAAGGACGAGGAACTTCCTGATAAGCTAGAAAAAGCAACAATTCAACTGATAGCATCCTTTTACCTGCCGATCCGCTTCCTAACCCTGCTCCTCTAAAAAATTCATGATACATATCCATGACACCTTTCAACCTTCCACCTCCTCGGGACATAAAGAACGGACCAAGTTGTACCATTTCGCTTCGGAATAGATAGACAGATACGGTTTTAATGAAGGGTTGATATACGCTTCGACCCATTCCACATAGCCATTTGACTTCTTTCGGATAATATCTTGCGGGATCACAATATACACCATATTTAATCCACCCAGCTTTACGTTTAGATCGCTATACTGCTCATTCAAAAACTTGACCAAGCTCCATGGATTACTCACATCCTTCACATCTGCCTGAATCTTCCGTTCCCCACGCTCACATATGGCCA
Organism: Bacillus sp. SB49; assembly: GCF_000469135.2. NCBI lineage: Bacteria > Bacillati > Bacillota > Bacilli > Caryophanales > Bacillaceae > Bacillus > Bacillus sp. SB49. The sequence continues at coordinate 3,124,337 of NZ_CP048117.1, forward strand.
AGTCTACCCGGTCATAATCCGGGTGCACCTCTACGGTGTATCTACTAACTCCGTTCAAAATCGCTCTCGTTTTTTCTTCTATCCTCCGTTCCTCTATACCGGGCCTCCGAATAAAACGCATAGTCCAATCATTGACCATCCAATATCTCGTAAATTCCTCCAATTTAACCTTCGTCGGTGATTCGACATTGCACCTCTTACCAACACACGCCTCCATACTCCCGTCCCCGCGCACATTCAATACTTGACCGCACATCTGGCAAATTCCGACCTCCCGTATCGTTGCCGGTAATTCCATAAAGAAAGTTTCTATTGCAAAGGAACGAACAGGTAACGGCAGCTGTTCTACTAGACCTTCCACATTCCTTCGCTTTAATAAACACGAAAAGTCACCGGACCCCAATTGTTCACGAAAGCGGATAAAATCCTTTTCCCCACCATAGTCTTTACACTGTTCGTACACGTGTCTGTATAATTCCGTTCCCCTGTCCTCCGGAAGTTCTGCCACAGCATGCCGCCACTCGCTCCGAACCGTTCGTTTAAAAGAGTCATAGACAGGAACGTCTTCCCCACCGACTATCCTAAGAAGATTTGGTACACCATAGATACTAACAGGCTCATCAATAGCTGCTATGATTTCATGAGGACTCTGAAAAAAGGTGATATCCTGGTCTAACAGAGCATTACGAAACTCTTTAGCAGACCTATATACTTTCAGGTAAGCATCATTTGCAGAGGTTTCTCCCCCCAATCTGTCCATTGTTTCTATAAGAGTCAGATCGAGCTCGACCAAATGTTTTACAAAGTTCATCCAGACTTCTTCAACCGATTCACGCAAAGTTCATCCTCCTCTTTTATTGTTATTTTTTAGCAATAATAACATAATAACCTAAGAGGAGGCGCATTTTTTTGCATAGGTAATTTGCTTCATCAAATTTTAATTGTTAACAGCTATCCCTTTACTGCTTGTTTGATAAAATGGCAAACCTACCGATCCATTGCTAAATTTCCTATCCGAAGCACGGACGTCGTATAATGAAAGTACAGCTCGGCACCCCAGGATAAGCACAAAACCGCTGCAAGTCTTCCAAATTACAAGTCTCTCGCCATCCTTTCCAGCACACAAAAAACAGCCGATTTCCGTGTCTCTTTATTAAGGAAGAGGAACATTTCCGTTCGCTCTCCGAACACATGAAAGACTACTATTCCTCACCCGATCTGCCGTACGATTAGCCCCCCTATCCAAAATCATTCAGGAAATTACCGGAAACTACTTTATGCGAAGCTACGGCACCAAGGACGGATTTGGCTATCAACCTGTAGAAAAGAAGGGTCCCCAAAAAACACCCCACTGTTTTGGGGAGCGAAAAAAAGAACCGTGCGGGACGATTTGATAGTCCCGCACGGTTCTTTCCATTACTTTTATTCTCTTCCCAGCCTTATAAAGCTGTTACATCCCCCTTGTCGGATAGATGATCACCTTTCCGGTGCATAACTCTTTTCCAGAAGCACCTTCATATAATCAAGGCCCCCACTTGCAGTTCCGGACTTTCCATCGATCTTCATTCTTCGCCATGCAATGGCTTCCACTCCGCATGGACGGTTGTAAAATCTAGAAGGAAATTTGACCTTTAATCCTTCTCTCCTCCCGCAACCTTACCTGCCTTCCAATCTATGCATAGCTCTCCACCATTGCTTTATCCTTAATGATAGTTCCTTTGTCCAATGGTCACATCAGAATCCACGCGTGCACCCTTATGAATCAAAGGCGCATAACTCCATTTATACAAGACCCAATCTCTCAGCGAAAGCCTTTCTCTCCTAGTTGTCTTTTGCAGCAAGGAGAAATATGATGCCGAAAGTAACAAGTGGACACACTTCTATAAGGCCCGTAGATCATTACCCGCTCGATGAACTTATGACGCTTTTTTATCCAAATCTCGCTACAGATTTCACCTGCTCCGTCATCTGACGAGGACACATCTGCATATTAACATTTCTTTTTACCGTAATGAAATCTATGATTTTCTGAACTCAGAGATTCTATTTGACTTAGTAGACAAAATCTTTTCTCTACTAAATAAAAACCTCTTTGCAACAACAGTTATTTTCCCACTGCTCATTATTCTTGCAAAGTATTTTTGTCCTGACAATGACCTATAGGTGATGTGAATTTTATTAAATTTATCCATTATATCGTGAGTTCCATTTTGCACATTTGTGTTTGAAATAGGTATAATAAAAGACTTTTGTTTTTCGATTAAATATATCTGATACTTTTGCGTAAGTCTATCATTACTATAATGAACATCTACAAGGACATTAAGCATGGGTGGATCTGAAATATTGGTAAGTTTAAGAAATACTCCTTTACTTTGAAAATCGATTCGTACAATATCATCATTGTACATTAGATAGGTATCATCATTATTCAATTCAGTTGTATTTACCGTATATAATGTTGCTGTTGGTCTATACTGATAGTTTCTATCCCTTCTTTCTTTAAAAAGATTAAAGATTAAAGTCACCAGTAAAACTATAAGAGGGATAACAACGGACAAATTATTCCAATCAACCTCCAAAACTTCTCCCCCTCCTAAATTTAATTAAATAAATTAAAAAGAAACCTCTAAATTTATCAAAGGTTTCCATATATTTTAAGATTAACATAGAAGTTATAGAATTCCTTGTGGTTGCTAGTTTCGAGACCTTTTGATTTGAAAAATTATACCTTTAGCCAAGGTTTCATAAATGTTGGCATTTAAAATAGTTTTTCTTCTCTTCTTCTGAATTACGAGATTAATAGTCATACCTTTAGCCTTCAACTATATTTTCATTATTTACCATTCCTATTGGTATATACTTAACTGTCAGTATCACCACCTTCAAAGCCTAAAAAAGGCTCTAGTTTCACTAGAGCCTTCCAATTGATCAAAGAAATTAACGAAGAAGTTGTAGAACTCCCTGTGGCTGTTGGTTCGCTTGAGCAAGCATAGCTTGAGCAGCTTGTGAGAGAATAGAGTTTTTAGTCTGCTCCATCATTTCTTTAGCCATATCCACATCACGAATTCGAGATTCCGCTGCTGTTAAGTTTTCAGAAGATGTATCAAGATTATTAATAGTATGCTCTAAGCGATTTTGAGATGCCCCCAATTTAGAACGCTCAGCTGAAACGGTTTCAATAGCACTTTGTATAGTAGTAATCGCATCATTAGCACTGTCTCTATTTGATACATCAATATCACTAATACCTAATGCTTCCGCTCTCATATCGTTAATAGACAAATCCATCTGTTGATTAGTATTTGCACCAATTGCAAATTTTAACGAATTATTTGAATCTATAGTAATTGTATTGGCAGTTGTAGCCTTTGTTAGTTCAAAAGATAGACCCTTTGAATTCCCATCTTTTGTAATAGTGACTTTATTGCCTTCTACCACAAAATCTCCTGCCGCAGCATTTGTTCCATCAATTGTAAAGTCTGCGCCTGTTGCTAATGTCGCGTTAGATCCTTGTGCAGATATATTAGTGTTAACAGAAGCAGATGCCGCTGTGTCACTATCAAAAACGCCATCAAAGCGAACGTCTATCTTACTTGCAGATCCGGTAGATCCTTTTTGCGTTAATGTTAATTCATGAGTACTAGAGTCATAATTGGCAGTAACACCAAAATCATCCGAGCTCTCGTTAATAGTAGTAGCTAAATCTTCACCACTCGTGCCGGTAGCTACATCTAAGGTAGTTCCATTAATTGTAACCTTACCACCTGTTAAGACAGTATCGCTTGTAGCGTCTAAATCAATTGTGGCAGTGGCGGCAGTAGCTAGAGAAGTTACTCCAGCACCTGTAAATGCCACGACTCCAGTTGCTTGAGTGTCAGATGTTCCTTGAATCCCTTTGGCTACAGTAGCATCAGTTTGACTAGCTTGAACACCCGCTCCACCATTAAGCAAAGTTTTCGTGTTAAATTCTGTGTTGTTTCCAATTCTTGTAACTTCTTGTCTGAGTTGATCTACTTCTTTTTGAATTTCATTACGATCCACATCAGTATTAGTATCGTTGGATGCTTGAACTGCCAATTCCCTCATACGCTGAAGTATAGAGTGGGTCTCGTTTAGCCCACCTTCAGCAGTTTGAATTAAAGAAGTGGCATCTTGGGCGTTTTTAGAAGCCATATCCAATCCCCGAATCTGTCCACGCATCTTCTCAGAAATCGCAAGACCAGCCGCATCATCCGCTGCGTTATTGATACGTAGACCAGAAGAAAGCTTCTCCATTGATTTAGACTGAGCATTGTTCGCACTACCCAACTGACGATACGTGTTAAGCGCTGCGATGTTGTGATTAATTCTCATAATTTTGTTACCTCCATGTTTTTGTATTTATGAAGACACATCCTTGTGCCCCCATGATGTATAACCACTCTATGTAACTAGAGTCATTACCTGCTATCAATCTTTCTTCTTCCAACCATGACCTTCTCCCCCGGACGCGCCCAGGCATTCGTGCCATTCGGATCATCGACTTCGACGATCATTAGTAATATCGGTCACCCTCTCAGCTATGTTTAGCAGATTTTCTCATTTCTTCACAAAAATAATTACAGCACCTGCAGCCGCTCCCTCCTGTCCCTAAAGCGCCCGATTTCCTTATCGAAGTAGAGCTTCACATCCCCGACCGGACCGTTGCGCTGCTTGCTGATGATCAGTTCGATTTCGTTTCCGGTGCTTCTGCTGTAGTAGTCTTCGCGGTAGAGGAATCCGACGACGTCGGCGTCCTGTTCAATGTTGCCGGACTCCCTTAAATCCGAGAGCATCGGGCGTTTGTCTTTGCGCTGTTCGACGCTTCGGGAGAGCTGGGAAAGGAGAATGATCGGGACATCGAGTTCTTTAGCGAGCAGCTTGATGGCGCGGGTCATGGCGCCGATTTCGAGGTCGCGCCGTTCGTGGTAACCGGGGGCTTCGAGGAGCTGGAGGTAGTCGATGACGATGAGGGGACGGGTCAGCTGGTGTTTGCGGATCATCTGCCTGAGATGGGCACGGATTTCAGGGACGGTGTAGGCCTGCTCGCAGAGATAGAGCTTCCATTGTGACATCTCGCCGATGGCATCCAGACAGTTGCGCAGGTCGCTTTCGGAAAAGGTGCGCAGCTTCCACTTGTGGCCGTCCACTCCTGCTTTCGCTGACAGCATCCGCCTAACAAGCGCCTTCTGCGTCATCTCCAGCGTCAGAAAAATCGTTTCGCCGCCGCTTTCGCAGTGGCGGGCGGCGAGGTTCAAGGCGAAGGCGGTCTTGCCCATCGAGGGACGGCCGGCGAGGATGACAAGATCCCCGGGCTGCACGCCTCCGGTAATCTGATCGACCTCGTCGTACCCGGTCGAATAGCCGGTCATCGCGTCGTCCTCCAACGGCTCCAGTTCTTTGGATACTTCAATGAGGGTGTCATAGAGTGAAGGATCTTCGATGACTCGTTTCACTTGGCGGTATTTCTCCAATTCTTCGAGGAGAAGATCGAGGGCTTCTTCCGACGGTTTCTGCATGTAGCGCTGGGCCGCTTCCCTCGTTTTCCGGTTGCGGTAGGCGTCAATGACGAGGAGCTGATGATGCTTGAAGTCGACGGTCGTCGGAATCGAGGTCGCCATTTCCGTCATATAGCTGACGCCCCCGACTTCGCGTACCTTCTCACCAAGCTCCGTCGTCACCGTCACCATATCGACAGGCGCTCCTGACTCATCGACCTTCCTGATCGCCTGAAAAATCATCCGGTGGCGCCCGTCATAGAAATACTCCGGCAACAGGATCGTTTCCCCGGCAAGCATTCCGTCTACAAGCAAACTTCCGATCACCGACACTTCCGCTTCTTTGTTATACATCATCGTTCCCATCTCCTTAATAGTTCTTCGAATTTCTGAAAAAATTCCCGCTTCACCTCTGGCGGGACGGCCGCCGCTTCGCGCTTCCACTGCTCGACCTTCTCCATGAAATCGTCCTCTTCCTCCTCATAAGCGGCGATGTCCGAGATGACCGGCGAATAAGGATAACGCAGCGCGTGCTCCGTCACGTTCGCTTTCACCTTCTCGTAATCCATCCGCTCAAGCGCCGGGATCCACACATCCAGCTTCCTTTTTGTCACCTTAAACTTCGGTGCATACAGCTCCTCCAGCATATCGACAATTTCAAACGCCTTTTCGTATTTCATCCGACCGTCTCCTCTCGTTTCTCTTCATACATCGCCATCCATACCGACGCCCTGTCCGCTTCTTCCCGAGGACGCCTTTCCTCCCGCTCCACATCCGCAAGCGACCGGACACCGCGCGCCTGCCAGTTCTTCAGGATCGACTCGATATACCGGAACGACCGCTTGTTGTTCTCGACCGCCACCCCCATCGCCGACGTCACGACGTCATCCGGAAGCTCCTCCGCCCAAGCCGTGATCCGCTCCGCCACATGCGGCGACAGCGTTCCGACGTTCTGCTCGTAGAAAAGGTGCGGACGCCCCGGCTCTTCTTTTCCTCTCCTCTCTTTTCTTTTAATAAAGTCCCCCTCCCTACCCTCCCTGCTGTCCCCCCGCTTGTCCGCCCCGCCGGCCTCCTTCACACAGGAAATCATCGTGTACGAAGGCGACGAATGACGAGATCCGGACCGGAACGACAGGTAGCCCTTCTCCGCAAGCTCCTTCCGCGCCCGGAGGAACATCTTCTCACTCATCGCCGACTTCACCAGCACCGCAGCCGTCGGCACCGTAAACTCCTCCTTCCATCCCGTCTTGTTGTTGAACTGCATCAGCACATACCAGAGCAGCGACGCAGACGCCGACACCTCATTCAGCTCCACCTCATCGTGGAACGCATTGATCTCCTTCAAATAATTCACAGCCTCATCTCCTATTTTTTTAATTAATTTAGAAGGAAAAACTCCTTCGTATCTATAATCGAGAAAGAGAGGCATTTTGGTGTCAAAAAAATCAAAATTTCTTCAATTTTTTTTTCGAACTATAAAAAAGAGAGAATTTCCAACGCGCAAAACCCCGAAAATCCTCTATTCAGGTTTAACCGTTTGACGAGGAGGAATTAGTAGGTAGAAGAAAACCGTCAGGAAAAGAAAGCGCGGTTGGAAAGTGACGAGGTGGACGTACGTGCAGAAAGAATTTTTCTTTACCCATATCGAGAAGACCCCTGTGTTGATGGAAATATTGAGAGCCGACCGCTTCATCGTCCTCGCCGATTTCAAGGCGTCGACGTTTACAGTGGAAGGAAATGATAAGCGAGAGGCGATTATGGAGATGATCATGAAGCTGAAGTGGGAAGCTTAAGCTCTTTCATACAGCCGGAGTAAAAAAGCAGCAGACGGGATTTCCCGCCTGCTGCTTTTTCTCTTTTCAGATGACAAAATAAATCACACAAGGAATCGTAAGCGCACTTAACAAAGTTGTAGTGAGCGTGGCACTCGTGACCATCTGCGGATCGGTTTGGAACTGGATAGCATACATCGTCGTGTTCGCCGCTGTAGGAGTCGCAGCCATAATGATCATGATCTGCTTCACTAAGGGATCGACAGGCAGATACCATACGATGACAGCAGCGATCAAAGGTGCGGCAACCAATTTCAATAGAACGGCGGCCGACAATTTCCTCACGTCCATGATCTGCGGTTTCATTTTGGCCAGCTGCATTCCTAAGGTCACCATAATCACCGGAATCGCAGCATCCGCAATCAGGTTCACTCCGTTCAATAATGGGCCGATGGTGATATCGAAGCTGTTGCAGATGATTCCTGCTATCGCGCCGTAAACCATCGGCATTCTCCGGACCGAGCGGAGAGCCGCTCCCATTCCATCTGCTTCGTCGCTTCCCTTCGCCGCATAATACACGCCGAGGGTACTCATCAACAATTGCTGCAACACCATCAGGAGAATCGCCGTTTCCATCCCCGCTGCACCAAACAGGAATAAGACGAGCGGCGTGCCGTAGTTGCCATTATTCATGAAGGCACACGACAGGATCAACGCACATTTTTCTTTTTCGGTGTAGTGATAGACCTTCGATAGCAGCGTCACTGCAACGATGATGACCACGCACAATCCAACCATATAGATCGTGATATAGAAATAAGAGAAGGTGATCGATTCTTGATAGAACGTCCGGAAGACGAGAAACGGTACGAGAACATACAGGGCAAGCTTGGAGAAGTTGGTGATATCAAAGTCGAAGATCTTTTGAACAAAGTAACCCGTCGCAAAAACGAAAAAAATCGGCAATAAAATTGTGATGAATTCCATAGTCTGATTCTCCTGCCAAACGTTTGATAGGAAAAGGGAGCCCGCTTACGACTCCCCTCCTCTCAACTATTTAATACGATAATTTTCTCTTCCGTCATTTCTTCGATAGCATAACGAGGGCCCTCTTTACCAGTACCGCTCTTCTTCACTCCGCCGTAAGGCATGTGATCGACACGATAACCTGATGTATCGTTGACGATCAATCCACCGACATGAATCTCATCCATAGCCTTCATGACGAAGGACATATCATTCGTAAACAGTCCCGCCTGCAGGCCGTATTCGGAATCATTCACACGCGCAATGACTTCGTCTTCATCCCGGTAGGAATCGACTGCGACAACCGGACCGAACACTTCTTCGCGGCAGACTTTCATCGTATCCTTTACGTTCGTAAGTACAGTCGGGTGATAAAATACTCCATCTCTCACTCCGCCCGTCTCTACGTTTGCTCCTTCTGCAACAGCCTCCTTCACCCACTGTTCGACCCGGATCGCTTCTTCCTCCGCAATCATCGGTCCCATTTGGGTAGCCTCCTGCAACGGGTCGCCCAGTCTGATGCCGGCCGCAGCCTCTCGCGCTTTCGTCAGGAATTCGTCGTAGATATCTTCATGGACATAGACGCGCTGGACGGAAATGCACACCTGACCCGCATTATTGAAGCTTTTTTGAGCAACAAGAGAAGCTGATTCTTCGATATCGGCATCCTTGTGAACGATGGTCGCGGAATTATTTCCAAGTTCAAGCGCAACGTTTCTCAGCCCAGCCTGCTCGCGGATGATCCCTCCTACTTTAGGGCTTCCTGTGAAGGTGAACATGTTTATGTCCTGGTTGGATGTCAGTAATGGGCCGACCTCTTCCCCTTTGCCCGTCAATACGTTCAAACGGCCCTTCGGCAGTCCCGCTTCCTCAAACAGTTTGGTCAGTAGTAACGCGGAGACAGGTGTCTGCTCGGCCGGCTTCAAAATAACGCTGTTGCCTGCGGCGAGAGCTGGTCCGATTTTATGACAAACAAGGTTCAGCGGGACGTTGAATGGCGTGATGGCTGCCACAACGCCGACCGGATAGCGTCTTGTAAAGGCACGGCGGTTTTCTGACCCGGGAGCTGCCTCCACCGGAATTTCTTCGCCGTGAATCCGTTTCGCTTCTTCGGCGGAAATTTCAAGCGTCAAGGCAGATCGGCCTACTTCTCCCCTGGATTCTGTGATCGGTTTTCCGACCTCTTTGGCAATCGCCTGAGCGAATTCTTCCTCGTTATCCCGAAGCAAGTGCGCCACTTTCAGTAAAACCTCGTAACGCTCATACGGAGAGAAGGAGTTGGAAAGAGCTGCTCGCGCACTTTCCACAGCACGATCGACATCCTCTTTATCTGTTCGAGCCGTCTCCGCAACTACATCCTGTGAGTATTTATTAAAGACCGGATCTCTACCGTCTTTCTCGACCCATTCTCCGTCTATAAAAAGTCCAAACGAGTACGTTGTCATCGCTTCAAACATAGTAACAACCCCCTTATTTATTGTAACGTTACGACCTTTTCGCTTGTGCTGAACTCGCTTGCATATCCGGCACTGCCGAATACATCGATCTTCTCTTTTACTTTCTCTTTCATCTGCGCAAGGCCTGCTCCTAAGGAATTGGCAAGGACGATGTCTTCCGGCTGTTCGTTCATGTAGTTTTGTAAGCCTCGGGTAAACGCTTGACGGAGTTCTGTATCGACATTGATTTTGGCAATGCCCAAAGAGATGGCGCGTTTCACTTGTTCATCCGGAACGTCAGAACCTCCATGAAGAACAACCGGACGCTGTACCGCTTTCGAGATTTCTTCCAACCGATCGAAATGGAGATTCGGAGTCTGTTGGTAGATGCCATGGGCCGTTCCGATCGAGACTGCCAGATAATCGACATCCGTCGCCTCTACGAAATCCACCGCTTCCTGTGTTGTCGTAATGAGGGCGTCTTTCTCTGCTACCGTAATATCATCTTCCGTACCACCGATCTTTCCGATCTCACCTTCTGAGCCGATACCAAGAGCCCGGGCAGCTTCGACCACCTGCCTCGTTATCTTCGTATTCTCCTCGAAAGACAGGGCGGAGCCGTCGAACATCACCGATTGAAATCCAAGCTGGATCGCTTCCATCGTTTGTTCGAATTGGCGGCTGTGATCCAAGTGGATACAAAGCGGCACATCATAATGCTCTGCGAAGCTGTCGAGCATCTCTTTCATAGGCTTCAAACCGAGTGTCTGAATGACCTTTTGGCCGATTTGAATCATGACCGGCGATTGCTTTTCTTTTGCTGCTTCCAATATGGCTACGATCGTTTCCGCATTATGTGCACTGAAAGCACCTACTCCGTACCCGTTCTCCCGTGCATGATTCAACATCGTTTTCCCATCAATGAATGGCATTGTCATTTCTCCTTTTTATCGTTTTAATTCAAAACTATAATGGTATTGATCATGACGATATTTAGTTCTTGTATATTCAATAGGACGATCATGGACGCCGAAGCTCAGTCGTGTCATTTCGAGTAGCGCTTCCCCGGCACGGATACCAAGTTCGTCTGCCTCGTTGATCGTTGCGTTAATCGCACTGATCTTCTCTTTGGCCCGGTTCAAATAGATGTTATATTTTTCGAGGATTTCATAATACCTCGCTTCATCCAGGTCATGCTTCATCAAGATTTCCCCGACATCCTTCGGCCAGCATGTCCGCTCGATTGCGACGGGCATGTCGTCCGCGAACCGGATACGCTCGATCAAGAGAATCGGTTGATCGTCTTTGATATCCAGCATCGACTTTTCATGGTGTAGGTTGTCTTTGAATTCGGCTCGGATCAAACGACTGCGCGGCGTTTGGCCTCTTTCCAACACTTCTTCTGCGAAACCCTTCAATTGACTGAGGTTTCCGCTCAGCTTTCTAGGCTTAACGATCGTTCCCCGACCCTGCTTCTTCTCGACAAGACCCTCCTGAACGAGAATCGAGACGGCTTGCCGAATCGTCGTTCTGCTGACGTTGAATTCTTTCATCAATTCCTGTTCGGTCGGAATCAATGTATCAGGCTTCCACTGGCCGTTCTGGATACGTTCGATAAACACTTCTTTCAGCTGTATATATAAGGCAAGATCTTTATTCAGACCATTATTAATATCCGTACTCACTTATTTCCACTCTCCTCTTCGTAACTGGAGGGTAAGAAGGGGGATCACCTCCCAACAACGGACTCAGCCAACGGTAGTAAGCTTGATAGTCCTCGATGAAAGCAGGCGGCAGCAACCTTTCTTCCTCCGCAATGACATCCTCTAATTTAACTGGTTTTAATTCTATTGTATAACAATCCGTCGGCTTACGCTCGATCGCCACCATGCAGCCATCGTACCCTTTCTGCAGCCACCGGCCACCGGCCCAGCCGATCTGATAGGCTTCGTCTGCATCTAGTCGGGATGTAGAACAAGAGCGCTGGTTCATTCCTAAGAGCTCTGCTCTTGTCGTCACGTTACATTCCTGTTTAATGAAATTCGCGATTTCCGTGGAGATCCCTCCTAAGATGGACCGTCCATTCACCTCATCCAGCGTCGTTTGCTCTCCCTGCTCCCACTGCACACCTTCGCTGACGACGAGGAGGGCGTACCCATAGGAATCCAATGCTTTCCGGACAGCATCCATCAGCAGCTGCTTATCGATTGGCTTCTCCGGTATCGCGATAAAATGCGGGCCTTCTTCTTCGTACTCCCGGAAGGCACCGGAAGCGGCCGCCAACCAGCCTGCATTCCTTCCCATCGTTTCCAGAACCCTCACCTGCTCGAAGTTGTTCATCGCATATAAATCCCGGCTCATATCCTTCGTCGTCTGGGCAATGTATTTCGCCGCACTGGCAAATCCGGGTGCATGATCGGTCGCACCCAAATCATTGTCCACCGTTTTCGGAAGCCCTAATACTTTGAGCTCGACACCCTGCTTCTCTGCTTCCTGCTTCACTTTGTACAGGGCTTCCATCGTTCCGTTCCCTCCGATGAAAACTAAGATATCAATGTGATGCTTAGCAAGGTTTACCACCGATTTCCGGATGGCTTCATCGTCGAAGGCATAGCGCCCTGACCGAAGGCAGGCTCCCGGGACATCCTTGTTATCTACCACCCACTGCAGCATGGTGGAATCCCCGGGACGGAACCTTTCTTCAACAAGACCCTCATAACCATCCTCGACAAAGGTCACGTCATAGGTATCTTTTACACTTTCTACAAAACCGGCTAATGTGGCATTGATCACAGCGGTCGGCCCTCCTGCTTGCCCAATTGCTATTTTCATCATCGGGCGTGCCTCCTTTAATCTTTAGTATAGACCACCGTTTCCACACCAAGCTGGCGGCCGAGTTCTACCAATTCATCAGCAACATCTTCATAAACAAGGGCATAGTGAGGCTCGAACCCTTCTTCCATCAAGCCGTATAACGTATCGTTGATGTCTGTTTCCAGTTCCACTTCCACCGAAGTCCCATTGAAGCGTTGAGGTGTATCGAGAGCATTGCCGCGCATCACTAACAGTCGGTACCCTTCCGGCGTGTATCCTACACGGAACATGGTCACCTGCCCCGGCTTCAAGCCGAATTCCATCGTAAAACCGAGCTTGCGGTTCGGGTGTACGCCTGGACGTGCTCCTTGATCCGGATGGGCAAGAGAGTAGGCTCCCGCTCCGCAGTGCCAGAAGACGACAGAATTGCTTGCTTCATTCACGTGGACCATATCTCCAAGGTAAGGTGCCTTCCCGCCGCTCAGCTGCTGCAGAATGAACATCGATACAGCGCCGTGAATGTCCGATTCACAAGACGATACAATACCGTCCTCCGTGAATTGGGACAACGTCGAACAGGCGGCAGCACCCAGTTCATTAAAGAAATCAGGCCAGCAGCGGATGGCGAGACCGGAGAGTCCCTCTTCCTCTATGATGGATTCCACATGTGTCGTGAACTGGGCAAACCTCTGGACCGTCTCTTCGTTTCGGTTCAGACCGATCACCTGTTGTTCCGCTCGGTCGATCGCGTGCTCCCATGCTTCCTGTGGCAGTTTCTTAGATTCTTCGAAAGCCTTCATCAAATCTACTTTCTTGATCTCTACACCGAATTGCTTATGTAGAAGCTCCTCATCCGTCCCTGAGAAAAAGAATCCGGGCGGGTGCTCTCCGACGACGCCGATTTTGAATTGCTTGAGTTCATGAATGACATATTGGACTTTCAGGAACTTGAGCAGGCGGCTTTTGATTTGTGCTTCTTCCGGGTTCCCGAACAAGAAAGAATACGGATGATTCGCACATTTCAGCATATGGCTCGTGCTGTTTCCGCCTGTGAGGGAATTCAACCGGAGCCGGCCGTTGATGCTCGGCTCCCTGATGGACCAAACCATGACAGGAGCCTGCACCTGCTTGATCAACACCTCCACAAATTCTCCATCTGCGAAAGTGACACTTTGATAAATCGATGCGACGATGCGGTCCTTTTCTATGCCATTTAAGAACTCCTCTAATTCATCCGGTGACGTCACGATTTCTTCCGGTTCAATCACTTCAACCCCAAGACTGTTCAGCATGGTTGAACTGTTCTTCCGCTGTATTTCTCCTGCTTCCAAGTCAAATGTCTTTCTGCCGATTGGGACGTAAAGAATGGTCATGCTCATTGCCAGGTAGCCTCCTTCGTGTTCTTAAGACAAATATAACATACATAGTTACCTTTTAGTAAAGGTAACTATGTTTATTTTCATTTTTTCCATGCGTAATGCTGGCGAATGGATTCAAAGGTATCTTTAAAGGCAGAACCTTTTCTATAGAACACAGGCGGTTCGCCAATGCCGGCTGCCACTTCAACCGTACCGCCGCTGTAGGATTCTCCACTCCATAAGTGCACCCATTCATCCTCAGGCAAGTACACCGACCAGAATGTCGCGGATTCCTCATAGACAGGAGCGACTAAAACGTCTTCCCCCAACATGTATTGGTATTGCAGCTCATACGTTCTTTCATCCTCTTCGTATTCCATGAAGAGCGGACGCTGCACAGGAATCCCTTCCGCCGCATTCTCCTTGACGAGCGTTCTCAAATAGGGAGCCAGCGCTACATGGACGTCTGTCATGCGGGCGAAATGCTGCATCGTTTCTTCCTCTTGATCATATTGGTAATTATCATTCGGGCGGTTCCCCTCGTGGCTTCTCATCACTGGTGTGAAAGCAGCCATCTCCAGCCATCGGAGCAGCAATTCCTTCGTCCTTTTATTACCGTGAAGCGATGTGTATCCTCCGATATCGCTGTGATGCAGACCGTTCCCGCATAAGCCTGCGGACAGTGCTGCCGGTATAACCGAGGCGATCCCGTCATCCAGATCCCAGTTCACACTCTGGTCACCTGCCCATAATAAGTGGCAGTACTTCTGGCTGCCGGTATGACCAGCCCTCATGAAGTAAACCAGATCATCCGGACGCTCCGACTCTGCCACAGCTTCGAAGTTGACTTTCGCCCACAGCATCGGCCACGCATTGTGCATCAATTTGGCGGAGACTTGAGTGTGCAGTTTGGCATCTGTCGGCAGATACTCTCCGAAGTCTGCCATCCAGCCGTCCAGTCCAAAATCAATCAAATTGGCCTGTATCACTTCTTTATACCACTGGAATGCCTCCGGATGAGTCAGATCCACAATCCCGCAGTCAAACTCTCCGAAGTCGACCAAGTACACCTCATCTGCTTGGTTCCGAACGAGATAACCCAGTTCAACCGCTTCTTTATACAAGGTACCGTCGTTTACGAGATAAGGATTGATATAGCCGAGAAGGCGGATCCCCTCTGCCTTCCATTCCTTCAATTTCACATCTAAATCCGGATATTCGTTCTCATCCCATTTCCAGTCCCAATTCAACCGTCTTCCAAAAGAAGTGACGCGCTTGCCCTGCCAGTCCTGGGCCCAGACTGCTCCTACTTTTATTCCCTTCTCCCGCGCCTCGTCTATTTTCTGCTGGACCTTCTCCGTTCCACCCTGCATACCGAGCCATATCCCGTCATACGTCCACTCCGGAAGCTCAGGCTGGCGCCCCAGATGAGAGGTCAGGCTGCCAACGAGATCCTTGTAAGTTTCTCCACTCTCGAACAGGACGGATTCCGGTATTTCCCACACCTGCAGCTCGTGGAAATCATCATTACGAAAATCAAAATCCGCATAGGCCGTCGTCTCGACATGACAGAAATACTTTCTCGTAGATAGATAGGTAGGCTGAGGATAGTTCGTATGATAGTAATCCCCTCCTGCCTTGTCATGCACATCTGCCTGCCAGGTCGTATAGGTTGATTTGTTCCGGCCGACTCCTGGCTCGGATGTCCAAAGTGGGAAGTGCTTCCCTCTAAGATTCAAATGGGACATTTGTTGGCCGCATCCATACACTCGTTCGCTGTTATCTGCATGTATACGAATCCAGAAACGGTTATACATCTCCCTGTCCCCATCGAATTGAATACGAAGACTCTCCTTCTCATAAACTACCTGCATCACCAGGATGGATTCGTCTTTTGGAGCGCGCTTTAATTCAATTTCATACCCTGTTTGGTTTTCCGTAACCTGCGCGTATCTCAACCCGCTTCGTTCTATGACATAATCATCGATGTGAAAGTTCCCTCTATACATATCCATCGTTTCTTCGCCTTGTCCTACATAGACACATGGTGATTGTGGAGAATGCTTCAGCAGGGTACGGCCATCCAGTTCGATGGTAAATTGATCTCCTTGAGTGTGTAACTTTAGTCCATGCTTTTGTTCTGATACCGTCTTCATGAAAGAGACCTCCGATTCGAATTATAAATTTCCCGCTTCTTTCAACTGCTCTTCTTGTGATCGTACGTATTTATTTTCCCATTTCTTCTTAGCCACCATAAGAATGACTGCGGTCACTCCCGCTAATAAAGCTGTCGCCATCCAGAACCAGTTCGAAACGATCGCATCCGGATAAGCAAGGCCGATCGGAGAGAACACGATATAGGCGAAAACCATCAAGCTTAGTAATACGACAGCTGTAGGCAGTGCATATTTCCAAGGGACCATGTCCACTTTCGGGCTGTACTTGACGGAATAAGGAGTAGCAAGCGGCTTCATATAACCGACGACAAGCATAATCGCTACTTCTATAACAAACAGAATGCCGGAAATATGGACGAAGCTCATCGTGATTTCGATGCCGAACAACTGTCCGAGACCCCATACCAGCATGTAATAGGTGACGACGTGGAAGACCACGACGATCTTCGCTGCCACCGGTGGAACGAACTTAGATGCGATTCCAACGAGAACAATCGCAATGATCGGAATGTTGAAGAATCCCGTGAACTGGCGGATGATATTCCAAAGCCCTTCCGGTGCATTCATCAGTAACGGCGCGATGAAGAAAGAGATCAGCGCCAGGATCGTTCCGAAATACTTACTGACCCTTACCAGCTGCTCATCATTGGCATTCGGTTTAAAGCTCGGCTTATAAATATCCAGCGCGAACATCGTTGCTGCACTGTTCAACAAGGAGTTGAAGCTTGAGAACACCGCTCCAAGAAGGACAGCAAGGAACAAACCGGACAAGATCGTAGGCATCAGGTTCGTCACCATCGTCGGATAAGCCAAATCCATCGTCTGCATCCCGCTTCCGTACAGATGGAAGGCGATGACCCCCGGGATCATCATCAGGATAGGAACGATCAGCTTGTAGAATCCTGAAAACAGAACCCCTTTCTGCCCCTCTGCCAAGTTCTTCGCACCGAGCGCACGCTGGATCACATACTGGTTCGTTCCCCAATAGAACATGTTCATGAAGATCATGCCCGTGAAGATGGTGGAGAACGGAAT
The DNA here is from genome assembly GCF_000469135.2 of Bacillus sp. SB49. Lineage (NCBI taxonomy): Bacteria > Bacillati > Bacillota > Bacilli > Caryophanales > Bacillaceae > Bacillus > Bacillus sp. SB49. The sequence goes on from NZ_CP048117.1 coordinate 3,141,474, forward strand.
AGAATCATCCTTCGACCCTATCGCATTCAGCTTCTCCGCATGATCGGTCGTCATCGTCTTGAACCCTTGAAAAAGGTTTCCATCACCTAAAGCCAGTAGCCCCAGAACAGGAATCAAAAGACCGATGAACAGCAATCCGATCCCATTTAACGTATCCGAAATCGCAACCGCTTTCAATCCTCCGAAAATAGCATAAACTGCACCGATGATTCCGATAATCCATATCACTAACCAAACCGAGGATTCAAACGAAATTCCGAGAAGGCCCGGGACGTCGAATAATTTCAGGACTGCCAGTGCTCCCGAATACAAAACCGAAGGAATCGTAACAAATACATAACCAAGCATGAACAACAGGACAATGTACCGTCTCACACCATCATCGAACCTGGTGCTGAGGAATTCCGGCAGCGTGGAGAAGGCCCCGCCCAAGTACTTCGGCAAGAGGACAAGCGCCATGATAATGACAGCAATCGGTGCCGTGACTTCCCAAGCCATGTTGGATAGATTCGCACTGTACGCCTGTCCGTTCAATCCGATCAGCTGCTCCGCAGACAAGTTCGTCAGAAGCAGACTACCAGCTATGAATCCCCCTGTCAGACCGCGTCCTGCCAAGAAGTATCCATCCGAATCATTGACCTGGCCCTTCGCCTTCCGATAAGAGATCCAACCGACAAGTCCCATAAAGAATACACATGTAATCAGAGTAAAAGCGATGCTATTCATGTCCTTCCTCCTTGAGTGAATTCATTTTCCAGAAACTGAACAAATACATTCGGACCTTTGATCCCGACATGAGCGCCATTAGAGACAAACCTGTCATGCTCTTCGTGAGCAAGAAGCCATTTGTTCTTCATGTAAAGCAGAGGGTCTTCCCCTGCCTGTTCCTCTTCCAAGGGAGTATTCGTACCCTCCGGCAAGATGACCATGCATTTAAATCCGTCAGCGGTTACTTTGCAAGGTGCCAGGTGCAGAGTCGTTTGATAGATTTCCACCGCTGTGCCCTTCGGTATGTAGAATGCCTTCAGAAATCCCGTATCGAATGAATTATCCTCCACTTCATTCAAGTGCCCTAACAACAACACCATATCCGTCATGGCGACGTTGATCTCACTGCCTTTGTGGTACTCCAGTCCACCCAGGTTCGAATTATTGCCGTTACAGTATCCAATCTGACAGCTCATCCCCCCGTAGTACCTTCGTTCCAAAAGCGACTTCAATTCGGGTTCCTCCAACTCCGCTGACCCGGGAACATATTCATTACCCTCCTCCGGAATCAACGTGCGGGCCATCCGTTCCTCGAACCTCTGAAAAGGAAAATCCTCCAACACTCTTCCGTAACGTATAAAGGACTTCGATCTGACATCTTCCACATTCATCGACTGATTAAGGTCCTGCAACTGCTTCAGCATATGCTTCCTCCTCCAAAAGGTATGAACCTTTAATTAAACATCACTACCTATCTTTGAGTCTTATTCTAATGGAAGCGCATTCAATAAAGCAAGTGTTTTTTTAATTTTGAGATAACTTTTCATAGTTTGTTGTTTTAGATAACAAAAAAACGCAGACATAGTCTGCGCTCTTCGTCCTGTTCAGGAAGGATGGACAATCGGTTTAAACCCACCCAATTCCACGATTTCCTGTTTCCCACCGGCCGTAACGAGGTAAAAGTATTCCTTTTCCATAGCCTCGATTCCCTCAACCGTTACCCCCTTCTTCTTATAAAAATTTATGATTTCACTTCTCGCGGCGGTAGATACATTTTTTGAAATCCCTGCGTCTGTAGTCGACGATGGCGTGGGAATGTCCTCCTTGTCCCGCTCCTTCTCCGGCGCTCCTTGGTTATAGATTCCCTGCAGCAGTTTGATGATTTCAGAGAATCCCAGTAACACGACTCCCCAGACGACCCCGTAGATGACGAAGGACCATCCAAGTGTTCGTTGATCGTAGCCATAGGACGGCTCCTCCGTTCCGTAAACCAAGCCTAAAATGATCCCTCCAACAATGGATAACACGCCGAGAATAAACAGCGCTGTAGCAATCGGATTTTTCTTCATACCCTTTCCCCCTTCCTCACATAGTCCTATGTATTCCCTATTTCCTCCAGTATTCCTTCATTAACCACAAAAACAACAAAGTGGGGGCGTAATTGTTATAGAATTGTTATAGTGCATGTAAATAACAGGCATGAGCTAAAACAAAGCCCATGCCTGTTATAAAGAAACGCTCCTATTGAGGCTCCGGATCAGCCTCCAGTAATAGATCCACAAGGTGAACGGCTGACATACTCTCCGTTCTCCCTTCTCTTTCTATCCCTAACTTCATTTGCAGCAAACAGCCGGGATTAGTCGTAACGACAGTATCCGCTTCCTTGGAGCAGACATCCTTCATTTTCACATCCAGAATATCCATCGACTCTTCATAGTTTACTAGGTTATAAATCCCGGCAGAGCCGCAGCAGAACTCAGGACGGTCCAGCTCTTTCAACGTGATACCGGGCACCCGTTTCAACAGCTCAAGGGGCGGTGTGATGACCTTCTGTACATTGGTCATATGACAGGAAGGTTGATACGTGATTGTCTTATGTACAGGCTTAAGGAATTTCAGACCATCGACGTTAAGAAGGACTTCAGAAATATCCATCACTTTAGAAGTGAAGCTCTTTGCCCGGTTGTACCATTCGGGGTCTTCTTCAAAGAGATGATGGAGTTCAATCAGGCGAGCGCCGCAGCCCCCGGCGTTATTGATGATATAGTCGACCTCCTCGTTTTCAAACGCTTCAATATTGCGCTTGGCGAGCTCTTTGGATTCTTCCACCTTCCCTGCATGCGCATGCAGGGCACCGCAACAGGTTTGCTGTTCCGGTATGACAACCTCTAAGCCGCTCCGCAGCAGCAGCTCCACCGTATTTTGATTGGTGTCAAAAAAAACACCATCCATGACACAGCCGGTGAAGAAAGCGACTCTGCCTTTCGCCGGGCGTGTCCGCACGTACCTTTTTGCACGTTTTCTGTGTTTCGGCACTGGCTGAGGAGGAATGGCTTTTTCAAACGCACCTAAGTGAAGCGGCAATCGATCTGTCACCTTTAAGCGCTGGGCGCCTTTTTGCAGACCCGACACTTGGTAGAGCCAAGTAGCATTCCCTAAGAAGTTCATCCATTTACTTGAAGGGAAAAAGGATTCAAACAGGAAGTTTTCTGTTTTTCTCTGCCATGTTTTCTTTTCTTTCGTGGACTCGATTACTTCTTTCGCGCCTTCTAATATCTGCCCATACTGCACATTCGTCGGGCATACGGATGTGCAAGCCATACAGCCCAGGCATTTCTCTATCGGCTCCACCAGGTCCCCGATGGATATCTTGCCTTCGCCAGCCATTTTCACTAAGTTGATCCGGCCGCGTGGAGAGTGTGTTTCCCGTTCCATTGTCTCGTAGGTGGGGCAAACTGGAAGACAGTAGCCACATTGAACACAATCGAATGTTTTATCGTACTTAATGACACGTTGCAGCTCTTTTACACTATCCATCCGCAAGCACCAGCTTCTGTCCTTTTTCCGGGAAAATCTTGCCTGGGTTCATAATCCCGTTCGGGTCCCAGCTATCCTTGACGCGTTTCATCATATCTAATCCTACGGCCCCCAGTTCCGCTTCCATAAACGGCGCTTTCATCGTTCCAATACCGTGTTCCCCAGAAAGTGTTCCTCCGAGAGCTATCGCTGCTAGAAAGATCTCTTCCACTGCTTTCTCCACCCGGAGCATCTCTTCTCTATTCGTCTTATCACATAGTATATTCGGATGGAGGTTTCCATCGCCGGCATGGCCGAAGACAACCATCTCCACCTTATATTTCTCCTTGATTTCCTGCAATCGATCCATCATTTCCGGAATTTTACTACGAGGAACGGTAGCATCTTCGGATATTTTGGTCGGCTTGATCTTTGCGATTGCCGGCGAAACCTGCTTCCTTGCATGCCAAATAGCAGCTGCTTCCTCCTCTGAAGCGGGGATGACCATACTACGGGCGCCTATTTGCTCCATGATGGCTTTCATCATCGTCGTCTCCAGTTTCAGCGTTTCCGGATGACCGTCTAATTCAATAATAATAATGGATGCAGCATCGAGCGGAAGGCCGGATGGTTTGAAGTTCTCTACGGCACGGATACAGGCATGGTCCATCATTTCCATTTTGGATGGTAGAATCCCTGAGGTCAGCGTACGAGAAATCGCTTCTCCCGCTGTCCGGATATCATTGAATTCGACCATGATCGTTTGTTTGGCAATCGGTTTCGGCAGGAGTTTCAACGTTGCTTCCGTAATGACACCAAGCGTCCCTTCTGAGCCGACAATCAATTTCGTCAAATCATAACCAGTCACATTCTTGATGGTCTGTCCTCCCGTTCGGATGAGCTCGCCCTCTGGTGTAACCAGCTCGAGACCAAGAACATAGTCTTTCGTCACTCCATATTTCAACCCGCGGGGACCTCCGGAATTTTCAGCCAGGTTTCCACCAATCGTAGATACGTGGGCACTGCTTGGGTCCGGCGGGTACATCAGCCCATGCTTCTCCGCTTCTGCGTTGATTCGTGCTGTACGGACACTTGGAGATACCTTGACGATTAAATCTTCCGCACTCATCGTGATTTCCTCCGGCCACTGCGAGAGGTCCAGTACCATTCCCCCGTCAACAGCCAAGGGACCGCCGCTTAAGCATGTCCCTTGGCCTCTTGGATATACAGGTATGTGAAAGCTGTTGGCCACTCTCATACAGTGGACCACTTCTTGTTTACTTTTGACTTGGATCACTGCTTCAGGCAGGTGTTCCCCGAACGAAGCATCGAAGCTATAAGAATACCTTCCAGCCAAGTCTGTGATGATGCGCGGAGCCGGTATCCCCTCTTTCAGTTCATCCAGCCAGTGCTTCATCCCTTCCCCTCCTATCCAAGACTTTCCCTAAATACTTCCGATCGATACGAATTTGTCTTCTAAGTATTCATCGATTCCTTGATGTCCGCCTTCGCGCCCGATTCCGCTTTCTTTCATCCCTCCGAACGGAGCTTGTGCGGTGGTGGGAACCGGATCGTTCACTCCGATAATCCCGTATTCCAAGCCCTCCACCAACCGGTAGGAACGAGCCAGATCCTTCGTAAAGCAGTAAGCGGCTAGTCCATAATCCGGGTGGTTGGCGCGTTCAATCGCTTCCTCTTCCGTAGAAAAAGTATAAATGGGTGCCACAGGCCCGAACGTCTCTTCCTGTGTGATCAACATGTCATCGGTTGCTCCCCCTAGAACGGTCGGTTCATAGAAGCTGCTTCCATCCATTCCTGGAACACTTAAGCGGTTCCCGCCACAAAGGACAGCCGCGCCTTTCCCTTTCGCATCCTGAATCTGCTCTTCTACTTTCGCCACTGCAGATTCATCAATCAACGGACCGATTTCCACCCCTTCTTCCAATCCATTACCGATGGTGAGGTCCTTCACCTTAGCAACGAATTTCCGGGAGAACTCGTCTACGATTGTATCTTGAACGTAAATTCGGTTTGTACAGATACACGTTTGTCCTGCATTTCTGAACTTACTTCCGATGACACTATCGACAACCAGGTCTATATCCGCATCATCAAACACGACAAATGGTGCGTGTCCTCCTAATTCCATCGACATCTTCTTCACCGTATCCGCTGAATCCTTCATCAATTTCTTTCCGACTTCCGTCGATCCTGTAAAGGTGATTCTTTTCACTTTCGGATTTCTCGTCATTTCTCCGACAACAGCGGAAGCGGAACCGCTGACAAGGTTCGCAACGCCTGCTGGAAGTCCCACTTCGTGAAATGCTTCAAACACTTTCATGGCTGAAAGAGGCGTAGCGGAAGCAGGCTTCACTACGACCGTACATCCGGCAGCCAGGGCAGGAGCAACCTTCCTTGTAATCATCGCAACCGGGAAGTTCCAGGGAGTGACCGCCGCCGTCACACCGACCGGTTCCTTGAACACTTGTAACCGCTTGGATGGGTGGGAGGCTGGAATGATCTCTCCGTACACCCTTTTCGCTTCCTCTGCATACCAATCCAAATAATCAATGGCAAGGTTGACTTCACCTTTGGATTCAGCCAGCGGTTTTCCCATCTCTTTCGTCACTATTTCTGCCAAGCCATCCGCATGCTCTCTTAGATAATCCGCCGTTTTCCGCAGGTACGTGCTACGCTCTTTAGCCGTTTTTTTCTTCCAGATCTGGAATGATCGATCTGCCGCGGCGATAGCGCGCTCAGAGTCTTCCGCCCCGCCCTTCGCCACCTTATCCACGATGTCGCCCGTGGCCGGATTCACCACTTCGATGGTTTCCCCCGATGACGCATGACTCCACTCTCCATTTATATATAACATGTCTGGCCCTCCCTATTTCTCATCCAATACTTTTTCTACTATCGTAATGACACGATCGATTTCTTCCTTTTTCACCGTCGTCGGCGGGATAAATCGCAGGACATTCTTTTTCGTTCCGCATCCTAATAGGATGACCCCGTCTTCAAGTGCCGCTTGTCTGATTCTTGTGAGTGCATCTGAATCAGGGGAGCCGTCCGGATTGGTCAATTCAATGGCAAGCATTAAGCCGATCCCCCGTACATCTCCAATCCCTGCGACACGTCGTTGAAGCTGATGCAGCTGTTCTTTGAAATATGCACCTTTTTCTTTAGCATTGGACAGCCCTTCCCGCTCCAGGATTTCGATGGAAGCTAAGGAAGCAGCACAGGCTACTGGGTTGCCTCCATACGTGCCCCCGTGCGTACCGGCGGACCACTGCTCCATAATCCTTTTAGGCGCGACAATCGCGCTTAACGGAAAGCCGGATGCTATTCCCTTGGCAAGGGTAAGGATGTCCGGTTTCACACCAAAATTCTGATAGGCGAACATTTCCCCGGTCCGGCCGAACCCTGTTTGTATTTCATCGAAAATCAGAAGAATGCCATGTTTGTCACAAAGCGATCGCAGCTCCTCTAGGAACGTCACCGGAGGTACGATATAGCCACCCTCTCCCTGAACAGGTTCCAAAATGATCGCCGCCACACTCCCCGGGTCCACTTGAAAGGCAAACAGTTCATCCAGTTGGTATAAACACCGCTGCACTTCCTCTTCCTCTGATAGTCCCGTTCGGAAAGCGTATGGATAATCCGCATAGTAGACACTCGGAAGTAGACCTTCGTAATCTTTGCGATACGCGGCATTCGATGCTGTAATGGATGTAGCCGCTATCGTTCTCCCATGAAACCCGCGTTTAAAGGAAATGACCGCCGGCCGCTTCGTCACTTTCTTTGCCAGTTTAAGAGCTCCCTCATTCGCTTCCGCTCCACTGTTGCTGAAATAAACCATCTGCTCTCCACCATTAAGCTCGTTCAGCTTCTCTGCAAGCTTCACGTAGGAAGGATAATACACAACGTTGTGGCCTCCATGGATCATTTCATCCACCTGGGCTTTCGCAGCTGCCACGACTTCCGGATGATTGTGACCGACGTTCGTTACTGCTACTCCACTGGCAAAGTCCAGATAGCGCGTACCTTCCTCGCTGATCAAGTAATGCCCCTCTGCTTTAACTATCCCTAACTCCGTCGCACGGGCTGCGGTGGGAGGCGTGACTTCCTTCGCTCTTGCATATAAACTCTTCGTCGTCTGTACCATTCATGTTCCTCCTATTTATTAAGAACTTGTACCGTCACCTCACGAATAAGGTGTGGTAATATCCGAAAACTGTATGGTTTATAAACGCGTTCCGTGTATTTATGAGCATCCTTCCCGAATACCCCCATGGTTATAGAAGGGATGTTCAGCTTTCTGATTTCCTGGATTGGAACAGGGTAAATCTTCTCGTACTCCGGGAAATTGTTGATCAGCGACTTCACCTCTTCATTAGAATCATGAAGCGAAAGATAGCTGCTATCCGATAAGAACGGGAAGAATTTCTTTACCGCCACTTTATCTTCCAGCTTGTTCTTCTGAATGACGGTATCAAGGATGTGAAGGATTTCTCTCTCCTCTTCCACATGGTTCCTTAAATAATTGTGCGGGCAATAAGGGGGTGCGAAGAATACAATGACCTTCGGCTTCTTATCAGGATCGAGTGCTTGCAGGGTTTCGACTACATGGAAGGCCATCTCCCTTTTATCCATACCATCTGGATCAGTCATTCGATCGGTTACTGCCTTCACATCTATCCCATGACTTTCCAAGTAATTCACATACGCTTCGAAGGTATAGACAGATATATCCCAGTGCAGCGCTTCCGTATCCGGATAATCCCCTTGCTTTATGAAGGTCCTGTATTGTTTTTCCATGTGAGACTTGGCCGAGCGGCAAGCGTCCTCCGCCTGTTCGACAAGCTTCCTCATCACTTCATCAGGAGAAGCTTCATAAATGAAATAGTTGAAATAAAGCCTGCTGTACGGCGGAGTCTGTACATTATAGAAGTCTTTGATATCTCTTTGCTGCAGACACGTGGGCGGCAGCATATGCTCGCCTTCCATCTTTTCGGAGAGCTCCATGTTATTATTGATCCTTATATTGATTTCAGAAGAAACCAAGGTCGGATCCACCCCTTTAACGGTTTCCCCGACGTGCACTTCCCTCCCGCTTATAGAGAAACAGGGCAGCAGCTTACCGACGGCACCCGTATAAATATAGTAATGAGGATCACCGGGATAAAGCTCCGTTACGAAGTCGCTGTTTACAGCTAATTGAATAGACAGTCCGAGATCCTCCTGGACTCTTTTCAATTCATGGATAGATTGGATTACTCCCGTGTGTTCGTTCTCCTCTACCGGGTTCAACATCAACAGGATGTTCCCTTCTAACTCCTCCAAATGACAGCAGAAGTGCAGAAGATTGACGATATGAACAGCAATGCCGCTCTTCATATCCAGCGCCCCTCTGCCGAACATCCATTGATCGCTCCGGGCGTGGCTTCTGACTTCAGGATTGTCGGAGTACTTGGAGAAATGCTCCTTCAACTCCTCGGGGGAAGATGCGATCGCTTTGATATCTCTATAATCTTCAATGCCTACGGTATCCATATGAGAATGATATAGAATTGTCTGGCTGCTTGCCGCTTTTCTTACAAGGGCATAAACATTCCGCCTCTTTAAGGAATCATTCGGTAATTCCTGTGTCCAAACGTGGGACGGGTTGCTTCGGAAATAGGGGAAGGCGCGGATGAACGCTTCCAGGTATTCAGCCATATGGACTTCTCCTGCTGTACCGTTGATACTTCTAATTCGGACAAGCGTTTCGGTTATACGCTCCATTTTCTCTTCATCAGAAAGACCTTTAATTTGATCAAATAGGGCTTCCGGACTCTGCGTGACCCATTCATTCGTCTGCATAGGATTAGACATATCATGACTCCTCTCTATTAATAATTCCTGCTGATATCAATCAAGTTCTTCATATTGGCAGGATCGTTACTCCGGTACCGTTGATAATTCTCCAGCAAAATGTCCATGCAGCGAGTCATATAATGATTGGACTTGGCAGACATATGAGGGGTCAGCAGCAGATTAGGTACCTCCCATAAACTATGGTCCCTTGGTAAAGGCTCCTGGATGAAAACGTCGAGAACCGCGCCTTTCAATCTTCCGGTCTTCAACATATGTACAAGGGCCTCCTCATCCAGAACCGCTCCCCGTCCCAGATTCATGAATACACTGTCGGTTGCAAGGGTGGCCAGCCTTTCTTTTGAGAACACATTCTTTGTGGAAGCCGTGAGTGGAAGGACGGAGATCACGTAATCGTACTCCCCGATCTTATCCAGACCTTCCTCCAATCCATATACATGGTGGAAGGCATCAACCTCCCTGCCACGGGTATTGACTCCATCCACACGCATTCCAAAATAACTCGATGCTTTCGCAATTTCCGTACCGATGGTCCCTGTACCGAACAGCAGCACTTTCCGCCCGATGAGTTCCCCGACAAGCGTCTCCCTTTCCCAGACCCTTTCTTCCTTCTGCTTCAAAAAACGATGGAAATGTTTTTCGAAATGTAACATCGCACCGATGACATACTCCTTCATCGGAATAGAATGGACGCCTTTCGCATTGGTGATATAGAGACCCTTCTTCCGTAATTCTTCAAACGGCAGATCCTCAAGTCCCGCACTTAACAATTGGATCCATTTCAAAGATGGGAAATCATGAATGTTCTTTGCGGTCAAATCATTCCCGAAGGTAATTAACACATCTGTCCGAGAGCGGATTTCCTTAGGAATCTCCTCGATTCCATTGAAAATATAGACTTCTTCGTCATAGCGCTCCTTCCAGCAGGATACATGAGATTCTCTCCATTCATCAGAAGTACTGACAATCATGGTCCCACTTACCTCCCCTCATATAATTCAGGTAAATACAGTGATAAAGAAGGAACATAGGTAATGATCAATAAAGAAAGGATGAGCATAAGTAAAATAGGCAGGATCGCTTTCGATATGACTTCTATCCTCGTTCCGCTGATATTAGATGCTACAAACAAGTTGACCCCTACAGGAGGAGTAATGAAACCGATAGCTAAGTTAGCGACTAAAATGACGCCGAAATGAATCGGATCCACACCCAGCGCAGTCACGACAGGCAATAGAATCGGCGCTAATACCACTAAAGCAGAGATCGTATCAATAAACGCACCGACGATAAGAAGGAGAATGTTGATCAATAAGAGAATGACCAGCGGATTCTGCGAAAGGTTCGTTAGGTATTCTGCAATCGTCATCGGCACTCTTTCGGAAGTCATCAAGAAAGAGAAGGAAATGGATAATCCGATGATGATCATCGTCGCCCCATTGATCACAGCCGCCTCAGACAGGGAAGCATAGACATCTTTCCAGCTCAGCTCCCGGTACACGAAGACACCGACAACAATGGCATAGACGACCGCTACAACAGCAGCTTCCGTTGGAGAAAAGATACTTCCATAAATTCCGCCTAAGATAATGAAAGGAATGAGAAGCGCCCATTTCGCATCCCAGAAAGTTCGTAAAACATCTTTAAAGGAAAAAGACTCTACCGCAGCTGTATAGTTATTCTTCTTCGAAATAACATAGGAGATCGCAAGCAGGCAGATGCTGATTAATATTCCCGGCAGGATTCCTGCCAAGAACATGCTTCCGACAGACACACTTCCCACAACCCCGTAAAGGACAAAGGGAATACTTGGAGGAATGATAACCCCGATGGAACCAGCGGCTGCGGTGATGGCGGCAGCGAAGCCTTCTCCATAGTTACGCCTTTTCATTTCAGGAATCATGAAGGAACCGATGGCAGCAACCGTCGCTGGACCGGAACCCGAAATCGCAGAGAAGAACATGCAAGCTACGACCGTAACCATGGCCAGTCCGCCGACAATCCAGCCGACTAGAGCACTGGCGAAGTTGAGAATACGTTTGGATATCCCTCCTTTGCCCATCAGAATTCCGGCAAGCATAAAGAAAGGGATAGCCATTAAAGGAAAAGAATCAAGGGAAGTGAAAGCTCGTTGTGCAACGATGGTGAGGTTCATGTTAGTGGCGAACATTATAGTGAAGATAGACGATAAACCGAGTGCAATGGCTATGGGGACATTGATAATGATGAATAGAAACAGAGTTCCAAATAATATTAAAATGGTCATAGGCTCTCACCCTCTGATGAAGAATATTCCTGATCAGGATGTTTCCACAAGCGAATGAACTGTTGGATCAAGCGGATAGACATGAGCAAACCGCCGACAGGAATAGCAAGATACGCCCACCACATTGGAATCCTCATGGCAGGTGACACTTGTCCCTGCTCCATCAAGCTTAGGATGACATCACTTCCTACATAAGCCAGGGTGACTGCAACGAAGAACCATAAAGCCAAAGCAATGAAGTCGATGATTCTCCTGTACAGGTTAGGAAGCAGATCCTTGAACATTTCTACTTTGATATGTTTGCCTTTCTTCACAGCGAAACTCGCCGCTATCCAAACCTGCCAAATATGTATATACCGCGCCAGTTCTTCTGTCCAACTCATCGAGTCATTGAAAACATAACGAGACACGACTTGATAGAAAATCAGAAGCACCATTAAAGCCATGGTAATTACGATAAGGATTTCTTCTAACCTTTCATCTAAAAACTGCTTCATATTGTCGCTCCTTTATTCCAGCTGATTCGTCAGGAACAGATGAACTGGTGAGGCAGGAACACCCCACCAATTCGATCCTGTTATTCGTTGGCAGCTTTCGCCTGCTCAATCAGGTCTTTGCCGATTTCATCTTCGTAATCTGTATAAACCGACTTGGTCGCTTCAATGAACGCATCCTTTTGCTCATCTGTCAGTTCATTGATCTTAACTCCTTCTTTCTCCAGCTCTTTCACCCATTCTTCATCCTGCTCACTGGCAATCTTCCGCTGCTCATCGCGATAGGTCTCTGCTTCTTCTTCAAGAATCGTTTGCAGGTCTTCCGGAAGATCATCCATGAAATCCTTGTTCATCAACAAGATAGTTGCTGCATAAAAGTGACCACTCTTCGTCAGGTAATCCTGTACTTCATAGAACTTGTTGGTATAGATCAATGAAATAGGACTCTCCATTGCGTCATATGTACCCTGCTGCAAAGAAGTGTACAGTTCACCAAAGGCAAACGGAGAAGCATTCGCTCCTAAAGCGTTGAACGTATCGGTATGAACCGGATTCTCCATCGTTCTCAGTTTCAATCCTTCCAAATCTTCAGGGCTCTCGATCGGACCTTTATTGTTGGTCATGTGACGGAATCCGTTCTCCCCAAAGGCCAGCCCCTTAAACCCTTCATCTTCCAAGTCCGATAAGAGTGACTGTCCAAGCTCGCCATCCAGTGCGGAGTAAGCCGCTTCTTTCGTCTTGAACAAGAAAGGTAAATCAAAAACCATAAACTTGCTGTTAAAGCCTGATAATGGCGCGACCGCTGGAATCGTCATCTCCAGGTTGCCCATCTGTACGGCCTCAATCGCTTCCCGATCCGATCCATATAGCGATCCATTCGGATAAGCTTCAATCTTCAAGCGGCCATCCGATCGATCTTCCACCCGATCGATGAAGGACTCCAGAGCAACATGTGTCGACTGTTCTTCACTCACTAGGTGAGCGACCCGTATTTCATACGTGTCACCATCTCCACCATTGGAGCTCGCCTCTTTACTGTCGCAACCTACTAAAGCAGAAGATAACAAAATGCCGGCTAAGGGTAATAACCATTTTTTCATCCTTTAACTTCCTCCTCTTGTTTATAGTTAATGATCCGTCTCGTCACTTGCTTGATGTGCTCTTCCATGGAGTGCTCAGCCAACACGGGATCATTACTCTTAATTGCTTCGATAATTCGGTAGTGCTCTTCCACCGCACCTATCGCACTATCAGACAGTGTGCTTGTCAGGATTAAGAAACGCTGGATTTGGCTGTACAGGTTTTCTATGAATTCTTTTAACTTCTCGTTTTGCGATATGTCTGCCACGGTAGAATGGAAGTCATAATCCAATTCAATAAATTGGTGATAATCCCTTTCATCTATGGACTCCTTCTGCTTCACACATATTTCTGTCAACCGCTCGACGTCCTCCGCTGTGGCAAAACGGCTGGCCAGTCCTGCAGCCATCGACTCCAAACGCTCCCGAATCAATTGATAATCATAAGCATTCTCAGGAGTCACCGAGCTCACTTTCGCCTTGCTGCCTTTCTTCAGTTCTACCAATCCTTCAAAAGCCAGTCTCTTCAATGCCTCACGTATAGGTGTTCTGCTGATACCCAACTGCGAAGCAATTCTTTCTTCTGCTAAATTATCTCCAGGCTGAACTTCGTTATTAACGATAGAAGCCTTGATCGCTTTGTATGCTTGTTCCATCAATGTTTCCCTCGGTGCAATCGGTCTCAAAAAATCTTCCTCCAATTATGATATTCTGTATACTGTATACAGTTTGATACTACTAGTCTATCTGCTCGCTATGAACAATGTCAAGACTTTTCTGAAAATTATAATATTATGTGGATACTTGTATAATTCGGTCGGAAATTGGCATAAAAAGACCGCAGACACATTCGTCTGCGGTCTTTCCTTCTATTTAAAATCTGTTTTCCTCGCATTTATAGTTGGTACAGAGCTTCTTATTTACCGGAAGTAAACTTCACACAAACCGGCTCCGGAACATACACATCCGACTGAACAAGCGTCAGCTTCCCTGTATCCTTATCCCGCTCAAACAACGTCATCGTGTTCGATTTCTGGTTCGTCGCAATCAAGAATTCCTCCGTCGGATCAAGGACGAAATCGCGCGGCCAGTTTCCTTCCGTCGACGTCCATTCGATGAACGTCAGCTCTCCGGAATCCTGGTCCACTTTGTATGCCGCAATCGAATTGTGGCCGCGGTTTCCGGCGTAGACGAACTGTCCGTCGGACGAGATGTGGATCGCACTTCCGTCGTTCGTCTCTTCGAACGTTTCCGGAATCGTTGTGATCGCCTGCTTCTGGGTGAAGCTTCCGTCCTTTTCGTCATAGTGAAGCACGAGTACGTCCGAGCTCAGCTCGGTCATGACGTAGGCATATTTGCCGTTCGGGTGGAAGGTGATGTGGCGCGGACCGGCACCAGGTGCTGTCTTAAACACTTGGACTTGATCGAGCTTCCCGTCATTTACCGCATAAGAAATCACGCGGTCGCTTCCGAGGTCGATGGCGATGACATACTTCTCATCCGGCGTGAAGCCTGTATAGTGCATGTGCGGCTTCTCCTGGCGTTCGTGCGGGCCTGTCCCTTCGTGCTCCACGACGGAAGCAGCCGGATTCAGCGATCCGTTTTCATTCGTTAAATAGGAAGCAATTTTCGTCGTATGGTAATTCGCTGTCACGACCGTATTCGTATTGCGGTCGACGCTCACATGACACGGAGGTGATCCGGCTGCGAACTGCCCGTTCAGCGGTGTCAGCCCGCCGTCGCTTCCGATCGAGAACGCCGTCACGCCGCCTTCATCACCGTCTTTTGCAACCGCATATAAATGCTGATCATCGTCACTGACCGTTACATACGTAGGGTTGTTCAATTCAGCAGCGAGCTTCACATCGCCAAGCTCTTTCTTCTCCGTATCGAGCGTGAACTGGTACACGCCTTTACTTTCCTGTTTCGTATACGTACCGACATATCCATTATACTTAGCCATTCCAAAACTCCTTTAACGATTAGTGTGCTGCGTTTCTTATCTAATTATCTCATAAACTAGTCGATTGCAAAATGAAACACCTTTCCAGATAACGAGAAAAAGAACGCAGCCTTATAACAGGCCATGTATATAGTCGCGCACACGGAAAAATTCCGATAAATTGTAAATAAAACCCAAAACTTGACTCATAGTCCATGGGCAGATCACCGAAACCATTGGATGATTTTCACATGGCTAATTATATTGAAAGTAAGTTGTACAACGTGGTTGTAGGAATCAAAATTCGCAAACTCCGCATTGAAAGAAATTGGACGCAAGAGGAGCTGGCCTTCCGTGCCGGTATGGATGTGACCTACATCAGTGATTTAGAAAACGGAAAGAGAAATCCCACCATTATCACCATGAAAGCAGTGGCGGAAGCATTAGAAATCGAATACAACGAAATCTATCCCACCCCGGAAGAGATAAAAGAGTATAATTAAACCTGTTCCTTTATCTCTTCCCGCTCCTCAAGCGCTATCCCCGGTAACACTCCAACCATTCCCCGAACGAGGTGAACCCCATTGAAAAAAGAATATCTCTACTTTACCATCGAGCAGGAACGTATTTGCATTGAAATCTGGTGCGGTCTCTTGTCTTACTTTGTCATTGGCAGCGTGCTTGGAACTTTCGAGTTTGGAAGTCTTCGTGAAGGCCGTGATAAGGAGGAGGCTGTCGGTTATGTTGTGGATCAGTTGAGGAAGGAGATTGAGAGAAGGAAATAATCGTAGCGCCTAAAACTCTTAACCAAATGATCCTTATATGAAAAATCCACCTATCACTTAGAAATTTGGGACAAAAAAGAGGCGAATACTAAAATAGCGCTACGCCTCTTTTATATTTTGCAAAGCTACTCAATGACTTCCGCTTCCATAGCAGGAAGAGTAATTTGATGACCAGCTGTAGATTCATATGTATAAGAGCCTGAAACCGTTCCATAAACAGTAACGATATCCTCTTCCACAAACGGTGTCGTATCATCAAACGTTACATAAACAACGTCATTATAATCATATCCATAGCTGTCTTTCGTTACAGCCAGGCGAATGACCGTTGACGTTTCATCTTCCATGATTTGTATGATTTCTCCTTGGTACTTGAGAAAGTCCCCACTATATTTATCCGGATTTTTGTCCAGCTCCTTAAATCGAATGTCTTTAGCATTATCTTTCTTCTTTTCTAATTCTTTCTCAGCTTTTTCGTTCTTCTCTTTTATATACGCTTCAAAGGCTGCATCTGACTCTTCCACGGAATGCCCTTCTGTGACATTTACTGTGCCAATAGACTCATACGTGATAATATAATGGGTGTAGTAATCTTCCACGTCACCATCAACCAGATTCTCTACTTGCTCAGCAGACCCATTATTATCATAGAATTCCGTATTATATTCGGATTCATTAACGTATATGGTCGCTGCTAAACTATATGTAGACGTCAAGTCGAATTTTACACTTTATGCTCGTTTTCCCTTTACACTTCTGCTGAAAATATGCTTTTTCTATTTTTCATACGATGACTTTCCTCATTCTCTCCGCCATGTATAACTTCCACACGATGGAGTAAACGATCTAAAATCGCTGTCGTAATCCCCTGGTCGCCAATCAAATGCCCCCATTCCTCTGGACTTTTATTTGAGGTCAAAATGATCGAACTTCGTTCGTATAAATGGTTAATTAAATGAAAAAACAGATTTGCCTCTCGTTGATCCATCGCCATATACATCAGGTCATCAATAATCACAAGGTCAGCGTTTCTCATTCGTTTCAGTTGTACCTTTGATTTGTTCAGATACTCTTCCGTCTTTAAGAGCTGCACAAGATCCCCCATTGTAACGAAGTAAACATTGAATCCCCTGGAAACAGCTTCGATCCCCAGTCCAATGGCAATATACGTTTTCCCTATGCCGGGTGGCCCGAGAATAATTAAGTTATACTGCTGTTCCAGCCAGCTTAACTCTCTGAGTTGAGTTAGTTGGCGGGCAGTCAGAACGTTTTGACCACTCAGTTCAAACTCATCTAACGACTTAACGAAAGGAAAACGTGCCCATTTCATTCTTTTTTCAAGGCTTTTTGCTTCACGCTTTGCTAGTTCATATTGCGTAATCGATTCTAGAAATTCTAAGTAGGTCCATGAGGATTTTTCAGCTTCGCGAAGAAGCTGTGGAAGCTCCTCCGCCGTTTCTGAGAGCCGTAACTGACGAAACTGATCTTGTAATTCTTGTACTGTCTTGTTCATGATGATCGACCTCCTAAAATGCTGGTATAAGCATTTAAAGATCGAGTAGAGGCTTTAATATGACAACGTCTTGTTGAATAGGTATTAAAGGGTTTTATCTCTTTTAGCGGGTCATGAGGTAATTTATGAATGTGCTGGGCGATATCACGAAAGTCATTCGCACTAAACAGCTTTTCTCTCATACATTTGGCTAATACTTTTCCGATTACCGTTGGGTACTGTTGGATGACCTGGTGAATGATCGCAAACTGGTCTCGACGATACCTTGGGTATCTTTGGCTAATCTCGTCAAAGTAAGTAGCTGCCTGTGTTTGATTTTCAAAAAAGGAGACCAACCGTTGTTTGAATTCTTCAACCCCTTTGGAGCGATCACGGGTATGATTGCGGTTTTGAATGAGCTTTCCTTTTTCTAAACTGACACAGTGTTCGGCGATGATTTCACTTTCTGCTTCCTTTCGAATTACGAGCGTCGCCGGTTCTTGGCCTGTCACTTCAATCAAAACATGATTATCAACGTTTGTTTGATAAGTCCCGAGAGGGACGGAATATCGATTAGACTTATACCGGATTGTATTGTCCTTGCTTACACTTCTTGATATACTTTGATTATTGGTACTTTCAAATGAAAGTAGGGAAGAGACCGGCTTTAAGTGTTGCTTTTCGACGAGAAACACTTCGGCTGGTCTTTTTTTTGTTGTCTGATGAACTTGATAATTTCCGGTACGCTTTAGCCATTGTAGGGCCCGCTGATTCCAATCCTCTATATCACGGAACACTCGACTGTCTGCGAAATTGCCTTTAATGTACTTCACTACATTCTCAATCATTCCTTTAGATTCCGGATCAGCTCTCCTACACAAATGAACCGTAAACTTACGTTCATTCACATAACTTTGAAACTCAGCTGTTAAAAGCAGCTGTCCTGCATTTTCACTAACCGTAATTAAATGATCCTGATCGTATACAATTTCTTCTGTACACCCTCCGTAGAATTGAAAGGCATTTTCATGGCAGCGAATCGCATCTCTCGTGGTAAATGGTCTTGACTGCCATTCCATATACTTTTGTCTGGAGTGGGCGAGTACAAACGCAATGAAATACAACTTAATCTCTTTACGGTCAGTTGTCTTCTGTTTTGTTTCACCCCAGTCTACCTGGAGTTGTTTCCCCATTGGTTGTTCAGGTATTGCCTCATATTGGCGAACCAATTGTTTCTTCTCAATTTGGTAGACTTCCCTGACTTCTCTAACATATGACCTCACTGTACTTCCACCGACCGCTAGGTCGGGGTATCTCTCTAAAAGCCAATCGTGTATCTGTGCAGCACTCAAGTGGGGATACTCTTCTAACCAGGCGAGTATCCAATCTTTGTAGCTGTCTAATTTCTTTTTCTTGCCAATCGGTTGTTCCGTATAAGCTTTGGCTTCTTCAAAAGTCATCTCTAAATATTTATAGACAGTTGGTCTTGAGATCTTAAGCTCCTTAGCAATTTGTGCTATTTTAAACTTCCGTTTATGTAGGTCTTTGATATTTAAATACAACACTAATTTCTCCTCCAAAATCCTAACCTCCAGTAAAATAATGTCACCAACTATTTTACTAAAGTAATAGGCTGATAGAGCAAAAGTGTAAAATCTTATCAAGCGAAAACTGTCAACTTTATTCTAGCGTTTACACTATATCGACCGTTAGCAACCAACTGCCCTTCATCATCTCCAAATACCACGTTCAGCTCTCCGTTTTCAACAGTGCTCTCACCAGGATAATCCTTTAACTCATCATCATCGTTCAATCGCATATTAACAACTGTCCCATCCGGGAGATTGGTCTCCAAAGTAGCATGGATGACGTCTTCCCCTTTGTCAAAACTCATTTCTTCCAATGTAATTGTAAACTTTTCTTCTTGATCTGTCGGACTCTCTGCGTCTGCCTCTACGTCAACACTCGTATCCAAAAGAACACCTACAACAAAGACCAGGAAACAAACTAAAGAAGTTAAGAAAGTTTTCACATTAAACTTCCGTTGTCTTATAGAATTAATTATTGACATTATGAATAAAATTACAGCCGCGATTAAACAAGCAAAAGTGAACAAAAACCCCATAAACTCTACCTTCTCTCTATGTACTTACACTCCATCTAACGCAATAAAGTGCAACCCTTTTAAAAAGGGTTGCACTTTTGTTCTCCCTAGTTATTTCAATTTGTAATAATCTACATACCAATCAGCAAAATGCTGCAAGCCTTCTTCAATGGATGTTTCCGGCTTAAACCCGACAGCTTCCTGCAGCTGATCCGTACTTGCATACGTTGCAGGAACGTCTCCCGGCTTAATCGGCTCATACTCTTTATGGAACTCCACTTCCTTGCCAAGCGCACTGCTCAATGCCTTCTCCAGAGCGTGGATGAATGTCATAAGTTTCTCAGGGCTGTTATTCCCGATGTTGAATACTTTATGCGGTGCCGCTTCCGTTTCCGGAGGATTACTCAGAAGCCTCTCTATCCCAATGACAATATCATCAATATATGTAAAGTCACGGTAAAGGTCATTGTCAAAATCCGCATTGTTAAAGATTTTGATAGCTTCATCATTAAAGTATTTATCCGTAAAGCCGAAATAGGCCATATCCGGGCGCCCCATAGGACCGTACACGGTAAAGAACCGCAACCCGGTTGAAGGGATATCGTACAAGTGACTGTAGGTATGTGCCATCAGCTCATTTGATTTCTTCGTCGAAGCATACAGGGAAACCGGATGATCGACAAAGTCCGTCTCTTCAAATGGAACTTTCTTATTAGCACCATATACGGAGCTTGAAGAAGCATAAACGAGATGATCGACTGGATGATGACGACATGCTTCCAGGATATTATAAAAGCCTATGACGTTACTTTGAATATAGGCATCTGGATTTTCAATGGAATAACGAACGCCTGCCTGTGCAGCCAAGTTTACCACAATATCCGGCTTATACTCTGTGAATACATCATTCACCACACCCTTGTCAGACAAGTCCCCTTTTACGAAAGTAAACGCGTTATATGGCTTTAACAATTCCAAGCGCTTATGTTTAAGTTTCACATCATAATAGTCGTTTACGTTATCAATCCCGATTACCTTACATCCCTGCTCTAATAGTTTCTTAGATAGGTAATATCCAATAAAACCGGCAGCACCGGTTACGAGATAGGTCTTATTAGTATCTAGCTGCTTGTAGCTCATCAGAAAACTCCTTCGTCACTTCAATCTTCCCAGGCTCTCTGCCGATAGAGTGGTATTCTACTTTCGCCTGCTTCATCGCCTCAATATCATAGATGTTACGACCATCATAAACTAGCGGGGTACGCATAAGCTCTCTATATTGACTCGGAGTCACAGCCTTAACCTCTCCCCATTCTGTCAGCACGAAGCACACGTTCGCATCTTCTAGGGCTTCTTCCGGAGTGTTTACATAGGTAATAGATCCTTGCCCGTTCTCACCTTCCGGGTAAACTTTAGCAAAGTTCTCTGCTCCTACAGGATCATAGGCATAAATATCGGCACCTTGTTCAAGCAGCAATGGTACGTTATCCAAAGAAGGAGATTCTCTTAAATCGTCGGTACCAGGCTTAAATGTTAACCCAAGCACAGCCACTTTCAAACCATCGAACGTAATCAGACGATTACTTGCTTTTTTATACAATACCGTTTTCTGCTTTTTGTTTACATCAATCGCAGCTTTTACTGTTTTCAGCTCATAGCCATTTTGCTTGGCAAGATAGTCTAAGGCCTGTGTATCTTTAGGGAAGCAAGAACCTCCAAAGCCGATTCCTGCATTCAAGAACTTCGCACCAATTCGCTCATCATAGCTCATACCTCTGGCAACATCCTGGACATCTGCACCGATTAGCTCACATAGGTTGGCAATATCGTTCATATAAGAAATCTTCAAGGCAAGAAAATCGTTGGAAGCATATTTGATCATTTCTGCTGATCTTCTATTTACCGATACGACTGGCAGATGGAAAGGCTCATAGATATCCTGAAGCACTTTTTCTGCCCATTCCGATTCTGTCCCAATAATAATTCTTTCCGCATAAAGCGTGTCATGAACCGCAGATCCCTGAGCCAAGAATTCCGGGTTAGAAGCGACTTCTACTCGGACATCGTTCACCAGGAAGTCTTGGATGAACTGTTCTACCTTGTCATTCGTTCCAACAGGTACAGTAGATTTAACGACAACTAAACAATCTTTCTCAACAGATTCAGCAATTTGTCTGGCAACGGTAGCTATGTATGATAGGTTTGCTGAACCATCCGGTTTCTCAGGAGTTCCTACGCCAAGGAAAATGGCATCGGCATTTTTATAAGCAGATTGGTAATCCGTTGTATAGTCAATCCTGCCTGCGGCATAATTTTTCTGCATCAGTTCTTCTAAGCCTTCTTCGTAGATTGGAGAGGCACCTGATTTCATTAATTCTACTTTCCTCTGATCAATATCAACACAAGTCACTTGGTGACCCATTTCTGCGAAACATACACCTGCAACTAAACCTACATAACCTGTACCTGCTACTGCAATTTGCATAATAGCAACTCCCTTTTTAATATGCAATTTAAAACTATATATTATACTGCTCTACAAAGTATTGTTTATATTCACCACTAACTATTTGTTCCCACCATCTTTTATTATTTAAATACCATTTGATTGTTTGCTCCATTCCGGTTTCAAAATTGTAGTTGGGTTTCCAACCTAATTTTTCTAATTTAGTAGGGTCAATAGCATATCTCTTATCATGGCCTAAACGATCTTTTACGAATTCGATAAGATCTTCAGATTTATCTAACGACTTGATAATAGTCTTTACTACTTCCAGATTGGTACGTTCATTATGTCCTCCAACGTTATATACTTGACCGCTGACGCCATTGTGCATGACTAAATCAATTGCTTTGCAATGATCTTCAACGTGTAACCAGTCTCTAATATTTTTACCATCACCATACACAGGTACTGTCTGATTATTTAGTACTCTCGAAATAGTTAAGGGTATTAATTTTTCAGGGAAATGATATGGACCGTAATTGTTTGAACATCTAGTAATATTAATGGGTAAACCATAAGTCTCGTGATACGCTCTTACTAGAAGATCAGATGAAGCTTTACTTGCGCTATAAGGACTGTTGGGCTGTAATGGTGTCTCTTCGGTAAAGAAAGTAGATGGATCAAAATCTAGTTCTCCATATACTTCATCGGTTGATACATGCACAAATTTTTCAATCCTATTTTTCAAAGAAGCATCGAGTAGTACTTGAGTACCCTTTATGTTTGTCTCTACAAAAATTCCGGGATCAGTTATAGAACGATCTACATGACTTTCGGCTGCAAAATGAACCACAAAATCAAATTGTTCTTGTTGAAACAAATTATCTATAGTGGAGCGATCCGCTATATCAGCTTTGATGAATTTATAGTTAGCTTTATGTTCTATCTCTTTATGCTTTGTTAGATCTCCTGCATATGTGAGTAAATCAAGGTTATAAATCGTTATATCTGGATATTTATTAACCATATAATTAACGAAATTACCCCCTATAAATCCTGCGCCACCTGTAACTAAAACCTTCTTACCAATCATTTACTTCACCTCATCTTTTAATTGTTGTAAATAATGATCAAGTGCTTCGTCCCAAGAGGGAAGTGGTTTAAACCCTTTTTTCACCAATTTATCTTTAGACATTCGTGAGTTCTTTGGTCGTACTGCTTTTGTTGGAAATTCTTCTGTGCTAATTGGATTTACATCCACTTTATTCCTTGTCTTATAAAATATTGCTATTGCAAAGTCCGCCCATGTGCAATAGCCTTCATTAGAAGCATGATAAATTCCAAATTTATCTGTACGAATCATATCAATAATTAGCCTTGCTAAATGAAAGGTGTATGTGGGGGATCCGTATTGATCACTCACTATATCTAGTGTTGTTCTAGTTTCAGCTAACTTCAACATGGTTTTCACAAAATTATTCCCATTAGTTCCAAACACCCAAGAAATACGCAATATAAAATACTTTTCTAATATATTTTCAACTCTTTTCTCACCAATATATTTAGAAAAACCGTAGTATCCTATGGGATCAGGAATGTCTTCTTCATGAAATGGCACATTACCTTCTCCGTGAAAAACATAATCAGTACTTACATAAAGAAATTTAGCGTCAATATCTTTAGCTGCTTTAGCTAAATTCTCTGTACCTATAACATTCGTATTCCAACAGGTTTCACGTTCTTCCTCAGCTTTATCGACAGCTGTGTAGGCAGCACAATGTATAATTACATCTGGCTCCATATTCCTAACGAATTGTAAGGTTGAAAGCCCATCAGTAATATCAAAATCAGCACTGCTAACTCCGGTCATATTGAGCCCGCGTGCATTTCCTTCTTTAACAACATCGTATCCAAGCTGACCAGTATATCCTGTCACTAATATGCTCATATTACTGGTCACCATATGTAAAATTGTTTTCAGCCTCTTTTAAACTTGGTGCACTCTTATCTTTTTCTGATAATACAGGAGTGATATTTTCAGGCCAATTTATATTTATAGTAGGATCATCCCATATAATACTTCTGTCATTTTTAGGAGAATAAAACTCATCTACCTTATATTGAACTTCTGCATCCTCTGTTAGAGTTATAAAACCGTGCGCAAATCCCTTTGGAACTAGTAATTGCTTTTTATTATCTTCTGATAACTCTAAACCAAACCATTTACCATATGAAGGACTACCTTCTCTAATATCCACAGCTACATCAAATATCGATCCCTTTGTACAACGGACAAGTTTCGTTTGAGCCTTAGGATTCGTTTGGTAGTGGAGACCCCTAAGAGTACCTTTAACCGATGAGAATGAATGATTGTCTTGTGAAAATTTTATATTAATACCTACTTTGCGGAAGCTAGCCTCACTATAGGTTTCCATGAACCAACCTCTATGGTCGCCATGTATATTAGGATCGATTATTAAAACTTCTTTTAGAGGTGACTCTGCTACTTTCATTACAACACACTCCAATTAGTATTTTATTTCATCATTGGCTACTTTTAATAAATACTGACCATAACCTGTTTTAGAGAATTGTTCTCCAGACTTTATTAAGCTTTCTTTTGAAATCCACCCGTTTATGTAAGCTATTTCTTCTAATGATGCAATTTTAACACCTTGGTGCTCCTCTACTGTTTTCACAAAATTGGTGGCAGCAACTAAACTTTGATGGGTACCAGTATCTAGCCAAGTATAACCTCTTCCTAGCAATTCAACCTCTAGATTTCCCCTGGATAAGTATGCTTCGTTAATAGCTGTAATTTCTAATTCACCACGAAAGGACGGCTTAACATTTTTGGCTATTTCAACGACATTGTTATCGTAAAAGTAAAGACCGGTTATAGCATAATTAGATTTTGGAACTTTGGGCTTTTCTTCTACACTAATAACTTTACCTTTATTATCAAACTCTACTACTCCAAATCGCTCAGGGTCCTGTACATGGTAGCCAAATACAGTTGCTCCGTTTTCCTTACTAGCCGATCTTTTTAGAATTTCTCTCATACCGCTTCCATAATATATGTTATCTCCTAAAATCATTGCCACTGAATCGTCACCAATGAACTCTTCACCTATTATAAAGGCTTGGGCTAAACCTTCAGGTTCCGGTTGTATAGCGTAATCTATGTTAATTCCGTATTGTGATCCATCCCCAAAAAGTTCCGAAAAACGTGGCGTATCTTCTGGGGTGGAAATTATTAAAATATCCTTTATTCCTGCTAACATTAAAGTTGAAAGAGGGTAAAAGACCATCGGTTTATCATATATAGGTAGAAGTTGTTTGCTAGTGACCATAGTCAAAGGATGCAATCGTGTTCCGCTTCCTCCGGCCAAAATAATACCTTTCATACTAATTACCTCCTATTCAAAGAAAAATTTTTATATTTATTTTTTAGTATATCCTTTTCATAAGCTTGAAAAATAAAAATTTCATCTAACCTAATTTTGTATCTTTTCATAAATGATGCTAGCATAATTATTCCAGATAATAAGTAAGAGATTACTGAAGAAATCGCCGCTCCTAGAATACCCATATATGGGATTAAAATCACATTTAAAATGACATTTAAAATGACAGAAATTAACAGAATATAAAAACTGAATTTTTGTGCACCAATTGATTGGTATAGTGTATTAATCATTTTGAAAAAAATCATAGGAATAGTACCAATTAACAAAATTAGAGAAACATTATATGAAGACGAATACTGAACTCCATAAATAAAATCAATAAACAACTGTCCTATTAAGAAAAAGAAAAGGATTACTACTATGCATATATATATATTAATTTTTATACTAAGTTTAACTAAATATATAGAATCACTTTTGGCAGTTCTATTAAATAAAACATCCTTAAAAGCATCTGGTATAATCCATAGCATTGAAGCAAGTGTCACACCTACACTATATATACCGACTTCTTTACTTCCTACAAACAATTTAAGTATAACCACATCAATATTGTAGTTGAATATTGTAAATAAAGATATTATCATAGGAAAAAAACTAAACTTAAGAACTTCTTTTGTACTTAGTTTAAATGTGTTTTTTCCAGGTATAAGTTTGTTACTAATTAAAAATAAGAATATTTTCAGAATATTGTACGCTAATAGAACAAACAATACATACTGAACTTTACTTTCAAAACTAAAAGATAAATATATTAAAGAAATAGTATTTATTATAGAGGCTATTATTACTATTCTGTTTCTTTTGTTTACATTCAATATGATACTTAAGAAATCAAGTTGATTACTAAATTGAATAATTATACTTATGATAATTACACTTACTAAAAGTTTATTATCAAAAAAACAATAAATCACAAGTATAGCAATTGCATAGATACTAATTTGTACAAATAAAATATTTATGTAATTCCTAATTAGGTTACTTCCAGTTTTTCTTGAAAAGAATGGGTATGAAGAGGCAATATTGAATCCTATGATAATTGTTATTATATTTGATATATTTAGTATAAAAGCGTAATCGCCTCTTAATTCAGCACCTAAGTAGCGGTTAATAACTATAGTGTTAACAAAAGATAGTAATACTAATGTTATTTTTGAAATAATAGATACAAGAAATTCATTATCTCTTCTCAATAAATTCTCAACCTTACACTTTTAAATTTTGTTTATTTTATAATTAACTATCCATGTTTTAATTTTTTTGTAGTAAGAGTATCTACAATTATACTAATAATTAACAAGACAGATAAGATAAATATAACAGATCTATACAAGACGAATGGAGTGTACAAATACCACCTAAAAGTCATGACTATTAAGCAAATTCTGTATAGTTTAATGTAATTATTTTGGCTCGAAAAAAGAGACCTAATTATATAGCCTAATACAATAGCACCTACTATTACCCCAACTATTCCAAACCAAAAATAAAACCAAGAGAAATAAAAGCCCCCGCCTTTATTCAATAAATATTCAAAGGATACAGCTCCAACATCAGCATTCCTAAATCCCCCACCCAAAAATATCCCTCCTAAAAAATCGAAGAAATAGCTCTCGGTTGAGTTTACTAAATAATGTGATTTAACAATTGTAATTCCTGTGTAATATGATTGTGAAACTGTATCCGACAAAAATGCGGTCATACCATACTTATCAAAAAATATATCCTTTAAATCGCTTAATGAAAAAGCTATTCTATAAGCTGATACAATATTTGAAGCTAATATTCCTGAGATAGCCAATATTATTAATGTTCTGAGATTTATTTTGAAATCATTAATTAAAACTAAGGCAAGAATCATAGGAAAAGCAGAAGAGCGGTCTCCTCTAACTAAAGCTTGTAAAATATACATAATGGCAAAGAAATAAAGTAGAAGGAGTCTAATGTTTGACTTACCGCTATAAAACCATACAACTAAAAAGATTAAAATACTGTACTCGTATATCGTTCTAGTATTACTGTGATAGGTATCCCCCATTGAAGAACTGTAACCGAAGAACCAAAATACTAAGAGTACTAACATCCCTGCAAAAAAAATATAAAAATTATCTTTTTTTATAATTGTATTTGTAGAAGCTGTTTTTATCTTATTTAAATATTCTTTATTAATCATAATATTCAATATAATCATAACAAACAGCAATGCCTTTGATGCTATGATATTATAATCAGATGAACGTAATCCCATTTGCCAATTTAAACTTTCTGACCCTAAGACTTGACTAACTTGTAGAAGATCACCAATTGCAACAGATAAATTAACATACGCAATTAGACCAAATAAAATCAATAAGCTTGAATAAAACCTTACCTTATATATTAGATAGAATGAAATTAGAATTAAAAGAAAGCCAATTATCTTGAGTGAATTCTGTGAATTATTAAGAGTCAAAAGTATTATAGTAATTAATAGTGATATAGCTACATCATTATAAATATTAAACACTTTTATATATTTATTGTGCTGCTCATTTTTACTCATATGCACCCCAACCAAAAATAAATGATATAGACAAAACTTATAAGAGTAACTTACTTAATTTCTAAAATTATATTTTGTCTATTATCTCTAATTTATATTTCTCGTGTGTCTTTTTCGGTAACTCTAAAGTGTAAGCCCCCCCTGCTTCATTAACATATTTCCCTTGAACAGGCTCTTTCTTAGTTGCACCGGAAAGATACCATTCATATTCTATATCTAAGTGCCCTATATCTATTGCTTGCCCTCCCATTTTTCCAATATCATAGGCCAAAATTGTTGCTGTAGGACCAAGTGATATTAAGAATAAAGTTTCTTTGTTAATGTAATTCTTTACAACACCATAAATTTCATTATATTTTTTAAAAGCATTTTCGGAAGGAGCAATTATTCTTTTAATGCTTGTTGCATTATCAAGTAAATCATTACCAACACCAAATCGTGTTTGGCTGCCTTCTACAACTATAATATGTTTATCCTCCCAAATTTTTCTCCAATCGTTAAACAATGGACTAGTACAATTATTTTCTAAACCATTATAAACTCTTGTAATCAGAGCGTCAGCATACTTTTTATCAGTTTCAAGTAATTCATTCCATCTATTATAGTATTTACCAAGATGAGCATTTCGAGAATTTTTTCTTTTTCTTGAGAAGCCATTCAACTCTCCAAAGAAATTTGGTACCCCTATTAGGATTCGATCATCATTCGAAAATATTATTTCCCTTAATCTGTCACTAAGTTCTTTTGAATTCTCTTGACTAAAATACCCTCTAGAGTCTCTGTATATCCAAGATATCTCTCCATCACCAAATCGGCACAGAGATTTCTTATAGCTATTAATTAAGTCAAAAGTTTCTTTATTATTATAAAAATTTACTTTTTTAATTTTATGTTTAATGAAATTAAACTTTAATGCGTAAATTTTTGTAAGCGGTACCGCAAGAATATAGTGATATGCTTTTAAAAAAAACTTACCGTAGGGATTACCAGAAAGTACACGCTTTATATTTATTAACGTAGTCATTAAATTCATATAGCCCTCTTCCTTAATTTCTTTTCGAAAAAGATGCCAACACATCTTCTTTATATGCCTCGTAAATTTTTTTTCGATTAGAATCTAGTTTTATTAACTCAAACTCTTTTGCTTTATTAAAGTTTCTACTTGCTATCCACTCTAAATTCATATAACTAATTCTTTTTAGTATTTTACATATATCATTCGTATCACCTTTTCGAAAAACCATATCCTCTTGGATTAATTCAGGAATTCCTGCTGTAGTTGATCCAATAGCTGGACATGCTCTACTCAAAGCTTCAATCATAGCTCTAGGTAAACCTTCTTGTTTACTTGGTTGTGCATATATATCAATTGAATCCAACCATGATATTACATCTTTATTTAATAAAACACCTTTAAATCGAACTTTATCCTCCACACCAAGATTTTTAGCAATTTTTTTTAGACGGCTTTTATTACCACCTCCTACTAATTCATACTCAAAATTATAGCCTTGTTTATTTAATTTCGAAATAGCCTTAATAATATATTCCTGACCTTTATATCTAACATCAATTGCTGCTGTCGTACCTATAATTATTGGATCTTTAAAATTTCTTTTTCTCAATTTAATCATTCTCTGTTTGTACACATTATCATCTAGAGGATTCAAATATACATTAGAAGCTGGGATATTGGGGCGCTTGCATGGGTATCTTTGCTGCAACCACTTTTCAGTCACATAAGTGGCATAACTAGCATTTTTAACTCCTATATACTCATTGTAAAACATAAGTGGAGCTACCAGCTTCCCTTTTATTCCATGGTTCCAAAAAGCATCCCATGCACATCCGCCTACTTCTACCATATATTTTTTTTTCTTTTGCCGTGCTAAATCAATTGTTATATCACTAATTACACTGGGCATTCTTGCAAATATCATATCTGCTTTATCGACTTGTGTCTCTATTTGTCTCTTGTATTCCTTTTTATCGAATAACATTCCT
Source organism: Bacillus sp. SB49 (assembly GCF_000469135.2). NCBI lineage: Bacteria > Bacillati > Bacillota > Bacilli > Caryophanales > Bacillaceae > Bacillus > Bacillus sp. SB49. The sequence goes on from NZ_CP048117.1 coordinate 3,171,479, forward strand.
TTAAAAGAATTAATATTAGGAATTTCAATTATTTTTATACCCTTTAGATCCACCTTGTTTAAATTTGCTTCTTTATAAGTTTTATCCAAATGAAAAGTTCGTATTACTAATATTAACTCATCAACTACATGAAAATATCTAGACAACATTTCCGAAGTAATTGTAGTATTACAATATACACCATTACTGTCTCTATACATTGGACCATCAAAACTAAATAAACCAATCATATTACTCACTACTCCCACTATCTAGGTACTTGCCATTCTTTAGTTGTATAATTATATTTTTTAACTACTTTTGCAGGAACACCAACAGCAATACTGTTATCGGGGATATTTTTATTCACAACAGAATTAGCGCCTATTACGCATCCATTACCAATTTTCACGCCCGGTAGCACACATACATTTTCACCTAGCCACACATTACTGCCTATGGTCACAGGCTTTGTTGTTAAAGGTCTATCATCAGGTGGTATAGAAGGATCTGAGTTTCTATTTGAAGAAGAATATTCACCATGGCTTATATCACTAATATATATTTTTGAAGCAAATAAGCATTTGTCACCGATAATGACTTTTTGACCCGCTGCAATATGTACATTGTCACCAATCTTACAACCTTCTCCAATTTCTAATAAGTTTTCAGGATTACTATCATTTACTACTAACATCTCAAACCTACAATTATATCCTGTAGTAAAACCCTTCCCAAAACTCATATACTTCCTTCCTCTTATAAAAATAGGTCTTCTTATCAGTCTAGCTTGCTTAAAGAAGATTTTAGTATATATAAGCGATATAGAATTTTTTATAAACTCGCTCAAACTATATGTATTTTGCACAGAAGAAAATCTCCTCTCGTTGTTTCAATAATTCTTTGTATATCTTCTTTTCAAAATAACTTCCATCCCCATTTTTTAAAGTAAATCTTCATAGATTTTAACGTAATCAAAGCTAATTTAAAGCTTTTGTGCCCCCCACGTTCCCAAGCATGTATTACTTTCGCTTCGGGATAATATATAGCTTTTGAAACTTGATTAACTCTCCTAGTTATATCAGCGTCTTCTAAATACATGAAAAATCTTTCATCAAATCCATTAATACTTAGATAAACATCACTTCTAAACACCATAAAACAACCCGAAGCGTAGTCCACACTCATAATCTGATTATAGCCTGTTGATTTCAATATGTACCTTGCTTGCCTAGAAGGAAAAAGATTAGGTGATATTCTTCTAATCATCATATCAAAAACAGTTGGATTTTGTTTACAAAGATATTGTATTGACAAATCAGTATTTAATATCTTTGGAGATAATAATCCAACTTCTTCATTTTGTTCCATATAACTAATGATTTTTCTTAAATCGTTCTCCGTTTGGATAGTTATATCTGGATTTACAACAATATGATAATCTGATCTAATTTTATCCTTTATTATGTTGTGCCCATGTGCAAATCCTTTATTATCCTTTAACGCGATGATCTCAATGGAACCAGCTATTTTTTTTGCTATTTTTAAAGTGTCATCAGAAGAATTATTATCGATTATATACAATTTGTATTCCATATCATTTGGTATATTACTAATAATACTCTCTATTGTCTCTTCAATTATATTTTCATTATTATAAGTAACGATTGCTAAACTCAGAATTACTTTCTCTTCCATCAAGTTCCCCTCACTCTTTATCATTCTTTTTTATAAGTTAAATTTCCAAATACTTTATTAATTAAACTAGACTTTTTACCTATGAATAATATTAATATCCCAAGTTTTTTGGACAAGATCATTTTACGACCACTTTCTTCTCTAATACTTTTAACTAGCCTACTTGTGTTTACATATGCTTCATCTTGTGGAAGATAAATTCCACTGGCATTTAAATCTATATACTTCTCCAAAAAATAACACAGTTTATTAACATTCAACATACTTCTTTGATTATCTATCATAGGGAATATAGGGGTTAGCAAAGCTAACTTCTTTAATGATTTAAAGTTCCCCGGGCAATCCTCTCCGTATATCATAGGTGGTCTAACAATTGTAACCTTAAAATTTTCAGACGCTAACTTCATTATTTCTTTCTCTGCATGCAACTTGCTCTTTCCATAAAGAGATATAGGATTTGGTACAGTTTTTTTAGTAATATTAACTTCCTTAGATAATTTTCCTTGCTCTCCATAAACAGCCATAGTACTCATAAATATAAATTGCTTTACACCTGATTCTTTTGCTTTTTTTGCTAATTTAACGGTTAAATTCGAATTAACTTCAAAGTATGTAAGTTCCTTTTCCTTTTTCTCTCTTTTGTGTACTATAGCCGCAACATGGAGAAGGATATTGTATTTTGAGAAGTCCTTATCAATCCATTCATCACTCTTCACACTAATTGAATCCGTTGAATAATCATTAAAATTCTGATTAATATAATTATCGAAATTTCGACCGATATAACTATTTATTCCAGTGATTAAAATACTTTTCACTACGCACTTTCTCCTTATTATTATTTACTAGGGCCTTCTACAATATTTTCTCTTTTAATTACTTTTATAAGTGTCAGAAAAATACACTTCAAATCCATAGACATGCTTATATTTCCAACATACTCTCCATCTAATTTTGCTTTCAAGTCAATTGGTACTTCATCTCTTCCATTAACTTGAGCCCATCCGGTTAACCCTGGCAAAGCATCATTTGCACCATACTTCTCTCTAGCTATTATTAAGTCCTCTTGGTTCCATAGAGCTGGTCTAGGTCCAACAAAACTCATATGGCCTAATAATATATTCCAAATTTGTGGTAATTCATCCAATGAAGTCTTACGCATGAATTTTCCTACATTAGTAATATAATTTTCTGCATTAATTAGTAAATGTGTGGGGGTATCCTTAGGAGTATCAACTTTCATAGTGCGGAATTTCAACATATAGAAGTATTTTTGATTAATCCCTACTCTTTTCTGTTTAAATAAAACAGGCCCTTTTGAATCTAACTTTAGTATTATCACGAATATAAGGATGAAAGGTGACAATAGTAAAAGTGCTGTTACTGATAACATGACATCAATAAATCTTTTTAATTTAATATACATAACTTACTCCTTTTATAAAATAAAACTGGGAAATCACTTTATATACATCTTTACGCATTATACAATTGAGGACAGCTACTCAGATAGTGCTTTATTTTTTAATAATATCTCTTCAATAAAACATAGCACGTCGCTTTTTAACTCTTTTTGATCTAAGGCTAATTCAAGTGTAGTCTTCACAAAACCTAACTTCTCTCCGACATCATAGCGCTTACCTTCAAAATCATACGCATAAACAAGCTGAATCTCATTCAACTTTTGAATAGCGTCCGTCAACTGTACCTCACCACCAGCGCCTTTCTCCTGCTTATCCAAAAACATAAAGATTTCAGGATTTAACACGTAACGTCCCATGATGGCCAAGTTAGAAGGAGCCGTCCCCAGTACAGGTTTCTCAACGAAAGCATTTACTTGATAACGACGACCATCCTGACTTTGTGGATCAATAATTCCATATCGATGTGTTTCTTCATCAGGAACAGTCTGCACACCGATGACGGAAGAAAGGGTGTCTTCGAACTGGTCCATCAGTTGTCGCAGGCAGGGCTTTTCCGCACGGACGATATCGTCCCCGAGAAGGACCGCAAACGGTTCATCGCCAATGAATTTGCGAGCACACCAGACTGCATGACCAAGGCCTTTCGGTTCTTTCTGGCGGATAAAGTGGATTTCTACATTAGAAGTGGCATTGACCTTTTCAAGGAGATCGAACTTTTCCTTTTCCATCAAGTTATTCTCGAGTTCGAAGTTCTTATCGAAGTGATCCTCGATGGCCCGTTTCCCTTTTCCGGTAACAATGATGATATCTTCGATTCCAGACTCAATCGCTTCTTCTACTATGTATTGAATCGTCGGTTTGTCGACGATCGGCAGCATTTCCTTCGGCATCGCTTTTGTTGCCGGAAGGAATCGGGTTCCGAGTCCCGCAGCGGGAATAATCGCTTTTCTTACTTTTTTCATCACTGACTCCCCCTTGGCGTTTAATGTACTTTTTCCATGATTGGTATACTTGTTAATTTATTGTTAGCTAAAGCAATGGCATAGTCTTTTATATCCTTTGCATTACTCTCTACATGCTGGTCGATCAAATATTGAACCAGTTGAAAATCGAAATCGACGGTCTTCCCGATAAAAATTTTAGGGAATACCGGTTCTTTGTTCACTTCCTTCTCACTCAACAGTTCTTCGTACATCTTCTCTCCAGGGCGGATACCGCTGAAGGCGATCGGAATCTGTTCTTCTGTAAAGCCGGAAAGATGAATAAGATTTTTCGCAAGGTCGACAATTTTGACTGGTTCTCCCATATCGAGCACAAATACTTCTCCCCCGCGGGCAAGTGCTCCTGCCTGCAGAACCAATCTAGAGGCTTCCGGAATCGTCATGAAGTAGCGCGTCATATCCGGGTGGGTTACGGTAACTGGTCCACCTGCTGCGATCTGTTTCTTGAATAGTGGAATGACACTCCCACGGCTTCCCAATACGTTCCCAAAACGGACGGCAACGAATTTCGTTTCGCTCTTCTTACTTAAGTTCTGGACAACCATTTCTGCGATTCGTTTCGTCGAACCCATCACGTTTGGCGGGTTAACCGCTTTGTCTGTGGAGACGAGCACGAAGGCTTTTACGCCTGCATGATCGGCTGCTTCTGCGACGTTCTTCGTACCGATGACGTTGTTCTTCACCGCTTCTTTCGGGTTCGCTTCCATTAACGGCACGTGTTTATGGGCTGCAGCATGATAAATATAAGACGGGTAATAGTCGGATACCACTTGGAAGATCCGTTCCCTATCCTGCACATCAGCGATGACAGTGACCAGCTCTGTCGGGATGTCTAATTGCTGTAATTCCATATGTATCGTATAAATGCTATTTTCCCCGTGTCCCAAAAGAACCAGTCGCTCCGGCTCGAACTTCACGAGCTGACGGCAGATTTCCGACCCGATACTGCCTCCCGCACCGGTGACAAGCACCGTTCTTCCTTTCACTTCCGATTCAATCGATTGGATGTCGAGTTCCACCGGCTCTCTTCCGAGCAGGTCTTCGATCTGGACATCCCGGATCTGGTTGACAGATACGTTTCCGAAGGCGATATCTTCAATCATCGGCAGCGTCTGTACGTTCTTGACTACTCCCTTTGCGTCATGAATGATATCTTTCACCCGTTCATGGTCGACCGAAGGCATCGCCATGACGATATGGTTCACGGTATGTTTTTCCGCGATCGCTTGGATGTTCCTCGTACTACCCAGGACAGGTAAGTGCGCGACTGTCAGTCCATGCATCGTAAAGTCATCATCGACAAAGCCGATCACGTCTGCATTAAATTCCTTTGAATTCCTCATCTGCCTTGCAAGCATCCGTCCGGCAGAACCAGCACCGACGATCAGCGTGCGCTGGCGGTTTGGATCGCGGAGGACCACTTTCGCTTTCTTCCTTCTAGGCTTCAGCGTCAGGCCGTACGTTTTATAGTACTGCCACGTGAAGCGAATTCCACCGAGAAGAAGGATATGCAGCATCCACGCAACCGTCAGCGCCCTCTCATAGATATTTCCGAAGGCTGCCAGCTGAATGACGGCAGCGGATAGGATCGAGAGCGTGACGACGGCGATGATACCGATCAATTCTTCGATACTCGCATAGCGCCATTTCATCTTGTACAAGCCGAACAGGCTGGAGTATGTATGATGCGTGATCAGCAGCACTGCAGATAAAACGATCATTTTCGCATCGAACACGTTGACGTATGGATTTAAGAAAAAGTGCGACATATAAATAGAGAACGCGACGATGATCGAATCGATGCCCATCAATAGTAATAGTCGTTTCCGATAAGCAGCTGTCATTAGTCCATCCTTCTCCTTTCTTATTCTTATATTTCCAATCTTGGATTGTGTGTGTGAATCATTTATCCTGCTTTGTAACATAATTGCAACATTGGCTATTGTAACAGGTTTTACTAGGATAATGAAGGTATGAAAAGGACAATTTTACAATCTTTTATAAAAATGTTTGTTAACCGCTTTCTTTTTCCTACAAGTTGTTAAGTTTATTTAAAAAAAGGGAGTAACAATAGACTATTACCTCGACTAAAGTTACTCCAAAAGAAAGATACAATGGTTAAAAAAGACCTAAGAATTTAGTTTTCCTTACATGTTCCGGCGGGTAAGCCTGCAGAACCCGGTTTCCGACGATGTCTTCTGCGTTCTCCCTCAGCATATAGACCATATCCATTCCGAAGTTCTTCTCGACCGTCTCATAGGCTTCCGATAAACAGAACCCTCTCGTATCCGTATTGTGGGCATCTGTCGCAATCAAGTGAGCTAGGTTCGCTTCCAGCAGCTGTTCGGAGAACTTCTTGATCTTCTTGCCGAACTTGCCGCACACGCTTCCGGCCGTTAGTTGGGCGAAAGCTCCCTTCTTTACAAAAGAGTAAAGGATGTCCGGCTTCTCCATGATCGCCTTATTCCGCTCCGGATGGACAATGATCGGCGTGTAGCCGGCGACTTGAATCTCAAAGAAGAGCTCGGATGCATAACGCGGTACAGAAGAAGAGGGGAATTCGACCAGCACATAGCTGCTGTCTACCTGTATAGGAAGAATCTCTTCTTGTTCCAAACCTGCGATGAATTCGCCGTACACTCTTGTTTCCTGCCCCGGAAGGACCTCCAGTTTAATACCCCGCTCCTGAAAGGTTCTGTTCAGCTCCGAAACCTGCAGAATAATGTCATGCTTGTAATTGTCATACCGGCCGTTCTTATGATGGGGGGTTGCAATGATCGTATGTATGCCGTCTGCCTCTGCTGCACGGGCCATCTGGACACTTTCTTCAATCGTCTGAGCGCCGTCATCGACACCGGGTAAGATATGACTATGTAAATCTATCAATCGTCCTGCTCCCTTACAAAATATTTCTTTTTCCGCTATTTTCTAACTAAAATGGTTCCTGTTAGATACTGAAACTTATTATAACAATTTAGGACAAATTATTGAATACTTTTATCTATTTTTCTTTTATTTTTATCCTTTTCAGGGAAAAAGAACAAAAAAAGAGAGTCCTTAGACTCTCTTTTCCTATTGGCCGTAATAGTAGTAATAATTACTCTTCTTGATATCCTGATCATTCAGCACGACGCCAAGGATGTTCGCCTGCGCCTGGACCAGCTGATCCTTCGCTTTCAAGATCGATTCTTTCTCGGTCTGCTTGCTGCGGACGACGAGGACGACACCGTCGACGAAATTCGCAAGCACCTGAGAATCTGTCACCGCATGGACGGGAGGGGTATCAAAGATGATCATGTCATACATGCCCTTCGCTTCTTCGATGAAAGCCTCCATCTTGTTCGAGCCGAGCAGCTCGGACGGATTCGGCGGAATCGGTCCGCATGTCAAGACGTCCAGCTTGCTCAAGTCCGTCTGGTGGACGATATTCCCCAGCTTCTGAGCTCCAATCAAGTAATTACTCAAGCCTTCCGTATTGGAAACGCGGAAGGTGTAATGAATCGTCGGCTTCCGTAAATCAGCATCGACAAGGAGTGTCCGCTTGCCCTGCTGGGCGAAGACGACGGCGACGTTCGCTGCCGTTACGGATTTCCCTTCCGATGGGTTCGCTGACGTCACGACCATCGTCGAAACGTCCTGGTCGACGGATGTGTACTGCAGGTTGGTACGGATCGTCCGGAACTGTTCGGCGATCGGGGATTTCGGATTATCATGGGCGATCAACGTCTTCGCCCGTGTTTGCACTGCTGCTTTCTTCTTACGTGCCAACAGACTCACCTCTTACTTCTCTGAGTTGTTTCTTATTCGAACGGCCCTGTACCATATCACTCGGTGAAATGGTCGTTACGACTCCAAGGACAGGCAGATCAAGAATATCATCGATATCCTGTTCGGACTTGACGGTGTTATCCAAGTATTCAAGCAGGAAGGCGATTCCGACACCAAGCATCAACCCGACAACAAGGGCGATCGCGATATTCAACGTCGTATTCGGGCTGACCGGTGCAGGGTCCGCTCCGACAGACGCTTCTGTCAGCACCTGGATGTTATCGACACCGTTCATCAAGGTCGGTACTTCTTCCTTGAAGATTTCGACCGTCGTATTGGCAATGTCCGCAGCCATCAGCGCATTCGCATCCGTTGCTGTGACATTCACGACTTGGGATTCTGCCGCATTCGCGACGGTGATTTTACTGGATAAAGCTTCTGCTGATAGGTCGAGATTCAATTCTTCCGCCACGCGATCGAGGATGCGCGGACTTTCAATGATGACATTGTATGTATTGATGAGTTCGACGTTTGTCCGGATTTCATTGATATCATAGGCGGCATTCGCCTTCTGTTCCTGGGACTGGTTGACGATGAACTGAGAAGAAGACTCGTAGGTAGGAGTGACTAGGAAAATCGTATAAGCAGCACTAAGAACCGCTGCTCCGACTGCCAAAGCGATGATGAGCCAGATTCTCTTCTTGATGACCTCGAAAATTTCTTTCAAGGAAATTGTCTCTTCCATTAATAAACCTCCAATTTATGTCGAAATTACAGATAGGGATATTATAGCACACTCTTTTTCTAGAAAAATAGAACATTAGGAAATTTTTCTAAACCTTTACGTGCTATGTCCCCCGCCATTGTAATCATCGGAACAGAACGGAGAACTTAAAGGAAAACGCTTAAAATCCATCCCTTTGACCTATGAATTGCATAAGTTTGTAAAAATCGGTCGAATGAACGCAAACGGAAGAATGGAACATGTATAATGGTAATAATTATCTCTATTTACAGAAAGGTGTGAGTCTATGAATAAAAAGTACTTCCTGCTCGTACTGGCAGGAATCATCGTCGTCGGTGCCGCGGCCTTCTTCACGATGAACGCCGTCCAGGCCGATAGCGTGGACGAGCTGTATAAAGAAGCGAAGGCGGCTTACGATGACGAAGACTACGAAAAGAGCGTGGAACTCTATCAGGATGTCCTCGATATGGATGCCGCGCATGAGAAGGCAAGGCTCGAACTCGGGAAATCATACATAGCCTTATCCGACTACGAAGCAGCCATCCGCACGTTGAACGACGGCATCTATGAAGTGCCGGAGCGTGCCTCCAACTACCTGCTTCTCTCTGATGTCTACCTCAATCAGGAGAACGTGGAGAAAGCATTGGAAACATTGGATAAAGGCCAAAAGTACAGTGAAGCAGCTTCCATCAAGGAAGCGCATGACGCCATCACCTCCAACATTTTCGTTAACGTCGACGGTCCGATGATCCAGAAAGGCTACGACCGTGAACTTGAACTCGTCTGGGAAAGCAAGGAAGGGAACCTCGTCCCTCTCCCTGCCGAATGGGAAGTGGAAGACCCTGCCGTCGGTGACATAGCGAAAGAAGAAGATACCGTCACCTTCACATCAGCCGCTGTCGGCAAAACGAATGTGAACGCCAACTGGGAATCGATCACCCAGTCCATTGAACTGGAAGTGGCCGATCAGGTCTTGAAGGAAGTGACCGTCACTCCGGAAGAAATCGATCCCTTAGCTGTCGGAGAGACCCTCGAGCTGTCCGTCACCGGTGTCGATGAAGCCGGAGAAGAAATGGCCTTCACACCAGAGTGGGAAGTGAGCAAAGACTTCTTCTCGATTGAACCAGGAGAAGATCAGAACGTGACGATCACCGCGGAGAAGGAAGGGAAAGACACCCTGATTGTCCGCTACCAGAACTACCAGGAAGGCATTGATATCTACGTGGAAGGCGAGAACAAATACGTCCGCACAGAAGTAGTCGGAGAAGGACAGGTCACCGTCTTTCCAGCCGAAGAAAGCTTCCCTGTCGGAGAAGACATCACCATCGAAGCCAGACCGGCAGAGGGATGGGAATTCGTCCGCTGGGAAGGCGACATAGACGCAGACGGTCCTAAAGTGAATCTGACCATCGAAGATCACATCAACGCAACCGCCGTCTTCGAGAAAGTAGGACACAACCTGGAACTATCCATCGAAGGGGAAGGACAAATTATCCGCGACTCCCTGGCAGCCACCTACGCCCATAACGCCGAAGTCTCTCTTCGCGCCCGCGCCGACCAAGGATGGGAATTCGTCCGCTGGGAAGGTTCACAAACCGGCAGCGAATCCGATATCGAAGTCCTCATGGATGACGATAAAGCATTGAAAGCCGTCTTCCAGCAAGTCGGTGCAGAAGAGGAAGAAGAACAGGAAGAGGAAACGACAGATGAGACAGAAGCTTCCTCCGCTGCCTACAGCCTCAACCTCGCCATCAACGGCAACGGAAGAATAACGAAGAGCAAATCAGGAAGCAGTTTCCCGGAAGATACCGACGTCACCATCACCGCCATACCGGCAGATGGATGGACCTTCAAAGGCTGGAGCACAGGCAGCTACTCCTCCAGCCTGACCGTGACCATGAACCAAAACCGGGCCATGACCGCAACATTCGAGAAGAAAGCCTCCCAACCGGCCCCAACGCCGGCACCGGAGCCGAAACCGGAACCGAAGCCCGATCCGAAGCCTGAACCAGAACCGGAACAGTTCAGCCTTTCGACATCCGTAGAAGGACAAGGCAGCATCCAGGCCTCCGACCGCAGCGTGCGTGCCGGCAGGAATATAACCGTGACGGCTGTACCCGCTGAAGGCTGGTCGTTTGTCAGATGGTCTGGAGACATCAGTGGATCGAGTCCGTCAGCGACGTTTATGATGGATCGGAATAAGAGTGTGACGGCTGTGTTTGAGGAGAATTAACAGCAAGCCATATTTGCGATAATGAATCTTCATCTATCATAACGAATAAAAAGGATGATCTTGATTACTGCTCAAGATCATCCTTTTTCAATGCTGAAATCTGGTTTAAGTATCAGAGATTATACTTCCAATAATTCTTTTACTTCTTCTATCCGCTTTTCACTATTGTATTTTAGAACTTCTGCAAACTTATCCCTGTAATTCTTTTTGTGCTTCGCTAGGGAATAGGCTTGTCTGAACTCTTTTTCTGCATCGTCATGTTCTCCCAATTTCTCTAGAGCTAATCCAGCATGATGATAGGCACTTGCTAATTTAGGATCTAATTCATACGCGATCTTATTCGCCTCATAAGATTCTTTGTAACGCCCTATCGCTCTGAGACAAATCCCCAGGTGATGATGTGCCTTTTCGTTGTGTGGACTAAGTTCTGTCGCACGCTTTTGGTGGATATAAGCTTCTTTATGTTCTTTCAAGTGATACAAAGTAATTCCCAGAACGTGATGAACAATGTCATTGTCCGGCTCAAGATCGGCTGCTCTGGAAACAAGTTCCTTTGCATCCACAAAGTTCTTCACTTCAATTAGATCTAAAGCAGCCAACACTTTGTCTCTGACACCATTAGACATGGTACTCTTTTCAGGCATCTCTACAAAGGGGGTCCCATCGATAAAGTCGCTGAGTATTCTCTTGAAGCCATACTTCTTACTCAGATATAAAGGGGTCTTGTGTGCAATACCTTTCATACTGATACATTGCACATTAGGTAAGTGACTCAACTGCTGGACGGCAAGAAGATCATTATAATCCGTTTCACCTTGGTAGCTTAGAATACTGCATTCGCTCTTTTCTACTAAAGGAACGATACTCTTATATTTAAATTGGTATCCACTTTTAGCTAAACGGAAGCTTTGGCTTCCTCTAGTTCCAAGGACGACCCTTGCACCAAAGGATAACACCTTGCAATTCAGAAGTGCACCATACATAATAGCTGCATAAGCTCCCATGCTGCTTCCAATAGTAATGATATTATCTGCTCCTAATCTCTTCTTTAATTCGTTTATCTCTTGAACTGTTTCTTCTACAGTCACCCCGAGTCCCTCTATACCGTCTTGATACCATGTATTCTTGTCATTGAGATACAGTTTATGAACGGGTAAGTCTATTGTCTGTTTGTAAAATACGAATTTACCAGGCTGCATACCTACACTAGAGAATATTAACGCTAAAGTCTTCGCTCCTTCATGAGGAACAAATTTATAATAAGTATCTTCCACTTTTTCCAATAATGCCGACATAAGAAAGCCCCTTTATGAACTGAAATTCTAAAAAAACACATTTTCTTCATCATATTTCATTTCTGGTGTACGTAATTAAAGCGCATGATAGATCTCTACAGTGTCAACATTAACACCATCAGAAGATCGGAAGGAGTAGTCATAGTCCGCTGTATGATACAACATTAAGGTTGAACCACTTTCTAAATCAGGGTCTCCCAGCTCTCCTTTTAAGTTAGCTACAGCGACGTCTATGTCTTCAATAATAAATTTCTCAGCTTTAGAATCTTCCCCAAATACAGCCATTAACCCATTGCTGTATCTGTACTCATTCCCTACCAATAAAGGCTCGCCGTAATTTCGGTCCAGTACAACTTTACTTTTACCTAATTCATTTTTCGACAAGTCGATCAAAGGCTTTGTTTCACTTATGAAAACTTCTTCGACCTCTTCTTCCGTATAGGAAGGGGAAGTTATTTCACTTGTAGAGTCCTCTTGAATCCATGCTTTTTTGTTGTTATCCACGCTTACTTTCAACCACTCTTCACCATTCGTATCTTTTTCTTTCTCCAACACCAGCAGAGATTCTGAAAACATCACATTACCTGAGTCCTCAGATTCTGCATCAGGAGAACTCTTTAACACTGCGCCCTCCGGTTCAGTTACATAACGGGCTTCTGTGTCCGTATTTTCCGTACTATTTTCCGTAGTCTCTACAACATCGTTTTCTTCCTTGTCGCTTATTGTTTTTTCAACCTGAACATTACTCGTCGTAAGAGCATTTACATACTCAGTAATATCGTTCTTGGACATATACGTAAAAGAAACCAAGATCAACATGAATATAGTAAGCAATGTATTCTTTACAGCTTTTTTTCTCTTTCTTCTTTTCTTCTTTTTAAGCTTTTCCTTGCTTACAGTAGCTTCTTTGACTTCTGCTTGCTTACTGATTCCTTGTTCTTTAAATGCTTGTTGGTCTTTTTTGCTCATTTTCTTATAATCATTTATGAATTCTGTGTATTTAGGCAGAACCTCATGTATATCTCCTTGATCCCTTACCTCACCATGCTCAAGCCAGACGGCCTTTGTACAAAAGCTTCTTACTTGAGCTGCCGAGTGACTGACGAAGAATATTGTCTTCCCCTGAGCCTTGAATTCATTCAATTTATCCAAACACTTATCTGCAAAGGTTTGATCCCCAACAGAAAGAGCTTCATCTATAATCAACACATCTGGATCGACACTGACGGAGATCGCAAAACCTAACCTTGACCTCATTCCACTTGAGTACTTCTTTACCGGCATATCAATAAACTTACCAATATCAGCAAAGTCGATAATCTCCGGCTCCAAGTCTTTGATTTCTTCTTTTTTAATACCCATCATCAGGCATTTCAGCTCAATATTTTCTCTACCTGTCAATTCTTTATTTAATCCAGCAGAAACTGCAATTAATGCAACTTCTCCTCTGACAGTAATGCTTCCATAGGTAGGCGCTGTTACATTCGCGATCAGGTTGGAAATCGTTGACTTACCGGAACCGTTGATTCCTATAACTCCTACAATGTCTCCAGGTCTCGCCTCGAAGCTGATATTTCGGACAGCATAGAAATCGTTCTCAGAACTCCCGGTCGAGAACAGACTCTTTAATTTATCGGACTTCTTACTATGCATCTTATATCGTTTTGTTACGTTATGAAGCTTAACTGAAAAACTCATGATATTAAGACCTCTCTATAAATAATCTACGAAATGCTTCTTAAACTTCATGTGGAGACTTGCCCCTACTATGAGCATACATATAACTAAAGTCCAGAAATAAAGTGTGTATCCTACATCTTCAAAAAACCAGCGGCCTCCTATAAATGCGTCTCTATAGCCTTCAACAATATAATATAGAGGATTAATCTTAAGGATGGTTTCCACCAGATTTTTCATCGACTCGGGAAGACTATCGGTTGTCCACAGAATAGGTGTTAAATACAGCAGCATACGAATTACCGAACGTAAGCCTGTCTGAATATCCCGCACAACTGTAGTTAAAGTGGAGAATATAAGTGCAAAGGCAAAAATAAAGCTTACCAAAGCAAACATATAGTAGGGTAACTGAATAAAGTAGATGGATATCCCACCTGCAAAGATAATATAAATAATGGTTAGAAATGTCCCTAGGAAAAGGTGTTGATAAAAGGACGATAATATAACAAAACTAGGAATGGCACTGACAGGAAAATTCATTTTGGATATTAAATTCAGTCTAGAATGAATAGACCTCGATCCGTTCATTGCCGCCGCATTGAAGAAAAACCAGACGAACATGCCGATGGACAACCAATAAACAAAAGGGACTCCGTTGACATCTTCCCCACCACGAATACCTATGCCGAATACAAACCAATAAATTAGTAATTGGATGATCGGGTTGATTATCTCCCAAGCCATACCCAGATAATGGTTACTGTTATTGCTTTTCATTTGAAAAATGGACAATCGCTTAATTAAATACGCACTGCCGATTTGTTCTCGTAATAATTTGATTGTGGAATTCACAAGCAGTTTCCTCACGATCTTTACTGTATTTAAAGCATTTTACTATGTATCTTTAATCTCTAAGAGAAAATTTTAACACATTATCCTTACTTTTTACTAGACTGGAAAAGAATATCTGTCTGTCATTTCTGAATTGAATAATATTATCTCTGTGTCATTTGTTGCAGCTATATCACCATAGGTCCTCTATTTCCTTAAGAAATCGATACTGGCAAAAGCAGCCTATTTTACTGATTCCCTGCAGACTATTGTCTAACCTTGGCAATTTAGGTAGAATATAAAAGTATGACAATTAGGAGAATTCCACATAATTTGTAATTATAGATGATTATGTTATTAAAATATTGTATATAAAAGAAAGGATGATAGATACATATGGCAAACACCCCGTTTAAAAACGCTTTGTTCCTCTCCAACTTCACCATTGATATGGGGGACCCAAATTTCCGTACAGGTGCTTACTCCAAGTTCCTGGAGCCGATGGCTGATTCTTTATCAAAGATCAGTGATGTAGATGTCAAGTTCCTGGCTTCTAAACACACGTTTGACTCGATCACGAGGGATGCTAAAGCATCCAAAATAAAGAAAGACAATACGTTCATTGTCGATTACCAACGTAGTATCGATATCTTCGGATTCGGGGACTGGTTTATCCGCAAATCTTATAATGACGAGTTTACGAATGAAGAGAAAGCTTATATATCCGGCTATTTCAAGTCATTATTCGGTAACTGGGAGCCTGATCTTATCGTAAGCTGGGAATTCCCGACTACCATCCTGCGGTCTCTGTTCCCAGATGCTTTAGTCATTGACCTCATGCCTGGTTTGTTTATGAGACCTCCCTACCCAAGGACTATTTCCATTGATCCATCAGGTCTATACAAAGACAGTGCTTTTTCCAGCCAGATAGATCCTTCAACACGTGCGAAAGCTACAGATCAGGAATTGGATAATTATTATCGGATCAGAGATCACTATGAAACCTTCTATCGTGATCATAAAACAAAAGATATGATTCTATCCAAATTCCAAAACCCTGAGAAATTCAACAAGTTCGCATTAGTTCCTTTGCAGATTTCCCAGTACTTTGGCTTCCAT
Source organism: Bacillus sp. SB49 (assembly GCF_000469135.2). Taxonomy (NCBI): domain Bacteria; kingdom Bacillati; phylum Bacillota; class Bacilli; order Caryophanales; family Bacillaceae; genus Bacillus; species Bacillus sp. SB49. The sequence goes on from NZ_CP048117.1 coordinate 3,187,249, forward strand.
GAGAATACACCTTATACATCACAATTCGATTTCTTATTAGATGTCCTCAGAAATACGCCGGAGGATACGGGGGTTATTGCTACACAGTATATTAGTGGTCTATTACAGGAAAAAGCTATCAATGACAAGAACATAGACTTCCTTCATGCTAACTTCCCGAATTTCCTTTACTCTAAAGAATTCGAGAAAGTAGACAACATATCCCAGTATATCGTTCCGTGGGCAGATATTACTTATTCCGTCTCCAGTACAATCGGCTTACAGACGAAATTCTTTGATAAGAAATTGATTTCCCCTTCCAGATCCCATCTGGCATATTTTGCAGACGAGACAGAACTGGGTAAGGATGGTTCAAACGAACACAATGATCATAATATGGCTTTGCTGTTGAATAGAGGTACATTCCTTGAGTCCCGACTTATCAATGAACCACAGTACCTGCTGGATATATTCACAGAAATGGCCGCTAACAAAAAGAATGGTAAAACTGGAATCGATCTCTTAGCTGGTCGTACCATCCATAAAGCCAATAAAGAAACACCGCTTCATTACATCGCTACATCCTCTCAACATGCAGCCGAGCGTCAACTGGCCAAACTTGGTGGATCAGCTGCCAAGTCTAAGAAAAATGAGTTGAAGGATATTCTTAATAAAATGGAAGAAGCCAGCATCGTTTCCTTCGACGTATTTGACACGTTGCTTTGTCGTTCTGTGTTCAAGCCGGAAGATGTCTTCCTCCTCATGCAGAAGGAACTGGCTTCAGGAGAGAAGAAGATAGATATTCCTTCTCACATCATCGGTGCGTTCGCTGAATTGCGGAAAGGCGTGGAAAGACAGTTAAGACAGGAAAGAGATGCAGCGTTAAAACTTCCAGAGTGTGAGCTGCAGGAAGAAATCCTTATTGAGGATGTGTACCGCATCCTGATCGAACAATTCGGCGGAAGTGCAAACGCTGCTCAGGAACTTGTAGATTTTGAGCAGGAAATGGAGTTCCGCATATTAAAACCGCGGCCGGTCGGTAAGTTCCTATTTGACGAAGCTGTCCGCGCTGGAAAACAAGTGATTATCATTTCTGATTTCATTCATGATAAAGTCTTTGTCAGCCAAGCACTTAAAAATGCCGGAATCACACAATATGATCATCTGTTCGTCTCTGCAAATGCTGGTATGAAGAAACACTCCGGTGATCTCTTCCATCATGTCGTAGAGCAGTTGAGTCTTGATACTAACAGTGTTCTTCATATTGGGGATAATGCGATAGGAGACCTAGCTAAAGGACATGAAGCTGGTTGGACGACCATGCGGATTACTTCAGCAAGGGAAAGAGCATTGGATATCCTTAAAAACCGTGATCTCTCTCCGGCAATCGTCGATAAGAGCTTCTTCCTGCGTACATCTCTGTCGCTATTTGCCGAAGAGTTCTTCAACACGAAGACATACAATCCGGACACTCCTAAGAATGAGAAGGAGAATCGCAATATTGTAGAAAGCGGTTTTGAGTTCGGATACCTGGCCTTGGGTCCAATCATGTACAATTTCTCCGAATGGATTCTTAAGCAGGCGAAAGACAAGGGCTGCACTTCCATCGTCTTCTTTGCCAGGGACTGTTACCTGCCTCATAAAGTTACAAAGAAAATTCTTGAAACGAGACAGGATGACAGCATAGAAGTGCATTACATCCCAGCCTCCAGAAAAGGTTTGATGGGGCTTAACCTGTATCAGCCGGAAGATTTCCTAAAAGTACGGATCGATGATTTCAACAGACGTAAGACGCTTGCAGATTTGATCGAGAGCCGTTTCGGGTTGGATCCTTACACCTTCTCCCAAGCCACTTTGGACAAATGGGGCGTAGAGGATATTGATGTAGAAGTCCGCTATGTAACATCTGCCGCAGTTTATGGTATCGTTCTTGCCCACGTAAGAAACAACTGGGAAGACGTATCTGCCATGCTTGACGATAAGCGTGATGTGTACACGAGGAAGTTGAAGGAAATTGGAGTCGACTTGAGCAAGGATACTCTGGCGCTGGACTTCGGATACAAAGGATCCACTCACAAAATGATCCGTGAACTGTTCCAAGGAGAATTCCATCCTGCATTCTTCATGACCTTTGCAGATGATTTCGGCAGAGATCCTATCGAGAATGCCGCAAGCTTCTACATGACGAATTTGAACCCTGTTCATAAGAACGGTAACATCATGTTAAGTCATAACTTGATTATCGAAACGTTAGTCAACGAACCTACCGGAAGCTTGATCGAAGTCATAGAACAAGATGGAGAGATAAGGACGGTAAAAGAAGAATTGGGTTCCGCCGATCACTTATCCAAGGTCAATGCGATCCACCAGGGTGTATTGAAGTTTGCTGACAGCTGGCTGGGAAGTTTCCAGGCCTTCCCTTCCTCTCTCGCTACGTTGGAAATGAATTCAGCCGAGTACTTCCTTTCCTCTATTTTGAGAAAGCCGGTCGTAGAGGAAACGGACGTGTTGAAAGGTTTATTGTTTGATAATGCATTCGCAGGACATGCCAACCGTTATATCCTTTCTCCAAATGCAGGGGCAAAAGACAACCAGAGTATTTGGAAAGAGGGTCATCGCGTCTATCAAGCGAGCATTCCAAAAAAAAACAGCAATCCGGTAAAAAAGCCCGCACCGAAAAAAAAGCCTGAACCACCAGTAAAACAAGTAAATACACCGGCTCCTGCTCCCGCAAAACCAAAGCAGCAAGCTGCTCCGAAGAAACCGGCAGCTAAAGCTGTACCGGAGAAGAAAAAAGCCGTGAAGAAACCGGCGAAAATCGTACTGCAGAAGAATAAAGTTATGATCGGAGATCAAAGCTATCCTAAGCAGATAACTGCACTTAAAGTGCTGCATAGAAATGAATTTATCGAGGTCATCTCCTGGCTGGCTAAACTTACTCCATCCGAGGAAGTTCGAAGAAGCTATGCGGATATGATCAAAGAAAATCCCAAAACATATGTAGCTGCCAGGTTATTGAACGAGTATGGCGGTATTTCAAAAGCAGATATCTCCAAGAAAGATAAGCTGCGTTCCTATAGAAGCCTGATGATGAAAAAATAAACGGAATCAGCTGACAAAAACGGATGAATTCCATGCATTTGCTGCATGGAATTCATCCGTTTTCTTTATTAATCAAAGGAGTTTCTTATTCTATTCGCAAAAAAAGATGCCTCCGCATATCCTAAATCGGAATCTTTCATAAAGAAAGTAATCAAACTTTCCCTGAATGTCGGATTTCCTCTATTAATTTTCACGGCGCATTTCAAGTAATGTCCTGCTTCATCCAAGTCTCCTGCCTGCATATACATCAAACCTAAACTATGGTAGGCATGGGCATGCCATGGATTTATAAGAATGGAGTGTTTCAGCAATTTCTCTGCCCGCTCTCTCTTGCCTCTTCTTTTGTACAATGCTCCCAGCTTCGCGTATGCTTCAAACTGATATTCACAAAGGTCGATGGACTTCCACCACGCTTCTTCCGCATCATCGTGCTGACGCAGGCGGTGGTATGCTTCCCCCAAACGAAGCCAGTAAAGGGATTCTCCCTTACAGGTAGAAAACATTCTCTTTAAGTATTTTATATGATATTTCTTATCCTTCTTCACCTTTTTTATATGATCGGCATGATACAGGGCTACGACAGCCTCCTGATTCTCTTCCAATATTCCTCTTCTCGGTATATCTTCCTCTGTTTCATTCCCTTTTGTGAATGTTTCAATTAAATGTACCAGTTTGTTTTCTAAGTGGACCGGCTGTACACCTGGATGAAAAGATCCCTTCACTGTATATGTATGTACATTGGGGATATCTCTTAACCAGTATTGGCTGATAAGATCCCACTCATCACTTTCACTTGCAAGCAGCCAAATTTTCATCGTGTTTTGATTCATAAGAGGTTTTAACCTCCGATACTTTACCTTCAGGCCATCCGGCATATGAAGCTGACTTCTGCTCCCTTGTTTATTAAGGACAGACTCCACACCAAAAGCCAAACATTTGTCCGCTCCGCCTAGTAACCCATATAACAGTGCACCATAAGCCCCCATGGAAGTCCCGAATGTCGTAACATGACCATTCCCTAATTCTCTTGCAGCACGGATAAGCATTTCCGCCGCTTCTTTCGGATCTATGGAGTAACCGACGATACCATGCTGATACCACAGGTTCCCATGATCGTTTACAAAAATGATATTAACATCCGCTTCGATAATTGCCTTATATGGTTTGAACTTCCCCGGTGGAGTATTCACTTGGGAGAATGCCACTAACGTAGGCAGGTGCTTTCCTTTACTGATAATCTGTACGTATTCATTTTCTATCATCATCTTTCCCCCCACAAAAAGACACTGGTAAATAAAAGGATGAGAGAGAAACTTAATCCCCTCTCATCCCATTAACTGCATATTCTTCTGTTTATAGAGCAGGTCGATTGCTTCTTCCACTTCTATTCTGGAACGATCTACCGGATTAACGTACACAGGATAGAGAATATATGCTGCAGCAAATACTTCTGCCAAGGTTCGTTGCTGTTTCCTTCTCGGAACTGGCTGACGGTCGTCTGTAAGGCCCCAACCAGAATAAAAGGGAGCTCCTATGCACGTCACCTTTATTCCTCTCATCAATGCTTCAAAGCCCGCTAAAGAAGTGATCGTATACACGTGATCGATCGTCTGAAATGCGTCCGACAAACTCAATGGGGTTGTAATTACAGTGGCTATATCCTGCACATGTGCTGGATTACTGAGAGCATCCCTCCGCCCGAATAATACATCAGGATGAGGCTTATAAATGATTTCCGCATCCGGATTTTCTTTACTCGCCAGCCTGACTAAGTCATTATTCGTAATGGAACGCTCACAACCCATTTTAATAGACGCATCGTCCTCTACTTGACCGATGACGAGAATCCTCTTTCTATTCTTAGGGCCATAGATCTCCTGTATGTTCTGACTTTTCACATGATTATACTTACTTAAACCTAGTTGGTTTAAACGAGTCATGCATATCCCGGCACGCTCCAGCAGCTCTACATCTTTAGAAAAATCATAGGTATTAAGCATATCCTCCAAGTCACTTGGTTTCTTGGAGTTATAATAAAGCTCTTGTTTGTCCAAGCACATGGATATAGGCTCAGAGAACATCGAGCCTAGACCGATGGACCGGATGAAGCCGTCTTCCATCCTGTAAACCGGGATGTTGTATTTGTCTGCGTATTCCACTAACTTCTTCTGCTCGGCATATCCCCACACGATAAACACTTTGTTCTTGTAAAGGCGAAGCAGGTATGGGAGAAGCACCCCTCCAGATGAAGGGATAAACTTAATGGTATAGCCAGTCAGGAAATTTGGTATGAATGAATGTTTCCACTTGGAGAAGTGAAAAAGGAAAGCTACGGGAGCTTCTTTCTTACTCCTCCGTTCAAACAGCCATCGCATAAACAGGATGTCCGCTTCTATCCTATTGATGATCTTCTTGATGATACGCTTTGTCCTCTTAAACACAACATTCATTCTTCAAGCTCCTTCACTGGCTCAGTTAACCGGTTCTGTTCTTGATTCTTTAATATGCTCAATTACCTCAAAGATCGTCCCGCGTCTGCCTGTTTCCGGATTAATATATCTCGGGTACATTAAGTAAGCAGCAGCAAACACTTCTTCTACCGTCCTTGTTACTTGCCTTCTCGGACACTGCAGCCGGTCCACTGTAATTCCCCAATTGGAGTAGAAAGGAAGTCCGAAACAATGCACTCGCTTCCCGAGCATCAATGCTTCAAATCCCATTTGGGAAGTGACCACATAAACTTCGGAGAACTGTTCTAACAGGGTCAACGGGTTGCAGTCATCATATATAAAGTACGTATGCTCATCTATTTCTACGTTGGAGAAGTAACCCTGCTTCTTCCCTGCGATGACATCCGGGTGTGTCTTGATATAGATGTCCGCTTCAGGATGGTCTTCTCTAGCGGAATGATACATCTCTTCAAAACGGCTTTCATCCGCCATTCCCAATCCTACAGACTTGTCTCCGAGAGTTTGGTCGATCAGTAATACTCTTGTTTTTGAATAATCCTTGATCAGACTCTTATCCATAGGAGGAGCATGGTTATACTTGCTCAACTGGTTCTCAACAATTAAACGCTTTGCTTCGCAGGCTTGATCCATCAGCTCTTCCGTTTCCCATCCTGGCGTGTTCAAAATGTTCTCCAGTCTGGAAGGTCGAGTGCCGTCATAATAAATACCTACATCATCCACACACATGGAAAGAGGAGGATAATTATTCACTCCCAGCCCCACCGAACGAAGGAATCCATCTTCCAGGCGTAAATACGGGATGTTATGCTTTTCCCCGAAAGCGATAGCCTTCTCTGCACTCGGCTTCATCCCCCAGCCTGCAATGAAGCTCAAACTGTTGATTGACTTCGCAGGAGAAAAGTTCACTGTACCATTAAGGAAAGACTGCAGGTTTGGGATGTCTTTGATTCCCTTCGACAAGATTCCAATATCCCCATTCTCTTCTCCTTTCACTTCAAGTTCCTCGAGTGACAAGGGTTGATTCTCTTTAGATGAAGTCATGCTATTGGTCGGGAGATTAGTGGTCCTTTCTTTGTTTATCCACTTATCTTTAACACCTTTCAGAGCCGTCTTCATGAATCCGATCATCTCTATCGCCTCTTTCAAACTAATCTTTTCTTTCGTGAAAGGATGGTAATAGGAGGTGCAGAGCATATAACTGCCGATAAACAACTCTTCCAAAAGAAGGGTCCTGTGACGGAATAACGTCTTACTTCTATCATCGGTCAGACCCCACCCTGCATAAAACGGCTCCCCAAAAGTGGTCACTTGCTTCCCGTAAAGCAAAGCTTCCATTCCACCCAAAGCTCCTTGTGTATAGACATGATCGACTCCACCTATGACCTGTGCCAGTGTCACAGGTTGGTCGATGATCCGGACAAAATGTTCGATGTCCTCCACTTCAGGATCTTTCTTACCTTCCAATAGATACAAAGGATGAGGAATGTAGAGAAGTTCTGCCTCCGGGTTTTCCATTTTTGCAATCCATGCCATATCCTTCACGGATGTGTTTGAGGTTTGTTTTTTGTCTCCTAGTAATAAAACTCGCCTTCCAGAGTCTGTTTCGCTCATTTCATAGACATGCTCTTGGCTGGAGAGATTATATTCACTTATTCCGTATTTCTTTATCAGCTTCATAGCCTCTTGAGCTTTCGCCTTCAGCTCAGGGCGAGAGGCAAAGTCATAGTTATACATAGATTGGATGATGGCCTCATCTGTACTCTTCAAGCTCCCATCTGCTTCGTGAACATACAGAGAGAACGAAAGGTCGTTACCCAAACGGCCCCCTCCCATGTTGATGGGACCTGTCTTGACAACTTTCACTTGGATCTTCTTCTCAGCGGCCAATTCAAGGATCTCATCTATCTTAGAAAAACCATCCCATATGATGAATTCTAAATCGGTATATGGTGCAGATCTCTCATCTAAACTTGCAAGCGTTTCATCAGCAGAAATGAACACTTTCTCATCATGAGAAAAGTAAGCATTGGCATAATCCGCTTTAGTTAAGTCGAATCCAAAGAAAAACGCAGCCGGTTCCGTAACCTTCTTCTGTATCGCGCGGTCTTGAATAGCACTTCTCATACGCTCTATGATACGGACAGCTTCTTCTGCGGATATCTCCTCTTTAGTAAAGGGACTGATATACTTCGGATAGAGCAAGTAAGCTGCTGCAAATATTTCATCGATCGTCAATGTTCTGTTACGCCGAGCTACTTCTTGTCTATCATCTGTCAATCCCCATCCAGAATAGAACGGAGCACCGACAGTTGTCACACTTATCCCACGTATGAGTGCTTCAAAACCTGCAAGTGATGTGATGGTATAAACGTGATCAATGGTTTTGAAGGCATCATTCAAACTTAGTGGTTCTCTAATGACTTGGGCAATATGAGCTACATCTTCAGGGTTTGACTGCATAGCTCTTTTACCGAATAATACATCTGGATGTGGTTTGTATATAATTTGTGCGTCGGGATTCTCTGTCTTCGCAAGCCACACTAAATCATTATTCGTCATTTTCCTCGCGCTTCCTTTGGCTATGGAAGCATCATCCTCCACCTGACCTACTACAAGTATCCTCTTCTGTGTTTTAGGGCCGTAAATCTTCTCGGTGTTTTTCTTTGAGACATTGTTATATTTACTGATTTCAAGATTCGTTAACAATTTCATCGTAGTTCTTGCTTTATCCATTAATTCATTGTCTTCCGAAAAAGGGTGGTTATTCAGAATATCCTCCAGGTCGCTTGCTTCTGTACTATCATAATATAAAGCTTTACTGTCAAGACACATGGATAACGGGATACTGTGAGCAGCTCCTAAATCTACTGAACGAATGAAACCATCTTCCATTCTGTAAAGCGGTATTCCGTAATTTTGTGCGAAAGACTTCATCTTTTGATGCTCTTTATACCCCCACACAATAAACACTACATCGTCATACTGCTTGGCTTGCTTCAATGTTTTACCTACACTTTGTTTCTCTTCTACGAAAATCATTTGATATTCAGGATAAAACGATTGAACATGATCTCTTTTCCAGAGGCTGAAACCTATCATGAACGCAACCGTCTTCTCTGTTTTTTGCTTTGGTTTAATTTTATGTACACTGGAAGCCAACTTCGCATAACCTTTATCTCCGACAATCGCCTTTGTCAAATCCTTCATTTTACTCACGACAGCCACACCACCTTTAAATTTACTCTGACATAAAACAAATAGCAGGGCTAGGCCTGCTATAAGGGAAGTTATCTATTCAAGTATGAAGAGACACGATCATTCAAACGATCGTATTCCAGGACAGCAACTTGTTTGCTCGTCTTAACCTTTTGTTGAGTTGCCTGTTCAATCAGAGGCAGCCCTTTAACTTCTTCTTCTCTGCTCCTGGGAATCAAATGCAGATGCAAATGCCTCACTGCTTCACTGATTGTAACTACATAAAGGCGTTCTGCTTTATCTTCTTCCCGAAGGACTTTTTCTACTTCCTGTACAAGCGGCCCCATCTCTGTCAACTCTTGAACAGATAAATCCGTCCAATTCTCTACATGCCTCTTCGGTTCCAGGTAATAATAACCGAGGACCTGCGAAGCATGAGGACCAGCGCTAACAGCCCAGTGGGCATTCTCATATAGAATGGAAGCGTCTTTCTTCTTATGTTTCTCGCATATTGGACATATGGTCATGGTGAATCCCCTTACTGTTGAAGCTTTATAGTTTCTGACTGGGTTACACCGGCAAGGTAATCTTCAATGAACTGGTTAAGGTCGCCTTTTTCTTGAAGGATTGCTTCGACAACTTCCCTCACGGCCCCTTCGCCGCCTTTCGCCTTCGTAACGAAATCGACATCCCGCTTCACTATCTCCACCCCGTCACTCGGAGCACAGGAGAAACCGGCATTTCTTAAGACCGGAAGATCATTGATGTCATCTCCGACATAACAAACGTCTTCCATTGTAAGACTTAGAGATTCCAAGATTTCATCCAGCACTTTCTGCTTGTGATGAATTCCTTGGTAGACAAAGTCTATTTTCAGTTCACCGGCACGTTTCTCCACAGAAGGAGATTTCCTGCCCGTAATAATCGCCGTCTTAATACCGGCATAACGGGCTAGGCTCAACCCCATGCCGTCTTTCGTATGGAACGGTTTATATTCTACTTGGTCGGACCCGATGTAGAGCTTGCCGTCTGTTAGGACGCCGTCTACGTCAAGAACGATTAATTTCACGTTTTCTGCACTCATCATTAAATCCCCAAATTCATCATATCGTGGAAGTGGATCATTCCCAGAGGCTTGTTATTGTCATCAATAACCGGCATGACATTGATCCGCTTCTCTTCCATTATTTCCAGGACGTTCGTTGCCAACACATCGGCTTTCGTAGTGATAGGCATCGTATTTCCTAATTCCTGAACAGTCTTGCCTAAGACAGACTCTCCATCAGCCATGGCTCTACGGATATCTCCATCTGTGAGTATTCCTGCCAGTTCTCCAGCTTCATCCACAATACACGTGGCACCAAGTCCGTGTCGTGTCATTTCAAACAACGCTTCTTGGACTGTTGTTCCTGACGTGACGATCGGTGTCTTTTTCTTAGTGGCAAGCAGATTATCGATGGTCATCAACAACCGGCGCCCTAATGATCCACTTGGATGATAAAGTGCAAAGTCTTCCGGTTGGAAATTGCGCTTTTTAAGTAGTGCGACAGCAATGGCATCACCGAGAGCGAGTGTTACCGTCGTACTGGTAGTAGGTGCCAAACGTAAAGGACAAGCTTCTTCAAAATGCCCCAACGTAAGGACAACATCAGATTTGATAGCTAAAGTTGACATCGGATTTTTCACAATAGCGATAAGGTTGACCCCGATCTTATCCAGGGAAGGTAGTAGATTTAACACTTCGTCTGTTTCCCCGCTGTTGGATAGGGCAATGACTGTATCGTCAGAAGTAACCATCCCAAGATCCCCGTGAAGACCTTCAGAAGGATGCATATAGATAGCCGGTGTTCCCGTACTGGCAAGGGTGGCAGCGATTTTCTTACCGACAAGTCCGGATTTCCCCATGCCGGTGATGATCGTACGGTTTTTGGTCGTGTAGATCATCTCAATCGCTTTTTCGAGATCATCCATGTCAATAGATTCAATTAAATCACGAATAGCATTCGCTTCTACATCCAGCACTTCCTTGACGATCGTCTTATAGTCAACTTCCGTTTTCAAATCTAACATTATACACCTACCACCTTTTTATTTTATATTCTTCACTAACCTGTCGATTTCTTTAATTGGCTTCAAAATCTCTTCCAGCTCTTCCATGCGGACCATGTTCGGACCATCAGAAGGTGATTTCTCAGGCTCTGGGTGTACTTCCATGAACAGACCGTCGATGCCGATACTTGCTGCTGCTCTGGATAGGTATGGAACGAATTCACGTTTACCACCTGTAGAAGTTCCATTACCACCTGGGATTTGTACACTGTGTGTTGCGTCAAAGACAACCGGCGCACCAAGCTCACGCATTGTCACAAGGGAACGCATGTCGACGACAAGGTTGTTGTAACCGAACGTAGAACCACGCTCTGTAAGAAGTGTGTTATCGTTCCCAGACTCCTGAAGCTTCGTTACAACGTTCTTCATATCGTTAGCTGCAAGGAATTGACCCTTCTTCACGTTAACGACTTTTCCTGTTTTTGCTGCTTCTACAAGCAGGTCCGTTTGACGGCAAAGGAAAGCAGGGATTTGAATGATATCCAATACTTCTCCAGCTGCTGCAGCTTGGTCTGGTGTGTGGATATCGGAAGTGACAGGTACGCCTACTTCTTCTTTGATAGCCGCAAGCATTTCCAAGCCTTTTTCCAAACCAGGTCCACGGTAAGAATGGATTGAAGAACGGTTTGCTTTATCGAATGATGCTTTGTACACATAAGGAATTTCCAGACGATCGGTAATTTCTTTCACGCGTTTCGCATTTTCAATTGCTTCCTGCTGGTCTTCCAGTACACAAGGTCCTGCGATTAGGACGAAGGGATTGTTTCCTCCGAAAGTGATTTGGTCGTTTAGTTTCGTCTCGATTGTCATTGTGTTACCCCCATGATTGTCTCTACTTTTTGTATATCTTCTGGTACATCAACGCCGACAGCGTCGTATGTCGTTTCAATTACTTTGATCGTATAGTCATTTTCCAATAGACGCAGCTGCTCCAGCACTTCCACTCTCTCCAGTGGAGACTGCGGCAGATCGACGAATTTGGTGATGACGTTTCTTGGATAACTATATATGCCTAAATGTTTATAATATGTAGTCGGTTCTTTGGAGCGGTTATAAGGAATTGGCGACCTTGAGAAATAAATTGCCGTGTCCTTTGAATCTGCGATGACTTTCACAACGTTAGGATCCTGTACATCTTCCATATCCTCAAGCTTTGTCTTTGCAGTAATGACGCTCTCAGGATTTTCAAGGGCCGCTTCGACCAGCTTATCGATCGTACCTGTGTGAATAAGCGGCTCGTCTCCTTGGATGTTGACGAAGATATCGCCTTCCATTTTGGATACGACTTCCGCCATACGGTCGGAACCGGTCTCGTGATCTTCTCTTGTCATGACGACCTTACCACCGAAGTTTAAAACGGTCTGTTTGATATCTTCATGATCGGTTGCGACGACTACCTCGTCGATTTTGTCAGACGCGCTGACTCTTTCGAATACGTGCTGGACCATCGGCTTTCCTAGAATGTCTGCCAATGGTTTCCCTGGGAATCGGGATGAATTATATCTTGCCGGAATAACACCAATCACTTTCATCTCTTTCACCTCTGATGGATAGATTGTTTTCCTGATGCTTATATGCTGCACTTTCTAAATGGTTCGCTACTTTCTTAGCCGTAGCTGCGTTCGGACTGATCAAGTTGCCTTCTACTTGATAATGAAACCGCAAATAATATAGGAACTGAGAAATCAATGTTTCATTAACCGGTTGTTCCAGCACATCTTCAATTAATTCATAAAGCCGGTGAAATTCTTCACAATGCCGGACGACGCCCTCAATATTATAAAAAGCGTCTCCAAGTGTGATTACACGCTTGTGCTGTGCTAACGCTTCTATGCCTACCGTAGAATTGATGGTTATGACTGCGAGACTTTTCTCGATCAATTCACTAACACTCTGTTTCTGCAGAAAGACGACATTAGGATCAGAAGCATAACGTTCCTTTAATGCCTTGTAATTATTTCGGGGCATGTCTTCTGGATGTTCCTTGAACACTAGACATATATTGCGCCCTTGTCTTTTATTAACTTTTGCTACATGTTCATAAACGAAATCTACGAGCGTCTCCATATTCTTTATGGACGAGTTGTAGAATATTTGGGTATCCCTGGAGACTTGGAACGGGACGAAGATGTATTCCTTTGGTAATGGTTCTTCATCCTTCTTCTTAAACTTGAATGCTTGCTTGAAAAGAAAATATTTAAATGCTTCGTACCAAGTTATGTGGGCATAAAGCTTGGGATTGATACCAAGTATACTTCCAAGCATACTGACAAACTTAACAAAGGCTACCTGAGTCAGGTTTTCACCTTTCACTTTCAGTAAGTCTTCATTCTCTGGAGCCATTAAATAGTTCTTATATTTATGGGAATTTACTGTGATAGATTCGTAGAATTCCTGGTATCGTGGGATGGTGGCTGCATTGTTTATTCCATTCGGATCACATGTCAGCGTATATGGGCGGAAATAACCTTGTTCAAAGTAAACCGTTTTGAGGCCACGTTGTTTCGCAATGTATGTAGAGACTTGGTCAATCCAATGATAGCCATTAAACATACAGATAACATCAATGTCGTGCTCTTCTATGAAACGATCGATAAAGTACATATAACGCTTGTACATCTTCAGCTCACGTTTCGATATGTCGGTGTCTTTCATCTCTCTCATGTATGTAATATTATAAATCTGCATGTCCAACAGTTCTGAGTCGGATATGGAATATGTCTTCCGAGAAACGCGGTTTGGAACAAACACCGCTTCAATCTTACTCGGTATTAAAAGCTCCCCCAGTTCAAACTTCAACTGATAACATTTATGTCCTGTCTCTTCCAGCTCCGATGCTACATCAGAAAAAAAATATTTATTTCGGTTCCCTCTCAAAAACAAGTAATTTGCCATCCATTTGCCCCCATGCTGCCATAAAAACCTTCTATCACCAGTTATTTCGGTTTGACTTTTCGAATAATTTCGAATCACGCTATACATTCTACCATATACAGGTAAGTAAATGAAGAAAAATAATGGACCTTCTGTAATTATGTTGAAATTTGTATAACCATTGACGTAATACGTCGGAATATTCCGTTAAAACATAACTAAATGTCCAATTACTACATAGATCGCTTCCGCAACCTTTTTGCAACTAAAACCACAAACTGTGTCTCCATACCTAAAAAATACATAGGTATAAAATAACATAACATAGTAAAATAATCCAATTACGTTTTTGTACCTGTCTTTCTATTCATCTCTATTGTATTAGGAACGATTTCATGAATTTAATGAGTTTTCTATTCAAATTTCTTTATGGTAAAATTAGCAAAAAAAGGTGGGTAAATATGAAACAAATGAAGATCATAGTAGCAGCTCTCAGCATATTACTACTTCTATGTGCCTGCAGCAGCGGAGAGACTTTAGTAGAGAAAGACTATCAAGAGTTCATGGACACCATTCAGAGTGAAGACTTTACTGGATTCGCTTATATTCTAAGAACCTATGAAGCACAGGATAATCATTACTTGGACGACTTGAAAGAAGTCTTTGATGAAAAAGGAGAAACATTGACGTACTTCAACGTTCAGACCGCTTCTGAAGAAACCAAAGACTTACATAACGAAGAAAGCAGCCAAATAGCTCTTTATCAGCCGAATGACGAGGTCGTTTATATCCAAGACGGCGAGCCGATGGAAGCATTAGAGATTACAGATGAGATCATGGCTGAGGGCTATCACGATACCTTGAAGGAATTCATTGATAACAATCCAAGATAAACCAAACATGGAGGTAGAGAATTCATGAAAAAAGTGAGACGAGTTGGGGCAGCTATCATTCTCCTCTTTATTCTGGGAGCATGCAGCAGCGGGGAGCCTCTTGTGGAAAAAGATTACCGTGACTTCATGGATACGATGCAAAGCGAAGATTTCACAGGATTCGCCTATATATTAACTAAATTCAAAGGTGAAGATAATGGATATTTAACCACAATGGAAGAAATCTTTGATGAAACCGGAGCATCATTAATGTATTACAACGCAGTATCCGATTCTGAGGATTTTGAAGTATTCAATAAAGAGTCTGGAACAATTGCCATTTATCAACCAACTAACACGATTGCCTTTATTGAAAATGGAGAGCCAAAGAAAGAGTTGGATATTACAGAGGAAATCATGTCCGAAGACAATCATGAAACGTTAAAAGAATTCATTGAGAATAATAAGAAATAAAGATGAACGAACGGTCCGCCCCATAACAGGCGGACCGTTTCTTTCAAATTGAAGCATTTCTTTAGTAAAGGAAGGACCCTACAAAAAAGACTCCCGCCGCTATCATAGAGAAAATCCCTGCAGCCACATGAGATCTCCGACGATTCGGTCTCACCCACACCGCTTCCGCTCCAAGCATAAACAGAAACACACACATCAGCCATTGGTAAAGGGTAGTGGACAATAATGAATGATTAAAAAATGCGGCATATAAGAATAGAAAAGCAAAAAGAAATGTAACGATGGTACTTATTTTGTGATACACAGGCGTCCCTCTCTTCCAAGCTACACCCTAACACAAAATGGTTAATTTAACCATAATAAAATTTAGAAGAAGAAAAGCAGCCTCCGTTTCAATCGGATGCTGCTTCTTCTGCCTCTCCCCTTGTTTTTACCTCTCCGACATGAAGATCCAGATGCGTCTGTGCCAGGAAAAACAACCCTGCAACAATGAGGAAGCCCGCTGCCAGCACAGAAAAAGCGGTCGCGTAAGTACCGTTGATGATCAAATTGTACGCATCCGCACCGACATAAGCATTCACGGCATCTCCGCTGCTTGTGAGAATATCATCCTCATACGGATTGTTGTAGGCCAAGATCTTGTAAAACCCGGCGATGATGAAACCGACACTCACCAGCCCCGACAGGATGCTCCACGCATAAAGCCGTTTCTCCCCCACTTCTATTCCCCCGCTTCGTCTGAATTGGCTGTTCCCATCACTATACGAAGCACCGGTATATTTCATTCCTTGATATGTTCGGCTCTATTTTTGTAAATGCTTTCATAACCATGTATAGTAGAAGCAAATAAGGAGGGATGACATGGAAACCATCGTCTATGTGTTCGTCATTGCTCTGTTCATCGTCGCCAACGTCTACGCTGTCAAATGGCAGCGCGACGGCTCCGCCGATCTCATGATCTCCGGCGTCCTCATCATGATTGGCGGCATTCTCGTCTCCATCACAGCCGGCGCCCTGTTCGCTGTGCTCGGATCGACAGGCGAAGCCTTCACCGGCGCCTACTTCGCCATCTTCGCCATCGCCAACGGCCTGCTCCTCTTCCTTCTAGGACTCATCACACAAATCACCAGAAGCAAAAAAGCATAACCCCACTCCCCCCATGTTCCCCAAAGAACATGGGCCTTCTTTTGCCCTCTCCATCTCCAAAAAAAAAGAAAATGGCTGTGACGTACCAGACGTTTCCGTTATTCCCATCATCGCAAGGAGGGGCGGGGGGACGGCGAGACTCCTGTGGGAACTGGAGAAGCAGGGAGACCCCGCAGATTTGAAAAATCGAGGAGGCTCCCCCTCTCCCCACGGAAAGCAAGTCGTCCCCCGCCCGCCATGTTCTTTTCCCTCCAAAAAAAAGAGAGTTGCTGTGACAATCCTCAGCGTTTCCGTTTCTCCATCACCGCAAGGAGGGGGCGGGGGTGACGAGACTCCTGTGGGAAGTGGAGCGTAGGGAAGACCCCACAGATCTGAAAGATCGAGGAGGCTTCCCACCTCCCCACGGAAAGCGAGTCGTCCCCAGCCCGCCATGTTCTTTTCCCTCCAAAAAAAGAGAGTAGCTGTGACAATTCTCAGCGTTTCCGTTTCTCCATCACCGCAAGGAGGGGGCGGGGGTGACGAGACTCCTGTGGGAACTGGAGAAGCGGGGAGACCCCACAGATCCAGAGGATCGAGGAGGCTCCCCCTCTCCCCACGGAAAGCGAGTCGTCCCCCGCCCCTCCTACACCCAACTAGATTACGGAAACACCCCCCAAACAAAACAAAAAAAGTCAGCACCCAAAAGGGCACTGACTCTAAAAAACATTAAATATTCATCCAGTCCGTATGGAACGTACCTTCCTTATCCACACGCTGATACGTATGCGCACCAAAATAATCACGCTGCGCCTGAAGCAGATTCGCCGGAAGCTTCGCCGTGCGATAACTGTCAAAGTACGCAAGCGCACCAGAGAACGCAGGAACAGGAATACCATTCTGGATCGCAAGCGTTAACGTATCACGAAGATCCTTCTGATAATTCACCGCGATATCCTGGAAATAAGGATCAAGCAGCAAGTTCGTCAACTCTTTATCATTCTCAAACGCATCCTTGATCTTCTGCAGGAACTGCGCACGGATGATACAGCCGCCGCGGAAGTTCATCGCGATGTCGCCGTACTGAAGGTCCCATCCTTTTTCTTCGGATGCTGCCTTCATCTGCGTGAAGCCTTGCGCGTAGGAAGCGATTTTACTCATGTACAACGCTTTGCGGATCGATTCGATCGCTTCTTCTTTGTTGCCGGTGAACTTGATTTCCGGACCAGTCAGGTATTGGCTCGCTTTCTGACGCTCTTCTTTCATAGCGGAGATGAAGCGTGCGAATACGGATTCGGTGATGATCGGAAGCGGTACACCGAGGTCAAGCGCGCTTTGGCTCGTCCATTTTCCGGTACCTTTCTGACCTGCGGTATCAAGGATCACTTCGACAAGCGGTTTGCCTGTTTCTTCGTCGACTTTCGTGAAGATGTCGGCTGTGATTTCGATCAGGTAGCTGTCGAGTTCGCCTTCGTTCCACTCTTTGAAGACTTGGTGAAGCTCTTCAGCGGACAGGCCGAGAACGTTCTTCATAAGGAAGTATGCTTCACAGATGAGCTGCATGTCGCCGTACTCGATGCCGTTGTGGACCATCTTCACGTAGTGGCCGGCTCCGCCTTGGCCCATGTAGGCAGCACAAGGAGTTCCTTGGACTTTCGCTGCGATCGCATCGAAGATCGGTTTCACTTCTTCGTATGCTTCGCGTGGTCCGCCAGGCATGATGGAAGGTCCTTTACGGGCACCTTCCTCCCCGCCGGAGAAGCCTGTTCCGATGAAGTGGATGCCTTTTTCTTCGAGATAAGAAGCGCGGCGCTCGGTATCTTCATAGAACGTGTTCCCGCCGTCGATCAGCATGTCACCTTTTTCAAGATAAGGGACGAGGCTGTCGATGACTTTGTCCGTCGTTTCGCCGGCTTTGACCATCATCAAGATCTTTCTCGGTGTTTCGAGGGAATCGACGAATTCTTCGGCACTGTATGTGCCGACGACTTTGTCGTCATTCGCATCCTTCACCATTTCTTCGACGCGGTCTGTCCAGTAATCGTAGACAGATACGCTGTAGCCGTTGTCTTTGATGTTCAGGGAAAGGTTCGCACCCATGACCCCTAAACCGATAACTCCGATATTCTGTTTACCCATGTTCCGATCAATCCTTCCCTTTTGTAATAAACGTCGTTCTTACCACCAGTTGAAGCCGTCTTCTTTAAGCAGGTCGTCGGCAGCTGCCGGTCCTTGTGATCCTGCTTTGTAGCCGTGGAGCGGAAGCTGGTCCGCTTCGAAGGCTTCCAAGATCGGCTGGATCCATTTCCATGACAGCTCTACTTCGCTCCAGTGGGCAAAGTAGGTGGAAAGGCCGCCCATGGCGTCGTTCAACAGGTTCTCGTATGCTTCGGGCTGGTCGTCCAAGTTCTTCGAGAACGTGACGTAAGCCGGTTCGAAGTGTTCGTTCGAGTCGTCCTTCATGTTGACGCGCAGGCTGATGCTTTCGTTCGGGTTGATTTCAATGACGAGCAGGTTGGAGACAACGCCTTGTTGTACCTCTGCTTCGTCTGCTTCGTTCTTGAATTCAATGACGATCTGGGTCGATTTCTTGGACAGGCGTTTTCCTGTACGGATGTAGAACGGGATGTCCTTCCAGTATTCGTTATCGAGATACAAGCGCGCTGCAAAGTAAGTATCGTTGTTGGAATCTTCGGCGACGCCGTCTTCTTCCATGTAACCAGGCAGAGCTTCGCCGTCGAGTTCGCCTGCTTCATACTGCCCGCGGACGACGTGCTGTTCGATGTTGTCCGTTACAGGACGGATCGACTGCATGATCGCTGTCTTTCTCTCTTCGATCTCTTTCGCTGACAACTTCTCTGGGTGGTGCAGCGCCGTCATCATTACCAATTGTAACAGATGGTTCTGGACCATATCACGGATTGCTCCGGATTTGTCATAATAACCGGCACGTGTACCGACACCGACTGTCTCACTCGCCGTAATCTGGACGTTGGAGATCAGTTCGTGGTTCCAGATCGATTTCAGGATCGGGTTCGGACGGATCAGGGATTCCAGGTTCTGCACCATCGGTTTTCCTAAGTAGTGGTCGATACGGAAGATTTCGTCCTCGTTAAACACTTGTGTCAGGCGCTCGTTCAAGTGCTGGGCGCTGGCAAGGTCGCTGCCAAATGGTTTCTCGACGATCAGACGCTTCCATCCTTCTGTATTCGTGATGCCGTTCTCGTTCATCGATTCGGTGATCGGCTCGACGAGTGTCGGCGCGACGGATAGATAGAACAGACGGTTGTCCGGAATACCGATCTCCGCTTCACGCTCTTCGATGAAGGCTTTCAGGTCCTGATAAGACTGAGCTTCCATCGCATCGAAAATGAAGTAACGGAACTGGTCGAGGAAAGTCTCGAGCTTGTCCGGGTCCGCTTTGCGGCGGGAGAAGGTTTCCAGGGACTCCTTGATGATGTCGTGGAACACTTCTTTCGTATATGGCTTACGTCCAAGACCTACGACAGAGAGCTTCTCTGGAGTTTTGCCTTCGATATATAAGTTGTATAAGGCCGGATAGATTTTACGTTTGGCCAAATCTCCGCTTGCTCCGAATAAAACAAAGGTCATGTCATCCATCATTTCGACGGAATCGATTCCATTTACATCCAATTGTTCACGTTCCTTTTGATCCATTTCTTTTCTACCTCCTGTACTTTACCAATGCACTGTACTCAAGTATATAGCATCTTTACCAATTTTTTAAGTCATCCACACTATACCCTATTATATAATTCGACATTTTTTTATGAAAGCAAGACGATTTAAACGAAAGCAGGCTGAGCATGGAAATTGCGTCAGCCTGCTGGTTTAACCTTATGTTTCGACCATTTGATAGAAGTATGCATCACTTGTTGTAAAGGGCGATGATTTTGTCCAAAAGGATATCGGTGTCGTTTTGTGCCGCTATTTCTTCGCCTTTGTCGATCATCCGCTTCCGGCCGAGTTCGTCTTCGACCATCTGCTTAAGACCAGCTTCGAGCGACTCGGCGCTCTTCGGTTCGACGAGGATGCCGGCTCCGTCCTTCAGGAGGTACGTGAGCCCGCCGACGTTCGATGCGACGACCGGCGTATGGCACGACATCGCTTCGAGGGCGACGAGTCCGAAGCCTTCGATATAGGAAGGAAGGGCGAACACATCGGCCGCAGCCGTCCACTTGGCAAGGTCGGCCTGGCTCTTCGTCCCGTGGAAATGGACGTGCGCCTTCTGATCCGGATGGACGCTCCGCTTCAGGAAGTCGAGGAAGTTCTCATCCTTCACGCTTCCGATATAGTGAAGCTCCATATCGCTGCGCTGTTTGTTGAGCGACTGGAACGCTTCGAGAAGCTCCTGGAGTCCTTTTGCCTTGATGTGGTTGCCGACGAACAGGATGTGCTTGCGGTCGCGAGAAAGTCCGAGTTCGTCCTTCATCTCCCCGGCATCGACCGGGCGGAAGACGCTGCGGTCGACGCCCATGTTGATGACGGATACTTTGTCGGGGCGGATGTGGAACTCCCCGACGACTTCGTCCTTCAGCGCTTCGCCGACGACGATGACTTCATCCGCCTTCTCCATGATCTTCTTCGTCATCTTACGGATCCACGGGTTCTTCTTCGCCATCTGGTCGAGATCTCCCCCGTGGGAGGTGACGACGAGCTTCGTTTTGAACAGCTTCTTGAAGAGAAGCGCCGGCAGTCCGCTCGGGAAGATGTAATGGGCATGGATGACGTCATAGGAGCGCCCGTTTGTCAGAAGCTTGATCAGGATCTTCAGCATCCAGATCAAGTATTTCTTAAGCAGGTGGAACTTGCCGCCGCGGTTGTCGCGGTTGACGGCGATATCGATCGACATCCCCTTCTCCTTCAATGCTTCCACCTGGTTTCTTACAAAGATTCCGTACGTCGGATTCTTCCGACTGGGATACATGTTGCTGATGACTAGCACACGTTTATTCATAAGCTTTCTCTCTCCTTAGTGGAGGTCAGGCTCATGGTCTGGCCTCATGTTCAACAAAAATCCGAGCAGGGCGAAGTAGAAGATCGTGAACGAATCCCCTTCCCATATGTTGTAAACCATACCGGCCGCAAACGCAGCAAGCAGTACAGCGAACAGGAATGGTGCGAGGATCGTTTCTTTTCTCCGCTTCCAAATTTCATACAGCATGTTCAACAGGAAGACGGCAAACAGGATGACGCCGACAGCTCCCGTTCCGGTGATGATCTGGATGTACTGGTTGTCGGAATAGAATTCGCGTTCGATGCCGTAATCGTCATAGATTGGAGACCCGTAGCTGAGTGTAGCTCCATCACCGTAGGTCGCGAATCCGGTTCCGATGACCGGGTGATCGAGGAAGATCTCGAATCCTTGCTTCACGATCCAGATACGGCCGGACTGCCCGCTTTGTTCACGGGTTTCCTTATCGAACGTCGAACCGATCCGGTCGCGGAAGCTTCCTTCACTTTCATCATAGACGGACTGCTTCGACTTCTTCTCCTGACCGAAGTTGGTATCTTCGATGAAGGACGTTGCGTAGCTGACCGGGACAGCGATAAGCACGATTCCGGCAGCAAGCGTAAGGGCGAGTGTCTTCAGGAACTTCCACGATTTCGTTACGAGCACGTAGGCAAGCAGGGCGACGCCGACAGCGATCCACGTCCCGCGGGAATACGTAAGCGCCCAGACGCCGAACGTCAGCGCAAGGATGACGTAGAAGAGCCACTGGTACTTCCCTTTGAACCAGTTACGGTAATACAGGATGATCGCAAACGAGAACGACAGATAGTAAGCCAGGATGTTCGGGTTTCCGATCATGCCGTAAATACGGATCCGGTTCTTCGAAGACAGCGGCATATCCTGCCAGCTTTGCGGAAGCAGCCACCCTCGGAGGGAGAGCTTCTCGATCAATCCATGGATACAGATGATGACCGTCACGAATATCGTCGTCGCGACGAACTTGTAGACATCCTCCTTCGTGATCTCGAGGCGCTTCGCAATGTAGAAGACGAGATAGAACAGGACGAATCCGCGGATCTGGAAAATGATTGCGGTCGGCGTCACGCCTGTGATCAAGGCGGAAACGGCTCCGACGATGATGAATCCGATGAAGGCGAGCTCGAACCAGTAGAAATGGAACAGCTTCTTCAAGTCTTTTCTATACATCCAAAGGATGCGGAATAAGAGCGCGAAGACGATGATGTCTCCGATCCCCTTCAATGCCGTGTTGTACTCCAGCAAAAACGGGCGGATCGGGAAATACATGAACAGCACGATGAGTGCGTTTTTCGGTTTCACAAGCGCGTAGCCTGCGAAGAAGAGCATCATCACAAGGTCTACGACGGTATTATCAAGGGCCGCTCCGACAAAGAAGAAAGCCAGGATGAGCGGGATGAATGTGAGTTTTTTCCATTCTATGGGCATGGGATAGGCACCTCTTTTCTGTTATTTAGGGCATCGTTTTGCGGTAGAGATCTTTCTTCATGGCGTAGTTCTTAAAGATCGCCCACAGCAGTGTGTCTGTCCGGTTGACTTGTTTGAAGTATTTCGGGAAATGGTAGTTCATATTCGTCAGGGTGTCACAGTGGTTGATAAAGTACCCCCGCTCCCATTCGATGAAGGCTTCCGCCGTCTCAACTCCGGGAGTAACGAGATTCCCCTTCAGGTGATTGAGCTCAAGGAAGCCGTCGAAGGCGATGGCCTGGGAGCCGAACACTTTCGTCGCTTCGACTTTATGGCCGTGCTGATCCGTCGTGTCGATCACACAGTTGATCGCACTCGGCGGGAAAGCACAGTTGATTTCATACATGCGGACCTTCGGATAGAAGTTCGGCAGCTCCTTCAGCGTATCAGCAAGGAGTTGCGCTGTATGGGTATGGTCCGGATGAGCATCTATGTACGGCGTCGTATAGATGACCTCCGGCTGGATCCGTTCGATTTTCTCTTTGATGTAGGAAATGCTTGTCGGATCGCTCGAAACGCTTCCATCCGGAAGGTTCAAATAATCGACGCTCGTCAGACCGAGGATGGTCGTGACTTCATCGATTTCCGCACGGCGGGCCTCCATCAGCTCTTCCTTCGACAGGTCGCTGACGCTGCTTCCGCCGTCCGTGATGAACAGGACGTGGACGTTCGCACCGGCATCGGCGTGCTTGCGGAGCGTCGCGCCGGGTCCGATCGTCTCATCATCCATATGTGGAGCAAGGACGAGGACGTTCTTCACGCCCTCATCGATGACCGGCTCCAAATCTTCATTATAATGCCGTTTCAACAACGTCTTCGTCACCGGCGAGTTGACCGGGCGGACGACTTTCATAGCTAATTCTTTTCTACTCATCACGATTCCCCTTCTTCTTTCGTTTGGTTAGATTATTCCATAAAAATAGGAAGGCATTCGTTCTCATCGCAAAGACGGCGATGACGAATACGATGGCGCCTGTAATGGCTGCCGTGATGATCTGGATGATGTTCGGAATCGTGTCCATCACTTGAAGCAGGCCGTAAACGGCGGCTGCCATGATCGCCGTTGCGATCGTAATTTTCACATAGTCGATGATGATCGCCTTGAAGTCGAGGCTGCCCACGAGCTTCACGAAGACGATCAGACAGGCACCTGTGTAGAACAGGGCCATGACGGATGCAGCAAGCGGGATACCGAGATATCCGAGCCACTCCGCAAACAGGAAGTTGAACAACACGTTCAGGCCGATGGAGCCGATGCTGATCATCAGGATCATGTGGCCTTTCTTCAGCGTGTAGAAGCCTTTGTTGATGACGTTGTTCAGGCTGAAGAACAGGACGGACCCGAAGTAGTAATACGCAACCTGGGATGTTGCCGTCGTCGCGTCTTCTCCGAACGCTCCGCGCTGGAAGAAGAGCTCGATCAAGTTCGGCATCAGAAGCATCATGCCGATGACCGCCGGCATAAGCACGAGGTACATCGTCGTGAGCCCTTTTTCAATGCCGCGCTTGAACAGGTCGTTATCCTCGTTCGTGATCGCTTTCGAGAGCATCGGGAAGATGATCGTCGCGATCGTCACGCCGAAGATCGCCTGTGGCATGTGGACGAGGTTCTTCGCGTAGTTGATGTAGGTGACCGCCCCTTCGCCCTGGAAACCGGCGAAGATCGAGCCGACCATCAGGTTGACCTGGCCGACCGCAACGGTGAGTCCGACGGGCAGGAACACCCAGTAGAACTTCTTCACTTCGATCCAGTCCAGCTTCTCGCGGATGCGCATCGACTTGTTCGGAATGGTGATGAACAGCTTGAAGACAAGCGACAGCACCGTTCCGACGACATACCCGAGCGCAAGCGAGTACGGCCCGATTTTGTTTGCGAAAAGGAACGCAGACAGGATCGAGCTCAGGATGACGATGATCTGCGAGACGATCGACAGCGAGAACTTGCTTTCGGCATCAAAGAATGCCTCCAGCACCGCGTTCATGCCGACGATGGCGATACATGAGAAGAAGATGACCGTCACCCATGTCGCGATCTCCGTCGCCTCCGGACTGAAATCCGGATAGAAGATGCGGATCATGAACGGCGCCACCGCCATTCCGATCAAGGACAGCACAAAAGCGAGGACGAGCGTCCCCTTGAAGACCTGTCCTAAATGACTCCTGCCGCGATTCTCTTCCACGGCGTCGATGTAGCTTGGTACGAGCGCGTTCTTCATCCCGTTCTGCATGAAGAGAATCAACATGTTGGGGATGATGAAGGCAGCAAGGTACGCATCCGCCACGTAGCTGTCCCCGAAATAATAGGCGACGACCATGTCGCGGATCAGCCCGGAAACCTTCAGCAGCAAGGTCGCACCGATGAACAGAATACTGGCTAGTCCTAATTTAGATTTCACTATATTTACCTCTTTCACTTTTGGGTATTTCATACAAAATACGACAATTACAACTATAAATCATATCTTGTGATTTTACCATAACTTCCAGGCAATCGTAATTTGCTAGTAAAATTATTCCCATTAATTTGTAAAGTTGGTTAGATCGACATAGGATCATCTCATCCCTGTGTGGTTCAACCCGCCGGGGGTTTCCGGGCAGAACTGTGCTTTCCGCGGGCGGGCGGCGAGCCTTCTCAGCGCTATGCTCTTCCGGGGTCTCTCCTGTCTCGCTTTTCCGCAGGATTCTCCGTCCTTGCCTCCAACTCCCAGCTCGATGAGAGGAAAGAGTATAGTGCTTAACCTATTCGTGCAGAAAACACAACACAGCAATGCTCAGTACCATCCCGTCTATTTCCCGGGGGCAACAGCAACTTGCTGCCGCCGGGGATTTCCGGGCAGGGCTGCGCTTTCCGCGGGCGGTCGGCGAGCCTCCTCAGAGCTACGCTCTTCCGGGGTCTCTCCTGTCTCGCTTTTCCCGCAGGAGTCTCCGCCCTGCCCTCCAATCCCCAGCTGGATGAGAGGAAATAACAGACGCCTGCACCTACTTCCTCTTCTTCATCGTGTAGTAGGCTATCTGTGAAGTTAATGGAAACGAAAAAGCGCGTAGAGTCTCTTTGGACTCTACGCGCTTTTTATATCGACCAAACAGTGTTTAGGATTCGATCAACGATAGCTTTCAAGCTTGGAACGTGTGGAACCGGAGATGGCTGCATCTCCACCTAGATAGTAGAGCTTAGGTGCGATGTTCAAGCCCTTCAAGTAACCCGATACCGTGCTCGGAACAGCATCCGTTCGTGTCAGGATGATCGGAGCTTCCATCTTCGCAGCGAGCGGCGATGCAGACAAAGCATCGACCACGATATGGCCGCGGGCGAAGAAAACATTCTCCATGTTCTTACCGAAGTACTTCTTCGCAATCTTCACACTCGTACTGAAACGATCCGAACCGGAGACACGCTCGACCGTGCCGACCTGGCTCTTCAGCTGGGATTCGACCCGTGACGAAACCGCGTTCGTTCCGCCGATGATCGTCACCTTCTTGACGCCGTTCTCCTTGATGAACCGGCTCGTCTCTTCATCCAGATCGTTCGTTCCTGTCAACAAGATCGGCGTGTGCGCCTGTCCTGCATAGGAAGCGATCGACAAGGCATCCGGAGATTCTGCATCCG
This sequence comes from Bacillus sp. SB49, assembly GCF_000469135.2. Classification (NCBI taxonomy): domain Bacteria; kingdom Bacillati; phylum Bacillota; class Bacilli; order Caryophanales; family Bacillaceae; genus Bacillus; species Bacillus sp. SB49. The sequence goes on from NZ_CP048117.1 coordinate 3,213,532, forward strand.
CAGTCGTGACGAAAATCTCATCGACATTGATCTGGCTCGTCAATTCATCCGCAATTTCGTAAGCTGTGCCGTAACGCGTGTCGCCGGAAAGGCGGACGACGTTGCCGAACTGGCTCTTCAATTGGTTTTCGACCTTAGCGGAGATCGCTCCACCTTCGCCGCCCAATAGATAGATCTTATCCGGGTTCATGCGTCGCAGCTCTTTTTCGACATGCTCGGGAAGAATATCCGGCTGTGTCAAAAGCAGCGGCGAATCATAATAGGAAGCAAGGACACTTCCTGTCAGGGAATCAATCGGCAGATCGCCGCGTCCTAAGACGGCGACTTTCGGCTTGTCCCAATGCCATCCAAAGTTGGAAAGGGAAGCACTTGTGTCATAGCGGTGCTTACCAGCAAGCTCGACGGAGCGTGGTTCTTTATTTTCAGACAGGTAGCTGGAAGCGACATAGCCGGTCATTCCGCTTGACGTGCGGACCGGGTACCACATCCAGTGCTGCGTGTTGCTGTTCGATCCGATCGCCGGACCTGTGACCGTCAGCGCATCACCGCGCTTCAGGCTCGCTCTGACGACGCCGTTCGGTGTGGAGCGCATGTTAAGCGATCCTGCCGTCACATAGACCTTCTGCCCCTTCGTGAAGGCAGCCTTCGATGTATGGACCGGGTTGTCGATCGTTACATTCGTTTTCTCAAACTTCAGGATGCCGTCGATTCTCGGATTGAGTTCCTGTGTCGCAAGTGGCGTGACAGGGAACAATCCGTAGGAACGCATCCGGTCGTACACTTTGTCCTGATAAGAAACATAGGCACTGTCGATCGGGTGGTTACGGGAAGACAGGCCGTTGTAAGCGAGAATGGCGAAGTACCAGTTCTCGATGACGTCACGGTCCGCATTGTTGACCGTCGGGATCAGGCCGCTGTTTGCGTACTTCCACTTTTGATCGAGGATTTTCAGACCTTCACGGATGTTGTAGTTGATATCCGTCGAAAGCTTCGTCACTTCCTCTTGACGCTTGACCGGATCTTCGATGAAACGGTAGTCCGATACCTGCATGATACCGATTCCGATACAGTCGTAACCGAGCTTCACGTTCGTGCCGTCCCACTTCGTTCCTGTCGTGCTGTTGGAGGTACAGCTGTTCTGATAATGCGACACCGGCGTACGGCCCGGGTCCCAGTACTGCTGCCAGCCGCTCTCCTGGAAGGCGATCGCTTTCACGACTTCCGGCGGCATATCGAACTCTTCCGCAGCATCGGTCAGCATCCGGTTGATTTCCGCGTAGCTCGGGTTTTTGTATTTCTCATTCACCGACGTGCTCGCTGCTTTCACCGTGGCACTCTGAGCGGAAATCTTATCCTCCGCCGCTTCTTTCTTCACTTCACCACCATCCAACGTGAACGTATCTGTCACGATAGCGGAAGGCTCTGTGCTGATCGCATCTTCGTCGAAGGTAGGATAATCAACGGCGATTTTTCCACCGTCGACTTTGAAGTTCGCTCGCTCGTAGGCGTCAGAACCGTAGACTTTCTTCCACGTATCGGTGTTGTAGACGTCGAAGAACAGGCTCTGTCCGGAACCGTCGGCGCGGTAAACGACTGCCAGGCGGTTATCGGAGAGCTTATGTACTTCCGTCACTTTCGTCAGGTCGATTTTCTTCTCTTCTACGACTTTGCCGTTGTCACGGATCGTGACCGCAGCAGACGTTTCTCCGTTCGTGATGTCGACAGTCGTCCCTTCCTCCACAGTGAAGGACTCTTTCTGTTTCTCAACGACCCAGTCACTCGCTGATTCCGCGTTGGCAGACAGCGGTGCAACAAGGGAGCCGAACAAGACAGCAGTCAATAGTGGCAGACGTTTTTTCATGATCGTTACCTCTCTCTTATGCATAGTTTATTTTTTCAAAGCGGTAAGCTTGGAGTCGACTTCATAACCGTTATCTCCGTTGTCCTCAATTTGTTCGTCAATCAACCCGACACCAGGCGCGTAGGACTGGAGGGTGATGACGTTCCCGCCCTGGGAAACCGAACGTACGATGATGACGTTATCGAACGTCTGGACATCGGATTGGACCGTCGCCTTCTGATCGACGATCTGGAACTGATCGGTATCGCCTTTCGTCGCGTCAACGAGGACATTGATCGTTTCGACAGGCTCGAATGTATCGAGCATATTAGACGTATCCTTCGGGTTGTACTCTTCGTACACGACAGCGATGCTGCCTTCTTTCCATTCCAATACCTGCAGCGTCACCATATCCCCGAAGGTGATGACCCGCTGGACGAAGTTCCCTTTCACCGCAACGATGTCATAAGTCGCTTCGTACTCCCCGTTATGAAGGAATGTCTTCGTCATCGGACCATCCGGCATGTATGCCTTCAGACCGACGTTCGTTTCTTCCTCCGACTCCGATGCTTTGTCACCGGCGGCGTTTACGCTGTCATCCTCTGCATCTGCTTCTTCCTCAGCGGCAGGTTCCTCTTCCGGCGTCCCATCTTCCTCCGGCTGTGCTTCCTCTTCTGCAGGTGCTTCTTCTTCGGCCGTTCCATCCTCTTCCGCAGGTTCGGCAGCGGCTTCCCCGCTCTCCGTATCTTCCTGAGCTTCTTCCTCAGGCACTTCGGTTTCGGATTCCGGCGCAGCGTCCGTTTCTTCTTCGGCCGCTTCCTCCGTCGGCTCTTCGGAAGGCTCCAGCTGATCGGCCTTGTCCACATCTTCGGAACAGGCCGACAGCAGAGCGATGAACAGTACGGAAGCAGGCATCCATCCTTTTCTCATAGCTCTACACTCCTTCTTACTTCAAATAACCGGCGATTTCATTACGCAGTTGATCGGTTACGACACCACCGATGACGTCCAGACGATCGACGACGTTCTCGCGGCCGTATGTTTGTAACAGCTCTTTCATATCTGGATCAAGATCTTTTCCGACGAGAATCAGCGGTGCAGATGTCTTCGCTGATAAGGAGGATGCTGTGAGCGCATCCGGATAGTTCGTTCCTGTCGCTGTCAGGACGGTATCCGCATGGAGCTCATCCTCGAAGTGACGGATCGCTTCGACGACGGTTCCATAACGCGTCGCACCAGACAAGCGGACGACACGGTCTGCCCCGTTGTTGTTGATGATCGCTTTCTCGACTTTTTCAGAAACGACGGCTGTTCCACCGAGGATCGCTACTTCTTTCCCTGCAAGATAAGCGAGGCTTTCGTCCCCGATTTCCTCTTTATCTGTCAAAATGATCGACCAGCCGTTCGCTGCTGCGATCGCTGATGCTTCCAGTGCATCCGGGAAGCTTGTGCTGGAAGCGACGAAGACACCTTCTGCATTCGTCAGATGTTTGTTGATCGCAATGTTCGATTCGATCCTTGTCTTACCGGAAATACGCTCGACGGCGTAGTTCTTCTTCAACTGATCCTCCACTTTTTTGGACAGGGCATTCTCTCCACCGAGAAGCAGAACCTTGTCCGCCTTCAGACGGGCGAGTTCCTGACTCACTTCGGTGCTTAACGATTCCGTCCGGTTCAAGAGGATCGGTGCATTGTCATACTTCGCAGCAAGCGGTCCTGCCGACAGGGCGTCCGCAAATTCGAACGCTGTCGCAAGAACGACGGTGCGGCTTCCGCTCTGGAATCCGTTCGGATACAGCTCTTTCGATACTTCGACAGCCGTCTTCATCCGGTCTTTTCCGGAGAGCTTCTTCGTATCGAACGCATAGCTGTAGCCGGATTCGATATTATCCCAGACGACATCTCCCGATTGGGTGTTCGTCACTTTCGTGTTCTTCCAATGTTTCGCATAGGCGACCGCTTCGTCCTCTCTATAGAAGGAAGCAAGACTGCCTTTCTCTGTATGGGTTACGTCATAGATTTCTTTCAAATAGTTCGTCCAGACGACCTTGTCGTTCTTCTCGTTGATGACGGACGTATTCTTCCATTTCTTCGCATAGGCGACGGCTTCGTCTTCCGTATAGGCTTCAAAGAGCGTGCCTTGGTTGGAGTGGACGACCTTATAGCTCTTATCCAGGTAGTTGGACCAGATCACACGGCCTTCCTTGTTATCGACGACGCGCATGTTCTTCCACTTCTTCGCATGGGCAATCGCTTCGTCCCGATCCAAGAACAACTCTGTCGCCGAGCTGTTGGAAGAATGATAGACGCCGTAGCGTTTATTGATATTGTTATAGATTCGCTCCTGGGCATACTTGTCGAAGACATAGACGTTGTCCTTCGACTCGGCATAATCGAGCGCTTCGCCCTTATCTTCGGTACGCTTCAACAGCTCATCGTCATGGGTGCGGACTTCATACACTTGGAAAAACTCATCCGCTGCCTTCACGACAGCCGCTGCCGCCTGATTTTGGAAGGATGCCGTTTGGATCAGCTTCTCTTCCTCCGGATTCGACATGTAGCCGAATTCGAGGAGAGCGGACGGCATCTGGGCATTCCTTGTCACATACAGGTTGCCGGGCACCTTGCCCCGTCCTTCTTTCAGCGGCGTTCCCGCCAAAATGTTCTTATGTACTGCATTCGTCAGCCGCTTACTCTCCGGTGCATACTCGATCTGCATCGGGTCCGGCGGGTATGTAGAACTGATCGTATCCATATCGAAATAATACGTTTCATACCCTCTCATATAAGGGTTGGATGGAAGCGCGTTCGAATGAATGGAAAGGAAAATGGCATTGTCATTGTTCCCTTTCACATAGTCGTTCCCGTTGTCCGACCGCATCTTCAGATCGGTGCGGAGGACGGACGAGAATTGCGTATCGCCTTCCCGTGTCATATGTACGTCATACCCCTCGGCCTCAAGTGCCGCCTTCATTTTCTTGGCTGTTTCCAAGTTGAAATGCTTCTCATAATAACCCGTCGATGCACCGGAATAGCCGGTGGTTCCGGAATAGATTCCTCCGTGTCCCGGGTCGAGGACGACGGTCCGTTCCGCCGCAGCTTCCGTAGGGAAGATGGCGAATAAACTGAATAGAACAAAGAAACTGAGCACGTGGATCTTCTTCATGATTACCTCCTATTTGGTCTGTGTTTGCCCGAAAGCAGTGCTGCTTCCCTTCCTCTTGTTCGGTTTCTCACGATGTTCTGCTGGATTGAAGTAATAGGAATAGAGAATAAGGCGGTACGTGTTGTAAGAATCGGAAAAAAATAAACGCGAGGATGAAAAGATTCTCCGTCTTTTGACCTACTCTTTTCTATCAAAAGAAGGAGCCGTGTGCTAAGAAACTTCACTCGATCGTCTTCCGAACGGAGAGAAATCTCTCTCCTTCTTTCATCGGCTGAGGGGGTCTGGATGTTTAACAGAAAACGACAAAATGCCATATTTTTCACGTGTATCCATGGGAATAGTTTCTTATTCTACACAGAACCTCATTATATCGGAGGTACTGACAACAAACAATGGCGCTTGGGGTTCATTTGCAAGATTGCAAGTATTTAGGAGTATAGTAATGGGGGTTTTATAGAAAAATAGGACTAATATTCTGTTTTTTTCATAAAAAAATCCAGATGCGTCTCTTCTACGCATCCGGATGGTAAAACTCTAGTTATTTTTTAGCCTTCCACACTTTCAGAAGGAAAAGCGGGAGACGGATTTGGCGTTTGATCCGCCACGGTTCGGAAATCAGACGATACAGCCACTCCAGACCGAAGCGCTGGAAAACGGCAGGCGCCCGTTTGATCCGGCCGGACAGCACGTCGAACGAGCCGCCGACGCCTTGGAAGATGCTCACGTCGAGCTTATCCATGTTCTCGACGATCCAGTATTCCTGACGCGGGCTGCCTAGTGCGACGAAAAGGATGTCGGGCTTTGCCGCGTTGATCGTTTCGATGATCTTCTGCTCGTCCTTCTCGTAGCCGTCGATGACACCGGCGACGTTCAGTCCCGGAAATTCTTCGATCAGCTTGTCCTTCGCTTCTTCCGCGATGCCCGGCTTCGCACCGTAGAGAAAGACGGATTTGTCGTTTTCCTGAGCGAGACCGCACAGCGTCATCAGCATGTCGATACCTGTGACGCGCTCTTTGATGCTGCCCTTGTTGAGCTTGGAAGCGATCAGGACTCCTACTCCGTCCGGAATCTGATAAGTCGCTTTATTAAGCAGGTTCTTCAAATCGGCATCTTCCTGGGCTTTCAGAATCTTCTCCGGGTTGATCGCGACGACGAACGACTGCTTCTTGTTTTCGATATCTGCCAACACATTCCGCTTCAAGTCATTATAGGAATGACTGCTTACATCGACACCTAAAAACTGTTCCTTCATGCTCTCACCTTAACTTATCCATTCTTGGAATCGCCCAAACGCTTGGCGACGAATCCAGCAGCTTTCCATGTATCTAAATTGAGGGCGTTCTTCGTATCATAGACGACACGGCTGCCCATCTTATCTTTGATCGTTTCCGGATCGAGCTTCTTGAACTCGTCGTGGTCGGTCAAAATGACGACGATGTCCGCATCTTGGAGCGCCTCGTCCATATCCTGCGTCTGGTTGGATACGACGTTCTCCTTGATATGCGGGTCATAAGACGTGAAGCTGATGCCGCGCTGAACAAGCTCCATGATGACCTTCAAGGACGGGCTCTCCCGCTGGTCGTCGATGTTGGCTTTGAACGATAGTCCGAACAACGCGACTTTCGGGTCGTTGATGAACTGTTCCTTCATCAGCTTCTCGATCTGGTCGGCCGTATAGACAGGCATGTAATCATTCGTATTACGGGACAGCTGGATGATTTCCGAAATCTCCGGCTCGATCTCCGCTAAGAACCAAGGATCGACCGCGATGCAGTGTCCACCGACGCCGGGACCTGGTGTATGGATGTTGACACGCGGGTGGAAGTTCGCAAGCTTGATCGCTTCCCACGCATTGACGCCGATCTTGTCGCTGATGCGGGCAAGCTCGTTCGCGAACGCGATGTTCACGTCACGATACGTGTTCTCGATGACCTTTGCCATCTCCGCTGTCGTCGCATCCGTCAAATGGATCGTCCCTTTGACGAACGACTCGTACAATTCCTTCGTCATTTCGGAAGACTTGTCGTCGATTCCGCCGACGATGCGGTCGTTGTCGACAAGCTCCTGGAACACCTTCCCTGGAATGACGCGCTCCGGAGAGTGGGAGACGAACAATTCTTTACCAAGCTCAAGGCCCGTCTGCTCCAGGACCGGAAGCATGACATCCTCCACCGTACGCGGAGGTACCGTCGATTCAAGGATGACGAGGTTGCCTTCCTTCACGAACGGCACGATCGATTCTGTCGCTTTACGGACGTAATCGAGGTTGGCTGTTTTATCTTCACGGATCGGGGATGGAACAGCGATGACGAATACATCTGCCTCCGTCGGTTCAAGAGAAGCCTTGAACATGCCTGCATCCACAGCCTCTTCCAGGCGCTCCTGCAGCCCGTTCTCTTCGATATGCAGCTGCTTGTTGTTGATCATTTCCACCGCTTTACGGTTGACGTCCACGCCGTGCACCTGATGGCCATGAATGGCGAACATGACAGATGTAGGCAGACCGATATACCCTAAACCGACGACACACAGTGACTTCTTCATACTACTATACTCCCTTTCTTTCTGACACGAACGTTGTGATCAGTGTGGTACCGTTTATTTGCATTCGTTTGTATATAGATGGATGAGTGACAAATTAGTCCTACTCCTTATAGCATTCGACAACATCCGGCGTTTATGACGTTTGTTGTCATCTTTCTTATATAATGGATAAAAAAAAGCAAACTCTTGCCTGTGTTCCTCTTTTCTCCATTGTTCAAACATTTCTAAGAAATAGGATCTCCGATTATCCATTGTAGCTCATTTCCGTAATCGGTTCTATCCTCATCATATAAACACATGCATCAATTATACTTCGAAGCGACCTGTTCCGACAACATCCAGCGGTGATATTTCCACAAACAGACAAATGTCCGCCTCTGAAGCGAACGGTTCATGCGCGGCGGGAGCTTTTTTTGCTATACTGGATGCATGATTTTCTTCATATAGAAAGGAAAGAATCCGAAATGACAGTCAGACGCTATCAACCAGGCGATGAAGCACAAATACAGACCCTGTTTACGAAAACGTTCCATCAGGAGCGCCCGCTCGATGCGTGGGAATGGAAATTCAAACAGAACCCTAAACATAAAGAACCGTTCATCCTCGTCTTCGAGGAGGATGGGAAAATTCTCGGTCACATCAGTCTCTGGCTGATGGATGCCTATATCAAAGGCGAAGTCACTACGGTCGGGATCCGTGTCGATACGATGGTCGACCCCGACGCCCGCGGGAAAGGCGTTTACAAGAAACTGAACGACGCCCTGCTCACCGAGGGGAAGAAAGCCGGCATCGAGTACTTGTACGGTTTTCCTGCACCGAAGGCGAAGGAGCTCTTCCTCCGCTACACCGGCGCGACCCATCTGACCGATATGCCGCGCTGGATGTACGTCCAGAAGCCGCTGCACCTGCTTTCCACCAAGTTCAAACCGCTGAAGGCCGTGAAATCGCTGGACGGCCTCTATACGAAGCTCCGTTCTCCGAAGGGGCAGTTGGACGGCTATGAGAAAAAAGAAATCACCCGCTGTGACGAAGCGTTCGACCGCCTCGCGGAACAGACGAAGCACATGGCGGACGGGCTGGTCGTCCGGGACAGTGCCTACTTGAACTGGCGCTATTTCGACCATCCGACGAAAACGTATAAAATGATTGCTCTATATAAGGAAGGCGAGCTGAAGGGCTATGTCATCACACACCAAAGCGAAGGGTCGTTTACGAACGGTCTCTTGATCGACTGGCTCGGCGTCGATGAACATGTGTGGCCGGTGCTCCTCGATCAGGCGCTGCTGGAGCTGAAGCATGCGGATGTCGTCCAATCCTGGGCGCTGCCTCATACGTTCGCCGCCGGCATCCTGAAAGCGAAGGGCTTCGTCCATAAAGACAGTCCGATGCCGCTCGTAGGAAAAGACCTCCACACGCGGACGGAAGAAATGAACGACCAGACGAAGTGGTACATCACTCCGGGGGATGTCGATTCGTATTAATCGGTTTGTAATCCACCCCCAATAACTTTTGTCACGAAGGTATCATCATAAAAAACCCCCTCGGTTCATTCAAGGGGGTTTCTTATCAATATGGAGAGGACCGGGCTCCGGGAAATGGGACGCTTTCCACGGGGCGGCCGCTGAGCCTCCTCATCGCATTCGCTCTTCCGGGGTCTCACCTATTCCGCTAATCCCGTTGGAGTCTGCCCATTTCCCTCCGCCCTTTGCTGAAATTAGCGTTCCGTAATTAGATACAAACGCTGAGTGGGACTTCTGCGGGTGATTTCTTTCGTTAGAACCCCTCGCGGAAGAACATCTAAAAATGTAGAAGCCAAAAACACCGAATCGAAATCGATTCGGTGTTTTTATACTTCTAATAAAAGGGAGAAAAGTAAGACGGCACTCCCATCACGCCTGACACTCATCAGCTGTTGATCGGAGGGGAAGGAGGAGACTCCTGCGGGAAAAGCGAGACAGGAGAGACCCCGGAAGAGCGGAGCTCTGAGGAGGCTCGCCGACCGCCCGCGGAAAGCGCAGCCTTCCCCGGAGATTAACAGCGTCGCCTGTGAGCCGGAATGAAAATTACTTCTTTGACAAGCAGAAAAAAAGAGCGGGGAAATCCCCGCTCTTTTAACCTTCTTCTTTTCTTTTTTCCTTCTTCCCTCTCGAAAACAGCCCGATGACCGGACGCTTTCCGCCGGATACCACACCCGTCATCTCCGCAAACAGATGAAGCAGGAACAAAATCACGATCGTAATGATCAACGATATGCCGAACGAAGTCAGCGAGAACAAGAGTGCCAGGAAACCGAAAATCGCACTGAACGCATAAATGATCAATACCGTCGTCCGGTGGCTGAAGCCGGCCGCCAGAATCTGATAGTGGATATGCTTGTTATCCGGCATCATGATCTTCTGCTTGTTGATGAGCCTGCGCAGGATCGAGAACAACGTATCGAACACAGGAATCGCAAGCACAATGATCGGAATGATGAAGCTGAACAACGTCACGTTCTTGAACAGACCGACCATCGAGATGACGGCCATCGAATACCCGAGGAACAAGGACCCTGTATCGCCCATATAAATCGACGCCGGGTAGAAGTTATGGAACAGAAAGCCGATGTTCGAACCGATCAGCACGACACAGAGGTAAACAATCGCGACCTGCGGCTCGATGGCAAGTGCCATGACGGCGATACTGATCAGCGATATGGTCGACACGCCGGCAGCGAGGCCGTCGAGGCCGTCGATCAAGTTGATCGCGTTCGTAATCCCGATGATCCAGAAGAACGACAAGAGGATACTGACAGGATCACTGAGCGTCACCATACCGATGAACGGTATACTGAGTACGTCGATCTGCAGTCCCGAGAAAATCAGGATCAGCGCCGCGATCACCTGACCGGCCAGCTTATAGAGCGGGCGGATCTGGAAGCGGTCGTCAAGCAGTCCCGTCAGGACGATGACGAATCCGCCGATACAGATCGGCAGGAGATACGGTACATCAGGTCGCGTGTACAAAAGCCCTGCCGCCGTACCACCGAAGATCGCCAGCCCTCCCATACGGGGAGTGATTTCTTTATGTATTTTTCTCATTTCCGGATAGTCCATCATCTTCCACTTTACAGCAAGCTTCATGACCGGAAAAACCAGCACATAACTGACGGCCATGGACAAAAGAATAGCAATGGTCAAGTCTATATAAATGTTCATACAAATCCTCACTAACTATTTTTAGTCTTTCGTTTTGAGACAACGCTAACATTATATCACAGGTGAAGGCGAGTTTTGTCAAACGTTGTCTCTATTTTTCGTCAATTTCGATAGTTACATCGACTTACACGCGAGGGAGCCTGCTCGAAGGGGTACAGCAAATATGGCGGAAAAACAAGAGGGTAAAATGAAAACAGCGTCCGGATGGACGCTGTTTTCTATCTATTTATCGTTGTTGTAATTCTTCAATCATATGGTCGATGACTTCTCTTGATGATAGCAGCTCAGAGTTCTCTGTCTTCTGAATGATGTTCTGTAACAATTCCTTTAAATTATCCATGCTACCCACCTTTTCAAACATAGCTTTCTACTACGGTTCACTCAAACATTCGGGACAAAACTACTTTTTTTGACGGCAGTCTATGTATCTTGTATAGATTAGACGGCTACATAACCGAAAAAGTTTCATCATTCGCTTCATTTCCCGGGAAATGTGTCCAATTTTTCGACTATTTCTCCTATCATAAGGTATTTGTAAATATTTGAAAAGTGTTTTGTCTATTTTTCTTTATTTTATGTAACTAGAGTCGAAACGTGAAGAAAACAGGTAGACGCCTAACCCCTAGCTGAATATGTTGTTAAACGATCTTGTCAAAGATGAAAGCGAACGTACACCTGGGCACAAACTATTCCAGGTTTATGCCTTCAAGCAGGTAACGAGAGTTTCTGGTGTGAAGACTAAAGAGCAAATGCGATAAAAAGGCTCACCGGCCACCCCGCGGAAAGCGTCCTATTACACGTAGCCCGCTCTCTCATTAAAAAAATGCATCTTGAAAAAATACATAAAAACAGGCAGAAGCCCGGGAAGGCTTCTGCCTGTTTCAGGAATGGGAGGTCCATGTCCGCTGCATCGTCTGCAGGGCGTAGGATTGATAAGCGAAACGGTGGATATGCTTCTGGATCGTCCCCGGCCCTTCCCGGTGATAGGTAAACAGGATGACAGCCGGGTGAAGCAGGGAATCATAGAAGAAAATCGGATTGAAGCTTCTTTCCCAACGGCCCATCTTCCACTGACCGAGCAGGTCCAGCTCCCGAACAAAGGCATCATCCATGATGGTATAGGCATTGACACCCGTCGGATGGTCGCTGTAGTCGAGCAGATGATGGAAGCAGACCGCCGCCTGCACATAGGAAAGGGGCGATTCATCCCCGGTTACGGCTTCCATCATCCGGTTTACAGGGAGCGTTTCTGTCTCTGATTGAGCAAAAACACTCCCTTTGGAACAGAGGAGCTGCCACCCCGGCTTCAGTAAAAGCTGGGAGTACTGATCGATGATCGGATCCAATACAAGAATATCCGGGCTGCCTGGACGACGGATCGGCAAATACATGGTTGCGATATTCCTTCGCGCCGCTTCTCTTGTGAAGATTGTCCTGTTTCTCACCATGTCACCACCTGTCAGATTAATCGGCGTTTCGAAGCTGAGTTACTCCTTCTCCTCCAGCTGCAGTTCTTTCGCATATTTATGTGTCAAAAGCTCCTCCAGCGAGACGTCGAGCGTCTTCGCCAACTTCCCCATGATGATCAAGGACGGGTTCTTCTGCACACCTCGTTCAATGTTGCTGATATAAGACTTGGACACCCCTGATTTCTTGGCAAACTCGTTGACGGACAACTCTTTGCTCACTCTAAGGACACGGATTTTCTCACCAATGGAAGTCACTTTTCCAACCTCACTTTCATCAACCAGCGAACAGCCGGCCGGTCATAGAATCAAGATGTTCGTTATTAAGAATATTATAATACGAAACCTACCGGAAATAAAAGAATAAATTTCATTATTAAGAACATAAAGTGCAGGAATTTCTCGCTTTTTCGCAGATTTTCTTCTTCTATTATTCTTTTTTGAGAACATTCGCATAAAAAAACAGCCGGGAGGCGCACCTCCCGGCTGTTTAATCTTCATAGGTCTGGTATTTCTTCCGGAATTCCTTCGGCCCGATACCTTCGACACCCTTGAACACCCGTGTGAAATAGCTTTGGCTGTTGTAGCCGAGCAGGGTGCTGATTTCAAGCAGCGAGTAGTTCGTTATCGAGAGCAGTTCCTTCGCCTCTTCGATCCGCTGCTGATTGATGAAGTGAGTGATGGCGACCCCGACTTCCCGTGCGAAAATGCCGGAAAGGTAGTTCGGGTTCACGTTCATCGCATCGGCGATTTTTTTCAAGGTCAAGTGCCTGCCGAGGTTCTCAAATATGTACCGTTTCGTCCGCTCGACAAGTGGAGAGGACCGGAGCATTTCATTCGTCCCGCCGATCCGTTCCAGAAAGGACCGTAAGACATTCTGCTCGAGCTCTTCCACTTCCCCGAGCGTCTCTCTCGTCTCCAAATAATTCAAATAGAAGTCGTTTAATGACATGATCTCATCCGGCTGCGAACCTGCTTCGATGGACCAGTTTCCGAGCTCGGTAATCAGCCGGATCAACTGGTTCTTCGCCGAACGGATCTCGTCCCTGTCCGAATGGGTAGGCTGAAGCAGTTTCTTATAATTTGCATAAGCAGCCACCGCCTCAGGCGATCCTGACAGGAACAGCTGCTGGAACTTCTCTTTCGCAGCGACCGCTTCCGAATAGGCAGGAACCGTCCGTGAATAATCATTCAACTGGCGGCGCATCTGCGTCTGCTCATTAAAGGAAGAAGACAGTTCCGGCCGGGGCAGAATCTGCACAAGCAGATGCTCGATCGCTTTGATCCTGCTTTCGCTGAGGACGGACAGCTGATCGAAGTAGTGCAGAAGGGTTTCTTCCACATCCGGCGCAAGCCCGCGGCCGGCGACCCGCGCCTTCACCTTCTTCTTTCCTATCTGATTAGACAAAAAAGGACCGATACCAAGTACAACTTCTATATCGGTCCTTTTGATCGTATAGAGAAAATAACTCTGCATGAACTCATCCGAATACATACGGAGACGGAAGGGGTGTTTCTTGCTTTCCTTAACGTACTGCACATTGGAATCACGCACGAACTGCGGCGGGCGCATCAGGTGATCCGGGTAATGATAAATCATCTTCGGCTGATCATTGACCATGAACACCGGCATCTGGAAAGCGAGTGAGCAATCCTTCAACAGATGAATCCATTCATGATTACTCATCCGGTCCTCTCCCCCCCACCATCCTACTTTCTATCTATTATACTAGAACACTTTGGAAAAAAATACACCTCCCGGTTTGGAGAGGTGTATTCCTTCTATATGGTTTTTCGTGATCTTATATGCTCTTGTTGTAAGTAATTCTTGACGTCTTCCACACTTAAACCTTGTGCCTTGGCTTCTCTCATCAGGGACACCCATTCCTCATCCAGCACGTGCATATCAGGTTTTGTATTCATTGTTCGGCAACCTCCCTGGTTTGGTTTCGCTGCGGCCCCGGGTCGTTTATGTATGATCCCTCGGTGCCTTAATTTCCTATACCTGTAAATCTAGTCTTATTATAATGGATGAATGCGTTAAATATTTTAACTAAATTCACTATTTTTTAACTATTTTCAGTTAGTTTCCTTTATTTTTTAAAAAAATGATGAGACTTTCATCCTTCTACATTTTTCATCATGAAAACGTTCACTATGCGACAAGGACAAGTATTCTCAGGGAATAAAAAAGCAGGCATGAGCGATCATACCCGCTTGGTTCATGTGTACAACGCATTCCATTTCTCTGTCAGAAGATGAAACGCGTCTTCATCTTGTTCGTCGATCGCCCTGTCAATGAGGCGCCGAAGATTATTTTTTTCTAATTCACGGATGAGTTCTTTCACTTCTCTTGATGATTGCTGGCTGATTTCGATCCCCTCTTCGTAATACGGCGACACAATCGTGTGAAGGTGTGTAATGAATTCCGGAAGCTGAAGCAAGTCGGTCACGGAGACGTAGACCATCTTCTTGCCTCGTTGGAAGACGAAGATATCGAAGACGTTGTGTACTCGCTTTTTGTTTCGGTCGATGATGATTTCTCTGGATTCCATCGGGATGAATTGGTATAGTTCGTTATCGATGAATAAGGAAAAGTACTGGTAGGCGAGAACGACACGGATAAAGCGTTTGTCTTCCTTAACATAGTATGGTTTTAACATTTTTATGTTCAACACGTTGCCCACCCCTTCGTTATTAAATCTGAATTTTCAGTATTTTATTCTATTATCGCTTATTTGTCAACAAATTAAAAGCCCTTTTAATCCTATTCGTATGCAGGTTTTTGCCGCTTGGTGACTGTGTTCGGGACACTTGCCGGAGGCCTCTTTTCACATATAGGAAGACGGAAAGCCCCTCAAGCTATCCTCTACTTCCCGCAGAAGCCCCGACTTCTCCCCGTCCTTGGCCCACGCAGGTTCTCATCACAAATTGGTTAGAGAAGTACGGAACCTATGTACTATGCCCATTAGGCTTAAAAAGTCCCCTTACGGCAAAGGGCGGAGGGAGTTGGGCAGACTCCTATGGGATTAGCGGAACAGGTGAGACCCCGGAAGAGCAACGCGATGAGGAGGCTCACCGGCCGCCCCATGGAAAGCGTCCCAACTCCCGGAGCCCGGTCTCTATACAAAGGATCATCACCTGTTTCCATCACACCTTTCCCCATACAAAAAACCCCTTTCCACTAAGGAAAGGGGTCGGTTGTATTTAGATAAGCGCGTGGAGGCGTTCGTTGACAGTTGCTTTGACTGCTTCAAGCAGTGCTTCGCTGTCGGCTTTCGCTCCGGACTTCACGCCGTAGTAGAATTTGATTTTCGGTTCGGTTCCGGACGGGCGGAGACAGAACCAGCAGTCGTCCTCCAGAATGAACTTCACGACGTTCGATGCCGGCAGGTCGATGTGTTCTTCGCTGCCGCTTTCGACGTCGCGGCGGATGGACGTGCTGTAGTCTTCGACAGCCACGACTTTCTTGCCGCCCGCTTCCTTAATATCCGCTTCGCGGAAGTCGTTCATGATCGTCTGGATCGTGTCCGCACCTGCTTTTCCTTCAAGCTTCATGGACTGAAGCCCTTCCAGGAAGAAGCCGTGCTTCTCGTACAGATCGTTCAACGCATCCAGAAGCGTCTTGCCCTGGTTCTTATAGTAGGCGCCGACTTCAGCGATCAAGACAGCCGACTGGACGGCATCTTTGTCGCGGGCGAAGTCTTTGACAAGGTAGCCGTAGCTCTCTTCATAACCGAAGAGGAAGGTGTGTTCCTTCGTCTGCTCGTACTCGCGGATCTTCTCACCGATGAATTTAAAGCCTGTCAGTGTATCAAGAGAGCTGATGCCGTAAGAATCGGCGATGACACGGCCGAATTCGGAGGTCACGATCGTCTTGATCATGCGGCCGTTCTTCGGAATTTCCGCCGACTGGCCGAGGATGTAATCGAGCATGAGGGCACCGGTCTGGTTCCCGGTCAGCACCTGGTATTCCCCGTTCTCATCCGGTACGGCGACGCCGAGACGGTCGGCATCCGGGTCTGTCGCAAGCAGGAGATCCGCACCGATCGCTTTGCCCTGTTCGATGGCGATTTCGAACGCCTGATGCTCTTCCGGGTTCGGAGAAGCGACGGTGGAGAATTCCGGATCCGGTTTGGCCTGTTCTTCCACGATATGGACGGATGTGAAACCACTCTGCGCCAATCCTTTTTCCACAAGGTGGCGGGCCGTTCCGTGCAGCGGTGTGAAGACGAGTGACAGATCCTTATCGATCTCTTTCTGGACGGTGACGGATTCCAACGCTTTCAAGTAGGCTTGATCGACCTCTTCATCGATCCAGCGCAGAAGGCCGTTCTCTTCCAATTCCTTCTGATCGGCTGCGTCGACTTCCAGTTCGTTCTCGACTTTGTTGACGAAATCGATCATAATCTCCGCCTGTTCCGGTGGCAGCTGGCCGCCGTCTTCGTTGTAGGCTTTGAAGCCGTTGTATTCCGGCGGGTTATGGCTTGCCGTCACGACGACGCCTGCTGCTGCGCCGAGATGACGGACAGCGAACGACAATTCCGGTGTCGGTCGTAAGGAAGTGAATACGTAGGATGGAATGCCGTGTGCTCCGAGGACGCGCGCCGTTTCGACCGCGAACTCTTTGGACATGTAGCGGGAGTCGTATGCGATGGCGACGCCTTTCTTCGACATGCCTTGATCGTTGACGTAAGCAGCAAGGCCTTCTGCCGCTTTACGGACGGTATAGATGTTCATGCGGTTCGTTCCCGGTCCGAGCTTTCCGCGCATGCCTCCCGTTCCGAATTCCAAGTCTTTGTAGAATGCATCCTCCAGGGACTGTTCATCTTCTGACAATTCTCCAAGCTTCGTTGAAAGCTCGGCATCCAGTCCTTTGAATTCTTTCCATCGTTCGTACTGCTCTTTCCACATACGCGACACTCCTCTGGTTTGTTATTTATTTGAGTTGGAAACGATCAAGGAAGCGTTTCCTTTTAAATCGAATGTCTTGACGGTCGCCGGGATGATCAGGTGGTCGCCTTTCTTGAATGGATACGAGCGGCCCTCCACGATCACTTCCCCTGTCCCGTCGATGACACTCAATAGTACATAAGGTTCCGGGGTGAGTCCTTTACATTCGCCTTCCAGGTCCCAGCGATAGACGGAGAAATACTTCTCTTCGACGAGTCTCTCTTTCCGCAGATCCTCCTGGTAGAACTGCGTGCGCTCGATTTCAGGGTCGACATGCGGAACCGTCGTCACTTCGATCGACTTATCGAGGTGCAGCTCGCGCTTGTTGCCGTCCTGCCCGACACGATCATAGTCGTAGACGCGGTACGTGATGTCCGAGCTCTGCTGGGTTTCCAAGATCTGAATCCCCGCTCCGATCGCGTGGATCGTCCCGCTCGGTACGTAAAAGAAGTCTCCGGGCTTCACTTCAATGGTTCGTAATAAGTCCCCCCATTCTCCATTCGCCACCATTGCTTCAAATTCCTGTTTATTCGAGGCATGATGTCCGAAAATAATTTCCGAGCCTTCCTCACAGTCGAGCACATACCAGCACTCGGTCTTGCCGTAGTTCTCCCCTTCCACTTCACGTGCATATGTATCGTCCGGATGCACCTGGACGGAGAGGTCCTTCTTCGAATCCAGAATCTTCACGAGCAGCGGGAATTCTTCGCCTTCTTCTCCGGCGAACAGCTCACGATGGCTGTCCCACGCTTCCCGAAGCGTCTTTCCTTCCAGAGGTCCGTTCTTGATCGTATTCGGCCCGTTCTTATGCCCGGAAATACACCACGCTTCTCCGGTATAGTCGGACGGGATCTTATAATGGAAGATTTCTTCAAGCTTCGTTCCACCCCAGAGCCGTTCCTTGAACGCCGGCTCTAAATAAATCGGTTCGTTGTACATTCGCTGCACCTCTTTCCAGTTTTTTAACACTATTGTACCATAGCGGCCGATCCAGAAGGGCCGCCTTTCTGCTCAAGAAAAAATCCGGAGCATCGTCCGGCACTCTGTTCAGAATGCGGAAGATGTCCGGATTTTTTTCTTCTTATAAAAAGGGCTTATTTATCTTCCAGCATCTTATCATTGAATCCGAACGCCCACGTCAATCCGAAGGCGACACCGATGGCGATGATGTTCGTCAGCAAGTAGAAGATGAAGGAGCTGTCCAGGTACAGCAGGGATCCCGGGATTACCGTGATCGCCATACCGGAAGCCTTCAAGCCTGTGATGGAGGCGAAGAAACCACCGACGGCTCCACCGATGAGACCCATGATGAACGGCTTCATGTAGCGCAGGTTGACACCGAAGATCGCGGGCTCGGTGATACCGAGGAACGCGGACAAAGCGGATGGCAGCGCCAATGCTTTCATTTTCTTCTTCTTCGTCTTCAAGCCGACTGCAAGCGCCGCGCCACCCTGGGCAGCGATCGCTGCTGTGATCAGCGGGTTGAACGCGTTTGAACCAACGCGGTCAAGCAACTGTATCTCAAGCAGGTTGAAGATGTGGTGTACCCCGGTGATAACGATGACCTGGTGAAGTCCACCGATGATCAGTCCACTGATACCAAGCGGAAGTTCCAAGACCCACAGCGTCGCTTCAAAGATACCGTTTTCAACAATATGGAACACAGGTCCGATGATGAACATAGCAAGCGTGATCATGATCAAAAGCACTAAGAATGGTGTAAGAATAAGATCGAGTGCTTCCGGAATCCTTTTTCTCAAGGCTTTCTCCAGTTTCGCCCCGACGATACCGGTGATGAATGCCGGAAGGACGGACCCTTGATAGCCGGTTACCGGAATGAAGCCGAAGAACTCAAGCGGTTCTGCACTTCCGTCGGCAACAGCCCAAGCGTTAGGCAGCGCCGGTGATACGAGCATGAGTCCGATGACGATCCCGAGTATCGGACTGCCTCCGAATACCCTGAAGGTCGACCAGGCGACAAGCGCCGGCAGGAATACAAAGGCCGTATCGGTAAGCACCTGGGTGAACAGGATGAAGTTCTCCGGAATGCTTTCAGGCGTGAGACCGAAGAGCGCGAGAATCGCTTCTTGTGTCAGAAGTCCCCGCAGTCCCATGAACAGACCAGTGGCAACTAGGGCCGGAATGATCGGAACGAAGACGTCTCCGAACGTACGGATCGCACGCTGGAATGAGTTCCCCTGTTTCTTCGCTTCCTGCTTCACTTCTTCCTTCGTAGCTCCCTGCACCTCTTGTTTCATCACTTCTTCATAAATACGGTTGACGGTACCAGTACCGAAGATGACCTGCAGCTGACCGGAGTTATAGAAAGCACCTTTCACTTTATCGATTTCTTCAATGGAAGAAATGTCCGCTTTCTCCTTGTCATGAAGCATGATCCGCAGCCGTGTCGCACAGTGGGCGACAGAGGCGATGTTCTCCTGACCACCAGCTGCTTTGATGACGTCTCTTGCAATTTGAGCGTTATCTGCCATGGTAATTCTCCTTTCGGGTTTTAGTGTGCACGTGTAATCGATTACACATTTCATAAAAAAATTTAGATAGTGAATAATTGCTAATGAAATTGATGTTTATAACCAGGTGTAACTCGTGTGTGAACGATTACATGATTGCGTTTTCAATTAGGACTATACACTATCTCGGACTATTAGTCTATACGTTAACTCCATTTTTTTATTTAAATTTTCTTTTTTTAATTTCTGGAGCAATACGCTCGCCGCTTTCCTCCCAGCTTCTTTGTTGAAATAGTCGACGGTAGTAAGGGACGGGGTCACGTGCTTCGACATCATCGATGCCCCGATGCCGGCAACAGCCATGTCTTCCGGGATCGAGTAGCCCTGTTCCTTCAAATACTCCATCGCACCGATCGCCATCCGATCCGTCACCGCGAACACAGCCGTAGGCTTCGTTTCTTTACTGGCACGGAGGATCCGCTTCATCGCTTCATACCCGGATTCCACACTGAAATCGCCCTCTGTCACCCAATCTTCTTTAATGGTCAGGCCGTTTTCTTTCATTCTATCTCTATATGCCTGTTTTCTCACACGACCGACGGCAGGATCGTCTTCTCCCACGCCGATAAACGCAATCTGTTCATGCCCCTTCTGGATCAGCATGTTCGTCACATCCCCTGCAGCATGGTAGTCGTCATAGACGATCGACGTCACACCGGGAAGCTCCTGGCCGATAGCAAGGAAGGGGACATCTGTATCCTGAATCGCCTGGATCAACGCGTCATTGACGTTCGTCGCAAGCAGGATGATGCCGTCAACATTACGACTTTTCAAAAGGCGGATGTATTCGATTTCCTTCTTTTCATCAAGCTCTGTATTCGTAAGCAGGATTTGGAATCCTTCTTTAGATAAAATTTCATTGATCCCGTTTACGACACGGGTCGATGTTTCTGTACTTAACCGCGGCAGAATGACACCGATGACGCCGGAACGCTTCGTCCGCAGCGACTTCGCTGACTGGCTAGGGATGTAACCGGTTTCTTCGACAATCTTCATAATCCGCTCCCTCGCCTCTTCACTGACATATCCGCTGTCGTTCAATGCGCGTGATACCGTCGTCCGGGAAACGTTCGCCATTTGTGCTATATCATTGATTGTAGTCATTGCTTTCATCCTCCATGGAATCCTTTTCATTTATCATCGTAGAGAAATATGAAGCCGTTGTCCAGAGATAGACAATTTTTAAGGGGAAAGTCGGACAGCGAAGACATGGAAAGTCCCCGGAAAGGAGCTTCCCGGGGACGGATTGACCGAAGAGATTAAGAGTGGCTGTCTAATGATTGGCAGAAATGGTCTTTGAGGATGTGGTACACGGTCGTTTCGTGGAGTACCTGCGGTTCTGTGCCGGCTTGTTCCTTTTCCATGCGCATAACTACGCCGACGCCCTCTTCAATATACTCTTCTTCCCATCCGTCAATCCCAAGCTCCTTGATGACAGAACGGATGACCCGCTCGTATTTCTGCAGCGGACCCGGCAATTGCAAACTAAACCATGACATAACGTATCCCCCTTAATTATCTAGTTCTTTTTTCTTACGCTTCCTTTCCTTTATAATCTACCTTTTGTTTCCAGTCAAGACCTTTCGATATCCTTATATCCCGGGTTTGGCGGGCATGTCGCGGTCGAAGTGTTGATATTGTCAGAATTTTGTAATCAAATTCCCGTTATAGGCCTCTTTTTCTTTTCATTCTTTTTTTTCTTTTATATAGGAAAAAGACGGAGAAAAACTTGGGAACGGTCGAAGCAGTCGCATCTGTTCCCGAAGACGGGTGTAAACCGGCTCGAACCCTGCGGAATCGTCGGATAATTCACTCTTGTACTTACTATGCCTTTCCGTTACAATGTCCTTTATATAAAGAAACATGTATATTTCAGATGGACAGGGGAGTGTGAACGATGAAGAAAACCATTACCGTAGGATTATTGGGATTAGGCACGGTCGGGAGCGGTGTCATAGAGATCCTGCGCGATCATAAAGAACGTATCGAACATAAGACAGGGTGCGATGTCACCATCAAGTCGGTACTCGTCCACGATTTGGATAAACCGCGCGAGCTGCCTTCCGAAACGAAGCTCACGGATCGCTATGAAGACATTACGAGAGATCCGGATATTGATGTCGTCATAGAGGTGATGGGTGGTATCGATCACACATTAGCTGTATTGCTGGAAGCGATCGAGCACGGCAAGCATATCGTGACAGCGAACAAAGACCTTGTCGCCCAGCACGGTGCGGAGCTGTTCGCTGCCTGCCAGCGTCATAACTGCGACCTTTATTATGAAGCGAGTGTTGCAGGCGGTATTCCGATCATCCGCAGCATCATGGATGGATTGTCCTCCGATCGGATCACGAAGATGATGGGGATCGTGAACGGAACGACGAACTTCATTATGACGAAAATGGCGAATGAAGGCGTCGACTTCGACAGCGTATTGAAGGAAGCGCAGGAGCTTGGGTTCGCAGAAGCAGATCCGACAGCAGACGTCGATGGACTGGATGCTGCAAGGAAAATGACGATCCTTTCCATCCTGGGCTTCTCGATGCCGTTCCATTTGGAAGATGTGCATGTCAAAGGAATCCGCGGCATTTCTATTGATGATATCAACTTCGCCCAGGAAATGGGCTACCGCATCAAGCTGATCGGTATTGCGGAGAGCGATCATAACGGTGTATCCGTAAGCGTCGAGCCGACCCTTCTGCCGGCTCAGCATCCGCTCGCATCGGTAAATGATGAATTCAACGCCGTCTACGTCTACGGAGACGCAGTCGGAGAAACGATGTTCTACGGACCGGGCGCAGGCAAGCTGCCGACGGCTACGGCAGTCGTCGCCGATTTGATTTCCGTATTGAAGAACATCCGTCTCGGTACGACCGGCACCTCTTACGTGCAGCCGCAGTTCGCAAAGCAGGTGAAAACGAAGAAAGAACAGCTTGCGAAGAAATACATCCGTCTTCATGTCGATGACAAAGCAGGCATGTTGAGAGATTTGACGAACATTTTCGCAGAATACGATATTTCTTTCGATCAGTTCACCCAGCGTGCAGCGGCCGAGGAAGGCCAACGGGAATTGATGATGGTCACTCATCAGGTAAGCGAAGAAGACTTTGAGAAAGCACTACGCGATTTGCAGGACCTGGATTCGGTGCAGGGCATCGACAGCGTCTACCGCGTAGAAGGGGGCGAATGATATGTGGAAAGGATTAATTGAACAATACGGAGAGTTTCTTCCCGTTACAGATAAGACACCGGCATTGACGTTGTATGAAGGAAACACACCGCTGATTCCGATTCCAACGATTTCTCAGGATCTCGGCATCGAAGGCTATGTGAAATTCGAAGGGTTGAACCCGACCGGATCGTTCAAGGACCGCGGCATGGTGATGGCGATGGCAAAAGCGATCGAAGAAGGCTCCGAGGCGGTCATCTGTGCCTCGACCGGTAACACATCCGCAGCAGCTGCTGCCTTTGCGGCACGCGCCGGCCTCCGCTGCATCGTCGTTATCCCGGACGGGAAAATCGCCGAAGGTAAACTGGCCCAGGCCGTTATGTACGGAGCAGAGATTTTTGCTATCAAAGGAAACTTCGACGACGCCCTTCGCATGGTACGTAAAATCGCAGAAACAGAACCGGTGACGCTTGTAAACTCGGTCAACCCATACCGGATCGAAGGCCAGAAGACAGCCGCTTTCGAAATCTGTGACGTCCTCGGCGGTGCTCCGGATATTCTGAGCATCCCTGTCGGCAACGCCGGTAACATTACGGCCTACTGGAAAGGTTTCAAGGAATATAACGAAACGAAACAGACCGGCCTTCCTAAAATGATGGGCTTTGAAGCGAGCGGTTCTGCCGCCATCGTCCGCAACCAGGTCATCGACAATCCGGAGACGCTTGCGACAGCCATCCGGATCGGAAACCCGGCAAGTTGGGACAAAGCGATTGAGGCGCGTGATGAATCGAACGGCCTGATCGATGAAGTGACGGATGAAGAAATCATCGAAGCGTATCAGCTGCTGGCCGAGAAGGAAGGCGTCTTCGCGGAGCCTGCCTCCTGTGCTTCCATCGCCGGCATGATCAAGAAAGTGAAAGACGGCACGATTCCGCAAGGCTCGAAAATCGTCCACGTCCTGACAGGAAACGGACTCAAGGACCCGACGACAGCGATCCAGCACAGCCCGGTCAAACCGACCCTTATTGAAAACGATTATGAAGTCTTCGCATCGGCGGTCACAGGAGTCCAATCATGACCCGCTTCCAGATCCAGGTTCCCGCGACATCCGCGAACCTCGGGCCTGGATTCGACTCTGTCGGCATCGCCTTAACGAAGTTCGTCACGCTCGACTGCCGTCCGGCCGATGAATGGCACTTTGCCGTTCCCGAAGAAGACCAGCCTTATATCCCGTCCGGCAAAACGAATCTCGTCTATCAAACGGCGCTCCATACAGCCAAGGTCCATGGACACGATTCCCTGCCTCCGACGCATGTGACGATGACGAACGACGTTCCGATCGCCCGCGGGCTCGGAAGTTCCTCGACAGCGGTCGTCGGCGGCATCGAACTTGCCAACCAGCTGCTCGATCTTCGTTTGAGCGATTATGATAAATTCAAGATCGCCTGTGAGATTGAAGGGCATCCCGACAATGTCGGCCCGGCGATCTACGGTGGTATCATGGTCTCGAATTATGATAACGGCGCTCTTGATTACGTCCACTTCACCGATGGACTGGATGATTTGACGTGGCTCGCCGTCATTCCGAACTACCATTTGAAGACAGAGAAAGCCCGCGGTCTTCTGCCTGTCGAGCTTCCTTACAAAGAAGCCGTCAATAACAGCGGCAGTGCCAACGTACTCGTCGCAGCGCTTGCGACGAAGAACTGGGAGCTTGCCGGCCGGATGATGAAGAGCGACCGCTGGCACCAGCCTTACCGCCAGGCTCTCATTCCGGGCTTCACTGACGTTGAGAAAGCGACCACAGACGCAGGAGCTCTCGGCTTCTATATCAGCGGCGCAGGCCCGACGATGCTCGCCCTCTTCGACGAGTGGGACGAAGCGAAAGCGGCACGCTTGAAGCAAGAGCTTACAGACTTCCAAGTCGAGCCGCTCCAAGCTCACCTGACAGGCGTCACCGTCCACAAACAGACCGAAGCGAAGCACTGTTAAACGGTTTAGCTGTTAGCCGCCGCTGATGATTTCCGTGCAGGGCTGCGCTTTCCGCGGGCGGCCGGCGAGCCTCCTCAGAGCTCCGCTCTTCCGGGGTCTCTCCTGTCTCGCTTTTCCCGCAGGAGTCTTCGCCCTGCCCTCCAATCATCAGCTGGTTAAACTTAAAGCTAATAAAAAACCGAACGCGATCCCTTTATTCAAAGGTGGACGCCGTTCGGTTTTTTTATCCTTTATTGTAGGTGGGTTAATCAAGGCGGAAAGCGCAGCCCTGCCCGCAGCCCCCCGGCGGCAGCCGAAAAAACCCTAAGCGCGCTTCCCAAACCGCCAAATGACCAAAATAAGCAGCGCACCGATCAAACCTCCGAAGCTGTCTAGCACCACATCCCCGATGTAAGGCGTCCGGTCCGGCGTCAACGACTGATGAAACTCATCAAACGAAGCGTACAGCACCGTAATCACAAACGCTGCTCCAAGCTTCGGCAAAAGCCGCAGACTCGTCAGCTTATGTAATGCGAGAAACGACGTCACCATCAACAGAAGAAACACCGTCACATGTGCCGCTTTTCGGATCAAGAATTCCACAAGCCCAGCCGGCCCGTGACTGGCAAGGTTCACCGGCTTGCCGTGGTACATGAAATCAATCGGCTCAAGAACAGGCTTCATCGCGTCTAGAGGAAGGTAGGACATCAGCGATGGACGCAGGTCCTGATCTCCATACGGCGTCGCCGAACTGTAAAAAATAATCCCCATGACGAGGAGCACGGGTATAATCCAAAACTTATTATTTTTTGACAACTTATTCACACTTTCTATCACTCTATTTATTTGATATATCAACATTTTACAATAAAACCCCATTTAAGCAATAGAATGAAATTTGTATCAAAAGATTTATATATAGTACTATTAATGACGATAGAATTTGTATACAATGGTAACTAGAGAAAGAAAAGGGGGATTCAACATGGCAAAGAAGAGTAAACAATACGATTACGACCTTGCAGAAGTGAAGCGTTTGATCGGGGAGACAGATAAAAACTACCGGGAGATCGCTCAGGAGACAGGCTGTCCTTATGCGAGCGTCGTTTACCATGGTCGTAAAATCCGCGGACGCGTCAACCGTATCCGTCAAGAGGAAATGAATGCGGAGCTGAATCAGGCACCTGTATTCACGATCAAGGAAGAACCGAAAGAGAATACGAACCTGTTGTCTGGCGGGACAGCACTAAGCATCTCAAGAAATGATATCCACATCCAGGACGCAGAGCAAGAGGCAGCGAAGATGATCAAAGCGGCACGTGCACTCGGCCTTACTAAAATTAACATCACGATTGATCGATAAACGCGCACGAAAGTCCTGGGGACGCGTTCTTCAGGGCTTTTATGCCTCAAGCTTCAGCCCCTTCAGCTTCCTTCTTGCATGTCTTCCCCAATTCTTCACCGCATCGATCGTCACTCCTTCCAAACTAGCGATCTGCTTAAGCGAACGATCGTGAATGAAATGATGATAGACCCATTTCCACTGATTGTCCGTCAGCGGATTCCGCACTTGAATCCAGAAGTACTCATCTTCTATTACATCTTCCCACAGAGACGCGTCCGTGCTGCTTAAACTGCGCCGGCACAGCGTCTCTTTTTCCTGTGTCCGGGAATCTTTGCGGATGAGATCGATCAGCGCGTTCCTGATCTTCCAGCTGAGATACGTCTCCCACTTACCCGCCGCCGGATCATACGTCCGGGAGGCGTTCCACACCGCCACCATCCCTTCTGCAAAAAAATCCCCGTTCCTATCCATGATGTGAAGCCTTCGGATGTGATAATGAATCAGCTTCTTACTATCCGCAACCAACTGACTGAATTGCTCATCGATCACAGTGCCACCCCTTCCATTTTTTAACGTTCATACTATAATCGTTAAAAAATGGATTTTTGGTGTCATATACCTATCAATTTCTTGATTTTCAACTAAAAAAAGCTGTTAAACTTCCATTTTCGCTTTCCTTTTCCTATGAAATGGAAGATAATGATAGGTAGAAAGGAGTGTAAAATGAGCCACATCCCCTCGTTTTTCTGCTGTCAAAACCTCGTCTACCAAATCCTTCACCGCCACAAGATTCCTGAGCCTTATGAAGACTACTGCCAGGAGGCCTATTTCATCTACAAACACTGTGAAGAAACCTACGATTCTTCCCGAGGCAAGTTCTCCACCTACTATTTCCACCATCTCTCCTGGAAGCTCCTCAGCCATCTCCAATCCAAGCGCCGGCTGCAGCTGATTTCCACAACCCAGCATCCCCCTTTCCCTCATCCAAAAAACGACCTCCATGACCGGATGTTCCTGCTTGATCTCTCCCTTCACGCTAACCTCACCGCACTGGAACAAAGCACCTGCCTGCTTGCGATGGCAGGCTACCGGACCTATGAAATTGCGGGAAAGATCGGCAAAAGCGAATCGACCGTCCTCCGCCTCCGCAAAAGTTTGCGCGAGAAACTATCCTCTGCTTCTATCCTCGTTTATACTTGTAATAGAAAGGGAAAATAAATCCACTAAATCCAACGGAAAACGGAGGAATCAGCATTGGAAGCTTCCACTCGATCTCTATCTCCTCTCACCAAGATTTGGCTGGACGATACACCGACTACGTTCACTCACGCTTTCCTGGAGCGGCTCGCGTATGAATGGATGGTCGAAATCGTCAATCCCTACCCCATCCCCATCATGGAAACGAAGGAGTACGTCACCCACATATCCGTCGAGCAGGCAGACGGGCTGCTTTATTCCAAATTACCGATCGAATCCTACAACATCGAAGTCGGCAATGAATTCACGGTCTACCGTTTCTACATGTATGCGCCGGACTGAGTCCGGAAGATGTTATAATGGCAGGGACGAATGATGGAAAGGAAGAGTTTATGTTTCATCTAGGCTTTGCAGCGTTTTTTCTAATCTTCATCATCCTTGGATGGTTCACCGATATGATTGAGCTGTCGTCGTTCAGCATGATCGTTGCGATCGCGCTGTTTTTCACGAATATTTATATGTTCTTGAAGTCGAGGAAAGAAGACAAGGAAAAGACGCCGTCTTAAATACGAAAAGCCCCCGTCCGAATGGAACGGGGGCTTTTTTCCGTTTGTGTAAAAACTTCGTTTAAATATAATAACCAAATCGAACTCAAGACAATGGGCTTTTCCGAAAAAGTTATACAGCTTTAAAACACCATCTACACTTGTGTAAACCTCGGCATGAAAGACTCCTGCGGGAGGTGTGGCACAGGTGAGACCCCGGAAGAGCAACGCGATGATGAGGCTCAGCGGCCGCCCCGCGGAAAGCGCCCCCTTTCCTGCAGCCCGCTCTCGCCACGTTATTTTTGTCAAAATACCCTTTACGTCAGTATATTGAGAACGATCGGGATAGTGACGACGCTTAGGAGCGTGGTCATGAGCGTGATGCTTGAGACGAGTTCAGGCTTCGAATCGAACTGGACGGCATACATCGTCGTCGTAGCCGCAGAAGGCATGGCTGCCGATACGATCAGCACGTTCGCCATCAGATCCCCCATTGGCAGGATCACCGTCAGCGCCCAGGCGATAAGCGGGGAGACAAGCAGCCGGACCGAAACCGCATAGGAAACTTTGTCCCAGGCCAGGTTCTTCACGGTGATGTTGGCAAGCTGCATCCCGAGCAGGATCATGACGGTCGGAATCTGGGCGTTCCCGACGAGCTCGATGCTCGACATGATATTATCGGAAATCGAAAGCGGCGTATATTTGAACACGAGTGCGAGCCAGATCGCATGCGTCGGCGGCATTTTGGCCACCTGCTTCAAAGCCATCGTAATGCCGGCTGTTCCCTTTGCTGCGTAATAGACGCCGAAGAAATTCATGACGATCTGCTGAAGCACCATGAACGAGACGGAATAAACGAAGCCCTGCTCTCCGAAGGCGAACAGGACAATCGGCGCCCCGTAATTCCCGGCGTTCATAAAGGCCGTGGATAAAATCAGTCCGCTTTCCGTCGGTGTATCGTAGCGGAGCACCTTTGCCCCGATTTTGTTGACAGCGAGGATGGCGATCAACAGAAACACCGAGAAAAGGACCATCAGGAAGTAATTGCGGTCAAACGTCGCTTCGTAGAACGTCTTGAAGACGAGGCACGGAAGCATGATATAGAGAGCGACCGTCGAAATCGACTTGATTTCGAGGCGCAGTACTTTTTGTAGGACGAACCCGGTACAGAAGATCAGTACGACAGGAAGTACTACCTGAAAGAAAATTGCCATTATATAACCACCCTGTCTGTTAAATACTAGAACTCTACTAGTTTATCAGAAATATCGGCCCTTGTTAGCTTCGGGATGAGGAAAATTTCTTGCTCCCTATGAATTGGAAATGTTATCGTTTACAATAGATGATAGAGTTATTGAAATCGTTCTCATATAGAAAGGAAGTCAGAAATGAATTACGTCATAGGCTTAGATTTAGGTACGACAAGCAGCAAATCCGTCGTGTTCGAGGAAAATGGACACGTCGTCGCAGAGCATGAAGTTGCATACCCGCTCCATCACCCGCAGGTCGGCTATGCCGAACAGGACCCGCTTGTGATCGAAAAGGCAGCGCTGGAATCGATCCGTCTCAGCGTCGCCGGACTCGATGCCGATAAGATCGTCGGTGTCGGTCTCTCCTCGGCTATGCATTCCCTGATCTGTACCGATGAAAGCGGAGCTCCCTTGTCGCCTTCCATCATCTGGGCGGACGCCCGCAGCTCGGAACAGGCGTCACACCTGAAGGAAGAACATCCCGACGTCTATTTGCGGACAGGCACGCCGCTTCACCCGATGTCTCCGCTCTCCAAGCTTGTTTGGATGAAGGAGAACGGGTATGAACCGTGTGGACAGGCCGCTTATTATATTTCTGTGAAGGAATTCCTGCTTTACCGCTGGTTCGGCGAGAAAGTCGTCGATTACTCGGTCGCCGCTGCGACAGGCCTTTATAACATCCACAGCAACGAATGGGATGAGGAGACACTTGCAATCGCCGGCATCAGCGAAGAACAGCTCTTCTCCCCGGTGCCGCCGACCTACACGATGGAAGGCATGGATGCAGCCATCGCAGAGAAAGCAGGCTTGAAGTCCTCCACCCCGTTCGTCATCGGCGGAAGCGACGGTCCGCTTGCCAATCTCGGTATCGGCGCCATCCAGCCGGGAGAAACAGCCATCACAATCGGTACAAGCGGTGCGATCCGCCAGTTCTCGAAGGAGCCGCTTCTTGACGAAAAACAGGAGATCTTCTCCTACCGTTTCTCTGATGACCTTTGGATTACAGGCGGTCCTTCCAACAACGGCGGCCTCGTTCTTCAATGGGTCCAGCGCCTGTTCGAAAACAAAGGTGAAGAAATGTCGATCGAAGAGCTGACGGAGCTTGCCGGTTCGGTCGCCCCGGGTGCAGACAACCTGCTGTTCCTGCCTTACCTGAACGGAGAACGCGCTCCATTTTGGCAGGCGGAAGCGAAAGGATCCTTCATCGGTCTGACGCCGAACCACCGCAAAGAGCACATGACCCGTGCCGCTATGGAAGGAGTACTCTTCTCGGTGCTGCACATCGCAAGTGCCCTCGAGCGCCTTGGAAACAGTCACGACCGCATCTTTGCAAGCGGAGGATTCGCCCGCTCGCCGTTATGGGTGCAGATGGTCGCCGATATGTTCAACAAACGAATCGACATTCCCGTCAGTCACCAAAGCTCTGCTTGGGGTGCTGCCTGGGTCGCTCTCTATGCCCTGGGGCTTACGGACAGCTTGGAGGCAATCAAGGATTCCATTCCGATGCAGGAGCACTATACGCCCGATCCCGAACGTCATGAGACATACAAGAAACTCTTCGACGTCTACCAATCGGTCTCCGGTAAGCTGCAGGACGACTTCTTCCGTCTTCACCAGCTGTCATAAATGATAAATCCCCGCTCAGGATTCCCGAGCGGGGATTTATCATTTTAAGCCTTCATCCGAGATACGAGGCTAATAACCTCCAAACGCCCTTTTATCCGTTCACTCTCTGTTTCCTGGCTGCTTCCTGATGGTCCTGTTTATGGACGTTATACATCCACGCCTTATCTTCGTCCATCATCCGCTTCGCTGCATAAACGAGCAGGAACTGGACAAGAATGATCGGCAGCCCCATCAACCCCGACACGACGTTCAGCGGAGCGAGGCCGCCGACACGCATCAGGATGAGAGCGAAGACGGTGATAATAGCTGCGATAAGGATACGCAGGACCCGCGGCGGTTCGAACCGGCTCATATCACGGGTACTTGTATAAGCAGCAACCGTGTACGTCGTCGAATCGAGCGTTGTCGTCAGGAAAATAAGGGCGACGATCATAAAGATAACGATTGCGATATTTCCAAACGGCAGCGTTGCCAAAATATCCGGAATGGCAGCCATCCGGTCCTTTTCTTCAACAAGCTCAAGCACAGACAGATCACCGGATAAATAGCGGTGCACGCCTAAGCCGCCGAGAACCCCCGTAGCGACCCATGAAAGGGCTGTCGGTGCCAAAAGGTAGGTAAGGATCATTTCCTTGATCGTCCTCCCCCTCGAAATCTTCGCTGCAAACACGCTGTGCAGCATAGCCCATGTCGCACTGTAGGCGAACCAGAAGACCGTGTTGCTCTGGATATGGGAGGCACCGCCCTGATGGACCGAGTCAGTATTCAGAGACAGGTTCAAATAGTTGGAAACGAGGAAAGAGACACTGTCCGAGAAATAATTCAGGATGAACACTCCAGGCCCGGCAACCAGAACGAAGACCGCAAAGATTCCGGCAAGGTACATGTTCCACGTACTGAGTCGTTTGATCCCTTTTTCAACACCTAAATATGCACTTAAGGAAAACAAAAAGACCCAGATGATCGTAACGATCAGCGTCAGCGTAAAGGTGACGGGAATGTTCAATAAATGAGATAAATTCTGTGTTATGATCGGTGCTCCCAACCCGAGTGTCACCGCGGCGCCGGCAAGGATGCTGACCAGAAACAGCATATCGAGGAGCTTACCGCCGATGCCTTCTGTGAAGCGGTCTCCAAACAGGGAGCGGCACGCTTCTGATATCCGCAGGAGCGGCCGTTTTTTTACATGCAGGATATACCCCATCGCCGGGGCAATCATGACGAAGATCGCAAACACTTGGAAGCCCCAGAGGAACATGCTGTAGGCGTTTCCCCACAACAGGGATTCCGGTGAACCGGCCTCCACTCCTGCCGGCGGATCGTTCGCAACCGACGTCCACTGCAGCATTCCCGTCCGCATGATCGTCGAGCCCACCCCCATGGCAATCAGGATGGCTGCATAAGAAAACAGCGATAATCGCGGCTTTTCCTGCGGGTCACCGAGGACGACCTTCCCATACTTGGAGAAGGAAAAATAAAGCGCCGCCCCCGTTATCAGGATTCCGTACCACAAGTACCCCCAGCCGAACATATTTACTATGTAATCAAAAACAGCGTTTAACCATTTCAGTGACTCTTCTTCAAAGAGGACGAATGGAACACTGACCGCCGCCATCATAAGAAGCGACGGCACAAAAATCTTATAATCCACCAATCTCTTGCTTTTCATCGAATCCTCCTAATCTTATTCCCCTTTTTTCTTAACGGGTCTACTCCCCTCTACCCGCTGATAAATATGCTATAACGGAATAATAAAAAGGTTTTTTACTATTTTTTTGCCGAAGGATCCTTATATGAATTTTTTTTACGAACAGCCCATGTTCAATCTGTAATGGAACATTCTTATTGTTTTTTTAGTGTCAAAAAGTGGTACATGAAACAGTAATCAAAAACATCGGAAGAGAAGATGTGGAATATGTCGCCATTGGGACAAAAGTATCTACTTCCAATGAAGATATTTCATTCACCCGTGAACATTTATCATTAGCCACAAATACAGGAGAGGAAATAAGCTCTCCAAATGCTTTTATGAGTGATGGTCTAAACAAAGATGTACTCGGTGAAAATGAGTTAATTAGAGTCTTCACATTCTTCCTGGAAGAATCAGATGTTGATGATATTAATGAATTAACCCTCCATATCCAAGCTCCCCAAAATAGTGATGAAGAACCTCTGGGAGAAGATATAGATGTGGATATTACTTTCTAGGTAGGTGAATGTCATGGAAGCCACCCTCTTTTATTCTGCCATTATCCTAATTCCTTCTTTTCTAATTTTTTTAGCTATAAAAAGGATTACGCTAAAATAATGGATCAAAATGAAAAAAGAATGGAATTACAAAATGAAATACTTAAGGAATTGAGAGAAATCAAAAACAAGCTTGGTTAAAAGAGTGCTTTACTTAATTGGACTCTCAAAGTCAAAAAGCCGGCTCCCTTGATGTAAGAGGACCGGCTTTTAAATACTTACTATAATTTAATTATTATTCTCCAACCATCCCATCCCCATCATTATCTCTCATGTACGGATACAACCAATGATCGTCCGTGATCGGCATGCTGAAACCGGCGTCTTTCGCTTCTTGAATGGTTACTTGACCATTGCCGTTCGTATCAATGCTCGAAACATCCCCTTCTTCCATGGAACGAGAACTGTCCTCCGCATTCGAAGGTTCGCTGTCCCCTGTTAAACCCAACGACTCATTGACTTCATCCGGGTTGACATTTTCGAAAGTGTCTACAACCTCGCTGCCGTTTATCGTGTAAGTATATTGATACTCGGAAGGGATCTGCGTTTCCGTATCCGGGTACGAAATCACGGCTTCAAAGTTAGTTGCGCCTCCGGCTTTGCTTATCATATTCTCCATGTACGATTGGTCGCCATGACGGTTCAGCGTACTTTCCTGAGGGGTAATATTATAAGCATTAGACACCCCTCCCAAAGAGTCTGCAATAACATGACCTTCGTCTAACACATCACTTTCGACACCTGGTACTTTCGCTTCGTCCGAAAAATATCTACCACTGGATAAGACAGGTTCTTTGTCATCATCCTGGAGAATAATTTCATCCGCAACGACTCTTATTAATTGACCATGCTCATTCGTAAATGCCCAGTACTCTCTGTCACCAAACCCTATGTCTACGACAACATTTGATTCCCTTTCCCCGCTTAGATCACCGCCGTCCACCTCAAGGAGTTCGTATCCTTCAAACGGTGCATCATTCGTTTCGGACGTATCTTGATCAACAACCGCCGAGGCCGTTTCTTCCTGCTGATCCGTCCCTTCCTCTTTCATAGATGTATCTTCAACATTCGCACATCCAGTGATAAAGAAAAACAGGAAAAGTACGATAAAAAACTTTGCTTTCTCTTTCATTTCAGACCCTCCTATTTAAGTTTTTTTGCAATAGACGCCCGCCCTTGTTAAACAAACAGCTGATTGCAGATTAGAAAACAAGATCAAGTGCTTATAAGACTTGTTTCCTTGTGCCCGTTCTTTTTACATTATGTATTCCTCTTACTAATCGAATGGCCCTTTTACATAGTGAACCCTAACATAAGAAAAAGCAACGTTCCCCATTTTTCTGTCAGCGATGCCCGTTCCATTAAACAGACGAACAACACGCCGCCGGCTGATACTTCCAAGCACGAACATTCGAATTCACAGCACTCCTCTCATCCAGCCGGGGATTGGAGGGCAGGGCGGAGACTCCTGCGGGAACAGCGAGACTGGAGAGACCCCGGAAGAGCGGAGCTCTGATGAGGCTCGCCGTCCGCCCGCGGAAAGCGCAGCCCTGCACGGAAATCCCCGGCGGCAGCCCGTGCACCTCAAAAAGCCGGTTCCCTTTTCAGGAAACCGGCCGGCAAAAGACCTCCAGGGATCACTTCACATTTTTCATCCAAAACTCTCCATCTTTATATTCGATCTGCTCCGGATACCTAAGGTCCGTCACCTCATCCTGCGTCTCCTGGGACGGCGCTTTCGTCAGGAGCGATACCGTGATGTTGGCAACGATGGCAGCAATCGCCCCGAACACGCCCGCCCCCGTATCAATGATCCCGAGAATCGTAAACCCACCGTATTTAGCAGCAAAGATGTAGCCGAGTGTGACAGATAAGCCGACGAGCATCCCCGCGATGACGCCAGGTCCGTTCGAACGCCGCCACCAGACACCAAGCAGCAGTGCCGGGAAGAACGATCCCGAAGCGAGTGCAAACGCCCAGGCGACAATCTGCGTAATCGCACCAGGCGGATTGAGCGCAATCAGCCCAGCAGCAACGGTAGCAAGCACGATGGACAAACGCCCGACGAACAGGCGGCGCGCTTCCGAGGCCTTCGGATTGATGGAACGATAGTAGATGTCATGCGACAAGGCAGCCGAAATCGCGATCATCAGCCCGCCCGCCGTTGATAAGGCAGCAGCCATCGCACCGGCAGCCATGAGACCGATCACGAAGATACCCAGGTCGGCGATCTCCGGAGTCGCCATGACGACGATGTCATTGCTGATGACGAGTTCCGACCATTGCAGAATCCCGTCGCCGTTCGTATCGGCAAGCGACAACCGCCCCGTATCGACCCACGGCTGTGTCCACGCCGGCAGGTTGTTAAGGGAAGAGCCGGCGACCTCGGTCATCAGGATGAACCGGGAGAAAGCCGCATAAGCAGGAGCAGACAAATAAAGAAGACCGATGAACAACAGCGCCCACGCCCCGCTCCAGCGGGCAGCCTTCATCGTCGCTACAGTATAGAAACGGACGATGACGTGTGGAAGCCCGGCCGTCCCTGCCATCAATGTGAACATGAGAGCGAGGAACTGCCATTTCGTCGCCTCTGTAAACGGCACGATATATTCCGAGATACCGAGCTGCTGGTCGAGGGTCCGCATCTCTTCGATGACGCCTCCATAAGACAACCACGGCAGCGGATTCTGAGTCAGCTGCAGCGACATGAAGATGACCGGGATCAAATAGGCAACAATGAGCACCAAATATTGAGCGACCTGGGTCCAGGTGATGCCTTTCATTCCACCGAGCGCCGAGTAAAAGGCGATAAGCACGACCCCGATCAGCGTACCGATGACCGTGTTCACCTCAAGCAGACGCCCGATGACGACACCGGATCCGGACAGCTGGCCGATCGAGTAGGTAAAGCTGATAATGATCGTCGCAACCGCTGCAATCAGGCGGGCCGCATTGCTTTTATAACGGTCGCCGATGAATTCCGGCACCGTGTAACGCCCGTACTTCCTGAGCTGCGGTGCGAGCAGGAAGGTGAGCAGCAGATACCCGCCTGTCCAGCCCATGATATAAGCAAGTCCGTCATAGCCGAGGATCATGACCGTCCCCGCCATACCGATGAAGGAGGCGGCGCTCATCCAGTCTGCGCCGATCGCCATTCCGTTGAAAACAGGCGGCACCCCTCTTCCCGCTACATAGAAATCCGACGTCTGTCTGGCCTTGTTATAGAGGGCGATTCCTATGTATAAGGCGAAGGTCCCTCCGATCAGTGCAAGTGAAACGAGAAATTGTGCATCCATGTTCTTCCCCCTATCCTATTGGTTTGCGGCTTTATCTTTTTCTTCTACTGGCTGCTCGGTCAAGCCGAATTTCTTATCTACGGCATCACTGATTGCGGCATTGAAGAAAAGCAGGAGGATGAAGACGAGCACTGCCCCCTGACTCCCCATGTAGTAGGGCAATGGGATCCCCATTATTTCAATCGACGAGAGACGTTCTGCAAAGAGGACAATGACAAACGAAGCGAGAACTCCGACCGCCAGGTAGATGCCGATCAAAGTCGTACGAAGACGAAAGTACGCCTTCGCCCGTGCTGGATCCATTTTCTTCACTGTAATCCTTCCCTTCGGTTTCATCCCCTCAGGTCGAAGATGAATTGAATTGTTTCCCAAAACGGCATAGGCACCTGGATGATTTTGATAAGAGCAGTGGCGAGAACCCCGGCAAGCGGCAGCAAAAGGAATATCGGACGCTTTCTGCGGAGTGCGAGAACGACAGAAAGGATTGTCAGCAAACCGAGTACGATGGGAATGAGCATGGCACACCTCCTTTGTATACGCTTCCAATTAAGCGCACGAAAATAATTAGAAAATACTGAATATTACAACTGTCATTATTATAGACCTTGGAATTATTGTCAACCGATGGAAAAACATATCGTAAAATCAAGGACAATGACACGGGACATTTTACCCCTGTAAAAGGTAAAAGCCCCCGGGTCCGGGAGCTTTTTCTCGATTACTTACCAAAAAGATGACGCCACGTCTTAGGGCCGACCATTCCGTCCACTTCCAGGCCGTGCTGCTCCTGATAAGTCTTCACGCCTTCCTTTGTTTTCGGACCGAATGATCCGTCCACAGAGACGCCTATCCTTCTCTGCACCTCACCGACGGCCAAACCTCGTGCCCCCTGTTTCAGGACGCCCGTGTACGTACGCATCTTCAAGCGGGTGCGGGTCTTCGGACCATAGCTACCGTCCACGGCAAGCTCCTCTTTTTCCTGAAACATCATCACTGCCTGCATCGTGGCAGGTCCAAAACGTCCGTCCACCCCTGAGGGACCAAGCGGATAGCCGAGATCCGCAAGCTGCTTTTGAAGTATGCGTACAGCAGGTCCACTGCTTCCGGCCTTAAGCACTACTGCCCATTTCTCTGCCTCCATCCATTCCAGATGGGCATAATCCTTGAATGATTTCCAGTCCCCACCCCACGAGAATCCAAGCCCTTTGGCAAGCGCAGCGACCCGTCTCCAACGGCTGTCGACGACCCAGAGCGCTTCGTTTCCTTCGGGTGAAACGAGGAAGAAGTCGACCGCCCTTCCGGAATGATGGTTGCTTTCCCCCGGCTCGGCGTAGGTGACGATTCGTCCCGCACTGCCGTAATGAACGCCGTTCCAATGATACCCCGGCCTCCCCTGCCCGTAGATCGCTGCCTGCTGGGTATGGGAACGATAGCCGGAGGACATTTGGACAGCGATTCCTTCCTCATAGGCTGCATCAATTAATTCGATCACTTTCTTCTTTACTTCCATATGAACCTCACCGATTCGTTCCAAGCTGCGTTTCTTTAACGTTTCTACACTTATCATGACTAATCCCCTCCCACTTTTACAATCGAAAAGAGACCCTTCCATGGTGTCTAAACAGATGGCTCGCAATCGAAGCAGGAATCATCGTAGAATAGAAACGTAATCTAATGAAGAGGTGACGACAATGAAAATAGAAGTATGGTCCGATTTCGTCTGTCCGTTCTGCTATATCGGCAAGCGCCGTCTGGAAGCAGCGCTTGAGCAGTTCCCGGGACAAGACGTAGACGTGGAATATAAGAGTTTCGAGCTTGATCCGAATGCACAGAAGAACACCGGTAAATCTGTTGTAGAAGGCCTTGCTGCGAAATACGGCCGCAGCCTGGAGGAAGCAAAAGGCATGACCGACAACATGACCGAGCAGGCGAAAACGGTCGGTCTCGATTTCCGCTTCGATACGATGAAACCGACGAACACGTTCGACGCTCACCGTGTCGCTCAGCTCGCTAATGAAAAAGGAGTCGGCAAATCCTATACCGAGCGTTTCCTTCATGCCGTCTTCACGGAGTCCAAAGACGTGGGCGACTACGACACGATCGTCGCACTTGCAACGGAAGCAGGTCTGGATGAAGCAGATGTGAAGGGTGTGCTTAATGGAAACGGCTATACGGAAGCCGTCCGCGCCCAGGAAGCTGAAGCGCAGCAGATCGGCGTCCAAGGCGTACCGTTCTTCGTCATCAACCGTAAGTATGCCGTGTCCGGCGCCCAGCCGACGGAAGTATTTGTCCAGGGGCTGGAGAAAGCCTTTGCTGAAGAAAAGCCGGTATTCGAGGATTTATCCCAGGACCAAGGCGCTGTCTGCACCGACGACGGCTGTGAAGTACCGGGAAATAAGGAATAATAATAAGAAAAAGCGCGGGACCCGTTTGGTTCCCGCGCTTTTTTTGTATGTAATAAAATAGATATTCGATCCGCGTGCGCCAGGCTGAAGGGAGTTCCTATCCGGCAAAGGGCGTAGGGAAAGGAGGGAATCCGATGGGCTCACCGGCCGCCCCATGGAAAGCCTCTCCTTTCCCGGAGCCCGCTCTCCCTAATAGGATTATTGGACCTCGGATTACAAGCTGCTGGTACCCAATCGTATTAAATAATTCCCTGGATGCGGAGCGTGATTTCCGCGATTAACGCTGAGCCGAGGAACGTCCCGAACATGACGAAGACGGCGACGACGATCGAGCGCCAGCCGAGCTTCGCGAAGTCGGCCCACGAACGGCCGATCGCGATCCCGGCATAGGCAAGGATCGGTGTCGTCAACGCGAGCAGGTTGACTTCATTCGTCGCAGCGACGATGTAATCCGATCCCGGCATCCACGGCATCGAGAACAACACGCCGACAATGGCAACATAAGCGACGCTCGGAATGCTTCCAGGGAGTACTTTCCCCAGAAGCAGACCGATCAGGCAGATGATGACGAGAATGACCATTCCGGGAAGGGCTTCGACGATACCGACATCATAACCGATCCTGTTCCCGAGCAGGGAAACGATACCGAAAATTACGAGCAGGAGCACCCACTCTTGAATCGTTTTCAACATAATCAGACCTCCTCCGTTTTCTTCGTTGTTTTCTTCTCCCGGGTGAGCAGTTGGTACATCTTCTCTGTGAGCGGGAGTCCGATGAAGATACTCATATAAAGGCCTGTCGAAAGAGAAAGGAGGTTACTCGCACCGGCAAACGCGAGGATGTCCGATTCCATAGACGGAAAGGCGGCGACGAGAGAGCCGCTGGCCGCAGCCATCATGCTTCCACTCCCGATTCCGGATGCCATCGCGAACGACAGCGGGCTGAGTGGTGTGATGGTCGCGAGAAAACCGGAGATCAATCCCATGAATACCGCGCCGAAGACGGTACCGAATATGTAAATGGCCATGACTCCCCGTCCTTCCGGTGAATGGAAGCCGTATTTATCCATGATCAGTCCGACGTTCGGCTCCCGCGCGACCGAGTGCGTCATACCGATCGCTTCCCGTTTCAACCCAAGCAGGACAGCGACCGGGAGTGCGATGAAGATCGTGCCGAGATTTCCGAACTCCTGAAGCAGCAGGGCAGGGCCTGCGGCGATGATCTCCGGCAGCGACGGACCGATGACAACACCTATTTTCGCAATGAGGAGCGTTACACCGAGAATGATAAGCGGTTCGGCGTTTTTCGCCTGTTTTTCCTTAATGAGCGGTGTGAAGAATAAAGCAAGACCGATGATGATGGCATAAAGCATAGGCAGGAGCAGGACGACGCCCGGCCCGACCGTGAAGGAATGGGTTCCGATGAATTCCGTAAGTACGACGATGATCAGTACGATGGCATGAAGGCGCCAGTCTTTCCAAATGTTAGTCAGCTTCTGTTCCAAGACATATCCCCCTAGATGATGTTTTCTCTCCGGCTGCTCCTTTCTCGAATAATACTAATAATTATAATTATCTAAACAATCAAATCAAGGGCAGATTTTGACATGATTCGATACAGGTGCCGTCTGGACGCGGACCACCCCTCCAAGAAAAAATTCTCCGATCGTTCCCGCCGTGCCCGTCACTCCTTCAGATCCCGGTGAATAGCCTATAGTGTCTACGCGTGTCGTAGAAAGAAAGGAGGCACTATGGTGGAACTAACCCTGTCTCATTGGATCTATGGTTTGTTCACCTTCCTCATCATCGTTACGATGATTTTCAGAAAAGGAGTCGTCCTTCCGACGCTGCTCGGAACGTTCCTCGTCGCGTGGGTCTTCCACGGCAGCATCGTCAGCGGCTTCATCGGCGTGTTCCAGGCCAACCTGGTCGCGGCCAGAGAACTGTTCAACATCTTCTTGATCATTACCTTCATGGTCGCCCTGCTTCGGTCACTCCGGGATCTCGGCGCCGATACGAAAATGATTCAACCGATAGAAAAGGTGATGGTCAACAGCCATCTCTCCTTCTTCGTCCTGCTTGCCGTCACCTATATCGTCTCCCTGTTCTTCTGGCCGACACCGGCCGTGCCGCTCATCTGTGCCCTGCTCGTTCCAGCGGCCATCCGCACCGGACTGCCGGCGATGACAGCTGCGGTCGTCGTCGCCATCGCCGGGCAGGGGATGGCACTTTCCTCGGATTACATCATCCAGGTCGCACCGGGACTGTCTGCGAAGTCCGCCGGTGTGGAAACTGCTGCGGTCATGGATCAAGCGATGATTCTTTCGCTCATTACCGGAGCCGTCGCCATCAGTCTCGTCTACCTCTTCCATCGGAAATCGTTCCGTAAAAAAGGAGACCCGGAAAACAGCCGGGAGCTTGCTGCCATGCAGGGGACAGACGATATAAATGGGACAGACGCGCATCCGTTCTTCAGCAGACTTTTCGCCATTCTCGTCCCACTCGCTATGCTGGCGATCATGATCTACATGGTCACTACGAAGGTGACTTCCGGCGGAATGGGCGGGTTTGAAGGAGGAACCGGTGCTGCCTTTATCGGGGGTGTCGCCGTCCTGCTTCTTCTGCTTTCTGCGACCGCCCACGGAAAACTGCGGGCGCTTGATGATGTCAGCAAACACTTGACCGAAGGCTTCGTTTTCGCTTTCCGGGCGATGGGACCGGTCATTCCGATTGCCGGCTTCTTCTTTCTCGGAAGTGCGGATTTCGCTAAAGATATCCTGGTCCTGTCCGCCGATTCCGCCCCGTCGCTGTTGTTCGACCTTGTCCAGTCGATCCAGCAGTTCCTGCCGGAGAGCGCCGTTTGGACTGCATTCTCGATTCTTCTGATCGGGATCATCACAGGGCTCGACGGTTCCGGATTCTCCGGCCTCCCTCTGACCGGTGCATTATCGGCGTCGCTTGCGAACGGTCAGATCGATGTCGAAACGCTTGCTGCCATCGGACAGATGGGATCGATCTGGACGGGAGGAGGAACGATCATCGCCTGGTCGTCCTTGATTGCGATTGCCGGTTTCTGCGGCGTGCCCGTGATGGAACTCGTCCGGAAGAACTTCTTCCCCGTCCTCCTCGGCCTGATCGCATCCACTACCCTGGCCATCTTCCTGTTTTAAGGAGATAGTCTGCCCCATTTCCCTCCGCCCTCCGCCATACAACAGCTCCATTCTCCTTAAGTGCAGGCCCCTTCCAACCATAAACAAAAAAAGACCGAACGCAGCAGAGGCGTTCGGTCTTTTTCTTCTACTCTTGTTTGATGATCCGACTTTCGTATGGAGCGAGCTCCACATCCTCGAAGGAGCGGACTTCTTCGCCGTGGTTCATGACGAACAGGAAGCTTCCCTCTTCGCTTGTGCGGCGGTATACTTCTACATCCTCTTCCGACTCTACGTGGAAGATTCCGTGCTTCTCTATAATCGGCTGGACAAGCTCTTTCAGCGTATCTGCATCGAGACCGCCGCCGATGTAGTAGACATCTCCACTTCCGTAGCGGTTCCGCGTTACCGCAGCAAACTGCTTGTAGAACGTGTCGGTGTAACGGAACAGGACTTCCGCTTCTTCCGCAACGAGCAGGTCGCGCCAAACGGATACATAAGCGGCGGCACCTTCCCATTCTTCTTCCCCGCGGATAGCGAGACGATGTTCTTTTGTGAGTGATTCAATCTCCTCGACTCTTGCACCGACGAGCTTACTGACAGGCCCCGGAAGGGTTTCTCCAAGACGGATGTTGTTGTCTTTGTCCTTCAGTCCCGTACGATAGGAGAAAATGACCGTTCCGCCTCTGTCTGCGAATGCATGAAGCCGGTCCGCGAGCCCCTGTTCCATCATCTGCATAACAGGTACGACGACGACTTTGTAACCGCTGAAGTCCCGACCGGCAGGAATGACGTCGATCGCCGTGTTCCACTGATAGAACGGACGATAGAGTCGCAGCAGTTCTTCATTGAAATCGAAATCTTTACTCTGAATCTGAGCGCGCCATGACCAAATATTATCGTAATCATACAGAACCGCTACGTCCGCTTCAATCTTCGCATCCAGCAGTCGAGAATGATCTTTGATCGATGAAAACAGCGATTGGACTTCCTTATACTTCCGTCCGTAAACGTTATCATGATCGACGACACCGAAGCAGAACTGCTCGGCTCCCTTCGTCATCCCGCGCCAGCGGAAGTAGAGCATATTGGAACAGCCGTGGGCGAAGGCTTGATACGACCACATCTTCGCCTGGTCCGGCCGTGGCAGATAGCCGATGACGTCGTGCCCCTGCGCGCCCATCAGTTCCTCCACGATCCAATAGTTCTGATCGAGCAGCCCCCGGTTGAAATCATGGGTCATCGCGATGGATTCCCGCGGTACCGGCTTCTCAAGGCCGCCCCACACCGGGTAGTTATCATAAGAAACGAAGTCCATCGGCTCTACGTTTTCTTCATGGTCGAACGATTTATTGAAGAAACCTCCCGACACGTTCGTCGTCACCGTCTGATGCCCGCCTTTACACTCTTTTACAATCTCCGTCATCTCATGAGTGAAGCTGTTGATGGAGTAAGAACGGAACCGCGCCCACTCCAGCTTCAAACTTGGATTGTGTGTGGTGATCGTCGGCTTTGGATGAGGAATTTCCGAGAAGTCGTTGTACGTCTGTCCCCAGAAAATCGTCCCCCACGTCTCATTCAATTCCTCAATGGAAGCATATTTCTTTTCCAAATACTTTTGAAATGCCTGGTGGCATTGATCGCAATAGCAGAGGTCGCTGCCTTCGTGACCGATCTCATTATCGATCTGCCAGGAGATGATCGCCTCTTCATCCTTGTAATGGGCGACGAGTTCCCTTGTGATCCTCGCCGCATATTCCTTGTATTTATCAGAATTGAAGCAGTACTGCCGGCGGCCTCCGAAGACACGCGTCTGTCCCTGTTCATCCTCTGACAGGATAGACGGATGTTTCTTC
The DNA here is from genome assembly GCF_000469135.2 of Bacillus sp. SB49. NCBI lineage: Bacteria > Bacillati > Bacillota > Bacilli > Caryophanales > Bacillaceae > Bacillus > Bacillus sp. SB49. The sequence goes on from NZ_CP048117.1 coordinate 3,257,284, forward strand.
GCGAGCCAGGCCGGAAACGTCGCTGTCGGCGTGCCGAACATGACGGACAGCCCCGCTTCCTTCAACTTCTTCATAACCCCGTCGAAATAGGAGAAGTCGAATCTTCCCTCTTCCGGTTCCATCCTATGCCAGGCGAATTCACCGATCCGGACGATATTCGCACCCAGCCCTTTTATTCCATTGATGTCTTCATCGATCATTTCCTCCGGCCAATGCTCCGGATAATAATCGACTCCCAAATATGTCATCTAACGCTCCCCCGTTTCTATCGTCAATGTCCATTTATATGTTCCTTTTGGAGGAATGTAGGAAGCCTTCCCGATCTTGTCCGCCACGTACACGTCATCGTAGACGCCTGTGCACGGCTCAAGCGCGACGTTATGCTCCCCGCGGTAGCCGCCGCGTGTCTTCCAGATGCCGAGATAAGGCACCATCTCCTCCGGAAAATCATACGTCAGCTTCCTGCCGAGCTCCGGCTGGGAAAGCGTGCACCACCCTTTTTGCAGCGGTTCAGTGAAATAGAACTTCTCCATCGTTCCTTCCTCGAGAGGTTCAAGCTTCGAGAGGTCGATCTTCTCCCCGGTAGACAAGGATGTCGTAACCGGATAATCATGGACCGTCCCCCAATCCCCGAGATGCTTCGTACCTTTCTCCACATTCATCACCTTATCGGCGCCCTCCGGAACTTCGATCTCCGTATGCTCGTTGTAATTAAGCAGCGCATGCGGCGTCCAGATGAACGGAAACGGCTCATCGCCGTAGTTTTTCGCTTCATAGGACGTTACGACGACGTTCTTATACAGCCCGACTTTTTTCTTCAAACGATACGGAAACACCGGACTGTCTACATACATCTCGATACAGCCGTTGTTCTCTTTGTACTCCCAGGGAAGTGCCCACACTTCCCCGTGATCCGGCACTTCTTTCCACGACAGCGGATGCGGCCCGCGGTCGATCCCCGGGAACATTTCATCGAATCCGCTGGAGTCATACTTGGAGAAATCCGCTCCATAAGGCGGGACCGTCAACTGCTTATCCTTCACCTGATAGAGCCACTCATGATTGATTTCCTTATCATACAGACTCACCATTTTCCCGCCATAAGCCGGCAGGATGGCACATCGTACGTAGGAATTCTCCAACACCACGGCCTCGAGCCCTTTGTACTTCTTCTTATGATAAGTCGATACATCGATCATGTTCTCTTCCTCCTTATACGATTTGTTTGATGAACCGGCGGAACGCCTTCTGGCCGGCCTCATCTCTTTTGAACACACCGGCATGCTCAAGTACTTCCGAGAAGCGTCTGCCGATTTCCTGCTCGATCTGCGACCACAGTGCCTCCCTGGACGACCTGTCCCAATCGATGCCGAGTGCCCACGGGACATGCTTCGCCGTCGCCTCTTCCTTGGCAGCATCCTGCAGACGGCTCTCCATGATTGCATCGGCCAATTTCTCCATTTCCTCTACGAGACGGCCGGGCAGCACTGCCAGCCCCATCACTTCGATCAAGCCGATATTCTCCTTCTTAATATGGTGCACCTCTTCATGCGGATGAAAAATACCCAGCGGGTGCTCTTCACTCGTACGATTGTTCCGCAAGACAAGGCCGAGCTCATACTGACCATCCCGGTACCTTGCAATCGGCGTGACCGTATTGTGCGGCTCCCCCGCCGTTTCTGCATAAATACCCGCTTCCTCATCGGAATAAGCACGCCACGATTGTAAAATCACTTCCCCGAGTTCTGATACCCGGTGCCGGTCCGCTCCCTTCACACGAAGCACCGACATCGGCCAGCGTACGATCGACACCTCCACATCTGAAAAGCGTGGCAGGCGATAGCTTTCCTGTTCCTCGGCTTTCGCCATCGGGAATTCATGGTGCCCGCCCTGGAAGTGGTCATGGCTCAGAATGGAACCACCCACAATCGGCAGGTCCGCATTCGATCCGACGAAATAATGTGGCAGCTGATCCGTGAAATCCAGCAGACGATCGAAGCCCTCCTTCGATATCTTCATCGGCCGGTGGTCACGCGAGAGGACGATGGCATGCTCGTTGTAATACACATACGGCGAATACTGCAGGAACCAATGCTCTCCTTCCAGATCGATCGGAATGATGCGGTGGTTATCGCGCGCCGGATGATCGAGCCTTCCTGCATAGCCGACGTTCTCCTTACACAACAGACAGGATGGGTACGCTTCCGACGGCGGTGCAGCTTTTGCCGCCGCAATCGCCTTCGGATCCTTCTCCGGCTTCGACAGGTTGATCGTTATTTCCAAGTTCCCGTACTCCGTCGCGCTGTACCAGTGTTTGTTCTTTGCAATCCGGTCCGTACGTATATAGTGGGCATCCTGCGACAGTTGATAAAAATAATCCGTTGCCGCTTCCGGTCCCTCTTTCTCGAATTTGTGATAGAAATCCCGGATGACCTCCGACGGCCGCGGCATGAGACAGTCCATCAGCTTCGTATCAAAAAGATCACGGTCTGTCGTCGTATCCTCTTCCAGAACCCCGCGTGCCGCTGCATCGTCCAACAGACGCTCCAGCACCGGCACCGGACTCTCCAACGCTACTGCGCCGTTGATACGAACCGGCCCTTTCCCTGTAAGTTCCATGACACGGAACAGCTGGTTCCTGACGTAATCGACATCCCAGACAGAAATCATCTTTTTGTTCAAACCGAACTGAATCAGACGTTCGATATCTTCGTAGACAGCCATTTGCTTCACTCCTTCCCGCCGTAACCGTTTGGATGCTGCTGGAACCAATTCCAGGCGGTTTGGATCATCGTTTCAAGACCGGCATATTTCGGTATCCAGCCGAGCTCTTCCATCGCTTTTTCGGAAGATGCCACGAGCTGAGCCGGATCACCCGCTCTTCTCGGTGCCACTTCGGCAGGAATCGGATGCCCCGTCACTCTGCGGGCAGCGTCGACGACTTCCTTCACACTGAAGCCGTTCCCGTTGCCAAGGTTGTAGGTCGCACTTTCTCCTGATTTTTCAAGCTTCGCCAGTGCCAGCAGGTGGGCATCGACAAGGTCGTTGACGTGAATGTAGTCACGGATACATGTGCCGTCCGGTGTGTCATAATCATCCCCGAACATCATGATTTTCTCCCTCTTCCCTTGGGCGACCTGCAGAATGATTGGAATCAAATGGGACTCCGGCCGGTGATCTTCCCCGATCCTTCCATCCGGATCCGCACCGGCAACATTGAAGTAACGGAGGACGACATGCTTGATGCCGTGTGCTTCTTCCGTCCAGCGCAGCATCTTCTCAATGGCGAGCTTCGTTTCGCCGTATGGATTAGTCGGAACTGTCCGGTCCGTCTCCTGGATCGGCACCTGTTCCGGTTCCCCGTAGACGGCAGCCGTCGAAGAGAAGACAATCTTATCGACGCCGTGCTTCGCCATGCTCTTCAGGAGAGCGACGGCTCCGTAGACGTTGTTATCGTAATACTTCAATGGATCTTCCACACTTTCACCGACGAGGGAATCAGCGGCAAAATGAATCACCGCCGCAATCTCATTCTCCTGAAAAACACGGTCAAGAAATGCTTCATCTCTCAAATCCCCGTTGTAAAAGTCCGCTCCTTCCAGAATGGCCGGCTCATGCCCCTTCTGGAGGTTGTCTGCGACAACCACCTTTTCTTTCCTGTCCAACAGCTCCGCCACTGCGTGGCTGCCGATATATCCTGCTCCTCCACATACGAGAATGGTCATATTCTTTCCTCCTCCATACGTTTCGCTCCATCTCCGATTTCCACCACGTAGAAATCTGCTTCGAGATCGACCGCCTTTTTGTATCGATCTCCGACATTCGTAAGGAAGGAATCAACGGCATCCTTCTTCACGATACTGATCGTACAGCCGCCGAAACCTGCACCGGTCATGCGGGATCCGACTGCCCCTTCCGCCCAGGCTGCTTCGACAAGGGCATCGAGCTCGCGACCCGTCACTTCATAATCATCGCGCAGGGAGCGGTGCGAGTCATTCATCAGCGCACCGAAACCTTCGATGTCCCCCTGATCAAGCAGATCGACCGCCTTGATGGTACGACGGTTTTCATAAACGGCATGCTTTGCGCGCTTCTGTACGACGGGATCGTCTATCAGATGTTTGTGCGCTTCGAATGCCTCCTCTGTCAAATCTCCTAAGCTGTGAATCTTAAGCTCTGTCTGCAAGGCTGCAAGAGCTGTCTCGCATTGTGAGCGGCGTTCATTATATTTGGAGTCTGCAAGTCCTCGGCGCTTGTTCGTATTAGCAATAATCAGCGCGTGAGAATCAAGCTCTACCGGAGTGTAGCGGTAGTCGAGCGTATTACAATTCAATAGAACCGCATGGTCCCGTTTTCCCATACCGATGGCGAACTGATCCATGATGCCGCAGTTGACGCCGACGAATTCGTTCTCCGCCTCCTGCGCAAGCTTCACCATCTCCACTCTGTCCACCGACCAATCGCTCGTCTCCTCAAGCACTGTCCCCATGACAAGCTCGATCGAAGCGGACGAAGAAAGCCCTGCCCCGTTCGGGATATTTCCGAAAAAGGCAATATCAAAGCCGGAAGAAACCGCATAGCCGTGCTTCTTGAAGGCAGCGACGACTCCCTTCGGATAATTGGCCCAGTCGTGCTTTTCCTCATATGTTAATTCTTCTATATCAGCATCGATGATTCCTTTTTCCGGGAAATTCATCGAATAAAACCGAAGTTTCGTATCTTCTCGTTTTCTCGCGACAGCGTATGTCCCGACACTCAGGGCGCATGGAAAGACGTGCCCTCCGTTGTAATCCGTATGTTCTCCGATCAAATTGACCCGGCCCGGTGCGAAGAACAGCAATGCCCCCTGGTCCCCGCCGAACTTCTCTGCGAACGCATCTCGTAATTGTTTCATTCTGACTCCTTCTCCCTTCTATTCTTCTACCTTTTCGATTAAAAACAGCTGGGACTGAAAATCTCCGGCCCGCTCTGCCTGCGGTGCATTCGCCCCGTTGAACTCGACGGGAAGCGGAAGGCCGCGGTACATGCATTCATCCCCGTAGTAAACCGTATCCTGCCCTGTGACTCTATAAGCTGCGTCCGGATCGAGTCCGGTAAGCTTCAAAACCTGATCCTGCTTCGGATTCGGGTGATACGTCTGGCGATACCACCCGGCAAGCGCCTTCGTACCATCCTCCGACACGACGATCCAGGCGGTTTCTCCGCCTTCAAACGGGCTGAGCAGCCGGTGAAAGGTGCCAGTCTGAATCAAGCGGCGGACGTTCTGGAACTCTTTGATCTGGCGGCGGACTTCCAACTTCTCTTCTTCGGTCAAACCGGACGGATCGAGCTCATATCCGAACGTTCCGAAAACCGCGACATCATTGCGGAACTTCATCGGCGTCTCGCGCGACGTCTGGTGGTTCGGTACAGCAGATATATGCGATCCGATGCTTGACAGCGGATAAGCGATCGAGGTGCCGTACTGGATCTTCAGACGCTCGGCAGCATCGGTGTCATCACTAGCCCACGCCTGCGGGGCATAATACAGAAGGCCGGCATCGAAACGTCCCCCGCCTCCGGCACATGATTCGAACAAAACGTCCGGATGTGCCGACGTCAAGCGCTCATACAAATCATAGACTCCAAGAATATAGCGGTGGAAGAACTCCCCCTGATGCTCGAGATGCGGGGAGAACGGTTCTGTGATGTTCCGGTTCATATCCCATTTGATGTAGTCGAGCTTCGTTTCCTTGATGATGCTGTCCATCCGGCTGAACAAGTAGTCGACGACCTCCGGATTGGCATAATCCAGCACCTTCTGGTTCCGTTCCAGCGTCTGGTGGCGTCCAGGTACACCGACGACCCATTCCGGATGTTCCTTGATCAAGTCACTGACAGGGCTGACCATCTCCGGTTCAAACCACAAACCGAACTGCAGCCCTTTCGCCTTCACCTGCTTCGCTAATGCACCGATTCCGTTCGGCAGCTTGGCTTCATCAACGAACCAATCACCGAGCGATGTCGTATCATCGTTCCGCTTCCCGAACCAACCGTCATCGAGGACAAACAATTCAATGCCGAGATCTTTCGCTTCCTCTGCAAAAGCGTCAAGCTTCGCTTCATCGAAGTCGAAGTAAGTCGCCTCCCAGTTGTTAATGAGGATCGGACGTTCTTTTTCGAGCCATCTCGGTGCGATTAAATGACCATGATGAAGCGCGTGCAGCGCCTGACTCATCCCGTTCATCCCGTTTTCTGAATAGACGAGGACCGCTTCCGGCGCCTGGAACGAGGCTCCGCTCTCCAGATGCCACGTGAATGTATCCGGGTTGATTCCCATCGACACCCGCGTCCGGTCGTAATGATCGACTTCCACTTCCCCGAGGAAATTGCCGCTGTATACGAACTGACAGCCGAGTACTTCGCCGGCAAACTCGGTCGCTCCCTTTCTTTTCAACGCGAGAAAAGGGTTGTGCTGATGCGAACTCGCTCCGCGGCTCGTGCCGATCGACTGGATACCAGGACGGAGCGGACGTTCTTCGATATGACGCTCGCGCGACCAGGCTCCTGCCAAATGGACCATGTCATACGCGCTGTCCGGAAGATCGACGGTCAGGGACATCAGCCGCTCCACCTTCACCTTCTCTGTTCCATCGTTTCGGAGGATACTGCTCCTTGAAAGGACGGGATGGTCCCGGAAGATTGTATAGGAAAGGTCCCATTCTACACCGGATGGTTCATCTTTAAGCGTGATCGTCAGCGTCTCCGCTTCTTCCTCCTCCGCGAATGTCGCAGGAAGTCCCGGCAGCTTCGCTTTGCCTTTTTCCAGGTGGTAACGGTCAAATCGGAAATCAGAAACGTACGAGCCGTCGGCTGCTTCCAGCTTCACCGCCGGCTCTCGAAAATCTCCTTTCCCATAAGCTGTCGCTTCGTGAAGGATCGTTTCCATTGAGAATCCGAGCTCTCCTTCATAGACGTGCGTACTGGAAGGTGCGACCGTCTCATAATCCTGAAACCTCGCAAATCCGGATCGATCCCGGATGGCTTTGCCGTAATACAAATGTCCAAGCTGTCCGTTACGCATGACATGAAAGATATAGCTGATCTTTCCGTTTGTCAGATGGAACTGTTTCTCCGCTTCGTGTATATGAATCAACACTGTTCACCAACCCTTTCCTATGTCTTCCGTCTATAGAAACGCTTACATTTCAACGTTTTGACTTTGTTAATTAATTTAATTTATGTAAATAGTAACACAGCTTCCTAGCTTTGTCTGCTATCCTTTCGTAAATTTTTTAAATATTCTCATGTAACGGCCTTATGTCCTATCACCAAGGCGTTTAAGACGTTAAAATATGTCCATCTTTCCCGATTCCTCAAACAGGACTTTCTTCACAACTTAATAAAATTAATTAAAAAAGTGGAATTTGTGGTATGCTAAACGAAGAATGAATAGTGGAGGAATCCTATGAATACCAACTATACACGGGGCAGCTTCCAGTTGATGAAATCGATCAACCGCTCGATCATTTTGAACATGATCCGTGAGCACGGCCCCATTTCAAGAGCTGATATTGCAAAACAGACACGCCTCACTCCCCCGACAGTCAGCAACATCGTCAAAGAGCTGATTCAGACGAAATTCGTCATCGAAACGACGCAGGGAGAGTCCAAAGGCGGGCGCAAACCGACGCTGCTCGCTATCAATGCCGACCAGTTCTATATTCTCGGCGTCGATGTCGGTACGAATCAGATGAAATTCGTCGTCACGAACCTGTTCGGTCAGCTGAAGCGTGATTTCCAACTCGAGATACCACTGAATCCGTCCAAGGAAGATATTATCTCGACGATGAAGAACGGCATCCGTGAGCTGTTGACCTGCGGCGATGGAGATGAACACAAGTTTCTCGGTATCGGCATCGGTATGCACGGAATCGTCGATCCGGAAGAGGGGACATCCCTATTCGCCCCCTCCTTCCAGCTATACGATATCCCGATCAAGGAAGAGCTGGAGAAGGAATTCAACATGATCGTCAAAGTCGAGAACGACGCCCATACGATGACGCTCGGTGAGTATTGGTTCGGAAACGGCAACGATGCCGATAACCTCGTCGGCATTAATGTAGGAAACGGAATCGGTGCCGGGATCATGATCAACGGCAAACTATTCCACGGGGAAAACCACCTGGCAGGAGAAATCGGCCACGTCACTATTGATCTATCCGGAACGAAGTGCCCGTGCGGCAACTACGGCTGCCTTCAGACATTCGCGGCCGGACCCGCCATCGCTGACCGGGCACGGAAGGAACTGAAAACAGGCAAGCCTTCCTTGATCACCGAACTGGTCGACCATGACCTCGAAAAAGTGGATGGTGCGACCGTCCACAAAGCGGCACTGCAAGGCGACGCCTTCAGCATCCAGCTGTTGAACCAAACAGGCCGCTACTTAGGCATCGGCCTCGCCAATTTGATCCACACGCTGAACCCGAAACGGATCATCGTCGGGGGTGGTGTTGCGAGATCGGGTGACTTTTTATTAGAGGGTCTTCGTGAGACGATCCAGTCGCGCGGCTTGACGATAAAGGCGAAAGAAACGGAAATCGTGCTCTCGAAGCTCGGAGCCAACGCCTCCGCCATCGGTGCCTGTGTCCTCGTGTTAGAAGAATTCTTCTCCCGATAAATCAGGACCGATTAACAGGAGATAAAGGAAATACGAAGAATGTCAGGGGTTTGATGTCCGTTTACGGAGTCCGTCCGCTCCTTTCTTATAAATACTCCTTCAACAAACTGAAAAGGAAACCAGCAGACGCTGGTTTCCTTTTTAATTATCCGTTATTCGCAAATTGGAGGACCATGCCCTCCAGGACGTCGAGGTTTCTCGCCTGGAACCGGATCCCCTTGTAATCGAAAACGACGATTTGTTTGTCTTCCACGTTCAACGTTTCCTTATACTCATTGTCCTCCGTCAACGGCTGGTAGGTGACTTCGGCCTGCACGCTCTTCCGGGCAAGGAACACTTTCATCCCGTTCAGCCGGGAGCGCACCTTTTCCTCCGGCGGGTCCCCCTCATAGAAGTAGACGAAGTGCAAAGCATTGGTCACAGGTATTTTGAACTCATCAATCGACCGCTGTGTCGCGCTTTCCATACATCCCGTAAGCAGAACGATCCCCAACAACAGCCAGACACGCGTTCTCACTCAGACATTCCTCCAGAAAAGATAGCTTATACCATCTTATGCCGGGCGGGAATGGATTAGCACGGACGAGTCTATTACTTTTTCTGAAGCGGGAGCAGGGCGGCACCGATGACGCCGGCATGTCCATCCAGCTCTGCACGCTTGAGCTTGATCTCCGGAATCAGACCGGGAAAAAGGTACTCCTTCACCCGCTCTTCAAGAGGAACCCAGATCAAATCCCCTGCATTCATCACACCGCCTCCAAGGACGAATACTTCCGGATTGATGATGTGGGTGAGATTCGCAATCGCCATCGCCAGGAAATCAACCGCTTCCTCGACAATGTGCTGCGCCTCCTCTTTCCCTTCCTTCACGAGTTCAAAGACACGCTCCGCTCCGCCTTCGATGCCGTATAACTCTTCCGCTCTCTTTCCGATCGCCGTGCCGCTTGCATAACTTTCAAGGGATCCTTTATTGAGGTTGCTGTATTGATAGCCGTTCGGCTGCAGGATCATGTTGCCGATTTCCCCGGCGTAGCCCTGCGCCCCGCTGAACACCCGGCCGTCGATCACTAATCCCCCGCCGACACCGGTACTCACCGTTATGTAGAAAACACTCGTATAGTCTCTGCCAGCTCCGAATTTCGCTTCGGCGAGCGCCGCGGCATTGGCATCGTTGTCCAACTGGACATCGACGCCGAAGTGGGACTCCATTCGTTCCACCAGCGCCACCTCTTCCCATCCCGGCAGGTTCGGCGGATCGAGAATGACTCCACGGTGCGGGTCGAGCGGACCAGGAGCTCCGATGCCGATGGTATCAATCGTTCGGCCGCCGGCGGTCCTCTCAATCATGTCGATCATTTTTTCAAGCGTCCGGTCCACCCCGTTTTCCACTTCCGTCTTCTCCTGAATGAGCTGTTCGACCGTTCCATCTTCCTGTACGATTCCCGTGCGGACGTTCGTCCCGCCGAGATCGACACCGATATGAATTCCCATAAGATCCCCCTCATTATTCGCACTATTTAGTTAATAGTAGCACTTTTCTTAAAAACATGCTTTTACATGATTCTACAAAAAACGTATAATATAGAAGTACGCTTTTTTTTAGAGAAGGGGTGGAGGAATGGGGCGCAAAGAGCTCAAACGCAGCAAACGTAAAAAGAAGAAACGCTGGAAAGTCCTCTTAGTCCTGTTAGCTCTCGTGCTGGCAGGCGGAGGCATTTACTTATATACGATATTCCATAATGTACGGGCGACCGTGAATCAGGATCTACATGAAGACGTATCGTCGATCGATACCGAAGAAACGAAAGCGAAGGTCGACAAGAAGGAACCGTTGAATATTCTCCTTCTCGGTGTCGATGAACGGGAAAACGATGTCGGACGCTCTGATACGATGATCGTGATGACCCTCGATCCGAACAATGATCAGATGCAGATGGTCAGCATCCCGCGGGATACGAGAACTGAAATTGCAGGCGACGGCCGCGTTACGCGGATCAACCACGCCTACGCCTATGGTGGAAGCGATATGGCCGTCGATACCGTCGAGAACTTTCTCGATATCGACCTCGATTACTACGTCCGCGTCAATATGGAAGGACTCTCCCAGGTCGTGGATGCGGTGAACGGTGTAACCGTTCAGAACGACCGCGCCTTCAAGTCCGGCAACTTCACCTTTGAAGAAGGGGAGCTTGATCTCGACGGACGTGAAGCGCTCGCCTATGTTCGGATGCGTAAAGAAGACCCTCAAGGCGACCTCGGCCGGAACGAACGCCAGCGGCAGGTCATCCAGGGCATCATCAACAAAGGTGCCAGCTTGAACGTCGTCAATAAGATCAACGACATTCTCGACGTCCTCGGCAGCAATGTCAGCACGAACATGGAGTTCAGTGATATGCGCCGTCTGGCGACGAAATACAGCAGTGCCCGCAAGGAATCCTCTACGTATCAGATGAGCGGGGAAGGCCGGATGACAAACGGCATGTACCTGATTTACATGAGCGACGAAGAAGTCCAGAAAGCGCACGACATGATTGTGAATTTCGGTAAATGATAAAAAACCCCGCATCCTTGATTAGGATGCGGGGTTTTTTAGGTTACCGAGAAGATAGGCAGAATCCGTCTACTCTCTAAAGGGTCCGAAGAAAATAGACAACGAACCTCCGAAACGTCCTGCACATAATTTAATAAAAAGGAGGAAGATCCATGTATAACACTCCCTACGACAGCCATAAACGGTCTATCCGTCAAGATTACGGCGCTGTTGGTGCGTTAAATGCAGCGACATTGACCATCCCCCAAATGTTGACCTACGCCCTTCAGGATGAATACCTGGCTCAGGCGAGGTATGCAGATATAATAAATAAATTCGGCAGCATCCGTACTTTTGTGCAAATAAAAGAAGCAGAAATGAGACATATTTACGCATTATGGCAGCTGTTCGACCGTTACCAAATCCCTTTACCGGAAGACACATCCGCCTCCCTTGTCACCACTCCGGAGACAATAAAAGCCGCCTATGCCGCCGGAGTTCAAGGAGAAATCGATAATATCGCGATGTACGAAAAATTTCTAACTTTCCAGCTGCCTCCAGACATCCGAATCGTTTTCAACTCCTTACGCAACGCTTCCGTCAACCACCTCTCCGCATTTGAGCGGGGACTTGCCAGAGTTCTTTAATCCAAGCACTATCCTTATTCCCTCTTCTTGGATTCTTTCAAGCGGAGGGATTTCATCCATTCTTCAGAGCTTTTTTTATAAAAGAAGCGAGTAATAAGGATATGATGATCATAAGCGGGATCACAAAAATAACGGCGATCAAATTGGTTTTATAATTCAGCGGGACGAAGGCATTCCACACAAGATCCATCCCTTTCCAAAGTGCAGAGAAGATTAGAACAGCCAGTACATAATAAACCACACTCCACATAAATATCTTCCTTTCTCTCCTACCTGGTTATAATCCAATCATTTCAAAAATTCCTATTGAGTACAATACGTTTCATTTCTCACTTTCCACGTACTAATTATGAAAGACCAGCCAAGTACATTCCCTTACGAACACCTTTCCATTCATTCAATAAAAAAACAGCCTGGGACACCAGACTGTTTTCAATCCAACCCTATTCTATTACTTCGTCTTTCCAGAAACACCGTATCACGCCAGATGCCGTCCATCCTGCCGATCCGTTCACGGCGTCCGACTTCCCGGAATCCGTTTTTCTTATGGATCGCTATGCTGGAACCGTTCTCAGGGAAGATCCCAGCCTGTAATGTCCAAAAGCCATGCGCTTCACTCGCCTCAATCAGCTGCTCCAATAATTTGCTGCCCACTCCCTGCCCTTTGCTTTCCGGGCGGACGTAGACGCTGACTTCCGCCACGCCTGCATACACACATCTGCTCGACACGGGACTCAAGGCCGCCCAACCGATAATTTCGTCGTCGCGTTTTGCGACGATTCGGCACTCCAAAGCATGTCCGGCATCCCAGTCATCCCAAGATGGGACCTCCTTCTGGAAGGTTGCATTCCCTGTCGCTATTCCTGCTTCATAAATGGCCCGCACCTGCTCCCAATCTTCCGGAAGCATAGGTTCCACAACAATCTCTCTTCCCATCCCTGCACCTTCTCTCCTTCTATGTATAGAAAAATCCGCCAAAACGATTCCGTCCCGGCGGCTTCTTCTGATTATTTGCCTGTCTCAGCAAACTCCTGAATTCGAGCTTCGATTTCATCACGGACGCGCTGGAAGAAAGCCCACTTCTCTTCTTCGGTACCTTCTGCTTTGGCAGGGTCATCGAATCCCCAGTGGAAGCGTGTCACATGCGGCGGCGTCATCGGACATTTGTCGTTAGCATCCCCGCACAGCGTAATCGCATAAGCGGCGTTGTTCAAAATATCAGAATCGATGATGTCGGATGTTTGATCAGTAATATCGACGTCCACTTCCTTCATCGCTTTCACGGCATTCGGGTTCAATCCGTGTGCTTCAATTCCCGCTGAACGCACATCGTATTTCTCCCCAAGGTATTTCTTTCCGAACCCTTCCGCCATCTGACTGCGGCAGGAGTTTCCTGTACATAGAAAATAAATAACTGGTTTGTTTGACATAATTTCCATCTCCTTCGTGTTGGTTTATAAGAGTAACAGCCAGATATAAAGGCCGGTCAGTGTGATGAATAACGTCGGTACCGTCAGAATCACACCAACTTTAAAATAGTATCCCCATGAAATCTTGACGCCTTTCAAAGAAAGGACGTGGAGCCAAAGCAATGTAGCAAGCGACCCGATCGGAGTGATTTTCGGACCTAGATCCGAACCGATGACGTTGGCATAGATCAACGCTTCCCTGATTGTCCCGGATGTATCGGTTCCTGCAATGGCCAGTGCATCGATCATCACAGTCGGCATGTTGTTCATGACCGAAGAAAGAATCGCTGCGATGAATCCCATGGAAATAGTCGCTGCAAACAATCCTTGATCCGCTGTGTACTGAATGACCTCTGCCAGTACGTCGGTCAACCCGACGTTCCGCAGTCCATATACAACGACATACATGCCGACCGAGAAGAACACGATCGCCCAAGGCGCACCTTTGACGACCTTTGCCGTTTCCACTGCTGCACTTCTCCTCGCCATCAGCAGGAAGAAAATCGCCACGATGCCGGCAATGATGGAAACCGGAATCTCAAGCGGCTCACTGGCGAAGTACCCGATGAGCAGCACAGCAAGGACGCCCCATGACAGGCGGAACATTTTAGGATCTTTGATTGCCCTTTTCGGCTCCTGCAGCTGACTTACCTCGTACGTTCCCGGAATGCTCCTCCGGAAGAACAGGAAGAGGACGAGGATGCTCGCCGCAATCGAGAACAAGTTCGGCACGATCATACGCGAAGCATATTCTACGAAACCAATGCCGAAGAAATCTGCGGATACAATATTCACAAGGTTACTGACGACAAGCGGCAGGGAGGCGGTATCGGCAATGAAGCCGCTCGCCATGATGAACGGCAGAATCATCGCTTCCTTGAAGTTCAAATTCCTGACCATTGCGAGTACGATCGGTGTCAGAATCAGAGCCGCTCCGTCATTGGCAAACAGAGCAGAAACGAGCGCCCCGAGCAGGATGACGTAAATAAACATTTTCTTTCCGTTTCCTTTGGCAATGCGGGCCATATGTAACGCAGCCCACTCAAAAAAGCCGATCTCATCCAGAATCAAGGATATGATGATGATCGCTATAAACGCTAAAGTGGCATTCCAGACGATACCTGTTACATCAGCGACATCCTGGAAATCGACGACGCCGAACAGGAGGGCAAGCACGGCTCCCCCGCAGGCCGACCAGCCGATTCCCAAGTTCTTCGGCTGCCAGATCACCAATGTCAGGGTGATCAGGAAAATAATGATGGCAATAATGGCTGAACTCACGTGCATCCCCCTAGATGTCGCACTGGATTCGCAGTCCTGCTTCTTCCAATGCTCTTAATTTATCTCTTTGATCAGGTATTTGGTTTAACACCTGCTCGATGATCGAATACGTCTCATGTGCTTCATTCAACGAATAAAAAACCCACTGCCCGCTGCGGCGCTCCTTTACGAGACCGGCGTCTCTCAGCTTCCGCAAATGCTGACTGATGGACGGCTGGCTCATCTGCAGCACTTCCACGAACTCACACACGCAGCACTCGCCGCCCTTGATCATCCCGAGGATCGTCAAGCGCGTTTTGTCTCCAAGCAGCTTCAGCGTTTTTGCGGCATTTTCCAAATCGATCGTCTTCGGCTCCATACCCTTCCCCTCCCTTTCATCCACCGCCATTATATAAGTGTATGCTTATATATGCAACTTATTTTTTACTGCCAATATAATCCTTGACTTACCGAATTTTCTGACATATGATTAATTCATCAAAAAAAATTGATGAAGGAGGAGGATTCCATGAAAGAGAACATGGCCTTTACAGATGTATCCCTTACGAATACATTCGCGCTCTATGAGAAGAAGTTCAAAGCGCTGGCAGACAAACGCCGCCTTCACATCCTCCATGAAATTACCGAATACGGAGAAGTATGCGTCTGCGATTTGTCTGAGAAGCTGGAGCTCCCGCAATCCAAGCTGTCCTATCATTTGAAGATTTTGATGGATGCCGGTCTGATCGAGAAAGAAACACGGGGTACATGGAGCTATTACACCCTCCAACATAAAGAAATCAACCACCTTTTATCAGAAGAGCTATGCTGCCTGTTCCGTCGCGGTTAATTTTTTTACCTTATAAATCAAAAAAAGTTGATGAATGGAGGAAAGTACATGAATGTACACGTGGGATTGAACGTCACCAATTTAGAGGAGTCGATCGCTTTTTATAACAAAGTTTTCGGTGAAACCCCGGTGAAGGAGGAAGAAGACTATGCGAAATATTTACCGGAAGGGCTCGGACTGAACTTCACCCTTAATAAGAAACCGGAAGTCGCGGGCAATCAGGTCGGCCACTTCGGTATTCAAGTCGATCAACAGGAAGACATCGATCATCAGAAACGACGGTTGGAAGCTCTCGGCTTCTTCACTCGGGAAGAGAAGGACACGAACTGCTGCTATGCGCTTCAGGACAAGTTCTGGATCACGGACCCGGACGGAAACGAGTGGGAATTCTTCTATACGAAAGCAGACACGAACGGAGGAGAGAACTGATATGGAGACCTTTTATGTCATAGAAAAGCAGTTAGAGTACGGTCGCCGCAATAACGAGTATCGCATTCCGATCGCCAAGAAGGAACCAAAGAACCCAAGTACCCGCTTCTTCCGGGAGAAGAAACAGCCGTGCTGTGCGCCGTGCTGCTAAACACAAAAAAGGAACGGGATGGAAATCCTCGTTCCTTTTTCTTTACGTATCAAGGGTTTTGAAATCCGAAGATGGCTACGAAGAGGACGAACCCCCAGAAGATGACGCTCGCCGTATTGAGAAGGATCAGCACCACTTTCCACGTCCCCTTCGATCCGAAGATGCTGAACAGCAGACCGGCAATGGCGAAAACAACAGGCAGGAAGATGCTGATACCGAAGAAAAATTCAGAAATACCGGAGCCGAATCCGTTCCATACCCCAAGAATCGGCAGAGCAGAAAGAACAAACAACAGACCACCTAAGAAAATAGACAACCGCTTCACTTATCCTACACCCCCTAAAGCTTCCTTCTCTTATGATAACATCCTATGATTCCCTCAGGTCTTTTGTCAGAAAGACACTGTTTGGATCATCCGTATAATCCGAAAACGGGGCGCAGTAATGGAAACCGAAACGCTCATACAACGTCCGCGCCGGCTTGAAGTATTCCATCGATCCGGTTTCCAGACTGACCCGTTCGTATCCCGCTTCCTTCGCTGCTTTCAGCACGTGTGCGAGGATACTTCTGCCGACGCCCTTCCGTTCATGACCAGCTTTCGTTTTCATCGACTTGAGCTCTACATGTTTTCTGTCCAGCACCTTCCATGCCGCACAGCCAACCAACTCCCCATCTTCCCAGGCACTCCAAAATGTCACCTCCGATGCGCGCAGTGCCTCGAGATCAAGGGCATGTTTACTTTCCGGAGGCGAATGCCTCCTCATCATCTGAAGATGTTCCTCCAGTAAATCCGCCACTTCCCGTCCCTGTAAATCATCTATCCTAATATCCATCGTCTTCTCTCCTTTTATCTGCCGTCAGCTATGTCACTTTAGACCATAAAACAAAAACCCCCGGCTATTCCATATAGAATAGCCGGGGTTCCTTTATGCCGCGGACTTCTCGTCCCGCTTGTCAATCCACCGCTTCACTGCCTTTGAAATCAAACGCAGGATCATATAGATACCGCAGAAGAGGAAAAAGCCGAGTACGCTTGCGACCGCGTCTCCGAATTCCATGTTCCCGCTGCCTGTGATCTTCTGCTGGATTTCGACGGCGAAAACGAACACCAGCACCATGGCGAAGGTGAATAGAAACGAGATGGCCGTAATGCTCCACTTGGCGAGAATGTGAAAAAGAATATCGACGAATACGAGGCCAATAATGCCAAGTATCCCGATTACCCAAAAATGCAGTTCCTTATCCGTCAGAGTCCACCCCATGGAGGACGAAAAATCTGCGATCACCTCATGCCAGATGTTGACGATCTCCGCTAACAGCACAATGACTTCTTTCATCCGTACCTCTGTCTCCTTGCAACTGATTTATATCCATACTTTACCACATCGATCGTCGACTGCCTATCTATTTCGCATGGAGGAACGTCATCATCGCATAGGCAGCCAAACGACTTGTCATGTCACGGATATCCTTAGATGGATCGTTTTCTACAAGATCCATCGCTTTAACCGAAGGATCTGCCGCGGCTGCCGCTATGCTTGAAATAAGCTCCCGCGATGTTATTCCCCCCGGTCCGGCTGCCGGGCAACCTGGTGCGAAGGCCTGGTCGACCACATCCATATCGACAGATAAATAGACGGCGTCCGTCACTGTTTTCAACCGGGCTATTTCCTTCTGAAGAATCGTCGTGATGCCCTGCCGTTCCACTTCCTCCATCGTGTACACGTGTACACCTTTCTCTTCGCCATATTCCGCATACGCTCCTGCGTTACAGTAGTCCCGGATACCGATCTGTACTAGATACTCACCCTTCAGAATACCTGCTTCCAGCAAACTGCGAAAAGGTGTCCCGTTTGTTCGTCCGCCGTCCTCCAGGTTACGCAGATCGTGATGGGCGTCCCACTGCAGCACGCCGATCGTGCCGTATTTTTCCTGAAAGGCAGCGATCGAAGGGTAGCTGATGCCGTGATCCCCACCGAGAATAATGTAGCGATGACACGCCTCCTGTTTCAACATGTCCCGGATGCTTTCTTTCAGCCTGGCAATATTCTCATCGATATCCGTCGGATGCATGAGGACATCGCCGAAATCGAGAATCGTTCCTGCATAATCCCCTTTTCCGGAGGCGTAAGTGGTCAAAGACCGGAACGCCTTCCTGATTGCAGCCGGCGCTTCCGATGCCGTCGACGGGGAAATCGAGGACTTCGACAAAGGCAGGCCGATGATCCCTGCTTCCGCCCCCTTTCCTTGGCGGTACGGAACGATGCGGTCCTCCATCTTCGTCGTCAGGCTGTCTTTGAAAACTGCTTCCCCTGCCGGTTTAACGTAACGGAAAGACATCGGCATCCCTCTTTTCCCAAATGTTCCGGCCGTCCTTCCAAACCGAACGGGCATGGTTCACGCCGTAATGATAGGGAAGGTACGTGTAGTTCGGAATGTCCCAAAGTACGAGATCAGCGGCCGCTCCGATTTCAATGCGCCCGGCCGTATCTTCCAATCCGATGGCGCAGGCCGCGTTCGTCGTCACCGCATTCCAGATTTCCTCCGCCGTCATCTTCAGCTTCAATGCAGCAAGCGACATGATGAGCTGCAGGTTCTCGGTCACACAGCTTCCAGGGTTGAAGTCGGTCGCAAGGGCAACGGCGGCCCCTTTCCCGAGCATCCTCCGTGCATCGGCATACGCATCTTTCCCTAAGTAGAAGGTCGTGCCCGGAAGAAGCACAGCAATCGTCCGGCCGGCGGCAAGCTTTTCCATCCCAATCTCTGTCGCAGCGACGAGATGATCCGCCGATACCGCTTCCAGTTCAACAGCAAGCTCTGTACCGCCAAGCGCGTCGATCTCATCGGCGTGAATTTTGACAGGGAAGCCGAGTTTCTTCGATGCTTCCATAAACCGACGCGACTGATCGACCGTGAACACGCCCGTCTCACAGAAGATATCCGTAAAGCGTGCAAGGCCCTCGTTTTTGATATCAGAAAGCAGATCGATCATGCCCTGTAAAAAGACGTCCGGGTCCATGCTGTCAGGAATCGCATGTGGACCAAGGAAAGTCGGCACGACGGTCAGCATTCCTTCCTCCCCGAGACGTTTGATGACGCGGAGCTGCTTCCGTTCCGTTTCCCGATCAAGGCCGTAGCCGCTTTTTGCCTCCACGGCCGTCACCCCGTGAGCCGCCATTCTCGCAAGCGTCGCTTTCCCTTTTTCATAGAGTCCAGTCTCAGTCGCAAGCCTCGTTTTCTCGACGGTCGCAAGGATACCGCCGCCCCGTTTCAAGATTTCCAAATACGGCATGCCCGCCTGCTTCAACGGGAGTTCCTGTTCCCGGGAACCTCCGAAAACAAGGTGGGTGTGGGGGTCGATAAGTCCGGGGGAAACCACCTGATGACGAGCATCGACATAGGTACGTGCCGGGGCCGCTTCGCCCTGATTCCCAATCCACGTGACCTTGCCGTTCTGAATGCCGAGGGCCGCGTTCCGCCGAACGGGCAGCTCAGCCATTGCTTCGCCCTTCAGCGGTCCCTTTTCCGGCAGGATCAGCTCACCAATCCGGTCGATCACGAGATCCAACATTACGTCTCCTCCTTCTTCATCGGAATATCGATGCCGTGCCGTTTCGCTTCTGCCACCGCTTTCTCATATCCTGCGTCAGCGTGCCGGATGATGCCCATGCCGGGGTCCGTCGTAAGCACCCGTCGGAGGCGCTCTTCTGCAAGCTGCGATCCATCAGCGACGGCGACCATTCCGGCGTGCAGGGAATATCCCATGCCGACACCACCACCGTGGTGGAAGGACACCCACGAAGCACCGGCAGCCGTATTAAGGAGTGCATTGAGTACCGCCCAGTCCCCCACCGCATCGCTGCCGTCGATCATCGCTTCTGTTTCCCTGTTGGGAGAGGCGACCGAGCCGCAGTCCAAATGATCCCTGCCGATTACGACCGGTGCGCGCAGTTCCCCTTTCCGCACGAGTTCGTTGATCGCAAGCCCCATCTTCATCCGCTCTCCGTAGCCCAGCCAGCAGATTCTCGACGGGAGGCCCTGGAACTGGACCTTCTCTTCTGCCATCCGGATCCAACGCAGCAGTTTTTCATCGTTCGGGAACAATTCTTTCAAAAGGTCATCCGTCCGTTTGATATCTGCCGGATCCCCGGAGAGCGCCGCCCAGCGGAACGGTCCTTTCCCCTCACAGAACAGCGGCCGGATATAGGCAGGGACGAATCCCGGGAAGGCAAAAGCATCCTTAACTCCTTGATCATAGGCGACCTGCCGGATATTGTTGCCGTAGTCGAACACGATCGTCCCCTCTTTTTGAAAATGAAGCATCGACGTGACGTGATCGGCCATCGACCGGGAGGAAAGCTCCACATAGCGCTCCGGGTCTTCCTTTCTCAGTTCCGCCGCCTTCTCCAGACTCCAACCCTTCGGTATGTATCCGTTCAACGGGTCATGTGCCGAGGTCTGGTCTGTCAAAATATCGATTTCTTCCTTTCTATTAATCAAAGATGGATAGACATCTGCAGCATTTGCGAGGAGCGCAATCGACAGCGGGCGCCCGGCACGCTTTGCTTCCTCCGCCCATTTTAACGCCTCTGTAAGCGACGCCGTTTTCCGGTCACAGTATCCTGTCGCAATCCGTTTATCGATCCGGGTTTCGTCCACTTCGACCGCGACGACGACTCCGCCGTTCATCGTCACTGCGAGCGGCTGTGCGCCCCCCATGCCGCCAAGGCCGGCCGTCCACGTAATTGTTCCTTGAAGCGATCCTCCGAAGTGCTGTTCAGCAAGCGACGCGAACGTTTCATATGTCCCTTGCAGGATTCCCTGCGAGCCGATATAGATCCAGCTCCCGGCCGTCATTTGGCCGTACATCATCAATCCTTTCCGGTCAAGCTCATGAAACGTATCCCAATCCGCCCATTTCGGGACAAGGACCGAATTAGCAAGCAGCACACGCGGCGCCTGTTCGTGGGTCCGGAAAACTCCGACCGGTTTACCGGACTGAACAAGCATCGTTTCATCCTTTTCCAGACGCTTCAACGTCGAAACGATGGCATCAAACGCCTCCCAATTCCTGGCCGCCTTGCCGATGCCGCCGTATACGACTAAATCCTCCGGCCGCTCGGCGACGTCCGGATCAAGATTATTGCAGAGCATCCGCAGCACCGCTTCCTGCTCCCATCCTTTACACTCAAGACCTCTCCCCGTCTTCGCGCGTACCTTCCTCGCTTCCGCCACTGGGATCTCCCCCTTCTCTCCATTTCTTCCAACCAAACACATCCGTCTGCAGCCACGCCGCCGCCCGTTCGATATCCTCCGCAAAAACCCGGTCCTCTGTCATGCTCGGCACGACCTTTCGCCCTGCTTCATACAAGGTCGCCGTCTTCGGAGAGGCCTTCTCCACTCCCCGGTACTCCAGCGCCTGCATGCTGCAGATCAGCTCGATCGCCAGCACCTTGTACGTATTTCTGACAATCTCAGCGGCATGGCGGGCGGCGATCGTTCCCATACTGACATGGTCCTCCTGATTCGCAGAGGACGGAATCGAATCGACGCTCGCCGGATGGGCAAACGTTTTATTCTCCGAAACGAGAGACGCCGCCACATATTGCAGAATCATGGCACCTGACTGAAGCCCGGGGTCTCTGCTTAAAAAAGGGGGAAGATCGTTCAACTGCGGATTGACGAGCCGCTCGACCCGACGTTCGGAAATGCTTGCAAATTCAGCGATCGCGATTTTCATAAAGTCCATCGCCAGCGCAATCGGCTGACCATGAAAATTCCCCCCGGAGACGACAACCCTTCCGTCTTCCAACAGCAATGGATTATCCGTTGCAGCGTTCATCTCGATCGTCAGCTTGTCTTCCACGTAACGTAAAGCCTGCCAGGACGCTCCGTGGACCTGTGGAATACAGCGGATCGAATACGCATCCTGCACCCGCTTCTCTCCTTGGTACGTAACAAGCTGACTACCGTGGATCAAGTGCCTGATCCGCTCCGCCACCTCCTCTTGTTCCGGATACCCGCGCGCCGCGTGGATGCTCGGATGGAACGCATCACGAACCCCTTCCAACGCCTGCATCGTCATGCTGCTGATCCAGTCACACTGCAGAGCGAGCCGTTCCGATTCGATGAACTGGATGACCCCGACCGCCGTCATCGCCTGCGTACCGTTGATCAACGCAAGTCCTTCTTTCGCTTTCAATTGGATCGGCTCCATGCCAAGTCGCGCATACACATCTTCTGCCGGAAGTACTTCCCCCCGATAGTTGACCCAACCTTCTCCCATCAAAACAAGTGCAAGATGAGCAAGCGGCGCCAAATCACCCGACGCCCCGAGCGATCCCTGTGATGGAATCACCGGATGGATGCCCTTATTGATCAAATCGCGCAGACGGCATACGACTTCTTCCCGTACCCCGGACACGCCTTTCAAGAGCGCATTGAGACGCAGCACGATCATTGCCCTGCTCACGATTTCCGGAAAAGGATCCCCGACACCGCAGGCATGCGATCGGATCAAATGCTGCTGCAGTTGATCGACATCCGCCGCTGCTACCCGGACATCACTCAGTTTCCCGAACCCTGTATTAATGCCATATACGATGCTGCCCTTCTTCACAATCTCCTCGACCACCCGACGGCTCGCCCGGACCTTCTCCAGACTAATCTCATTCAAAGAAACCGGCGCGTTTTGGTAACATACCGCTCGTATTTGACTGATAGTCAACGTCCTTCCGTTCAATTCGACCATCGATCCCCCTCCTGCCTGTGCCTGCGGCGAAAAAAGAGGTGACAATGGCAGAACTCACACCACTGTCACCTCCATAATAGGAGTCATAGACCACTCACTCTCATCTATATGCGCCCTTTCCACAGCTCATACCACCAAGGCAGCTTTTCCTTAACATCATTTCCTACTGAGAGATAAATCAGTGAGATGGCTTGAATGTAAGATGTGGAGGCTCCACGTAAAAAACACCTTCCTTTCCGAAGAACACTCCCCCAAAAACCTTTCTGTCTTAACCTGCTGCTATTGTGGAAAGATATTTTCGCGCAGAAAGCGTCCCATATCCTCCAGCCCGTCCCTCCCACTTAAATGAAAACAACAAAAAACCGGAAACCAAAGGCTTCCGGTTAAGCTGCTTCCGTTTTCTCCTGCCATTTCAGCACAAGACGATAAAAGGCAGAAAAAGCGAGGAAAGAAAGAATCGATCCCGTGAAAATTGGAAGAATCAACGGGAAGATATAAAGACTGACCATCAGAATGAAACCGGCCGTCACTGCAACGGCGAGGAACAACACCGGACTCGAGAACGTCAGGAAGAACGCCTGTTTCAGCACACCACCCACCTTAAGGTCGTAATGCACCATGGCCGAAAATACGTTGATGGTATAGACAAAAAGGATGATGCTCGAGACGAGGAAGGCGTTCATCATCAACGGATTCGCTGCAGAGAAATAATACACATCTGCTGCGACAACCACCCAGAGAAAAGTCAATAGTGCTCCAACCTTCACGCTTCCAGCGTAGTTTTCTTTGTAATAGTACCAATAGCTGTATTCCCTGCCGTGTTTCTCCTCCTTCCGCACCCATTCCCGTGCTTTCGCGAACAGAGCGGTCGTCGCCGGGAAGAAGACGATCGGAAGAAGTAAGACGAGCGGCGGCAGCAGATACCAGAGTTGTCCCCTCTCCCCAATGCCGAGGATGCTTAACAAAATCAACACGACCGGCAAATTGAACAATGTCCACAGCAGATTCGTCAGCGCAAACTTGGAAATCCACTCACTGACCGCATATAAGCCACCCCTGATTCCCTTCATCCGATCCATATCCATTCCCCTTTCTTTCCCTTACAGACTGTACGTGCTGTTTACGCCCACCACATATCGGCCGGCTGTTCTTCTATCAAGACGGACTTCAAATTCTTCACGGCCTGGCGGAAACCTTCATCAATCGACATGATCGGATCCTCATGCTCGATGCTGACGGCATGATCGTAGCCGAACGTCCTTAGTGCACTGATAATATCCGACCATTCCTTGACACTGTGGCCGTAGCCGACGGAACGGAAACTCCAAGCCCGCGTCTGGACGGCTGCGTAATTCTGCATGTCGGTCAACCCGTACATGTTTACATTTTCCTGGTCGATATACGTATCCTTCGCATGGAAGTGATGGATGGCATTCTCTTTTCCAAGTATCTTAATGGCCGCGACCGGATCGATGCCCTGCCACCATAAGTGACTCGGATCGAGATTGGCTCCGATCGCCTCCCCTGCCGCTTCGCGAAGCTTCAGCATCGTGTAAGGCGTATGAACGAGGAATCCGGCATGAAGCTCGAGTCCGATTTTGACCCCGTTCTCCTCGGCAAGCTTCGCTTGTTCCTTCCAGTAAGGAATCAGTTTTTCCGTCCACTGCCACTCCAGAATATCGGAGTATTCCGGCGGCCAAGGTGTGACAGGCCAGTTCGGCGCCGTATCCTGTTCACTTCCACCAGGGGTTCCGGAGAACGTGTTGACGACAGGGACTCCCATTAATCCGGCGAGCTTCACCGTCTTGACGAACGTCTCATGGCATTGATCAGCGAAAGCTTTATCCGGAGAAATCGGGTTGCCGTGACAGCTGAAGGCACTGATGGTCAAACCACGATCCTCCACCTTCGCCAAGTATTCCTTCCGCTTCTCTTCACTTTCAAGAAGCGCATCAACGTCACAGTGAGCGTTACCCGGATAGCCGCCTGTTCCGATTTCCACTGCTTTCAATCCGGATTCTTTTGCATGGTCAAGCATTTCTTCAAACGATTTATCAGAGAATAATACCGTAAATACGCCTAGTTTCATCGCTCATTCCTCCATTATCGATTTATTTTCACACTGGAACCGGTCCGACTGCTTTCGTAGATCGCTTCCATCAATTTCGTCACTTTAAGCGCCTGTTCAGGCTGAACGACAAGCTCTGTACGCCCAAGACAGCTGTCCACGAAGTTCCTTGCCTGGGCCACTCCCGGTTCCGGATACCCTTCGTTTACTTTCATCGTACTATCGACCAGAGCACCATACTTCGCCTGATAAAGCTCCAGCGGATAAACGCTGAGTCCTCCATCGACTCCTGAAATAGAAAGGGATGTATGGTCCTCTTTGATATTCGCAGCCCAGGAGCATTCGAACTGCATGGAAGAACCATCCGCAAACGTGATATAACTGGTCACATGATCATCGACGTTGAACGTTTCATGATCAAATGTTCCCCAGTCATTCACCTGCCCCGGCGTCTTACTCAGCCGGTCATAGGCACGTCCCATCACTTCTACAGGCTCGGGATCATCCAGCAGCCAGAGAGCAAGGTCGAGAAGATGACAGCCGAAATCAATCAAACTGCCTCCCCCCTGCAGCTCTTTATTCGTAAAGACGCCCCATCCCGGGACTTTTCTCCGTCGCATCGCCTGGACACGGGTCACAAGCGGATCACCAATCTCTTTCTCAAGGATGGCGTTTTTCGCAAGTTTCGCCTCCGGAGTGAAACGATAATGATACGCAATCGACAAAAGGCGGTCATTTTTCTCTGCCGCTTCGATCATTCTTTCGCATTCCTCTGTCGTAATCGCCATCGGCTTCTCGCACAAGACGTGCACGCCCGCTTCCAATGCCGCAACCGCAATCTCGGCGTGAAATTTATTCGGTGTACAGATGATAACGGCGTCGATATCCTGAAACATCGCAGGATAATCTTCATATACGTGCGGAATGCCGTGTGTTTCTGCTACTTCCTTCGCTCTTTGTTCATTCACATCCTGGACAGCATGCAGGATGACATCCTCCTGTAATTCAAGGAAAGAGGGAATATGCCTCCCTTGGGCAATTCCCCCTACTCCAATCAAACCTATACGGAGACGGGTCATTTCGTGACTTTCTCCAAGCTTGCAATTTGACCTGTTTCACTGGAACGAAGCGCTCCCAGAATGACTTCCAGTGACTTCAGTCCTTCTTCTCCGGTGATCAACGGATCTTTCTTATTAATAATGCTGTCAAGGAAATGATCGATCACGTGAGAATTGCTTTGTCCACCCTCATCGTTGGACTGGATTTTTCCAAGCTCGTAACGGACGGTGTCCCCGTTGTTGTAGTTGGCAATCAAAGAATACGTCGGATCATCTTCTAAGCGAAGCGTTCCTTCTGATCCGTAGATGACCGTCGAATTGTCTTCCTTCGGGTTGTATGCCCAGCTCGCAGCCATTGTACCGACAATACCTGATTCAGAACGGAGGATGCAGACGGCATTATCATCCACCGTGCTGTTTTCTTTCGCACTGCTTTCGATGAAGCCGGCGACGTTCGTGAACTCTTCCCCCAGCACGTAGCGCATCAGGTCTGCCTTATGTACACCAAGGTCTCCCATCGCTCCGATGAACGCCTCTTCTTTCTTGAAGAACCAGCTGTCTTTCCCTTCTGCACTCCAGCCTTCCGGTCCGCCATGACCGAATGCCGTACGGAAGCTGTATACTTTTCCGATGGAACCTGCTGCAAGCAGTTCTTTCGCCTTTTCATGAGAAGGTACGAAGCGCTGGTTGTGGCCGATCATCAATTTCTTTCCTGCTTTTTCAGCAGCTGCGATCATCGCTTCACCTTCTTCTTTCGACGTCGCCATCGGTTTCTCGCATAGGACGTGGCAGCCTGCATTCAGTGCTGCGATGGAAACAGGTGCGTGGAGGTAGTTCGGCAGACAGACGCTGACAGCATCTACGGATTCTTTCTCCAACAATTCTTCATAGCTCGTATACGCTTTCGCTCCGTATTCAGCTGCAATTTCCTCGGCACGG
Source organism: Bacillus sp. SB49 (assembly GCF_000469135.2). Lineage (NCBI taxonomy): Bacteria > Bacillati > Bacillota > Bacilli > Caryophanales > Bacillaceae > Bacillus > Bacillus sp. SB49. Next base: position 3,284,095 of record NZ_CP048117.1, read on the forward strand.
GCTTCGACAATATCGCAGACAGCCGTGATTTCTGCATTTGGATTATTGTTGTATTCCGGGAGGTGACGGTGCTGAGCGATGCTTCCACAGCCGATGACGGCAATTTTCAATGTAGACATGATATCAGGCTCCTTTATTGTTTATTTCGGCGCAATCTTTTCGAGTGGCTGTGCGTTTCCATATACAGGTGTCGGCGTTTCCGTTTGACGGGCCCATTTCACACCATTCTTGATCACGTGCTGGATCTCTTTATTATGATAAGTCGGGTACGTTTCATGTCCCGGGCGGAAGTAGAAGACTTTCCCTTTGCCGCGTCGGAAGGTCGCTCCACTTCGGAATACCTCTCCGCCTTCAAACCAGCTGACGAAAATCAGTTCATCCGGGGTCGGAATGTCGAAGTGTTCCCCGTACATCTCTTCTCTCTCAAGCTCGATATACTCTCCGATTCCTTCTGTAATCGGGTGGGATGGATCGACGACCCAGATCCGTTCCTTATCATCGGCTTCGCGCCACTTCAGATCACAGGACGTTCCCATCAGTTTCTTGAACGGCTTGGAGAAGTGACCGGAATGAAGCACGACCAGACCCATACCGTCCAATACCCGCTGCTTCACTTTCTCTGCGATATGATCCTCTACTTCATCGTGCGCCTTGTGTCCCCACCAGACGAGGACATCGGTTCCATCCAGCACGTCGTCGGTCAACCCGTGTTCTTCCTCATCCAGAGTTGCTGTACGAACGGTTACGTTTTCCTCTTCCAAAAATTCGGCAATCGCACCGTGGATTCCTTCCGGATAAATATCGCGGACGATCTCGCTTTCTTTTTCATGACGGTATTCGTTCCATACTAGGACGTTCATGTTCATTCCCCTTTTCTTTTTATAGTTAAGACGGACGGATCGGCGATTTCCTGCTGCAGGATTCGCGTTCGATAATGATCGTCGGAATAATGACGCTCTTCTTGATTCTGTCCGGATGTTTCAACCATTCAATAAGGTTGCGTGCCGATTCATGGCCGAGCTGGAACGACTGGGTATCAACCGTCGTCAGCGGAGGGCTGGAGAGCCGGGCGATCATCGTGTTGTTAAATCCGATCACACTCATCTGCTCCGGCAGCTTCCAGCCTTTGGTCGTCAATTCACGCATGACCATCATGGCATTGTAGTCGTCCGTGATCACGAGTCCCGTCGGCGGGTCGGAGAGAGCCGTCAATGCAGCAGCCACTTCTTCCGCTCCCGACTGATCCGCCTGGATGTTCTTCCAGATGTGCGCCGTTTCATCCAGTCCGTTCGCCTGAAGCGCCTGCTTAAATCCTTGCAGACGATCCCGGGCTACTTCGTACTGTGCGTCGCCGCCGATGAAACCGAGCTTCTCATGGCCGAGCTTGATCAGATGGTTCGTCGCATCTTTACTCGCCTGTACGTTGTCATTATCGACATAGAGGGTGTCTCCCGGAGAATCGACCGGTTTGCCGATCATGACGAAAGGAAATTCGCATTCCCTTAAATACGGGACAACCTTGTCATCCTCGCGGGAATAAAGGACGATACAGCCGTCGACACGCTTTCCCTGGACCATCTTGACGACTTCTTTATAAATAGCTTCTTCTGTGTTTCCCGTCGTTAAGTAAATACTGTAGTCACTATCATGACAGGCATCGCTGATCCCTCTCAACAATTCCGAAAAAAACGGGTTGTCGAAGGAGTGGATCGAGGATACCTTCGTTACGATGCCGATTGTCTGGGTGGACTGACTGACAAGGACCCGGCCGTTGTAATTCAAATGATAGCCGAGCTCCTCCATTACTTTCCTTACCTTCCGCTTCGTCTTCTCACTGATACGCGGACTGTCTGAAATAACGCGGGAAACAGTAGAGGGAGCCACGTTCGCCTTCTTCGCTACATCTTTTATCGTTACGGACATACCCATCTACTCCCCTGCTGATTATTTGACGGCACCTTCTGAAACACCGGCAATGATTTGCTTCTGAGCGAAGAAGTAGCCGATGATGACCGGCAGGATGGCAATTGTCAATCCTGCAAGCGCCAGGTGCCACTGCTTCGTATATTGTCCGAAGAAATAGAACATCTTCAACGGGATCGTCGCATTCGACTCATTCAAGACAAGAGATGGAAGGAGGTAATCGTTCCAAATCCAGATGACGTTCAAGATCGCGACTGTTACGGAAATCGGTTTAAGCAGCGGGAAGATGATGTGCCAGAATAGCTGGAAGCGGTTCGCTCCATCGATGATGGCTGCTTCATCCATGGATGTAGATACACCCGTCATTGCTCCGTGATACAAGAAGATCGACAGGCTGCATCCGAATCCGAGATACATAAAGATCAAACCGCCGGCGTTCAGCATGTCTGCCTGTCCGAAAATCGAAACAAGCGGAATCATGACAGACTGGAACGGAATCAGCATTGCCGCTACAAACACGAAGAAGATGATGCCGCTGAGCTTGCTTTTATTCCGGGCCAGCGCGTAGCCGGCCATGGAAGAGAACAGGATGATGATCGCAATGCTTAAGCCCGTGATCATCAACGAGTTGAACAACGACTTTAGAAATTCCAGATCGATGAACGCTTCCACAAAGTTTGAGAAAACGAATTCGTCAGGAAGACCGAGGACACCTTCAAAGATGCCCCGTTTTGTTTTAAACGCATTGACGATCATCAAGTAAAACGGTGCAATCCAAATCAAGCCGAGCAGAAGGCCGAGGACTTCAATGGAAATTAAATTTCTTCTTTCTTTATTTCGCTTCATTACATCTCCACCTCCCGCTTCTTGTTGTAATACACTTGGCTCAACGCAATAACCGCGACAATCAGGAAGAAGATGACGGCTTTCGCCTGTGCGTAGGCCATATCGTTATCCTGGAATGCTGTGTTGACGATTTCCATTGCTACCATCTGTGTCGAGTTGAACGGCCCGCCGTTCGTCAACGACAAGTTCTGGTCATAAATTTTGAATGCCATCGACAATGTCAGGAACATACTGACCGTGAAAGCTGGTGCGACAAGTGGGAACGTGATGTTCTTGAAGCGCTGGAAGCTGCTCGCACCGTCGATCTTCGCTGCTTCGATCAGTTCTTTCGGAATGTTTTCTAAGTATGCGATATAGATGATCATGATATAGCCGGCCATCTGCCAGGCTGTTAAAATGACAAGCCCCCAGAAACCGGTGCCCTTCGTGGAAAGCCAGCCGTTCAGGCCTTCGATACCGGTCAGGTTGGCGACATCTCCGAACACGCTGATGAATATGAACTGCCAGATGAACCCGAGAATCAATCCGCCGATCAAGTTAGGCATGAAGAAAACCGTACGAAGCAGGTTTCCGGACCGGATTTTTCTTGTGACAAGAAGCGCAAGCCCGAGACCCATCACGTTTAATAAAATGACGGTGACGACTGCGAATTGTACTGTAAACCAGATGGAATCTACGAATTCCTGCTCCTGGAATAGATTGATATAGTTTTCAAGACCGAGGAACTGGGTCGCTGATATTCCGTCCCAATCGGTGAACGAGTAGAAAAGACCATAGATGAAAGGAATGACGACGACGATTCCCAACCCGAGGATGACGGGGGTGAGGAACAGCCAGAAGGACAAACTGCGGTTCTGCATGTAGAACTCCTCCAATGCTTATTATGATAACGATTTCATATCTGCCTTTAAATAAAACATCCCGTCTATTAACATACTTACCTTATAAATATCCTAATAGAGGGGATATTTTATAATGCCGGCAGGAGCGAGCTGCTCCTGCCGACCCTATAAGGTACGACCGTTATTGGCGGGCGTCTTCCCAAGCTTTCGTAGCTTTCTCTTCTACCTCTTCCCACTCGATGTCGCCTGCGATATATTCCTGCATCGCTACACCAAGTGCGTTTTCTGTCCAGCTCGTAGGAGCACCAAGGAAGACCCATCCAAGCGTGTTGCCTTCATTAGCATAGTTGTAGATTTCCTGAGAAATCGGATCAGCGATATTCTGATCTTCATACCCTTCATATGCCGGGATGAACTTGAACTCTTCTGTTACGAACTTCTTACCTGCATCAGATGTGTACATCCAATCAAGGAAGTCTTTACTGGCCTGCACGACTTCGTCATCGGATTCTTTGTTTACAACCCAGTAGTTAGGAACGCCGACAGGGATGCTTCCTTCATATCCTTCTACAGGAATCGGAAGAAGACCGACATTGTTTTCCGCGAATTCCGGATCCATGGACTCGATGGTGTTGTACACCCAGTTACCTTGCTGGATCATCGCTACTTTACCCAGTGAGAAGTTCTCTTCTACCTGTTGAGAATAGTCGAGGCTCAATGTAGGCTGAATGGAATACTCGTTCTGAATGTCTGTGAAACGCTTCATCTGATCGCCCATTTGGAATTCGACCGTATCAGCTTCATATGCTTCCATGACATCATGATTGAATTCGTCTGCAAGATAAGCGTTCGCCAGGTGGTTACCCATTACCCACTTCTCTTTCGCAGGGAAAGCGAATGGTGCGTCGATACCAAGGTCGCCTTTCTTGGAGTCAAGCGTCTTCACTGCTTCTTCCAAGTCATCCAGTGTCTTGATATCTTCTGCTTTGATCCCGGCATCTTCAAACACCTGTTTGTTGTAAAGCAGGCCGTAACCTTCCTGGTTGAAAGGAAGACCGAGGACCTGATCGTTTCTGGATACGCCGGAAAGCGTTCCATCAAGCGCCGCTTTGGCAGCTTCCGTATCAGATAGATCTGCTAAGTATTTTTCATATTGATCGACATCTGTCGGACCACCGACGTTGAAGATGTCCGGTTCTTCACCAGAGGAGAAGGACGTTTTCAGAGAGGCCCCATAATCGTTTCCTCCACCGACTGTTTTGACATTGATATCGACGTCCGGATTCTCTTCCTCATACATGGATACCAATTCTTCAAACTGATCTTTAAATTCCACTTTGAATTGGAAAACATCTACTGTAACAGCATCTCCGGAGTTTCCACTTGATTCTGAATCTCCATCACCGGAACCGAAGGAACAACCAGCCAGGGCAACCGTCGAAGCGAGTACTGCTGTAGCAATCCCCGCGGACCATTTGTTTCTTTTCATCTCATCCACTCCTTATTCATCCTATTAACCTTTGAATCCGCTTACATATCACATGTAAAAAAAGAGCTTTCGTGGTATGCCTTCGTGCAACAAACCGTGCATACGTTTGCACAAATGGCATGTAAAAAACTCATCAGCTTGTACAAAATGAGTAAAAAATATTGCTATGGCGCATGTGAATACGTTTGCATAAATTCATTGATTAATGAAGTTGAGTAAATCATAACATGCAAAAAAAACAAATACAACAACATTTTTCAAATAATTCCCCAAATGGGTAACGCTTTCACGTATACCTTATCCTTCCCTCGCATGAATGTCCCTTATCCTTCATAAATTGATGGAAAGAGGTGAGTTTCATGACAAAGAAAAAAGGGCAGCTCAATTGGGATGCGTTTTCTGAAAATGTGGAGAAAGTACTTGGAGAGGATTTTTGGAACGACATGCATCATGTCATTCCGAAGAAAGGTCCTTCCTATGACTTTTTTCAAACAAAAGATCAAGGGGTGCTCGTCATCGAACTTCCCGGTATGACCAAGAACGATCATGTGCAGATGACACAGGAAGGCACCCGCCTGATTGTAAAAGGAACCGTCACGCCTCCCTATCCTGTTCCGGTCGAGGAATTGATTCATGACGAGCGGATGAAAGGCAGTTTCAAGCGCATCATTCCGATTCCGTTCCCCTTTTCCATTGACGATATTACAACGGCCTACAGCGACGGCCTGATGGTGATAACCTTGCGCAAACATGCGGACAGTAACGAAGTACGCATCCATTTCGACCCTCAATAGCGCAGGAATATTTCCTTTTCATCGGAGTGACGTTTTGGCAGCCTCACTTCGACAATTCCCTCGTGGTACTGGGCATGGATATTACGCCGACTCGTCTGAGCGGGAAGTGCAATTGCAAGGCGTTCCTGACCGACTCCATCTACAAACAATTTGCCGTTCCCTACAGTCAGCCGAAGTTCCTCGACAGCTACTTCCAGAGGAACGGTGATCGTGACGACGACTTCATTGACTAATTCGATCACTTTGTATGGGACCTTCTCTTTTTCTTTGGCGGCTGGCTGCTGCATAAATGGATTGGGGGATAATGCTTCTTCCATCTGCTTTTGAACGAATTCATTCATTTTGAACATATCCATCATTTGATTCGGAAATCCGTTCCCAAAAGGGGAATTCGATGGATTTCCTTCTCCTTGTTTTCCAAAAGACGGGAACCAATTCATAAAGTCTTTCATGCTTGACTATTCCTTTCATACATTAGTGATAGGAGGTGACGACATGTGCCGCATCATTTTCGATCAATTATCCGTCCATCAAATCTCCAACGCCTCTGGTATATATTCCGGTACGAACATCCCTTCCGGATTCCGCTCCACTCAGAAGAAATGGGAAGGAAACGGCAAGGTGGTCGGTGACAGGAACATCCTCCAATCCAACAAACACCTTGTCATCAAAAAGCCGCAGGGAGATTAAGGCTATGTTTTTCTTTCGTAAACGAACGCCTCCTCCCACCAACGATTTGAAGGAATTGCTGCAAGAGCTTCAGCGTCTGCGCCAGACCGTCGAGCATCTTCAGGAGAAACACGTGGAGTACCACCTTCATATTGATCATGTCGATATTCACGATCCAAAGCTTGAGCAACTGACCTTTCAACTGGACAACTTGGATATTAAAGAGTTGAGCGGAGCTTTGAACATGGGCAATAATTTTGGTGTCCACGTCAAAAAGGACCCTAAACCGGAAGCGAAGCCGACGAAAGACGGCATGAAAATAACGTTTAAACCGAAGGAGGACTGACATGGCCTTTTTGTCCCCGAACTTCTTCATCCAAAACATCCGGATCGGAGCGATTGAGAATGCCTCGTGCTTGAACATGGGCAACAACGTCCCGAACGGATTTGAGAATCATCAGAAGCTTAATCAGGGGTTCGGAACCGTTCATGGTGATGAAAATACGCTGGAAGGGCTGCGTTCCATTCTAAGTGATTCCGCCCTCCTCGACATGATGATGGCTGATAAAGAACAAGAGATGCCTGAATGGCTCACAGACCTCATCAAACATAAAATGGAGGAGAATCAGCCTTCGGGTTGATCTCCTGCCTTGTTTTGTTTATGAGAGGAAGACGTGGACGGACTGTAGACCGGCATATCAACGAGGTCATCATCGTGCACGACATTGATGTTATACGTAATCATATTGCCTTCCCCGATCACAGATCCCAGCCCGACATTCTCCTTGCGATAGGTACTCCAGCCGTTCTGGGTGTTGGGACCGACGAAAATCCCGGAATTCCCTTCGATCTGATTAACATAAATGGAATCGAAACGAATATCGATGGAATCTCCCCCTTAGTACTGAACGTTCGGTTGAGGGTTATTGGCTGTAGGGACGAAGAATGGACTATCTGTGACATCGTTATCAAAGATTGTATTGACATTGTTTGCTGCAATAAAGAATCCGACCGTTATTCCCGCGGCATTGTTGTTCTTCCCCTGCCACGTCCAGTCCGGCTGGTTATTCTGACCTGTCGTTATCGTACCGTTCTCATTGAGCGCATTGACGGCAATCTGATTGAACACAACGGATACTGGCATCTCAATTCACCTCACCTTATACCGATATCCTATTCGCACGTCCGGGATATGTGCCTTTACCTATGTCGCTTCCCCCTATGTTGTTCATAACAGCGATAACAGAAGTCAATGGAGATCGAGTGACCGTCCGTGACCGTCATCACCTCCTCTTCCCGCAGTTCCGCCTTACACTTCCAGCAAATACGACTTGCTTCCTGGAGCGCTTTTAATCTGTCTTCCATCAACATGGCCCTTCCTCCTTTTTCCTGGGTGTCTCTACTTTACCCTTCTCGCCTCCTGAACACGAGTACGCCATTTCCCTGTTTAATAATCCTGAATCGCTGTATTCTCGCTTTTCATCAGCCGGATTCAGAAAAAGAGAGGTACACCAAGACATAAAAGGACAATTATCCCCTTTTTCTAATACACGAAAAAATGCCACCCGTAACCGGATGGCATTCGAACATGTCAGATGAGGCTTCCACGTGTGGAAGGGATCGGCAGCTTTTTAGAAAAACCCTTCTGCGCCGGAACCCCGGCGCACTTTTTAGACCCTTCAAGAAAGGCATGACTACGCAGTCTGCATTTATTTACTTTGGTGGATCCTCCACTTATTGAACTCCAAGTATTCCCTGAATTGATCTTTCGATATCCCTGAATTCATTGCTTCTTGAACGAGGTTCATCCATTCTTCATCCAGATTCTCATCCTGAGGTTCCGCTTCCCCATGGAGAAGAAAATTAATGGTTACGCCCAACTCCTGAGATATTTTTGTCAGAAACTGAACGGAAGGATTCGTTTGGATATTCCGCTCGATGGAACTTAGGTACGACTTCGCCACCCCTGCTCTTTCGGCTAATTCAGACAGCGACATATGACGGTCTTTACGTATTTTCTTAATCCGCTCACCGATCATACTCTCACCTCTTTCTATGTAATTTGAGTATAACACAACACGACAGGCCGTTCTATTTAAAGCACGAAAAATAAATATCCCGGCCTAATTCAAAAAGGGTTTTCATTTCTATGTATACATCGAATTCCCCATTTATTTATATCGGAAAATGACAAAAATGATAAAGCAATTTTTTATAAACGTTCTTTAAATGAGTATGAGTGAAGCGAGAAATGCAATACTAGGATTAAATGATGAGAAAGGTGAGCGACATGAATGATACCGTGGAACAGTTCGAAATCACATTCAATCAGATTCATCAGCATTTAAAAGAGCTGAACGGCTACCCGAAAAACGACAACTTCGTCGAACTGCTGCAGCGATCCAAGCTGAAACACAGCGTCATCCGTATCCATTTTGATCAGCTGAAGCAGTATGCCAAGTTGAGGAACGCCATCGTCCATGAACGGATCAGCGGGGATTATTATATAGCCAGTCCCCACGAAGACGTCGTACGGAAGCTGCAGGAAATTAAACGAACGCTTGATCAACCACCGGAAGCGCTGCAGTTCGCCACTCGTCCCGTCCTCTACTTCAAGGAAGATACGACGCTCATTCACTTGGTCGAAGCGTTCGACGAACACCGAATCTCCCAATTTCCTATCTATGCCAAAGACCGTTCCTTTCTCGGCCTGCTGACCAATGAAGGGATTCTCCACTGGATGGCTTCTGCCACTGCCGATGAGCACCTGTCACTGAAAGGGGTGACTGCCGCAGACATCCTCCAGCATGAAAAAGAAGCGAACGTCGAATTCCTGGCAGCCGACCGGACTGTTTTCGATTTGGAAGAGAGGTTTGAGAACAGTCTCGATCAAGACAGGAAACTGAAAGCGGTGCTTGTCACAGAAACCGGGTCCTCCAACGAATTACCGATGGGCATCGTTACTACGTGGGACTTGATCAAAGTGGACCGGCGCGGGGAAGGTTAAAAGATTATGTTGCAAAAACGTTGAACCTCTTCCCTCCACATTATATGATTATATAAATAAGGAGCATAAAGGGGATGGGGTATGATGCATGAACGTAGGAGCGAGCCCTTTCGTTACACCTTCCAATCACCTCTGCCAGGCTTTTATAACAAGAAGTGGAACCGCCAAGTTTCAGGTCCTTTAGAAGTGAATGACATAAGTCTTAACGGTTTACGCTTCACGAGCGCCCTTCATCCTGATTTGATGATGAAAGACGAATTGCTTGTGACAATGATGATTCAAAACCGCACGTTTATTGCCGAAGGGCGCGTCATCTGGCTGCAGAAAGAAGAAAAGAAGATGTCCTGCGGAGTCCACGTCTTCGACTATCCCGAACCGTTGAAACAGATAATCCATACACTTGGGGAATCGATGTCAGAAGCAATTATCCATCATCCTTAAAACAAAAAAAACTGGAGGACCACCGCCTACTGATCAGCATGCGGTTGGAACACCAGTTTTTTTAATCAATTCTCATTCGATTTCACGGATGGCGCGGATTCATTCCCTTCCGCATCAACCGCCGTAACGTAATAGATATGACTTCCCGCCTCAGGGTCGACATATGTCTTTCTTTCATGCGCAGAGATGCTGGCCACTTGTTCGAAGTCTTCGCCATCTGCGCTGCGGTACACCCGGTATCCGACAACATCGTCTTTACGGACGGCGTGCCAGTTTACGAAGGAACCACTCACTTCCACGGCTGTCGGAGAAGGAAGTTCTGTTTCATCTTCCACTTCTTCCTTCAGAGTAGTGTAGACTACGAGCCGGTCTTGATGACCTCCTTTATCCCGGATGAATTCACCGGTACAGGTAATTACATTCAGCCTCTTTTCACTCGTCGGACCGAAAATTTCTTCAATCGGAGATTCATCCCACGGATAGCTCTCCATCCGTTCCACTACATACGTTCTCTCTTTTTCTTCGTCATCCGTAACCGTTATCTCATCCCCCGGCTCCAGCTTCTCCAGATCGTAGAAGACAGCAGGACCGGTGTGACTGTCTACATGGCCCGCTATGACTGCGTTCCCTGTTTTTCCCGGCTGAGTCCCAGGCTCGAACCAGCCCGCTTTTGACGGGTCTTCCGGCACTCCCATCTCCCCGTTTTCAAGGACACCGACATTTTCTACAGCGGCATCGACGTCGATGGCAGGAATTTTAATATTTACCGGGACTATTCCTGCTTCCGCCTCTTCCGCCCGCTCTTTATTCTCTTCATTCAAGACTCGGAATTCCTCTGTTACCGTCTGCTCGTCCGCCTGCTCTCCCGATGGGTAGATATCGGTATTCACGACGTTACGGCTCCCCTTGCTCACCGGCTCATCAGATGTCCACATGGCAAACACGTTGGACTGATATAAGAACATCAACAGGGCGATCGTGCCCACGATAGAAAAGTAAATTTTCCACTTTCTTTCCACTGTCTGCCCCTCCTTTTTCCTGGACGTGTACTTAAACAGCTATCGTTTCAACGTTCTATTTGGATCACCTTTTTCATAAAAAAATCATTTAATAAAAACCCAAGCCTGTGTTTACAAGCTTGGGTTTTGGAATCACTACTATTTCTCTACCCGCCTCTGAAAGAAACCAGTCACTTTTCTCGATATATCATCGAAATACGTGTACACGACCGGAATGAGCACGAGTGTAAACAAGCTGGAAACGGATAACCCGAAGATGATTGTCACCGCCAGCGGCTGCTGGGCTTCGGACCCCTCACCGATGCCGAGGGCAAGCGGCACCATGCCGAGGATCGTCGTCAGCGTCGTCATGAGAATCGGACGCAGGCGGTTCGGTCCTGCCTCGAGAATCGCTTCCAACCGGTCATACGATTTCCTACGCAGAATATTGATGTAATCCACGAGAACAATTGCGTTGTTAACGACTATCCCTGCGAGCATAATGATGCCGACAAAAGCCGGAAGACTGAACGGCAGACCAGTCAACAGAAGACCACCCGATATACCGACAATCGTTGCCGGCAGCGAGAACATGATGATGAACGGGAACAGGAAGTTCTCGAACTGGATCGCCATGACGGCGTAAACAAGGAAAATAGAGAATACAAGGGCGATAGCTAAATCGCCGAACGCATCCTGCATATCCTGCGCCTGACCGCCGATGGTGTAGGAATATCCATCCGGGAAATTCAGCTGTTCCAGTTCCGCTCTTACTTGTTCGGTCGCTGTTCCTAGATCAATACCGCTGACTTCCGCTTCTACATTCACCTGGGGCTGCTGATTTTCACGTAACAGAGAGACGGGCCCCTGGACCTGTTCCAGTTCTGCGATCGTCGCAAGAGGAACAATCCCCCCACTCGGAGATTGAACCGGCATACTTTCGAGATCGGCGATCGTCTGCCGGTCCTCCTCAGGGAAGATGAATCGGACATCGACTTCGTCCGTGCCGTTCCGGTACCTTGTCGCAATTTGACCATTGAAGGCGAGCTGGACTTGACTGATGACCTGTTGATCCGTCAATCCATATTGGGCCGCTTTCTGGGAATCGACGTTGATTTGCATTTCCGGACGTCCTTCCTCTGTGGAAGAAGTGGCGTTATTTACACCGTCGACTTCGTTCATTACGTAAGCAACCTGTTCTCCAAGCTCATCAAGGACGTCATACTCTTCTCCGTTCAACTGGACTTGAAGAGGTGCTCCGGTTCCAAGGCCGGCATCGAGTTCACTCACCTCGATTTCCGCTCCTGCGATTCCAGCAACGGCTTCATCGAGCTCCCCCATCACTTCCTGGGTTGTCTTCTCCCTGGATTCAGGATCAATGAGCTGAATCGTATAGGATGCCGAATCGGTAGAACCGTTACCAAAGCTTCCCATACCACCGCTGCCAATGGATAAATAACTGACGTCAACGATATCTTTGAACTTTGCAATTTGTTCATCAACTTGATTTGTGACGGACTCCGTTTCGGAAAGCGATGTACCTGCAGGCATTTCGACTTGGATTTCCACCTGCCCTTGATCGGAAGGAGGAATGAATTCGGTTCCGATAAATGGAATGACCGCTATCGCTGCAGCAATCAAGGCCGTCGTAATCGCCAGCGTCGTTTTTCTGAACTTCAACACCCAGCGCAGTACAGAACGGTACACGTCATTCACCTTATCAAGGAAGCGGTCAAACCAATAACGCCGGCCGTTTTCCTTCAACGACTTCGTTAACAATTTCGAAGACAGCATCGGAATGAGTGTCACCGATACAGCAAGCGATGCAATCAGTGCGAACATGATCGTCAAGGCAAGCGGTGTGAATAATTCTGATGCAATTCCTTCTACAAAGATGATCGGCAGGAAAACAACCAAGGTTGTGGTAGCGGAAGCAACGACGGCAGGCGCGAGTTCCGATGCCCCCACTTTTGCCGCCTCCACCATAGAATACCCCTGCTGCCGGTAGCGGACGATATTCTCCAGGATGACAATGGAACTGTCCACCATCATTCCAATTCCAAGCGCCAGTCCACCCATCGTCAGGACATTCAACGTCTCTCCAGTGAAATACATCAACGTGAACGTCGAAATGATGGCGATCGGAATCGAAAGACCGATGACCAGTGTTGCCCGGAAGCTCTTTAAGAACAAGAGTAACACCAGAACAGATATGATTCCCCCGATAATAATATTCAAGACGACACTGTTGATGGATGTTTTGATAAAGTCGGACGTGTCCAGGACGATGCTCGTCCCGACCCCTTCCGGTAGATCCTCATCCAAATCTCCAAGTGCCGCTCTTACATTATCCGCCGTTTCTACACTGTTGGCATCGGTTTTCTTCAAGATGGACAGCACGACCGAAGACTCTCCATCGACCTTGCTGATCGAATTGGCATCGACAAGCGTTTCCTCGACATCCGCGATTTGATCGAGCGTCACTTTCGCACCCGATGGAGACTGAATGATGGTCTCACGCACATCATCCACCGAGGAAAACTCCCCTTCCAGTCTAAGCTGCAAATCTTTCTGACCGGACTCGATATTCCCGGCCGATGCGGATTGATTAGCGGCATTTAACGCTTGAATGACTGTCTGCGAATCCAGTCCATACTGAGCCATCTGTGCACGGTCGATAAGGACCTGCACCTCACTTACTTGTCCACCTTCCACGCTGACAGAGGCGACACCATCCTGTCGCTCAAGAAAAGGGACGATCCGACTTTCGGCAACCTGCTGTAACTCTGCCGGAGATCCGCCGGATAAGCCGATCGTCATGATCGGCAGCTGCTGCGGATCGAAGCGCAGCACACTTGGATCGGAAGCTTCTTCAGGAAGGACGCCCGTTACCTGATCGACGCTTTCCCTCACCTCAAGCAGCGTACTGTCAAGATTTACTCCTGTATTGAATTGAAGCAGCACGAGGGAAGAGCCTGCCTGAGACCTGGATTGAAGAACTTCCAGCCCTTCAATACTGCTTACTGCCGACTCCACCGGCCTGCTTACAAGCTTCTCTACTTCCTGAGGTGCCGCCCCTTCATAGGACGTCGAAACAACAGCGATAGGGAGCTCAATTTCCGGATAGAGATCGATCGTTAAATTACGCAGAGAAACGAAGCCGAGGGCAAGAATGGCGGCAACGACCATAATGACCCCGACAGGTCTCTTGACGGAAAGATTAACGAGCTTCATCCGGAGAATCCTCCTTCATGACACGTACAAGATCCCCGTCCGTAAGGGTCAACTGCCCGGAAGTGATGACATCTGCATCTGAAGGGAGATCTTCCGAGGTAACAGCAACCTGATCCGTTTGTCTTTCCACGACTTCCACAGCAACCTGCACCGCTTTTTCGTCCACGATCTGATAAACAAATGTCTCTTCATTTTCTTCTACTAAACTGTCTGTCGGAATGATTAACGTATCCTCGACCACCTTTTCCGGTAAAAGGAAAGTTGCCATCATGCCGGGTTTGATCGTCTCTTCTCCATTATCTACGCGTGCTTCAACAGGATACAATCCGGTGTCGTCCGGGACAGATGAAACATACGTGACGGTCGCAGTGACTTCGTCTTCAAGAGCCCCAATATCGACCTTCAGTTCTTCCTCTTTGTTAAACAAATCCAATTGTTCAGCAGTCACGGAAGCAGTAATCGTCATCGGATTCAAACTGACAACGGTAGCAAACGGCTGTTGGTTCGTAACGAGGTCCCCCTCTGATGCATTCAGGGAAGCCACTTCTCCGGAAACCGGCGCAGTCACTGCTTCGTTCGCCGCCTGCTCCTTCGCCTGTTCCAATTGGACATTCGCCTGCTCGACTTGAAGCTCTGCCTGTTCTACGGCCATATCCGCCTGCTCGATCTGCTGCTCGGCCTGATCGACTTGAGCTTCTGCCTGGGCGACAGCGGAAGCAGATGCAGGCGCCTGCCCACTCAACTGCTTCATCTGTGCCTGTGCCTGCTCCGCACGATTTGCCGCCTGCTCATACAGCGCTTCAGGAATCTTCTCCTCTTTAAACAGCTTCTGTGTCTCATCAGCCAGCTGTTTTGCCTGTTCGTACTGCTGTTCAGCCGCTTCCGCCGCCTGGGCCGTCTGACTCTTTTCTGATTGAGAAGCCTGCTTGGCAAGCGTCACCTGATCTTCCGCATTCTCGACGCCGGCTGCTGCTTGTTCTTTGGACAACCGGGCATTCTCAAGCTGCTGCTCCGCTTGACGGACCGCCAATTCCTGCAGCTCCACCTGACTTTCTCCGTTACCAGGATCGACGACACCGATCGTCTCTCCCTTCTCCACTCTGTCGCCTTTCTCCACATTCAAGGTAACCAGTTCACCAGGCGTCTTGGCTGTCACAGGCGCCTGCTCCCCGGCCGTTGCGGATCCCGAAATTTCCCGTTCGATGACGAAATCATCTTTTTGGACTGTATCCACCTGAACAGGGGTCACACGCTCCTCCGCTTTCTCTGAACCCGTCTCTTCCTGCATACACGCCGCCAATACTACCAGCGACAACACCATTACCAGCTGTTTCATCAAGACTTCCTCTCCTTCAAAGACTCTCTTCGATGTGTTTCCCCTGAACCTTTTATGTACGCCGAATACAAACCGCTGACCATGTAGTCATAATTACGATTAATGTTACTAAACTCCCCTATGTATTGCAACTTGCAGCATTCCGGGGAAAATGACAAAATTGTGTCTGCTTCCCGTGTCGGAATTTGCTGTACTTTCGTTTCATCTGCCCCTTATTGTGGTAATAAATAACAGACGTTATGCGACGAGGGCACAAAAAAAGCCAAACCGGATCGGTTCGGCCGTGATGCCTATTGGAGGCTGTTTCCGAGCTGTGCCACGAGCAGATCGAGTTTCTTAATCTTGGGAAGCTCATATTCCGGGAAACGCTGATCAAAATGAGTAAAAAGCGGCTCCAGTGCTTCATCCTCCATCATTTCACCGAACGTATGGAAAGTATGCTGGTACTGGGCGATGTAGCGTTTCATTTTCTTATCAAAACCGGACAGATGATACGTGGATGAGAAATCGAACGCTTTAACAATATCGCTGTCATACGAGGGGAAGCTGGGGTTCAGGGTATGCAGCATAGAGGCAGCAAGTGGAAACTGCATCGTAGGATTCCCTTTGTGGTTCTTTACTTCGTACAGACGTTTCGTTATCTGGACGATATTCGGTCGTTCATGGTCCCGCTGTTCTTCCATCAGTTTGAAGTAACAGCTCTCAAACTCCTTCGTCAAACTCGGATTATCCAATCGGAAGAAATGCCGGAAGATAAATTGATAGAGCTTGTCATCCGGGACATACGTATCTTCAAACACCGTATGCAGGTAAAGGTAAACATCCAGTTTTTCCTGCGGAATGTTGTTGACCACTCTCTCTCGCTCTTCTAACAATAATTCTTTTAAATCTTGTGCCGTTCTGTACTTCATCAATAATCACCTCTATTCGCTTATTCCACGCATCTAAAAACTGGAAACTTATAATTGTAAAGTTTTTATGAATTGTTCTATCTTCATTCTACCGAACCGACGCCTATTTTCCAAAGGATATAGACAATCTCTGGTCAAAATATCCCTTCATCCTCTTCTCTCGTATTCCGATACAAGAAAAGAAGGAGGGATCAAATGGATATTGCAGCCTTATCAATGGCGCTGAGCACAACACAGTTGAAACAGCAGACGAACCTGGCATTGATGGATAAAGTGATGGGGGACGCCGATACAAAAGGGGCCCGGATGGTGGAGATGATGGAGAACTCCATCCCCCACCCGGATCTCGGAAACAGCCTTGATATAAAGGCGTAATCAAAAGATTGCCACCGGCGGGCGTGATGATAAAGGAGCTGAGCGAATGGACAAAAGAATGGCATGGACTGGTTACTCCCTTTTCTTAGCAGGCATCGCTTTATTTCTCCTGTCCCCGCCCAAAGCTCAGCCGGTCTTCGTACCGATCTTTACCATCGGTGGTCTCTGTCTACTGATTATCGCCTTATTTCTGTCCATGAAAAAAAGCCGCTGAACAGCGGCTTTTTAAGACTTATTATTCGTTGTCTTTGTTTTCATCGTTTTCCATCGTATCTTCGTTCGTCATGTCTTCTTCGTTCTGCTTCTCTTCTTCATTCATATCGTCTTCCATCTTGTTCTCATCGTCCTGCATATCTTCTTCCATCTTGTTCTCGTCTTCCTGCATATCCTCTTCCATGTTATCTTCTTCTTCCTGCATATTCTCTTCTGTGTTGTTATCGTCCTCCGCGGGCTCCTCTTCCGAAGCACACGCACCTAAAAGAGAAACAGCGAACAAAGCGACCAACAATTTAAGTAACAAAGCTTTCATGGACATTTCCTCCTTTTTGATGATTACGTGCTCTAGTATGTCCAGAAGAAGAGAATCCATCCATATTCCACCAAGAAAATAAAAAAACCCGGCAGCAGCTGCCGGGTCTCTCCATTATTTCAATGCAAACATGATTTCCGCTTCACAGGCAAGCTGCCCGTCGACGGTGGCTTTCGCTTTCCCTTTGCCGATCGGTCCTTTCAAACGGACGATTTCCACTTCCAGCTTCAACCGATCGCCCGGTTTAACCTGACGCTTAAAGCGGCACTTATCGATACCTGTGAAGAACGCCAATTTCCCTTGGTTTTCTTCTTTCTTAAGCATCGCAACCGCGCCCATCTGCGCTAAGGCTTCTGTAATAAGTACGCCGGGCATCACCGGATAATCCGGAAAATGGCCCTGAAAGAAGGGTTCGTTTATCGTTACATTCTTGTATCCAACCGCACGCTCGCCTTCGACAATCTCCTCTACCTGGTCGATTAATAGAAACGGGTAACGGTGGGGAATAATTTCTTTGATTTGTTCAATATCCAGCATCATCTTGCTCCTTTCATCAGTCCTGTTCTCCATTATAAGCGTAGATTCCACGTGGAACAAATCGTTTTCCGCAATTTCGTTTGACATACCGAAATTAGGGAATGCTAATTTCTAGATGACACATCTAAAGGAAGGAGGATGAACAATCATGCTTTGGACTATCTTTATTATCATATTGGTATTATGGCTGCTTGGCGTCATCGGTGGTATTGCAGGGAACCTCGTCCACATTCTCTTAGTGGTCGCACTGGTTGTACTCATCATCCGCCTCGTCCAAGGAAAACGATTATAGCTTTAAAAGGCTGCCTGCATAACTACTGCGGCAGCCTTTTTTTCATGAACTCCTTGTCCAGGCACTTTCCCCGGCAGAAACCGGCACCTGCTCCCTGCTGTCTGTACCAGTCTGTCTGGCTTCCTGAACCGGAGAGGACGGACTCAGCCAGCACGTGTACCAGGATCCCTCTTTAACGATAGGGTCCAGATCAAACAGGTCATAGTTGCTTTTATTCGTTACACGTTCGAGCTCTGCTTTGTCTGGAAGGGCAAATAAATTGGAATGGGCAACGAAGAAACTATTGAACGCAGAGGAAAAGGCTTCTCCGTACATCGTTTCATTCATCGGAGTAATGACGGAAATAAGACCGTCCGGCTTCACATATCCATGCATCTGCTCGAGCAGACCCGACCGCTCATCCGGGTGAATATAATGAAAGAGATTGTGCAGCAGCACCACATCCGCCTTCCTATCCTCCGGGCTCCAGTCATGGACGTCCCCGACGACAAATTCGATATTCGGGTATCCCTCCGATGCCGCGCGGGCGCTCTCAATCACCTTCTGGTTGATATCGACCCCGATCATACGGACGGAAGGATAAGTTGCAGCCAGTTTTCGTAAATAACAACCGTTTCCGCATCCAAGATCAATGACCGTGTCGATGTCTTTATCACGTAGTGTCTTCATTATTTTCTTCATGGCAAAATGCTCAAGCAGAGCAGACGTTTCGGCAACGACTTCTCCATGCCTGTCATGATCGAACTCCGCCCGCTCCAACGACCGCATTATATCCGGATACTGCAACAAAGTAGGGATATGAAGTTCCATCATTTCTTTAAGCAGCGCCTTCACCCCTGGAGACGATCGTTCACCCATGAGGCTTGCGCAATGTTTCTTCGAAGTGCGGTAGCGCCCGCCAGGCCGTTTCTTCAGATGCTTCACAGCAACACCGACTTTGACCCAGGAAGAGAGCAGGTCCATCGGATACCCCGTCTTCTCACTAATTACATCAATGGTTCGTGCCGTTTCGAATTCATCAAACAAGTCGAGCTCCGATCCGACATATGCATGCCAAATCGGTAAAAAGGATTCATTCTTCTTCATCCACTTCCTCGCCTGCATCACGGTGATCCATTCATTCATCTGATCCTTCCTTTCTCATTTTTTATCCAAGGGTAATCTTCCGCTTCCGAGAATAAGCGCCGGTACTGTTCCGTATCCTTCACCCGCCTCTTTCTTGCCGGAAGCATGTTTCCCTGAACCGCCCTGTCGGTTAATGTGAAATCCCATTTTCCTAATCCGGATATGTTCAGCATCTGCTTAACGTGCAGCTTATCATCTTCATACATCCGCTCCACAGCCCTGCATCTCAGCTTTCTCCACCACTCGTACCGGAAAGAATAAACGAGGGCGGACATATGACTCAAGGTAAGGAGAAAGGAGACACGAGGCTTTCTTACTTCTTCATAATAGTGAAGGTATTCATGATAGCTTTTTCCCTCTTCTTTACACCAGGCCAGCAGTTCCCCGAGCACGTCGGCATCCTGCACCGCTAAGTTCATGCCTTCTCCCGCCATGGGATGTACCGTGTGGGCAGCGTCGCCGATCAATACAAGGTTACCGGCATAGTACCGATCGACATGATAGGTATAGGGAATCATAAGCTGGATATCGCGCCAGTCTCTGATGGCGCGGACGCCGTCCTTTAATTCAGGCGCAAGCTCGCTGTATGCTTCATAGAACCGCTCGAGTCCCTGTTTTTTGATTTGTTTATAACTCCCTGCTTCAATGAGGTAAACGGTACGGATCTCTTTGTCCGGCAAAGGGAATAAACCAAGGAAACCATTCGAAGTTGTAATGATTTTCCCCTTCGTGAAACGTTCCGGACGGGGAATAGTGACAGTGAGGAAATGATGATTATACTCTTTCCGTTCCATATGGACGTTCATCGCATCGCGCGTCGGTGAGCTTCTCCCTTCCGCTCCGACATACACATCCGCCTGGATTGATATTCTCTCCCTCTTCTGTTTAACGACAGCTACACCGTTCTCAAAGCCCAGGAACCGGGCACCCGGGAGGTAGTGAAAGTATTGCTCAAACGATTTCCCTTTATTTCTGAGGATATCCTTTGTCTTCTCATGAGGGACCATCAATGCATGATCATATACGCTCGCTACTCTGCCGTAGTCAAGCTCGGTCAAACTGATTTCTTCAGGCGGACGCCCTTTCCTGCGGTGGACTTCCTGAAAACGGAGCTGATCGATCGGATGACCGCACGCTTCCACCTGTTCTCCAACGCCGATTCGGTCTAATATAGCAATGGTCTTCGGCTGAAGGAGTTCCCCCTTATAAGCAGGCGATTTCCTGTTCATCTGCTCTGCAATGACGACATGAACTCCTCTGCTGGCAAGCTTCGCAGCAAGCATCAGGCCCCCTACACCGCCGCCTGCAATGAATACATCTGTTTTCATAGTTTCCCTCCCGGCTGACTTCGCTGTATCTACCTCATACCCCATAGGGGAATTTGAAAACATTGGAAGAACACAAAAAACACGGACTCTCATGAGTCCGTGTCGTCATATTCCGGAGGCTTCCACATATAATGAAGACAAGCCCGGTTTTTATTCTGTTTTCGTCACGATGTCCCATATATGCTGCCACGTTTCCACTTTCAGCGCATCTGTAGGATCACCATCACCGATCACACCATATCCGACCATCAATCCTATCAGTAAGGCAAGAGCACTGAGGAGGAGAACGATGAGGATCCGAAGCCATATCGGAAGAATCCGCCTGCGGGGTTTCTTTGTGGTCTTCTCTTTCTTCGGTTTATTCTTCCCTGCCTTCGGTTTGACGGCAGTTTCCTTCTCTTTCATTTGCTTTGTCCCTTTTGCTTTAGGATCTGTTGCCATGGTCGTCTAACTCCTTACTATTATGATCTCAGCTGATTGACAAGCCCCATCATCTGGTCTCCTGTCGAAATCGACTTCGCGTTGAATTGATAAGCACGCTGAGCCATCAGCATATCCGTCATTTGTTTCGAAACGTCTACATTAGACGTTTCCAGCGTCCCACTTTTTAATACCGTTTCTCCCGGCTGGACCGCGGTAACCAGTCCATCCGCAGCAATACCGTCCGGAATACGGAATCGATTGCCGCCGACAGCTTCCAGCATACGTGGTCGGACCGCATCAACGACAGCAAGCCTACCTGCTGTTTCTTCTGCTCCATTACGCCGTACAACAACGGATCCGTCCGCATTCAGTGTAATGGATTGAAAGCCATCTTCCAGGACAATCCGCTCCCCGTCTTCCCCTGCAACTGGATTGCCATTCGTATCCGTCAGCATGACTTCACCGTCATTCAACGGACTTAGATAAAAGTTCCCGGCACGGGTGTACTGTGTTTCTATACCTGCTTCTGTCGGAACTAAAACCTCGAACATGTGCCCTTCCTGAAGAAAAGCCGCATCAAGGGTGCGCCCCGTCTCCTGAAGGCTTCCAAGACTCAAATCAATATTCGTATGTCCGATCCCGGCACCGGAACCGATTCGGATTCCGTCCGGTGTGAGCCGTCCCGTTTCCGCAAGATTATCTGACTGATTATCAATCTGCTGATACAAAAGAGAGGAAAAATCAGCACTACGGCTTTTATATCCTGTCGTTTGACTATTGGCCAGGTTGTTACCGATCAAGTCCAGCTTCGTCTGCAGCTGGCCCATCGTTACTGCTGATTGAATCATGGAACGATTGATCATGGCTGTTCCTCCCTTTACCGGACTCTGCCGATTTCTGTTACAGCTTTCTGCATGCTTTCATCATATGCTTTCAACACACGCTGATTCATTTCAAACGAACGATATGTATTCATCATTTCCGTCATCGTGGTCGCAGGATCAACGTTGGACTGTTCCAATTGTCCTTGCACCACATCAAAACGGACGGCTTCATTTCCCCCGGCATCCGCCAGGTCTTCCTCCGAACGGAACAAGTCGCTGCCTTCCTTGACCATGGATGCCGGATCAGCACTGTAGGCAAAGCCTAAAGCCACCTGCTGCCCGTCCAATTGAAGCGTACCATCCGTGTTTACAACAAAATCGATTCCGGACGTATTGATTGGATTCCCGGCTTCATCAAGGACATACCCGCCCTGATTGGTCGTAAGGAACCCTTCTCCATCCACCGTGAAGTTTCCATTTCTCGTATAGCGTTCTTCCCCAGCATCGTTGCTGACACGGAAGAATACCATCCCTCCGTCATCCGGTACGCCTTGCTGAACGAGAGCCAGATCCGTCCCGACACCCGTCTCCCTTACGTCTCCCTGGACGAAGGAAGGGATAGATTCTTGCACATATACACCTGTGTTAAGGGATCCTACTTCTCTGTTGACAGGTATTTTCGTTCCACGTGATGTAGGCAGTGTGCGGCTTCCCATTTGTTCAATCAGAAGCTCAGGGAAAGACCGCATCGTCCCTTGATCCGCTTTGTACCCTGGAGTATAAGCATTGGCCATGTTATTCGATAATGTTTCCTGCATCCGCTGATTCGCCTTCATACCTGAGGCAGCTGTGTAGAATCCTCTCAACAAGGTGATCGCTCCTTCCGAATCTCAAGAAAAATTAAAACTTCGTCGAAATCCGTTTATCGATATTTTCAAGCATAATTCCTGTACCTGTCGCCACACAATCCATCGGTGCTTCTGCAACCAGAACCGGAACTTTCAGCTCCTCTGCAAGCAATTGATCGATTCCGTGAAGAAGTGCTCCTCCACCAGTCATGATCACACCACGATCGATGATATCCGCAGATAATTCCGGCGGCGTACGCTCCAGTACCTGCTTGGCTGCCTGAACAATCGCCTGAACAGATTCGCGCAGTGATTTCTCAATTTCTTCTGAGTTGACCGTAATCGTCCTCGGAAGCCCTGACACCATGTCACGACCGCGGATTTCGATCTCTTCATTTCTTGAACCAGGGAAGACCGTAGCGACACTGATTTTAATATCTTCCGCCGTACGCTCCCCAATTAGAAGTTTGTATTGTTTCTTGATGTATTGAAGTATTTCATGGTCGAACTTGTCTCCGGCCATTTTAATGGAAGACGCCGTTACGATATCTCCCATAGACAGCACAGCTACATCCGTTGTTCCTCCACCGATGTCTACAACCATATTACCGCTCGGTTGGAAAATATCCATACCAGCACCAATCGCAGCCACTTTCGGTTCTTCTTCCAAGTACACTTTCTTCCCGCCGGATTTCTCCGCCGCTTCTTTGATCGCCTTCTGCTCCACTTTCGTAATGTTTGTCGGGCAGCAGATCAGCATGCGCGGCTTAGAGAAGAATCCCTTCACGTTCGTCTTTTGGATAAAGTGCTTAAGCATCGCTTCCGTCACGTCAAAGTCCGCAATGACGCCATCCTTAAGTGGTCGGATCGCTTCGATGTTTCCAGGCGTACGTCCTACCATACGACGGGCTTCTTCGCCCACTTCCAATACTTTTCCTGTATTCCGGTCCATCGCTACGACGGATGGTTCATTCAATACGATTCCTTTACCTTTTACATGAATGAGTACATTCGCTGTACCGAGGTCGATTCCTATATCTCTCGCAAACATGTTCTGTAGATCCTCCCTATTGTATAAGCATAACCGCTCTCCAAACCTAATCCGCTCAAGAGAAACGGATATACGTTGGGACATTGGCGTTTCAGTCATCTCGCTGACTTAGTTTTTCCCAAATGATTCGAGTATATTTTGGCTTTGTACATTACACATCTAATTCTATATTCTATCACAAAATTACGACATTCGTCTCATGGGAAAAGAAAAAAGTTACCAATGTCGAGGATTTTTGACAAAGGGAGGGGAGTTATCTATTTAAGCGAGAGGCTGCACCGGATGATCTTCTATGATTTGGGTTTTATATTTGCGCCTCGTAGCTTCTCCGCCGCGCAGATGACGGATTTCTTTATGATAATCAAGGATCTTTTTGACTTCCTTCGCAAGCTCCGGATTCACTTCCGGAAGCCGTTCCGTCAAATCTTTGTGTACCGTACTCTTGGAAACACCGAATTCTTTAGCAATCACTCTCACCGTTTTCTTTGTTTCGATAATGTGCTCCCCGATCTTGATAGTCCTCTCTTTGATGTAATCATGCACTCCACTCGCCTCCTGTGATTGACTATCCAAGGGGGTGGGCTTCATTGGAAAGCGCAGCGATATTAAGTGGGCGTTTAGGTTCATAGGTGTTTATCCTGATGTATCACCCTGGATGTTACCGAGTGCTCGGTTATCCTCATTGTATTAATGAAACCTGCCGGATATGCCACAGGATGCAAGTGTGTTGCTGTTCTTTCGGATTATGCCCATTTTTTCATGGAATAAGCAGCCCTCCTTTTCACCAAAGGAGGGCTGCTTAGAGGCAGCGGATATTCCCACATACGGGGAAGGCGCCGTTTTATATTATATGGGACCTTCTTCCAAAACAAGGAACGATTCGACCAATAAAAAAAAGAGGGCGGATGCCCTCTTTTTATGCTTGTGTAGAAGAGATGGAGGAAGCACTTTCTTCATCCGGTGCCTGCTCTCCTTCTTCGGTTTGAGTTGGATCTTCTTCCACGTCTGCATCTTCCTGGCTTCCATCTTCAGGAGTTTCCGCCTGATCTTGAGATGGCGCCTCTTCAGAAGCATCGTCGGAAGTCTGTTCTTCCGCACCCTCTGCTGGATCATCGGCAGGAGCTTCTTCTGTTCCTTGCGCATCCTCTTCTGCAGGTGCTTCTTCTTTCGCTTCTTCAGCTTCTTGAGCCTTCTCTTTAATTTGAGTCATCGGCTGTCCGAAGAAGCTTTCCGGGTTGATCGGCTGTCCTTCGTTACGAACTTCAAAGTGGACGTGTACACCGCTTGCCTGGCCGAAGGAGTTGCGTCCGGCAGAACCGATAACGTCCCCTTGAGCAACGTCCGATCCCGCTTTCACTTCTACATCCTCAAGGCTTGCATAAACCGTTGCGACTTCATCTTCATGACTGATTTCTACAACGTTACCATACAATGGATCTTCTTTCACTTCCGTGACTGTCCCTGATAAGGAAGCCGTTACTTCAAACGTTTCCCCATCTTCCCTAGTGATGTCGACGCCTTCACTTTGATAGTATTTATTGTTGTATAGGACCAGTGCACTTTCCTGTTCTTCTTCAGACGAGTTGTAATCATAGAATTTTGTAACGATGGAAGCTGCTTGTTCGTCCGCTACGGGCATCTTCAGATTCTCTTTGCTGTCCATGACCGGTACTGCTTCTTCTCCGTCTTTCGTCAGGAATTCATCCTGTACGTCGGACTGCGGTGTTTCCGCAACCTGATCTTGTCCATCATTTGATCCTTGATACCAGAACACACCGACGAGCACCAGAGCTGCTACAGACAAGTACAAAGCTGGATACAACCACTTCTTGCGCATCAAGCGTTTAAACTTTAATTTTGTCACGCTTTTTTTACCTTCCTCTTTCATGTTCATCACCTCAAAAACCATTCTGAACAGTTATGAGCCAATATATACATGAACAGGAAAAATTTATGATGAACGAATAAGGAATCCAGGCACACACGTTCAAGAATGCGAATATAAGAGAAAGAGCCGCTCCGAAGAGCCGCTCTTTAGTCAGACGATGGATCCTCCGATGTACCCTCAGCAGAAGCAAGGGCTGCCGTCTGAGTGCTTAATGGGGAAATTTCTGTGTTGTGATAGTAATGCTGGATGATATCTTTATATGTTTTTCCCGATTTGGCCATTCCATTCGCTCCGTATTGGCTCATGCCGACACCGTGCCCATAGCCTTTCGTCGTGAAGATGATGTGATCGTCCTTCTGCTGGATCGTGAAATCACTGGAAGGAAGACCGAGCTTTTCTCTCACTTCTCTTCCTGTAAACACTTGATTGCCGAAATGGACTTCATCCACCCGGTTTCCTTCTGTCTTCGTAATGGACGTTTGACTCAGACCATCCACGGTAACGCCGAGCGTCTGTTGAAGCTCAGATACAGATACAACCTTTTGATCCGTAAACTTCGGTGAATCAGCATCCCATGGGCTCTCTACACTTTGCAGATAGGGGATATCATTCTCCCAGTAATCGCCGGCATTTTCCGTATAGCCGTTACTCGTAGAGAAAAAGGATGCCGTGATGGGCTCATGGTCGTACGTGATGATCTCACCAGCCGTCGCTTCCACAGCTTCGGTGATTTTCGCCATATTTGCATCATAATCATCTTTCCACAAATTTCTCAACTCATCTTCATCTTTATACACTTGATGATTAACGGTATCTGTGACATCCGCCTGTTCCGATACTTTGCTGCCTTCGACTAAATATCTAGTGATATACGTCCTTGCTGCGAGTGCCTGCGCCTTCAATGCTTCCAACTCGAAGTTAACAGGCATTTCCGAAGCTACCACCCTTGCAACATACGTTTCGATCGGTACCTGCTCCACTTCCTGACTGTTGCTGCGCAGAACCTTGACTGCGAGGGAAGAACTTTCTGCTGAAGCCGATTTGGCAGCTTTTTGTTCTTCAGGGTGCTCCTGAACGGTTTCTGTCTTGTTGGAATTGGTGAAAGGTACGACGATCAAGGTTGGAATGATTAGTATCACGATAAACAAACTCCCTAATGCGAGTAGTCCGACTCCATTGCTTTTCTTCTTCATCCGCATCCTCCTGGTTCCAAAAGTAGATCTCTACTAAAATGTATCCAGAAATGGGAGATGATAGAACCAAAAAAGCTTGCCCGTTTCAAAAATATTGAAACAGACAAGCAATGAGGATGTATATATTATAATGTCGATACAGATTCGCTCGGCTCATGTTCTTCTGCATAATGCTCATCTTCATGGATGCGTTCAATATCCGCACCAATTCCGGCAAGTTTACCTGCAAAATCAACATAACCGCGATCCAAGTGTTTCAGTTCTGTTACGCGCGTGTAGCCATCTGCGACGAGGCCGGCCAGAATAAGTGCCGCACCTGCACGCAGGTCTGTCGCCTGTACTTCTGCACCTTGAAGGGTGGAAGGACCTTCGACGATTACACTGCGTCCTTCGATTTTAAGGTTAGCGTTCATGCGACGGAACTCTTCGACGTGCATGAAACGATTCTCAAAAACGGTCTCTGTAATGACGCTGGTCCCAGGGGCATTCAGCATCAAAGCCATCATTTGTGACTGCATATCTGTCGGGAATCCCGGGTGAGGCATCGTCTTAATATCCGTCGCTTTCAGGATATCAGGACCAATAACACGTAACCCATCGCCCTCTTCTTCGATGATGACACCCATCTCTTCCATCTTGGATACAAGAGAACGTAGATGCTCATGCAGCGCTCCTTTTACAAGGACGTTACCGCCGGTGATAGCCGCAGCCACCATGAAGGTACCCGCTTCAATGCGGTCAGGAATGATCGTGTGTACAGCTCCTGTAAGCTTCTCCACACCTTCGATGCGGATTGTTTCTGTTCCGGCACCGACAATCTTGGCACCCATCTTGTTTAAATAGTTGGCAAGGTCAACAATTTCCGGCTCTTTGGCACAGTTCTCAAGTACGGTTTTCCCTTCCGCCAATGCTGCAGCCATCATCACGTTCTCCGTTGCCCCTACACTCGGAACATCGAAGTAGATTTTGGCGCCCTGCAGGCGTCCGTTTACTTCCGCCTCGACATAACCGTTACCAACGGTTACTTCTGCTCCCATCGCTTCAAACCCTTTCAGGTGTTGATCGATAGGACGGGAACCGATTGCGCAACCACCAGGGAGGGCAACCTTAGCATGGCCATAGCGGGCCAAAAGTGGTCCCAGTACAAGAACAGAAGCGCGCATCTTTCTCACATATTCGATTGGTGCTTCTGTTTCCAACCTGCCAGAAGCATCCACTGTAACTGTATTTCCAACCATATTGACGTCTGCGTTCATATGTCTGATTACTTCGTTAATTGTGTGTACATCGGCTAAAGCAGGTACTTCGTGGAGTACGCTTTTTCCTTCACTTGCAATTATACTTGCTGCGATGACAGGCAGTACGGCATTCTTGGCACCTTCTACTTTGACGGTACCATTCAGCTGCCTCCCACCACGGACGATGATTTTTTCCAAGGTTCATTCTCCTCCGCGTCCATATTCACTATTATTAATATTCAGCAGTAATAATGGGTGTGCCAATAGTGATGTTTGTCTCCCCGCCCAAAGTTCTTGATGCGAATTGAACATTCATCGGTTGATCCCCCGTAGGTATTGACTGACCCCATTCGGTTGTATGGCCGGATCTGCTAGTCCAGCCTTCTTCGTCGACTTCATCTATTGTTGTAACGTTGAAAGCTTCTTTGAATTCTTGATATACTAAAACATCGTTAATAATACCATTATAATTCGCCTTAAGACAAGAGAAAATGGTAGCAGTTTTCGAGAAAAGTCGACTTTTTACTTCCTTCAGTAAAGATGATGATTGCGCTTGTTCTAAAGAGGGTGTTCCCTGTCCTCCGATGGCATAAACCATTTCCACACTGCTCTTCATTTTTTTGGGAACAATCAATATATAAGATTCGACGATATCTGAATGTTTATGTCGGTTTTTCACCGAATATTTTACAGCATTCTTCAAATTTTCCCGCTTCATTTCCCTGTGGTCCGTAAGAGAGAGGATTTCCTTCTGCATCTTCTCGAATGATGAAGCATCGATCGTTTCTTTTATTGTAATTGTCCACTCATTCACTTCTAGCTGCTTATCCTCAGCAAATGACGCAATGTCCATGAGCTCTTCATGGCCTTCTATCATTTCCTGTGGATAAGCACCTGTACCGATGATAAGCAATGCAATAATTCCAGTTAAAACACTCTTCATTTTTATATGCCTCCCCAAGCATCAACTTACTATAAGTTTGACCTTGGCAGGCGGGATTCATACAGGACATTTGCTAACAACATTAGACAAATGAATCCTTAAAACAAATAGACCAGGCTGTTCGACCATTTAATGAAATCAAGAAAGAAATTACTGACCGTCGTGCCGATGGCGATCGTGATCAGGATGACGAGAATCCGTGCTTCGAAAACTTTGTTTCTTCTGAACAACGAATCGAAATTCACTGATTGAAGCACACGCCACGTAATGATGATGAAGATTAAATGGGACGTCATACTGAGAATGGCTTCTTCAGCAAAATACTGTTCCAAAACAAACACTCCTTCTTAAATAATGTCGACTTTCCCATCATACTATCAAACGGTTGCTGTGAATAGGAAAACGAGCGACAAAAGAGGAAATAAAACGATTCATTTCCCGGGGAATAACCGTTTGTTCTGGCGAATTTTACTTTTTAAGCAACAATTAGAAATAAATAGAAACAAAACTCGGACTTTCTACAAAAAAACAAACTGCTCTCATGTGAAAGCAGTCAGAAAGTGTTATCGTAAACATCCAAACGATTGATGGCTCGTTTGAGCGCCATTTCAGCCCGTTGGAAATCGATATCGGCTTGTTTATCTTGGAGTCGGCGTTCCGCACGTTCTTTTGCCATTTGTGCACGATCGGCATCAATATCCGATGGCCTTTCAGCAGATTGTGCAAGGATGGTCACTTTATCCGGACGGACTTCAAGAAATCCTCCGCTTACAGCAATCCGTTCCGACCGCTCTCCGCCCTTCAGGCGCACAGCACTGATCGTCAACGGAGCCACCATAGGAATGTGCCCCGGAAGAATTCCGAGTTCCCCGCTCTCCGCCTTACAACTCACCATTTCAAATGCATCTTCCAACACCGGGCCATCAGGAGTGACGACACTCACCGTCAGTGTACTCATACGTATTCCTCCTCGGCAGTGATCGTGAAGAAGGAAGGAACTCTACCGGAGAGCCCCTCCGCTTTCACGAATCGTTTATTGCATTTGTTTTGATTTCTCAACCACTTCTTCGATGCGACCGACAAGGCGGAAAGCATCTTCCGGAAGATCGTCATATTTACCTTCAAGAATTTCCTTGAAGCCTTGCACTGTTTCCGCAACGGGAACATAAGAACCCGGCTGACCAGTGAACTGTTCGGCAACGTGGAAGTTTTGGGACAGGAAGAACTGAACACGGCGCGCACGTGCAACCGTCATCTTATCTTCATCGGAAAGCTCGTCCATACCGAGAATGGCGATAATATCCTGCAGTTCTTTGTAACGTTGAAGCGTCCGCTGAACTTCACGCGCCACCTCGTAGTGCTCTTCTCCGACGATATCCGGATCAAGGGCACGGGATGTAGAGGCAAGCGGGTCTACGGCAGGGTAGATCCCTTGCTCAGAAAGCTTACGCTCAAGGTTTGTCGTCGCATCCAAGTGAGCGAACGTTGTCGCTGGAGCAGGGTCCGTGTAGTCATCGGCTGGGACATAAATCGCCTGGATCGACGTAACAGATCCTTTATCCGTGGACGTGATTCGTTCCTGAAGTTGACCCATCTCTGTTGCCAATGTCGGCTGGTAACCTACAGCTGACGGCATACGTCCGAGTAGTGCGGATACTTCCAGACCACCTTGTGTGAAACGGAAGATGTTATCGATGAAGAACAGAACGTCCTGACCTTGCTCATCACGGAAGTATTCCGCCATGGTAAGTCCGGAAAGAGCGACACGCATACGTGCTCCAGGCGGCTCGTTCATCTGACCGAAGACCATCGCCGTCTTCTTAATAACTCCGGAATCCGTCATTTCCCAGTAAAGGTCATTTCCTTCACGAGTACGTTCTCCGACGCCCGCGAATACGGAAATACCACCGTGTTCCTGGGCGATGTTATTGATAAGCTCCTGGATCAATACGGTTTTCCCTACTCCGGCTCCACCAAAGAGTCCGATTTTACCACCTTTAACATAAGGGGCAAGCAGGTCGACGACTTTAATTCCTGTTTCAAGGATTTCTGTCTCTGTCGCCAGGTTTTCAAACGTAGGAGCACTGCGGTGGATAGGGTCGCGGCGGACGTCTTCCCCCAGTGGCTCATCCAGGTCGATATTTTGACCAAGTACATTGAATACACGTCCAAGCGTCACGTCTCCGACAGGTACAGAGATCGGTTTCCCTGTGTCTGTAACGGGTGTGCCGCGCATAACACCTTCGGTAGATGACATCGCTACCGTACGGACGGTATTGTCACCAAGGTGAAGAGCGACTTCCAATGTAAGGTCGACGTTTGTTTCATTTTCAGATTGCGCATCATAGCTGACATGCAATGCGTTATTAAGATCCGGGAGGCTGCCTTCGTCGAATGTAACGTCCACAACCGGTCCCATGATCTGAGTCACGCGTCCTTTACTCATCGATTTCCCTCCTAACTTACTTTGAACAAAAAACGGTTTTCCCTATTCGAGAGCGGCTGCACCGCCGACGATTTCGGTAATCTCCTGGGTAATGGCAGCTTGACGTGCACGGTTGTAAGATAGCGTCAGATCTCCGATTAAATCATCAGCATTATCTGTCGCACTCTTCATTGCCGTCATCCGTGCCGCGTGTTCACTTGCTTTACTGTCAAGCAGGGCACCATATATTAAGCTCTCTGCGTATTGAGGAAGCAGTACTTCGAGAATCTCTTCTTGGTTCGGCTCATACTCATAAGAACTTCGGCTGCCTTTGCCGCTTTGACTCAAATCTGTCAGTGGAAGAATTTTCTTCTCCGTCACTTCCTGAGTGATCGCACTGACATAGTGGTTATAGTAAATATACAGCTGATCAATTCTTTCATCTGTATATAATTGAATTGTATCAGAAGCAATATCCTTGATATCAGCGAATTCAGGCTGATCCGAGATACCGGTGATATCCATATCTACAGGCATGTTCCGCTTACGGAAGAAATCACGCCCGATGCGTCCCATCGTAATCAGGGTATATTCCTCTGCAGATGTATGGTGATCACGGATCTGGTTGTAAACCTTACGCAGAATGCTGCTGTTAAATGCTCCCGCAAGCCCACGGTCTGATGTAATGACGAGATATCCCGTCTTCTTCACATCCCGTGCCTCCAGCATCGGGTGACTTGCATCACCACCGCCGTTTGCGATACTCGCAACGACATCCTGGATTTTTTCACTATAAGGAACGAATTTTTTGGCATTCTGCTCGGCACGGTTCAGCTTGGAAGCCGACACCATTTCCATTGCCTTCGTAATTTGTTTCGTCTTCTTCGTAGACGTAATCCGACCTTTTATATCTCTAAGGGATGCCACGCTGTTTCACCACCCTTTCCAGCTATCATTCATTTACTCCGAAACGACAAACGTTTTCTTGAACGCTTTGACAGCTTCGCTCATATCGCTGTCTTCACCAAGTTTACCTGTCTCACGGATTTGGGAAAGCAGCTCTTTGCGGTTGTTGTCCAACCACAGGTGGAACTCGGATTCGAAACGAGTGATATCCTGTACTGGAATATCATCAAGGAAACCTTTCGTCAGTGCATAAATGATCATGACCTGTTTTTCAACAGCAAGCGGCTGATGCAGGCCTTGTTTCAGTACTTCTACTGTACGGGCACCACGATTCAGTTTCGCCTGTGTCGATTTATCCAAGTCGGAACCGAACTGAGCGAATGCTTCCAGTTCACGATAAGAAGCCAGATCCAAACGAAGGGTACCTGCAACCTTCTTCATCGCTTTAATTTGTGCGGATCCCCCTACACGTGATACAGAAAGACCTGCGTTGATCGCCGGACGTACACCGGAGAAGAACAAGTCGGACTGAAGGAAGATCTGTCCGTCTGTAATGGAGATAACGTTCGTTGGAATATAGGCAGAGATGTCGCCCGCCTGGGTTTCTACGAATGGAAGAGCAGTCAAAGACCCTCCGCCTTTCGCATCACTAAGCTTCGCGGCACGCTCCAGCAAACGGGAGTGAAGATAGAATACGTCTCCCGGGAATGCTTCACGGCCTGGTGGACGACGAAGCAGCAAGGAAAGTTCACGATAAGCAGCTGCCTGCTTGGACAAGTCATCATAAACGACAAGTACGTGCTTTCCGTTGTACATGAAGTCTTCTCCCATTGCAACGCCGGCATATGGTGCCAGGTAAAGAAGTGGTGCAGGTTGGGAAGCACTTGCAGTTACGACGATCGTGTAATCCAAAGCCCCGTGACGGCGCAATGTTTCCACCGTACCACGGACAGTAGATTCTTTCTGCCCGATCGCTACATAGATACATATCATGTCTTGATCGTGCTGGTTCAAAATCGCATCGATCGCGACAGATGTTTTACCGGTTTGACGGTCACCAATGATCAATTCACGCTGCCCACGTCCAATTGGAACAAGTGCATCGATCGCTTTAATGCCGGTTTGAAGAGGTTCGTGTACGGATTTACGATCCATAACCCCTGGTGCCGGAGATTCGATTGGACGGGATTTCGTCGTTTCAATCGGTCCGAGTCCGTCCACCGGCTGGCCTAGAGGGTTTACGACACGTCCAAGCATTTCCTCTCCTACAGGCACCTGCATGATACGTCCTGTACGACGAACTTCATCGCCTTCTTTAATATCTGTATATGGTCCAAGAATGACAAGACCAACGTTACTTTCTTCCAAGTTCTGTGCCAAGCCCATAACACCATTGGAGAACTCAACCAGCTCACCGGCCATGACGTTATCAAGACCATGAGCACGTGCGATCCCGTCACCGACCTCGATTACGGTCCCCACATCATTGACTTCTATATCTGATTCATAGTTTTCAATCTGCTGCTTAATCAGCGCACTGATTTCTTCAGCTTTGATGCTCATGCCATTTCACCCCTATCATCATTTGTTCGTAGATATCAGCTTACGTTCGATGCGGCGCAGCTTCCCGCTGACCGATCCATCGAAGATCCGATTGCCGATTCTTACACGTAGACCGCCGAGAATGGAAGGGTCTACAATATTTCTAAGGTTCAAAGACTGTTTACCGACTTTTGGTGCGAAGGCCGCTGATACACGCTGCTTCTCTTCTTCAGAGAGCTCGCGCACAGAGTAAACATCCGCATCCGCCGTTCCTTTGGCATCATTCATCATAGTGATGAACTGCCCGATCATCTCCACGATGATATCCTCCCGGTGACGCTCGACGAGGAGCTGAACCGTATTTACGATTTCAACTGAGAAAGACTGGAGCGACTGGCGCACCGCTTCTTTCTTCTGATCGATAGTCACACGTGGATGCTTAAGGAAGGCCAACCATTGGGCATCGCCCTTATATACTTCACGTAATGTCAATAATTCCGTTTCGAACTGCTCTAGTTTAGATCTCTCTTTTCCAAGTTGAAAAAGAGCTTCCGCATAGCGTTTTGCAATGATCATTTCGCTCATCGCTCTTTACCTGCCTCATCGATATATTGATTGATCAATGTATCCTGATCCTTCTCGGAGAGTTCCTTCTCGATCACTTTCGATGCAATCATGACAGACATGGATGCAACTTGATCTTTAAGAGCCTGGACAGCTTTCTCCTTCTCCTGTTCGATTTCCTGTCGAGCCGATTCTTTCATGCGCTCTGCTTCGGCACGGGCTGATTCCAGAATATCTTTTTCCTGTTGGACAGCCGTCTTACGGGCATCCTCAATGATATTCTGTGCATCCTGGCGAGTCGCCTTCAGCTCATCAGAAGCTTCCTTCTGCATGCGCTGCGCTTCTTCACGGCTTTTCTCCGCCGTATTGATTTCATTAGCTACGTAATCTTCACGTTCTTTCATCATATTCATCAATGGTCCCCAAGCAAACTTACCCAAAAGAGCAAGCAGCAACAGGAAGAAAATGAGCTGAATGATCATGTCACCAACATGTAGTCCTCCTTCAGCACCGAGGACCAGACTATTTGTGAATCCTTGCACAGTTTTCACTCCTCTCCACACCATCTCGTAACAGTTTTTTGCCTGAGGCACTGCTCATCCCACCTCGATGGCGGTGCCTTACAAGCGAAAAACCCGGCTTCCGCTGTTAAACAGCTTCCGTCGAAGTTTTCTTACCATGACTTGCGGGTATATAGTTTTCGTAAAGTATAAAGGAAAGGCGAAGATCGATGGAGTTGAACTTCGCCATAAGCGTATATACTCGTCCGCTTTATCTACCCATTACGATGAATGCAATAACAACGCCGATGATAGGAATCGCCTCTACTAGTGCGACACCGATGAACATTGTTGTTTGAAGAGCACTGCGCAATTCTGGTTGACGCGCAATCCCTTCTACTGTACGACTTACGATTAGACCGTTACCAATACCAGCACCAAGTGCCGCTAAACCTACTGCGATTGCAGCTGCTAATAGACCCATAATGAAAATCCTCCTTAATATTTTAAAAAAGTTGATTATATTACTTTATATTAATGGTCTTCGCTCACTTTGTGAGACATATAAACCATCGTTAACATAACGAAAATGAACGCCTGGATAAAGCCGATGAATGTACTGAAGCCCATCCATGCAATCATCGGAAGGGTTGCCCCGATAAATCCTCCTATACCACCCGCTGCCATTGTAACGAGCAGGCTTAAAAGGATCTCTCCTGCATAAATGTTACCGTAAAGACGCAGACCGAGTGTCAGCGTATTGGAAAATTCCTCGATGATCTTGAAAGGAAGCAATAGTGGCAAAGGACGAATAAATCCTTTAGCATATTCTCTGCCGCCCCGTAACTTGACACCGTAATAATGAGTCAGCACAACGACCAAGGTTGCAAGCGTCAACGTGATTCCGGGATCCGCCGTCGGTGATTTCCACCAAAGCGTATGCCCTACGACACCATTGGTTACGACCCCGAGCATGTTGGCAACGAAAATGTAGGCGAATAAAGTAAGGCCGAGTGGCAAGAATAGCCTTCCCGTCTTCCAGTCCATGTTTGATCCAATGATTCCTTTAATGAAATCGATCAGCCATTCCATGAAATTCTGGTACCCTTTCGGATATCGCTTCATATTCCTTGTCGCCGCTACGCCGAGGATAAATACAATCAAGGAAGCAACAAACATCATCAATACGTTAGATAAGTTGAAATCCAGCCAAGAGATCCCAAACGCATCCTCTAATATCGGTGATTCGTGATTCAAACTGTTCACCTACCTTCCATCTTGCTAAACTGTTGATTTATGGAACAGATAATCTATTAAAATGACAATATAGGCTGCCATTAAGCCCAATACTACTGAAATTAAATGGAAATATTCTTCAAACTGAAGGGCAATGACTACGGCCAGTGCGCCGGAAGCCAATCGCGTAAAGGTGCCAATTCCTCCTACTTTGCGGTTTTCCGCAGAAGCTTCGCCGAGCATGCGAATCTTACGCTGCATAAGCCAGAGGTTGTAGAAGCTCAATGCACTTCCAAGTAGAAGTCCGAGGAAAATTGACGGCCATGGGGTTACGCCCCATCCAAGTACGAAAAGAGCCAGAAGATAGAACATCCATTTTCTTTGACGGGCTATCATGTGCTGATATGTCTGCATATTAATCGTCTCCCGTGTACGTTCGTACTAAATGAATGGTTCCGTATGTACCTGCTCCTAATCCTAAGAGAAGTCCTATGATCAGAAATGTGGGTCCTGTGGAAAGATGACTGTCAAGCCAGTTCCCGAGAAATGCGCCGGCAAGTGGTCCGCCTGCGAGCTGGGAAAGGATGCTGCTTGTCAAAGCCATCGCACGAAAAGGGGGTTTTGATTGGTTCATAGTTCTACCTTTCCCGACAATGGAATGATCTGTTGAAAACCTATGGTGTCACTGATGAAAACCTTATCATTCTACCCTATGTAAGAATACAATAGGGGTAGGTCCATGTCAATGCGTTTGTGATTAAAAATACAAATGCACGACATGCTTTGCTCACATTTTCGTCACATTTCTGACAATACAAAATATTCCTTATTAACCACCAAAATTTTCCTTTGCTAGGTACTTCTGCTATCAATTATAACAGACGCTGTCGAAGCATGGCAGTAAAAATAAAAAGGACAATCTGCTACGGCAGCAGATTGTCCTTTTTTAATATTTCACCCTTCCATATAAACAGGAAACGCATAGTGTTCGATACCATCTTTCGTCTCCACTAATGCGACAGCGATGTAACTGCCGGCCAGACTGTCCGCAGCAAGCTTCGCCGTTCCTTCTTTCATACCTGCGTCAGGATTGTCGATATCAAGCAGCTCTCCGGCATAGAAGAAGCTCCCGGCCCTGTACAAATCGACAGTGACCCGCTCTACTTCTTCTGCCAGATGAAAGCGGTAGGAGGCTTCCTTTCCTTTTCCTTCATCCACGAGCTCAAATCCTGATATTTGTTGATAGGATGCTTTCTCATTTACGTACGCATAAGGAAGCAGGTACTCTTTACCGTTTCCTCTCATTTTCAAATATCCTTGGTGGACACCGGGGTCAAGCAAGGAGGTCGTCAACCTGAGCTCCACTTCCACCTCTTTCTCCTCTGCCGGCAATAAATCAAACGACAACGGAACGGACCAGGATTCTCCATGCTTCATACTGGGCTGATCCATTTCCAACCGGACCACCTCATCTGTAGGGTTAGTTACACGGAAGCGGATCTTCTTCTTATAAAAAGCACCTTCTACTTTTCCAAAAGCAAGCGCTCCATGGTCAATCATCAGATCCGGATGGAGTGCTTTCCCAATGTCCATGGCTCCTGCCCCTTGTTCCATAGGAAGAGAGTCTTCTCCGTTAATCGGAATTGCTGTACTAGCCAAGGCCGTCTTTACTTGGGCAGGGGTCCACTCCGGATGGGCTTCTTTCAATAAAGCAGCAGCACCAGCGACATGAGGGGCAGCCATGCTTGTCCCCTGCATCGGCTGATATCCACCCGGAACCGTGCTCCAAATGTTCACACCAGGGGCGACGATATCCGGTTTGATTTCCCAGTTGGTTGTAACGAGTCCCCGGGAACTGAATGGTGCGATACGATCATTCAATGTATCCCATTCCGTCGCCACCCACTGATTCTGTGCCACCGCTTCCTCCACCAAAAATTCACCGGCCTCTTTGGAAAGAGAAGCGACGGGTACCGGGAGCTTCTGACCGTCCAAGGAACCTTGGAATACCCCCTCTTCATTGTTATAAATCAAAACAGCAACAGCACCGGCTTGATACGCTTTTATCGCTTTCTCCACGAAAGGAATGGTCCCACGTTCCACTAACGCTATCTTTCCGCGCAAGTCTCCGAGATGTCCCTCCCCCTTCCCAGCATAAACAACGGGATACTTTCTGCTTAACTGCCACTGCTTCGACCCGGCGAACAATTGCAGCGGCACTTTAGCACGTACGCCCGGCACTTTTAAAACCGGTATTTTCATCGATAAAGCCGATGCCCCCACGGTAATCGCCTCCGAGGAAGTGGCTGGGGAACCGACCGTCCAGGCATCAGGACCCGAATTTCCGGCGGCAACGACGACAACGGTCCCGAGTTCAACCGCTTTGTTGACGGCATGGGTCGTCGGCCAATCCGGGCCGTTGACATCATTCCCGAGAGAAAGATTAATGACATCCATCCCTTCCTTCACTGCTTCCTCCAAAGCTGCAATCACCTGGACGGAAGAACCGACACCACCAGGGCCGAGCGCTCGATACGCATAAATCCTGGCGTCAGGGGCAATCCCTTTCATCTTGCCGTCTGCCGCGATTACTCCAGCAACGTGAGATCCGTGCGCGGTCGCTCCTTCCCCTTTCGTTTCCATCGGATCATTATCGAAATCAACAGTATCAAATCCTCCAATGTAATTCTTCCTAAGGTCCGGATGCGTGTAATCCACGCCTGTATCGATGACGCCGACTTTGACACCTTTGCCCGTATAGGATGAGGAAAGATTTTCTCTCAGTTTTTCCGTCGAGAACGTCATTTCATCATCTCCAAGTGCTCGATACGTTTGAACCGGATATTGATTGGTCACCATATCCATCCGGGCAAGCTTCTCCAATTCCTCCGCTTTCCCCCGAACCGCCAAGCCGTTGAACAAACGATCATAGACGGCGACTACTTCCAACCGGGGAAGGCGGGCTTCCAACATCTCCTGGAAATCAGAAGGTTTCTCTTCTACTTCCACAATGATGGTTACTTCCTCTGATGGTTCGGGAGGATCAGGTGGGTCAAAACCAGTCAACAAAGCAAAAGCCATAACGGCAAGCAACCATAATCGCATAGGACGGCGACCCCTTTTTTTACCTTTAGCTTCTGTCTCAACCTTTCATTTATACGTACATCCGACAAAAGAAAAACCGAACCCCGGAGTGGGTTCGGTCGTTGTGTGACTATTCAATTTCAAACGGGGCAGGTTTATCTTCACGCTGTTTGAAGAAATAGCGGATCGCTTCCGCAATACGCGCAGACGCCTTTCCATCCCCATAAGGATTGGAAGCCTGAGCCATCGCTTGATGCTTCTCTTCATCTGAAAGCAGTTCATGAGCAAGGTGGAAAATATGATCTTCTTCCGTACCTGCAAGCTTTAATGTACCTGCTTCGATCCCTTCCGGGCGTTCCGTCGTATCACGAAGCACCAGGACAGGCACACCAAGAGACGGTGCCTCTTCCTGGACTCCACCGGAATCGGTTAAAATCAAGTGTGCCCTGGAAGCGAAGTTATGGAAATCGATGACGTCCAGCGGATCGATCAGCTTGATTCGATCATCATTCCCAAGAATATCATCCGCCGTCTCTTTAACAACAGGATTCAAATGCACGGGATAAATGACCTGGATTTCATCATGCTCTTCCACGAGACGCTTGATCGCACGGAACATCTGCCGCATGTTGTTCCCAAGGTTTTCCCGACGGTGGGCAGTCATGAGAACAAGTCGTTTATCCCCTATTTCTTTAAGGATTTCTGAAGAATACCCTTCATCTACCGTCGTCTTCAACGCATCAATCGCTGTGTTACCCGTTACGAAGATATGCTCCTCCGGCTTCCCTTCCGCCAAGAGGTTATCACGCGATTTGTTGGTCGGAGAGAAATGCAGGTCCGCCATAACC
The DNA here is from genome assembly GCF_000469135.2 of Bacillus sp. SB49. NCBI lineage: Bacteria > Bacillati > Bacillota > Bacilli > Caryophanales > Bacillaceae > Bacillus > Bacillus sp. SB49. The sequence continues at coordinate 3,324,284 of NZ_CP048117.1, forward strand.
CCCGTCAACTGGCGATTCATCTCTTCCGGGAATGGAGAATATTTGTTCCATGTCCGTAAACCGGCTTCGACATGGCCGACTGGAATTTGATTATAATAGGCGGCAAGGGATGCGGCGAATGTCGTCGTGGTATCGCCATGCACAAGAACCATGTCCGGTTTGGTTTCTTTCATTACTTCATCGAGACCTTCCAACGCGCGGGTCGTAATTTGAGCAAGCGTCTGACGGGATTTCATAATATCCAAATCAAAATCGGGTTGAATATCGAAAATTGCCAGTACCTGATCCAACATTTCCCTGTGCTGAGCCGTAACGGTAACAATCGGTTCGAACTGATCCGCCCGCTTCTTCAATTCAAGAACAAGCGGAGCCATCTTAATTGCTTCCGGTCTTGTCCCAAAGATTGTCATCACTTTAATACGATCTGCCATCATCATTCTCCTTTAATGAAGAAATGTACCTCTTATTTTGTGCCGTACAAACGATCCCCAGCATCTCCGAGGCCTGGTACGATGTAACCTTTCTCATTAAGCTTCTCATCAAGCGCCGCAAGATATATATCTACGTCCGGGTGCTCTTCTTGTACAGCTTCCACACCCTCCGGTGCTGCAACGAGACACATCAAACGGATTTGACGTGCACCGCGTTTCTTCAGTGAGTGAATGGCTTCATTTGCGGATCCACCTGTCGCAAGCATCGGATCGATAACGATCAGTTCACGTTCTTCAATATCACTTGGAAGTTTGACATAGTATTCGACTGGCTTTAACGTCTCTGGGTCACGATAAAGGCCGACATGCCCGATCTTCGCAGCAGGAATCAATTGAACGATACCGTCTACCATGCCGAGACCGGCACGTAGAATCGGCACAAGACCGATCTTCTTACCAGTCAGCACTTTCGCTTTGGCGTTCTCCACCACTGGTGTATCGATTTCTACTTCCTCGAGGGGCAGGTCACGGGTAATTTCGAATGCCATCAGTGCCGCTACTTCATCAACTAATTCACGGAAATCTTTCGTTCCTGTCTCTTTTTTGCGTATGTACGTCAACTTATGCTGAATTAATGGATGATCCAGTACATAAACGTTCGCCATTGCCAATCACTCCTTCTCAGTGTTTACATCCTTTAAATTGTACTGAAAAAGTAGTGTCCCTGCAACCCGGGAATCGACATCTTGTCATTTATCCAGACAAAGACCGACGCCATAAAAGGATTGACGGTTCCGAAGTCTCAAAGATAAGGAAATAATTACATGAACATAAACAACCGCAAGAGCAAGAGTCCCTTCCCCTGTGAAGAATATCTCTGCGACATACTAAAAAGCCCTCCCGGCAAGGCCGGGAGGGCTTCCTTTTAAAATTATAAAGAGGAATAGTTAAGGGTTTGATACAAAGGGAAACGGGAAGTAAGTTCACGGACACGCGTTTCCGCTTCCTTCATCTTCTCCGTATCTTCATGGTGATCCAGAGTGAAAGCGATCAAGTCAGCGATCTCTTTCATCTCTTCTTCCCTGAAGCCTCTGCTTGTTACCGCTGCCGTACCTACGCGGATACCGCTGGTAACGAACGGGCTTTCCGGATCGAAAGGAATGCCGTTCTTGTTCGTTGTGATTCCGATCTCATCAAGAGCCTTCTCGACAACTTTACCGGTCAGATTCTTACTGCGAAGATCAAGAAGCAGTAAGTGGTTATCCGTACCGCCGGAAACGAGATCGACTCCTTTTTCCGTAAGGGATGCAGCAAGCTGTTTCGCATTGGCGATGACTTGACGGGAATACTCTTTGAATTCCGGCTGCAGGGCTTCTTTAAAGGATACAGCTTTGGCTGCGATGACATGCATCAAAGGACCGCCCTGCATACCAGGGAAAACGTTCTTATCGATTTGTTTGGCGAACTCTTCGATACACAGAACCATGCCGCCTCGCGGACCACGAAGAGTTTTGTGTGTTGTCGTCGTTACGAAATGAGCGTGAGGTACCGGGTTCGGGTGAAGACCGGAAGCTACAAGACCGGCGATGTGAGCCATGTCGACCATCAAGTAGGCACCGACTTCATCAGCAATTTCACGGAACTTGGCAAAGTCGATCTCACGAGGGTAAGCACTCGCACCAGCTACAATCAGCTTCGGTTTCACTTCTTTTGCTTTAGCAAGGACAGCATCATAATCGATACGTTGACCTTCTTCATCTACCCCGTACTCTTCAAAGTTGTACAACTTCCCACTGAAGTTGACAGGGCTGCCGTGTGTCAGGTGACCGCCGTGGTTCAGGTTCATACCAAGAACCGTATCACCAGGCTCCAATATAGTGAAGTAAACAGCCATGTTCGCCTGTGCACCGGAGTGCGGCTGTACGTTAACGTGCTCGGCACCGAACAACTCTTTCACACGATCACGGGCAAGGTTCTCCACAACATCCACGTGTTCACAACCGCCGTAATAACGACGTCCAGGATACCCTTCCGCGTACTTGTTGGTAAGAACAGATCCCATAGCCTCCATAACGGCTTCGGAAACAAAGTTTTCTGATGCAATCAATTCAATATTGTCCTGTTGGCGCCCTTTTTCATCCTGAATAGCTGAAAAAACCTCTGCGTCTACTGATTTAACATGATTCATTGTCAAAACTTTCCCCTTTCCATTCCTTTAATCACAAGAACCTTCTTCTGCAACCCTCTCATAAACAGCTCTAGCCCCGCCAATCAGAGGAGGACGTGTTGTGGCAGCTGTAATATGTGCCCGGCCAATGGATTTCTGCGCGATCCGGAGCGGTACGGCTACCCGCTTCAAGTGCATCCCGATCAGAGTGTCTCCGATATCAAGTCCGCCTGAAGCTTCGATTCTTTCCACCAAGACCGGATCCTCCATATGCTTGTACGCATACGATGCCATCGATCCACCGGCTTTAGGAACCGGGACCGCAGCGACTTCCATTAAGCGGTACTTTTCCATAACTGGACGTTCGACGACTAATGCTCGGTTCAAGTGCTCACAACATTGGAAAGCAAGCTCCGACTCCCCGGCACGCCGAAACTGCTGTAATTCTTTAAAGACGACCTCCGCAATCGCTTCGCTTCCGGATGTACCGATCCGTTCCCCGGCGATTTCGCTCGTTGAACAACCGATGACAAATACCCCTCGTCGGATGGAACCACCCTCTAACAATTGCTCCGCTGTCTTACGGACATCTTCCTGCACAGCATGTACATCTACCATCTCATCCACCTCCTGGCAGAACTATGAAAAAAGAGAAGCACCATACCGCTCCTCTTTTTTGTCAGCTTCCGCTTTTGACGGCATCCGCTTTTCTACATCCCATTGTATTACTTATTTTCGTATTCGGCAATCTTACTTATGCGAGTTTTGTGCCGACCCGCCTCAAAATTTGTCGAAACCCAGGTTTTTGCGATTTCCCTCGCCAATCCCGGACCAATAACACGTTCTCCCATACAAAGAACGTTAGAATCATTATGCTCCCGCGTTACCTTTGCCGTGAACAGATCATGGACCAGCGCAGCCCGGATTCCTTTCACTTTATTGGCAGCAATGGACATGCCGATTCCTGTGCCACAGATCAGAATTCCCTTGTCGAATTCTCCATCCGCAATCCGCTTCGCAGCCGGAATGGCATAATCCGGATAATCGACGGAACCTTCACAGTCGCACCCTATATCCTCGAATTCTATTTCCAACTCTTCCAGAACACCCGCCACTTCCTTACGCAGGTTGACTCCACCATGGTCAGAGGCAAGGATTACTCTCATCTACGACACTCCTATCTTTCATTAATATTATATCTAATCGTGCCAGTTTCCATTATAGGTGTCAATCCTGCCGACGACCAGCACCACAACTACTGTTTTTTGTCCACAAAAAAAGACTTGAGCACTCTCAAGCCTTGTCGCCCTGCCATTTCGCTACAAGCAGGTCCAAATATTTTTCAATCTCATCCCTTGTCGATCTGTAAATATGGATACTGCCTCCGAAGGGGTCGGATATATTGAGATCCGGCAGTTCTTCCTCTAGACTCTTGATCTCTTCGATCTCCTGCTGCAATTCCTCGTATAAACGCTGCTCAAGCTCTTGGGGATCAGAGTGGTCTTCAGAAGCATTTCTCAGCAGAATCGACCGCTTCTCTTCAAAGCTGCTGTATAGATCCTTGAGTCGGTTCCACTTGTTCTCATCCAATACCACATATTCTTTTAACGTAAAGTATTTATCTTGGTGATAAGGATACTGCAATGCTAAGGTCTGCTTGTGACGATCCGTCATCGTCAACACTATGTCCGCCCATTCCAGCAGATCATCATCCACGTTAACCGCTTGATGATTCATCGTCAAATCTTTCTCTTTCAGAACCAGTTCCGAATTCTTCGCCAATGGTTCTCCCTTGCCTGCAAATATTCCGGCGGAGCGGACCTCACCTTTGTCCCATTTTGACTTTAACAGCGCTTCAGCCATCGGACTTCGGCAAGTATTACCAGTACATACAAATAATATATTCATAGCCATTCTTCTCCTAACCAATAGTCCGTTTTCTCCATAATAGCACAGGTATAGGCAACTCGAAAAACATGTCAAAATATGGCACTTAATCCGAGTACACACAGAATGCTTCCCCCGAGCAATTCACTGGATGTTCCCAACAAGCTTCCGGCCCTCCGACCGATCACGAATCCTGCCCATGTCAATAACATACTGAACAAACCGAACGACAATACGGAAAGGATAACTTCCGCATCCCTCAAACCAAGACTGAAACCGACAGGAAAGCTGTCGATGCTCACACTTAAAGCGAACAACCACAACCCTACTCCCGTGATTCGATAGGAGACCGAGTGCTTTTCGGTAAAAGAAGCGAAAACCGTGTAGGCTCCAAGACCAAATAACATGACTCCGCCGGCAAAGGCTGCAAACTCACTCGCCGTTCCAGAAAGCCATTGACCGAGGACCATCCCGAGTCCCGGCATTAATATATGGAAGGCTCCGATGACAATGCCCGCAAAGAACGCATGCTTCAGACGGACGGCTTGCATTCCCATCCCCAACGAAACAGAGAATGCGTCCAACCCTAAAGCAATCGATAACAAAACTAGCGAAACCAGCTGTTCCAACTGTTCATCCTCCTCCTCGGACATGCTGTATCATCGTATGCCGAGAAAAGGAGGGGTATGTTAGTTCTGAGAGAGTTTCTTCGTGGACGCTTTTGTCAACCGGTTCATGACAGCAGCTCCAACACCTGTTTCCGGGAATGTTTCACAAAGAATGACATCGACGTCGGCTTCTTTGAATTCCCGAAGCGCCTGATACAAATGAACGGCGATTTGTTTCACGTCGGTTCTCGACCCACAAGCAATAACGCGGGAGTGATCCAGTTTCTGCGCCAGTTCCCGGCTGGCTATGACTCCAACACGAAGCCCCTTCGCTTTCTCCTTTTGAAGGCAGGAAAGAAAGAAATCATCCTCTCCATCCACAAGCCATAGCGGAGCTTCCGGTGCGTAATGGGTATATTTCATGCCCGGGGATTTAGGCTTTTCCGTCTCGTTCGCTAAGGCGGGATCGACAATCACTTCTGAAAGAATGCGCTCAAGATCCTCTTTCGTTATCCCACCTGGGCGAAGGATAATTGGTACTTCCGTCGTACAATCGACAACCGTGGACTCCACACCGACTCCGGTAGCTCCTCCATCTATAATACCGGCTATTCTGCCGTCTAAATCCTGACGAACATGCCCAGCAAGCGTAGGGCTCGGCCTTCCGGAACGGTTGGCACTTGGAGCAGCAAGCGGAAGGCGGGATGCTTTAATAAGCGAAGCAGCCACCGGATGATCCGGCATGCGGATACCGATGGATGATAATCCTGCTGTCACGTTATCCGCAGCTGTGCCGTTGCTTTTCATGATCAGGGTGAGAGGTCCGGGCCAGAAAGCATCCATCAGACGTTCAGCAACGGGAGGGATTTCAGATACAAGGCCCTTCACTTGAGCTCGATCAGCGACATGGACGATCAAAGGATTATCCGAAGGTCTGCCTTTCGCATCGAATATGCGCTGAACAGCAGCTTCCTTTGTTGCATCCGCTCCCAGTCCATACACCGTTTCTGTTGGAAAAGCGACGACCTCCCCCGATTGAAGCAGACGTGCCGCCTCTTCGATCGCTTCATCTGTTACCGCCGGTTGCTCCGGCATTGTCCACATTTTTGTATCCATCTCATCTGTACTCCTTTTTCCTACCTTACTCGATCGTGATTTACTAGTCTCTATTATGAATAATTCAACAAAATATCGCAAATATAGACATTATTCACAAGATGCCCCCAACTTACCCACAATATTGTCCACATATCCAAAGAATCCGTTAGTTTGAAAGCGTGTGAATAAAAAATAATCCACACGTTATACACAGAAAAATGAGTCGTTGTGTATAAGTGTGGTACTTACCCACAGTCACTTGTTATTAACCTCATAAATCCACACGCCTGATTCGACAGAGTCCCGTTGAAAGGATTGGTGCTGCAACAAGAAATCCAGCGTTTCCGAATGACTTTCTACGAGAAGCGCTCGAAGATCCGTTTCCTTTACGTATTTTTGTATCAATTCAAACACTGCAAGCAGGTGTCCAGGCTTTACCTCTCTACTGACCTGCAGGCGTTCCAGCTTTCCAATACCGGCCGGTAACCGGCGTATGTGGAAGCTTCCGATACTTCCGTTTTGCCCTTTGATCTGATAGGAATCCCTCTCTGTTTTCTCAATATACATACAAAACACACCCCTTTTGCTTTCTATTCTATGAAAAGGGGTGTGCCTGCTATGCTAGGAAAAGATATTTTCCCATATTTCTACGACAAAGAATTTCACTTCTTTCTCTTCTTCCGTCGTCTCTTTCATCGTTTCTTCTTCCGCAATCGCTTCCAGCTGATCCGCTTCTGATTCTTCTATCGGTGTTTCTTCTTCCGCCGCTACGCTCGTGCCGTCTGAGAAGTCAAGGAAACACATCGGAGGGAATAAAACGCACCACCAGTTGTCCCCTTCCCCTTCTCCAAGCGTAATGAGAATTGCTTCATACTCCCCCGCCGGATAAATGAACGGTCCATACAGCTTCGTCGGGAATGTAACATTCTTTCCATAATCGACGTGATAGGTTTGTTCCACCCCATTATCCTCCAACGTCTGAGCAACGATTGCCTCGAGTTCAGGGAGACGGTCCTGTATAAGCTGACGCGCCGCTTCGATTGATGTCAATTCTTCCACCCATTCCGTAATCTCTGCATTAACGCGGTCCCTGACCTCGCGCTTCAACGCTTGGGCTTCCGGCGCATTACTGTCCGCCAATATTCTCAATCGGATCGCTTCATCCGGAATCACTTGATAGTTCTCTCCTGTTTGATCAGCATCCGTTCTCTGTCCCCATGGCAATACGATAAGAATGATAGATAAGGATAATAATAGCAGCCACGCGTTTTTCATTTCCATTCCCCCTGTACTCTACTAGTCGCTAGTATAGTCAGAGGAGCGGAACTTTAAACAGGCTGATCTATGAATCTGGGATCTTCACATACGCATACAAGGCGCAAACGCGAACACCATGCGGTCTCTGCCATTTATATCTTTTTTCATCTCAACATTATATGTTGGAAAAGCCGTCGCCAGCAGCTCTTTCACCTGCGGCCCCTGTTGGTAACCGATCTCGAAAGCTATACATTTCGGTAGTTGTCTACATGTGGATAACTGTTCAACGATCGTCAAGTAGGCTGCCAATCCGTTCTTATCGGCGAACAAAGCCAATTCAGGATCAAAATCCACAACCGTATCAGCCATTTCTCCTTTTTCCTCCCAAGCTATATAAGGAGGGTTGGAAAGGAGGATATCCACTTCTACATCCATTAATGGTTGATAGAAATTCCCTTTATGAAACGTGACGTCCGCTCCGAGCGCCTGCGCGTTTTCAGAAGCTACTTTAAGCGCGGCTTCTGAAATATCCACTGCATGAACAGTACTTCCCGGTATTTCCAGCGCCGCTGTAACAGCGATAACGCCGCTTCCTGTACCGATATCGGCGATACGGGGATTCTTCATGCCGCAGCTTTCCACAATACCGATGATCCCATGCACCAACTCTTCCGTCTCCGGACGGGGAATGAGCACATGACGGTCGACTTTGAATTCTCTGCCGTAGAACGGAGCCGTGCCGATCAAGTGCTGTACCGGTACTCCCGTTTCCGCATGAGCCAGAACCGAGCGGACAAATGCCTCCCGGTGCTCTTCTGGAAATGGATCGGTCTCAAACGCCATCAGCTTGGCCCGCGACCAGCCGAACAAATCTTCCAACAGCATGTCAGCGACTCTCGTTTCTCTGTCCCTGTCCCGCAAAAAAGAAGAAGCCCAGCGGCGGGCTTCTTGAATCGTCGTAAAAGCAGGCTGCATATCATTCACCGAGCTGTTCCAACTTCTTCGCTTGTTCTTCCATCAGTAAAGCGTCAATAATTTCACTCATGTTCCCCTGCAGTACCTGATCGAGCTTCTGTAACGTCAATCCAATTCGGTGATCCGTCACTCGCGTCTGCGGGAAATTGTAAGTGCGGATACGTTCAGAACGGTCGCCGGTTCCTACCGCTGACTTCCGACTCTCATCATATTCTGCCTGCGCTTCCTGCTGGAATTTATCATAAATACGAGCACGAAGTACTTTCATCGCTTTTTCCTTGTTCTTAATCTGTGACTTCTCATCCTGAATGGACACAACGATCCCTGTAGGTTCATGAGTCAAACGTACAGCGGACATCGTTGTATTGACACTCTGCCCTCCCGGTCCACTTGACGCGAAGGTATCAACACGAATGTCCTTATCATGGATTTCCACTTCCACTTCTTCCGCTTCCGGCATGACGACGACCGTTGCAGTCGAGGTGTGAATCCTTCCGCCTGATTCCGTTTCAGGGACACGCTGCACACGGTGCGCACCGTTCTCAAACTTCAGCTTGGAGTAAGCCATGTTTCCATTAACCATGAAGATGATCTCCTTGTAACCACCAACATCACTCGGGTTGGCTTCCAAAACCTCCGTCTTCCAGCCTTGAGATTCCGCATAACGCGCATACATGCGGTATAAATCCCCGGCAAACAGAGAAGCCTCGTCTCCACCGGCAGCTCCACGCACTTCCATAATAACGTTCTTATCATCGTTTGGATCTTTCGGCAGCATCAGAACTTTCAGGCGTTCTTCAAGTTCCTGCTTCTGTCCGGACAATTCTCTGATTTCTTCTTTTACCATTTCCGTCATATCCGCATCCGACTCATCATCGAGCATCGCCTTTGCATCAGCAAGCTGCTCTGTCACTTCTTTATATTCACGGTAAGCATCGACAGTCGCCTGCAGACCAGACTGTTCCTTCGAGTATTCCCGAAGTTTATTTGTATCTGAAATGACCTCAGGATCACTTAACAATTCATTTAACTTCTCGTAACGATCTTCCAGCGTTTGTAAACGTTCGATCAATGATATGCACCTCTTTCTCCATAACATTCTAATTATATTATAGAGTAATCCCTGTTACAACCGGACATCCGCCCTCATGACGAGGAAACCCGATACACATGTGTACCGGGTTTGAAGGTCTTCCTTCTCTTACTTGATTTTCACGTGAACATCGTATCTTGGTACGGCTTGGAATACGGCTTCCTGTATCTGTTTCTTCCATTCCGAAAGTTCCGAATCACTCATGTCCGCTTCCCCGTCGATATCAACCGTCACCCACGCATCTCCCGCTTCAAGGATGATCCGTTTCACATCGACGCCGGGCAGCTGTTGAACCGCTTCTTTCATGTTTTCCCGATCCTGCTTCAACCCCCATGTATAACCAACCTTGTCGATGGAACGGGGATTTTCCGTATCACGGGTCACTTCATTGTTCATGCCCATGTTTTCAATATCGTCTCTGCTTGTCATTCCTTGATATTTATCTCCCTGCTGCAGACCGCAGGCAGCTCCGACAACAAGAATAACCAAGAGACTTATATATACCTTCCACATACCTTCACCTTCTTTTTACCGATAGTTTCTCCGGTTCAGGCGTGGATATGTAGATTTTTTACAAACAATTGTTTCACCCTGACCTGCGCATGCCTGTTCGTCGTTTCGGTTCTGTCACATACTGACGAAGCCCTTCACATAAGTCGGCATATTCCAAACACATCCGGTAGACAGGGTCCTCCTTCGAGCCTGTCAGTAACAGACATTCTTCCGCACTGGTCCTGCACACTTCCGCGCAGGATAGACACAGCTCGTCTTTCATATGGCTGCCTTTCTCCACCACTTCCGCTGCATACTTGAAGGCATTCATACATTCTTCCAACAGATTCGCTTTCACCAGAATGGAACTACTCTGATGTCTCATGGTATCTCCCTTCCTCCCTATGATGACCACCTACCATCAGAATATCACAATACCTCCCACAATAAACGACAGCGAGCACATCGACAATTATAAAAAAGACAGCCGGATTCCAGCTGTCTTCTCTTCTGTCAATTTATTGTTTTTTCTTCATAAACGGCTTCCACATCACGCTGCCGCGGCTTATTCGGAACTTCATGATGGTGGCGGCACCTTGGTTCGTAGGATTCTGATGCACCTACCAGAATGATCGGATCATCATACGAAGCCGGTTCACCGTCAATCAGACGCTGGGTACGGCTTGCCGGAGATCCACAGACGGGACAGATCGCATTCAGCTTCGTCACACTTTCACTGAGCGCCATCAATTCCGGCATCTTGCCGAATGGCTCACCTCTGAAATCTGTATCCAGACCGGCAACGATGACGCGTATGCCGCGGTCCGCCAGACATTCAACGACTTCGACGATATGCTCATCAAAGAACTGGATTTCATCAATACCGACGACGTCCACATCATCCGTCACATGCTTCAGGATTGCAAGCGAACTTTCAATGGGACGAGCCATGATCGATGTACCATTATGACTGACTACAGCATCCTCCTTGTAGCGATTGTCGATGGCAGGTTTATAAACACGAACGGTCAAATGACCGAAAGTCGCCCGCCTCACTCGTCGAATCAATTCTTCAGACTTTCCGCTGAACATACTTCCACAGATGAGTTCCACCCATCCACTCTGCTTCATTACATACACGTCACTGTCGCTCCCTTCTCATAAATCAAGAAAATCCATAAAAGGAAAAAGCCACGGCAGACGGCATATCCACCTTCCATGCACCTGGACCGTCCTGCCGAAAGATGCTGCCGGCTCCCGTGTCGCTTTTCCTTCTATTCCCATGTATCAACCGACTACCATAAAAAAAGAGCCACCCCGATCAGCCCCGATGAATCGGCGGCAATACTTCACCAAGGACAGCCCTTCCTATATATCAAACCGGATACAGGTCACACAAAGCTCCCTACACCCCTATTTTTTGACAAAAAAACAGGCAAACCTCTGAGACAATTTGCCTGTTTTTGTTCAAAATGATGAAATCTCCCCCGAAACGAGGGAGTATCATAATTATGAAAGGTTATATTTCTTCTTGAAGCGATCCACACGGCCGCCAGCTTTGTCAGCTTTCTGCTTACCTGTGTAGAACGGGTGAGACGCAGAACTAATCTCTACGCGGATCAATGGATAAGTGTTTCCATCTTCCCACTCGATTGTTTCTTCAGAAGTCTTAGTAGATCCTGTTAGAAACTTGAAATTAGAACTTGTGTCTAGGAATACGACTTTACGGTATTCTGGATGAATTCCTGCTTTCATGTTCTTCCACTCCTTTTTGCCCTGAATCCTTAGGAAACAGAGTTATTGTAAGAGCCGTCGAAGGTTCGTGATAACACCTTGTACTGAAACTCACATAGAATGATTATAACAGGGGGACTACCCCTTTGCAACAGCTAATGACAATTATCTGATTGTTGACAGAAAGTACCTTGAAAGAGAATCAGCGGCGGGTCGTCGCTTTCCCTTTCATGTCCTTATCCATCATATCGAAGAACTCTTCATTGTTCTTCGATGCTCTCAAACGGCGGAGGAGGCGGTCGGCGAAGTCATGGGAATCCGACATCGTCTTCCGGATCGCCCACAGCTTGTCCAGGTGTGCTTTAGGAAGCAGCAATTCTTCCTTCCTTGTGCCGGAACGCGGGATGTCGATTGCAGGAAAGATCCGGCGTTCGGCAAGAGAACGGTCGAGATGAAGCTCCATGTTTCCTGTCCCTTTGAATTCCTCATAAATGACGTCATCCATTCGGGACCCCGTATCTACAAGAGCCGTCGCAAGAATCGTCAAGCTTCCACCCTCTTCTATATTACGCGCGGCACCGAAGAATCGCTTCGGACGGTGGAAGGCGGCAGGATCTATACCGCCGGAAAGCGTCCGGCCACTCGGCGGAATGACAAGGTTATAGGCGCGTGCAAGACGCGTGATACTGTCCATAAGCACGATGACATCCCGCTTATGTTCAACAAGACGCATGGCACGCTCTAATACTAATTCTGATACTTTAATATGATTTTCCGGAACTTCATCGAATGTGGAACTGACAACATCGACATCAGGAGCGACGGAACGCTCGATATCCGTGACCTCTTCCGGACGCTCGTCTACAAGCAGAATGATCAGCTTGGCATCGGGATGATTCGTAGAGATGCTGTTAGCCATCTGCTTAAGGAGCATGGTTTTCCCTGCTTTCGGAGGTGCAACGATCAAACCACGCTGCCCATATCCGACAGGAGACACGAGATCCATAATCCTTGTTGAGAGCTTCTTCGTATCTGTCTCCAGCTTCATGTGCCGGTCCGGATACAGCGGAGTCAACGCCGGGAAGTGGACACGCTCTTTCGCAGAATCAGGGTCTTCCCCATTGACGGCGTCTACATGAAGAAGTCCATAATAGCGCTCGTTTTCTTTCGGAGGACGGACTTTTCCTGATACTTTATCTCCGTTTCGCAAATCGAAACGACGGATTTGGGAAGCCGAAATATAGATATCCTCCGCACTAGGAGAATAGTTGATTGGACGCAGGAATCCGAAACCTTCCGAAGGGATGATCTCCAATACCCCATCCATGAACAGAAAGCCGTCTTTCTCTGCCTGGGCTTTCAAAATCGCAAAGATCAGCTCCCGCTTTGTCAATTTGGCGTAATAGGATACTTTATATTGGCGGGCTTTCTCATAAAGTCCTTTGAGTGTCATAGTTTCTAAGCTGGAGATAGTTAAATCTGCCACGTAATCACCACTTTTTTATTTTTACTTTCGCAAGAATCCACTGGAGATAAGGTCGGTTTCACACGGAAACGGTCCCCTCCTTCAGATGATCCCTGAATATCAATAACGAGTTCCCGGACGATCCGGAACATTTGGAAAAAGTTGAATAAGGGCCTTGATCATCCCCACGAGCTGCAGCTCATTCATTCAGTTTAGAAAACGACTTTTCAAATAGATTAAGATGAAAAGAAGAAGCAGGAGAAGTGATAGGAAGTAGACGTACATACACAGAAGCTTCCAGAGGTTGATATCAAGTTCCTTAATCGCTATCAAACATCCTTTATTGTACTCCTGTCATTATACAGATTCAATGGCAATTTAAGAAATATTAAAGAGGGATAAATAATTGTAGAATAAGAGGAAGCCGCACCCCTACGGCTCCCTCTGATGGTCGTTCGATTTATGAACTTTGGAACTGTTCTATTTCTTCTTCGGACATTTCTTCGTACCAGACCTTGGCTCCCAAATCGATCAGCTTATTTGTGATATTTTCATATCCTCTTTCGATATGATCAACACCGGTTATTTCCGTAATTCCGTCTGCCATCAACCCAGCGATGACAAGAGCGGCACCGGCACGAAGATCCGTCGCTTTGACTTTAGCCCCCTGAAGAGTGGAAGGGCCGGTCACGATGGCCGAACCTCCTTCTACTTTGATGGAGGCATTCATACGCCGCAGCTCATCCACATGCTTGAAACGGGCCTGATAAATCGTATCTGTCACGACTCCGGTCCCTTCCGTCTGTGTAAGCAGCGTCGTGAAAGGTTGTTGGAGATCCGTCGGGAAACCCGGGTAGACAAGCGTTTTAATATCCACACTTTTCAATTTCTTACCAGGTCGGATATACAACTGCTCGTCATTCTCCTCAATGGTCACACCCATTTCCCTCAGCTTCGCCAACAACGACTCCAAATGTTGAGGAATGACGTTATCAATGATCATTTCCTCTCCTTGAGCAGCTGCCATAATCGTGTACGTACCAGCTTCGATACGATCCGGAATAATGGTATGCAGACAGCCGTTCAGCTGATCCACCCCTTCAATCCGGATGACATCCGTGCCGGCACCTTTGATTTTCGCACCCATACTCGTAAGCAGCGTAGCTACATCAATAATCTCTGGTTCTTTCGCAGCGTTCTCGATAACCGTTTTACCTTTAGCCTTTACGGCAGCAAGCATGATGTTGATTGTAGCACCGACGCTGACGACGTCAAGATAGATACGGGCACCCCGCAGCTCTTTGGCACGCAAATAGATCGCGCCTTGTTCATTAGTGACTTCCGCACCGAGCGCTTCAAACCCTTTAATATGCTGATCGATCGGACGCGGGCCAAGATGACAGCCGCCCGGAAGACCAATGACCGCTTTATTGAAACGGCCGAGCATGGCGCCCATGAAATAATAAGAGGCGCGCAATTTTTTTACTTTTCCGTTCGGCAGCGGCATGTCCACCATTTTAGATGGGTCGATATGCAGCGTCCGCCCTTGACGTTGGACGGTACCACCGATCTCTTCCAATAAATCTGACAATATCCCAACATCAGAGATGTCAGGCAGTCCCTCGATCGTCACAGGCGTCTCTGCTAAAATAGCAGCCGGCAAGAGCGCGACAGCACTGTTCTTCGCTCCGCTTACCCTCACCTGTCCACGAAGGCGGGTCCCACCTTCCACTAGTAGTTTATGCATGAAAAACTCCTCGCTTTAAGGTAAAGATTTATGACCTTAGTATGTGCATGTTTTTCCAAAAAACACTTATTTATTATATTTATTCCAGTCGTTCTTGAACTTCTCGATGCCCTGATCCGTAAGCGGATGCTTGACGATCTGCTGGAACACCTGAAACGGTACTGTAGCAATATGAGCCCCGTGCTCGGCGGCTTCCGTCACATGGACAGGGTGCCGGACGGAAGCGGCAATAATTTCTGTATCAATGGAATGGAGATCGAATATCTCTGAAATTTGAGCGATCAGTTCTACTCCGTTATGACCGATATCATCCAGACGTCCGAGGAAGGGGGATACATAAGATGCCCCGGCGCGAGCGGCAAGAAGCGCCTGATTGGCAGAAAAGATCAGCGTCACGTTCGTTTTTATACTCAAATCACTGAACGCTTTTACAGCCTTCAGACCTTCCAGCGTCATAGGCACTTTGATAGTGATGTTCGGAGCGATGGCGGCTAGTTCCTTCCCTTCCGCAATCATACCTTCCGCATCTTCAGCCATGACTTCAGCACTGACCGATCCTTCTACTTCTTCCGTAATTTCACGCAGGCGGTCATGGAAGGATACCCCTTCTTTAGCCACAAGACTTGGATTAGTCGTTACCCCGGCCAGGATTCCTAAAGCGTTCGCGTTACGGATATCATCTATATTCGCTGTATCGATGAAAAATTTCATATTCCCACTCCTCTTCCTTTATATAGTAGATCGGGCATAAGGAAACAATGTCGAATGATGGCGTTTTCATCCATGATGAAAAGGAAACCGCTACATCGTAGCGGCTTCCTTGCTGATAGTTGTTACGCTTTTTGAGAAGAACCGAACTCACGCATTTTACCGATGACAGTAGCCTTGATTGCATCACGGCCAGGTCCTAGGTATTTACGAGGATCGTATTGTTCCGGTTGCTCCGCAAGTACTTCGCGGACAGCCTTCGCTTGAGAAATTTGGTTCTCTGTGTTCACGTTGATCTTAGCTGTACCGAAAGAGATAGCTTTCTTGATATCAGCAGTCGGGATACCTGTACCACCGTGAAGAACTAGAGGCTTGTCTACAAGACCCATGATTTCTTCCATGCGCTCGAAGCCAAGGTTAGGCTCACCCTTGTATGGTCCGTGTACAGAACCAAGTGCAGGTGCGAATACGTCAACGTTTGTTTCGTCTACCAATTGCTTACATTCAGATGGAATCGCGTACGCTGCTTCCGCGTCATCTACGATAAGATCGTCTTCTTGTCCACCTACGCGGCCAAGCTCTGCTTCAACAGAAACGCCGTGGATGTGTGCAAGTTCAACTACTTTTTTCGTTACAGCAATGTTTTCTTCCAACGGATCGTGGGAAGCATCGATCATTACAGAAGTGAATCCAGCATGGATTGCTTCTGCACATTTTTCGAAGCTGGAACCGTGGTCAAGGTGAATCGCTACAGGTACAGTCGTACCGTAAGCTTTCATAAGTGCTTTCACCATGTCTACGACTACGTTGAAACCACCCATGTAACGGGCTGCTCCTTCAGATACACCAAGGATTACCGGAGACTTTTCTTCTTCTGCTGCTTGAAGAATCGCCTGCGCATATTCTAGGTTATTAAGGTTGAACTGTCCTACACCGTAGCGTTCTTCCTTAGCTTTTTCTAGCATTTCTTTCATTGATACTAATGGCATGAAAGATATCCTCCTTTAAATAACGTGCATTCCTATTTACAAGTCTGTTTCCATACGAAAACACACCATGTAAGTTTGGTTACAGTATTAGAATACCAATACCCTTCTTATGGTGCAACAGGAGGAGGTTTATATAGCGCTTACATCGAGAAAAAAGTCATAATCACGCCTGAACCAAGGTCCCATTAACCAATTCTTTCAAATTATGGATGTCAAAAGGCTTCTCTATGATATGGGTAACGAATGGGAAATTTATTTCTTTTTCGACGCTGTCTTTGGAAGAACCTGTAATGATCATGACGGATGAATCGTACTCACGTTCGTTCAGATAAGACAGAACATCCCTGCCATGCATGACCGGCAGGTTATAGTCCATGATGATTAGATCGAAGTTTTTCTTCTTCGTACAGTCACAGGCTTCTTTACCTGTTTTGGCGGAAGTGACGGCATACCCTTCCGCTTTTAATATTTCTTCCAGCAGAAGCCGTATTCCTGGTTGGTCGTCCACGATCAGGATGCTGTTTGTCATTCTTTTCCCTGCCTTCCCTGTTTAAGTCTCTGCCTAACCCTAATTCCTTTATTTTCTCTAGATATGTACATTCGAGAAGTCCCGCTCATTTTCCTGCATGCAAGGGGTAATAGAAGAAAATATACTTCTGTGCAGAAGAAAACGAACGACCCTCCATTCTTTTGCCAAGATTGGAGGGTCGTTCGGATGTTTTTCAAGATTCCCAGAGCCCTTGCCTGGATGGGTTCGGACTTATGGAAGCTTTCTCTTACTGATTTGTCTTCATTGCAGCCCCGATAAAGCCGTGGAAAAGCTCTTGCGGGCGTGTAGGGCGAGATTTAAATTCCGGGTGGAACTGACTCGCCACGAACCAAGGATGATCTTCGACCTCAATAATTTCAACAAGGCGGCCGTCCGGGCTTGTACCGGAGAACTTGAAGCCTTTGGCCTCCATTTGCTCTCTGTAATGGTTATTGAACTCAAAGCGGTGACGGTGACGCTCGTAGACGACTTCCTCTCCGTATGCTTCCATTGCTCTTGTACCCGGCTGCAGACGGGATGGGTAAATACCAAGACGGAGTGTGCCGCCAAGGTCGGAGATATCTTTCTGCTCTGGAAGCAGGTCGATGATCGGGTGTTCCGTAGCAGGATCAATTTCTGCAGAATGCGCTCCCTTAAGACCAAGCACGTTACGGGCAAATTCAACGGTAGCCAACTGCATACCCAGACAGATACCGAGGAAAGGAATACGCTCTTCACGAGCATAGCGGATGGCATCAATTTTTCCTTCAATACCACGATCTCCGAATCCACCGGGAACGAGGATACCGTCAACTGCCGACAAGTATTCCGCAACGTTTGATTCATTCAAGTCTTCGGAATTGACCCATTTCACATCAATGTCGGAATCATAGCCGTAGCCTGCGTGCTTCAATGCTTCGACGACAGAGATATAAGCGTCAGGAAGCTCGACGTACTTCCCTACCAAAGCAATCGTCGTCTTATGCTGCAGATTCTTCACGCGGTCGATCAACTCATTCCATTCTTTCATATCCGCCGGAGGACAAGACAAGCCGAAATGATCCAATGTCAGCTGATCAAGGTTCTGTTCTTGAAGCGTAATCGGTATTTGGTAAAGCGTCTCTGCGTCGCCTGCTTCAATGACTGCATTCTTATTAATGTCACAGAAAAGCGCGATTTTCTCCTTCATATCTTCAGAAATAGGCATTTCCGTACGCAAAACAATGACATCCGGCTGAATTCCAAGAGAACGGAGCTCTTTTACACTGTGCTGTGTCGGTTTCGTCTTCATTTCTCCTGCCGCTTTCAAATATGGTACAAGCGTACAGTGAAGGTACATAACATTATCACGGCCGATATCGCTCTTAATCTGACGGATCGCTTCAAGGAATGGAAGAGATTCGATATCCCCTACTGTACCGCCGATTTCCGTGATGACGACGTCTGCATTCGTTTCGTGCCCTGCACGGAAGACCTTGTCCTTAATTTCGTTGGTGATATGTGGAATGACCTGGACGGTTCCACCGAGGTAGTCTCCACGACGTTCTTTCTTAATGACGTTGGAATAAACTTTACCAGTCGTCACATTGCTGAATTTATTCAGATTGATATCGATGAAGCGCTCGTAGTGACCAAGGTCAAGGTCTGTCTCTGCACCGTCATCGGTTACGAAAACTTCTCCGTGCTGATACGGGCTCATCGTTCCCGGATCGACGTTGATATAAGGGTCAAACTTCTGAATCGTCACTTTCAAGCCTCTGTTTTTAAGCAGACGCCCTAGTGATGCAGCCGTAATCCCTTTCCCTAATGATGAAACGACACCGCCGGTTACAAAAATGTACTTTGTTGCCACGTTGAATCCCTCTTTCTCTATTTGTCTTTTTAGTTATTGACTAATAAGCGATTTTGATAAGGGGTATAAAAAAGAAAATACGGGAGCATGCCATGTCCCGGTATCTTCCGCTGTTCTGTTGTTTTCCATGCAAAAAATAAAAAACGCTCCCCGGTCCGGGGAGCGTTTGGAATTTCGTTTCGGAAATTAAAGAGCCCAAATAAGATTGTACTGATATGACTTTTAAAAGTCAACCACTTATCTGTCGTCTTCTTCATCCTCATCGCCAATGAAGCTGATGTCATCCTCTACAATCTCTTCTTCTTCTTCATCGAGGTCATCTTCTTCATAGTCGCCTTCGAAATCGTCATCGTCCTCATCCAAATCTAGATCTTCGTCTGTCAGTTCCAGATCTTCTTCTAAATCTTCATCTTCTTCATTATCATCGAATTCAGAAATGCCAAGCTCATCTTCCAGCAGCTTGGATGGTTTCTTTTTCTTCTTCTTTTTACGCTTCTGTGGAAGACTGGCAATTTCTTCTTCCATTTGTTCTACAGGATACCAGCGCTTCAGCCCCCAACGGTTCGTTCCGATCGTCATGAATTGACCATCGACGTTGATGTCTGTGTAGAACTGCGCGATGTACTGCTCTTTCTGCGCTTCTGTAAATCCTTTAATTTTGGCGATACGATTGAACATCTCGTTGAAATCGATCGCTTCTCTTTCTTCTTCCAATATAATAGTAGCCAGTTCAATCATGGATATTTCATCAATTTGCTCTTGGCTAAAGTCTTTTAAGCTCACGGTCCAGCACTCCTTTAAATAGACAGAATAGAATAAATGACCTCTTAGGCATACGAATCACATTTAATCATACCATCCATTATATGATTTGCCCGTATAAAAATCAAATTGCTTTTACGACTCTTTATCTATTACCTTTTGTAGCCAACTTCACATAAATATAAACCCTGGAAGCAGGATAAAGCTTAGTTACACTTGGTATTCGCGCTTTATTTCCATTATAATTAAACCGATATGGGGGCTGCCTCTTTGCGAAGCGCCCTGAGCGACCGGAACCTCTCTATCGTATCATTCCCCGGGTTACGTTCTATCCCCATCATTTATGTAAAGGAGAGACGCAGTATGAAAACACACCCATTTAACTGGATCGCAACCATCATCTTCGTCATCGCTGCAGGCATCTGGTTGTTCACGAACTACGGCCTCGTCCATTCCAAGCATTTGGAGGAAGCGGTGATCACAGGGAAATCCCATACGGATGACGGATATTTCGTCATCGTCGATGATAAGAAGCTCCACGTCAAAGATACGAGCACATGGATGCTGCTGGAAGAAGGCGAAACGTATAATCTGACGTATGAATGGTATGGAATAAAGAAACCTTACGTGAAAGAAGTCAATCAACCTCACGACGACGATCAAGTCGGAGGCCACTAATAAATATCGCCCTTGCACATCGCAAGGGCGTATTTTTACGACTTTACATATTACGACGGTACTGCCCCCCGACCTCATAGAGGGCGTTGGTGATCTGTCCGAGACTTGCCACTCGGACGGTTTCCATTAATTCAGCAAAAATGTTCCCGTCATTCGCTGCCGTTTCTTTCAGGCGGCGAAGCGAAGCATCCACTACATCTTCATGGCGACTCTGGAAATGGCGCAGTTCTCTTATCTGATGCTCCTTCTCTTCTTGAGAAGCACGCGCAAGTTCCATGGCATCAATTTCCTCCTCGGACGGCGGATGCGGATTCAAATACGTATTGACTCCGATGATCGGCAGCTCCCCCGAATGCTTCTTGCCTTCATAATAAAGTGATTCTTCCTGAATTTTCCCGCGCTGATACTGTCTCTCCATTGCACCGAGTACTCCGCCTCGATCATTGATGCGTTCAAATTCCTGAAGTACAGCCTCTTCCACAAGGTCCGTCAACTCTTTAATGATGTAAGATCCTTGCAGAGAATTTTCATTCTTCGTCAGACCGAATTCTTTATTGATGATCATTTGAATCGCCATCGCCCTCCGCACGGACTCTTCGGTCGGTGTCGTGATTGCTTCATCATAGGAATTCGTATGCAGGGAATTACAGTTATCCTGGATGGCCAGCAGCGCCTGTAACGTTGTACGGATGTCGTTAAAGTCAATTTCCTGGGCATGAAGCGAACGTCCGGAGGTTTGAATGTGATACTTTAACTTTTGGCTGCGTTCGTTCGCTCCATATTTATCACGCATGACGACAGCCCAAATCCTTCTTGCGACCCGCCCGAGCACACTGTACTCCGGATCAAGACCGTTCGAGAAGAAGAAGGAAAGGTTCGGGGCGAACTTGTTGATATCCATCCCTCTGCTCAAATAATATTCTACATACGTGAAGCCGTTCGCCAGTGTGAAAGCGAGCTGAGTAATTGGATTGGCGCCTGCCTCAGCGATATGATAACCGGAGATGGATACGGAATAATAATTACGCACATCCTGGTCGATGAAGTACTGCTGGATATCCCCCATCATACGTAGAGCGAACTCTGTAGAAAATATGCACGTGTTCTGCCCCTGATCCTCTTTAAGAATATCCGCCTGCACCGTACCCCTTACAACGTGGATCGTCTCCGCTTTAATCCGTTCCGCTTCCGACTGATCCGGCGCTCTTCCCTTCTCTGCTTTGAACTTCTCGATCTGCTGATCGACAGCGGTATTAAAGAACATCGCCAGGATAATCGGAGCGGGGCCGTTAATTGTCATGGAAACAGAAGTGGAAGGAGCAACCAGATCGAAGCCCGCGTACAGCTTTTTCATGTCCTCCAATGTACAGATATTGACTCCGCTCTCCCCGACTTTCCCGTATATGTCCGGTCGTTCATCCGGATCTTCTCCGTACAAGGTTACAGAATCGAAGGCCGTACTCAGACGTTTGGCATCTTCCCCTTCTGATAAATAGTGGAATCTGCGGTTCGTCCGCTCGGGGGTCCCTTCTCCAGCAAACTGTCGTTTCGGGTCCTCTCCTTTCCGCTTAAAAGGGAAGACACCTGCTGTAAACGGGAATGCCCCGGGCACATTTTCACGAAGCAGCCACAGAAGGCGGTCCCCCCAGTCCGAATAGGTCGGTAAGGCGACTTTCGGTATTTTCGTACCACTCAAACTTTCGGTCGTCAGATCCATTGTAATTTCTTTGCCGCGAACTTGGAACGTGTACGTATCTCCGCTGTATTTGTCATGGAGATCATCCCAGCCGTCGACCAGCCGCTTCGCTTCCGGATCGATGGAAGCTTCCAGATCGTCTATCATTTGTTTCAGCTGTTCTTTTCCTGCTCCTTCTTCAAGCAAATGGAAAGATCCTTTCAATTGGTAGAGCTTGCGTTCTTGAGCTGCCTGCTTCTCCGATTCTTCGTGATAGCGGCGTACGGTCATCGAGATGTCCCTTAGATACTGTTGTCTCTCATTCGGGATGATGACGTTCTGTTTCTCTACTTTTCCGGTTTTCGAAAACGACGTTTCTTCCTGCCACTCATAAGTTTCTTTCAATTTATCTACAAGGGCGGCGAATAACGTGTTCGTCCCCGGATCATTAAACTGACTGGCAATCGTTCCGAAGACCGGGAATTCGGCATCACTCTCATGGAACAGCATCCGGCTCCGCTGATACTGTTTCTTCACTTGGGCCATGGCATCCTCCGAGCCTTTCTGCTCGAACTTGTTAATGACGATAAAATCAGCGAAGTCAATCATATCAATTTTTTCAAGCTGGGACGGTGCCCCGAATTCTGCAGTCATTACATACATCGATAGATCCGTGACATCTGTTATGGCCGCATCCCCCTGGCCGATCCCACTCGTTTCGACGATGATGAAGTCAACACCGGAAGCTTTCAGCACGCGGATAGCGTCGCTAACGGCCGTCGAAAGCTCGGACCGCGCTTCCCTCGTTGCAAGGGAGCGCATGTACACTCTCGGATGGAAGATGGCGTTCATCCGGATCCTGTCACCAAGCAGGGCTCCTCCCGTTTTCTTTTTCGTTGGATCAATCGATAGAATAGCAATTTTCTTATCTGGAATTTCATTCAGGAAACGACGAATCAATTCGTCTGTGAGCGAGCTTTTCCCTGCCCCTCCTGTTCCTGTAATACCAAGGACGGGAACTTCCCTGTCTGTTTTCTGTTTGACTGCTGTATCAAAAGCAGCCACAAGCTCCCGTTCTTCCTTCGGTTTATTCTCTACGTACGTGATGAACCGCGCAATCGATTGTGGATTCCCCGCAGACAGCCCTTTGACTTCTTCCTCTACATCAAGCGGCGGCAGGAAATCGCACTCTTCGATCATTTTATTGATCATGCCCTGAAGCCCGAGCGTTCTTCCATCCTCCGGCGAGAAGACACGGGCAACCCCGTAAGCGTGCAGTTCTTTGATTTCACGCGGGATGATGACACCTCCACCACCGCCGTAAACGCGGATATGTCCCGCTCCCTTCTGCTGAAGGAGGTCCACCATATATTTGAAATACTCCACATGTCCGCCCTGATAGGACGAGATAGCTATTCCCTGAACATCTTCCTGAATAGCTGCATTCACTACTTCTTCTACGGAGCGGTTATGTCCCAAGTGGATGACTTCCGCCCCTGTTGATTGCAGAATCCGCCTCATAATATTGATGGACGCGTCGTGCCCGTCAAACAAACTGGAAGCGGTTACAAAACGAACCGGATTTTTCGGACGATATACAGCCGGTTGTTCCATCTTCTCCTCCCCTTTCTATCCATTTCATTCTTTATTACCAGATGGTCTTTTCTCCTTGAGGGGAAGTCCCTCCAATAAAAGCCGAACCTGCAGATCCGCATACGCTTCAATTGTGAACGTCCTCTGCAATATCCAACGCCGGAATCCCCACATCTGGCCCTGCACGAATATATTATTGGCGATCAATTGAACCTTCTCTTCGGAACAGGGGCCTGAGATATGCTTACGGATCACCTCTTCCAGCATCGCAACCATTTCTCTTTCTTTCTGCAGAACGTAATCCTGCGCATCCTTCGGAAGGGATTTGACCTCCTGGTACATGACTACCACTTCATCCTGCATTTCATCCATTAAATAAAAGTACGAATGGACCGCATGGATCAGGCTGCTTACCTGTGCCGGATCGATATCATCTTCCATCCGCGCCTTTACGCGCTGGTAGATAGAGTCACATACGAGAAAAAGGACATCCTCCTTCTTACGTATGTATTCATATAACGTACCAATACTGAAGCCGGACGCCTTGGCGATCTCCCGTGTCGTCGTCTTGTGGAAACCTTTCTCGATGAACAAGGTGACCGCTCCTTTGACCATCTGGTTTCTCCGCTTCATCACTAAAGCTTCGTCCTTGATCGTCGAGGGGACTTGTTTATCGGCCATTCTTTCCACCCCTCTCTTTCCATTCGTCCACCCATGCACGGGCAAGCTTATACGGATCGGCGTCAGGTCGGTTCAAGCATTCGCGTTTATGAGAATCGGACTCGACTTCCGTTCGAACATCCCGCCACAGCTCTTCCCTGATCAGATCATATACTTCGAGCTGTAATTGCTGCTTCCGACGCCGCTGTCCTTCATCGGTTTCGTGTAAATACGTCCGGTGTGCTTCGATCCCACCCCATAGGTCATCAAATCCTGTGGACTCTGTGGCAATCGTCTTTACAACCGGCGGATCCCACCCTTTTGTCTGGACAATCATCTTGTATTCATCAAGCGTAGAGGCAAGCTTCCTCACACCAGGAAGATCGGCCTTATTAATGATAAAAAGGTCTGCGATCTCCATGATCCCCGCTTTGAAAATCTGGAGAACGTCCCCGCTGTTCGGCGTCAAAACCAGCCCGGTCGTATCCACTACCTTCATGATATCAAGCTCCGACTGTCCGACACCGACCGTCTCGACAAGAACGACATCGAATCCACAAGCATCACATACGCGGATACTATCCTTTGTCGCTCTTGCCACTCCGCCGAGATGTCCTCTCGTCGCCATACTGCGGATGAATATTCCCGGGTCGAGGAAATGTTGATTCATCCGCGTACGATCTCCGAGCAGAGCCCCGCCGCTGAACGGACTTGTAGGATCGACCGCAAGAACAGCGACGGTCAGCCCCTGTTTGCGGATATAGGACAGAAGCCGGTTGATCAAAGAGCTTTTTCCCGCTCCAGGGGAACCGGTGATCCCAATATAGTGCGCCTTTTTCTGTATGGAGAAAATCTCACTCATCCATTCCAGCTTCTCTTCATCATCATTTTCAATCCGTGTGATGGCTTTAGCGAGTGCCCGAATATCCTGATTACGTATCCGTTCTGCGAGTGGGTGCATGATTCTTCACCTTTCCAGCCTGGTTATTTCGTCACCATCCGACCGATGACAAGTCTTTGTATCTCTTGTGTCCCTTCATAAATCTGAGTAATTTTGGCATCTCTCATGTAACGCTCGACAGGATAATCCTTCGTATACCCGTATCCTCCATGCACCTGTACCGCTTCCGTTGTCACCTTCATTGCTGTATCTCCTGCGAAAAGTTTCGCCATCGCCGATGCTTTCGAATATGGAAGACCCTCTGATTCTAAATAGGCAGCCTGGTACGTTAATAACCTGGATGCCTCGATTTCCGTAGCCATATCGGCCAATTTAAAGGAAATGCCTTGCAGTGCCGCAATAGGCTTACCGAACTGCTCTCTTTCTTTCGCATAAGCAACGGCTTCGTCAAGTGCACCCTGTGCTATTCCCACTGCCTGAGCGGCTATACCATTACGGCCGCCGTCCAGCGTCATCATAGCAATTTTGAATCCCTGACCTTCCTCACCAAGCAGATTCCCCTTCGGTATCCGGCAGTTTTCAAAGATCAATTCGGTCGTTGGAGATGAACGGATCCCCAATTTCTTCTCTTTTTTGCCTGTCGTGAATCCCGGGGTATCCTTTTCGACAATAAAAGCGCTGATTCCTTTGTTCCCTTTGTCCATATCTGTTTTGGCGAAAACGACATAGATATCCGCCACTCCACCGTTTGTAATCCATACTTTACTGCCGTTCAACACGTAATGATCCCCTTCAAGCTTAGCATTCGTGCGCATGGAGGATACGTCACTCCCGGCCCCCGGCTCGGAGAGTGCATAGGCACCCAGCTTTTCACCGGATGCAAGGGCTTGAAGGAACGTTTTCTTCTGCTCCTCGGAACCAAATTTATAAATCGGCCAGCTGGCGAGTGAGATATGAGCGGATAATGTAACGCCGGTAGAGGCACACACCCGAGACAATTCCTCCACAGCAATAACATAGCTGACGAAATCCGAGCCGATACCGCCGTACTCTTCCGGCCACGGAATGCCCGTCAGACCGAGTTCGGCCATCTTATTAAAAATAGTCCTGTCGAAGCGTTCCTCCTCATCCCTTTCCGCTGCTGTCGGTTCTACCTCTTTTTTTGCAAAATCGCCCACCATTTTCCTCAGCATTTCCTGTTCTTCTGTCAACGTAAAGTTCATCCTTACAGCCTCCCTAATCTCTGAGCAAGTGATTGCCGATTACAATCCTTTGAATTTCACTTGTTCCTTCATATATTTCACAGACTTTGGCATCCCGGAACAGCCTTTCTACCGGGTAGTCCTCTGTGTATCCGTATCCTCCATGAACCTGAACGGCTTCAATCGCTGCTTCCACCGCAGTCTTGGATGCCATCAGTTTAGCAATCGATACTTCCTTGCCGCATTTCTTGCCTTCCGCCTGAAGGAAGGCAGCATGGTAGACGAGCAGCTTGGACGCTTCCACCTTTGTCGCCATATCTGCGAGCTTGAATGACACCCCCTGAAGATGGGCAATCGGGCGGCCGAACTGCTCCCTTTCCTTCGCATAAGCGATGCTGTGATCCAGTGCTGCTTCCGCAATCCCCAATGACTGAGCAGCAATACCAATTCTTCCGACGTTCAAATTGGAAAGAGCAATTTTATACCCTTCTCCTTCTTGCCCAAGAAGCTGGCTTTCCGACACCTTACACTGATCGAAATTCAAGGAAACGGTACTGGATCCATGCAGTCCCATTTTCTTCTCCGCTTTCCCGATCGTAAATCCAGGGGTATCTCGTTCCACAATGAATGCACTCAGCCCCTTCCCTGCCGGCACATCCGGATTCGTCCGGGCGAAAACGATAAACGTATCCGCTTTTCCTCCGTTTGTTATGAATACTTTGGATCCATTCAATACGTAATGGTCTTCCTGCTTGACCGCGCGTGTCTTCAGGCTGCCGGCATCCGATCCAGCACTCGGTTCCGTGAGCGCGAAAGCACCCAGGTATTCACCGGAAGCAAGTTTAGGAATGTACCGCTCCTTCTGCACCTCTGTTCCAAAATATAGAATCGGATTCGTGCCGACAGACGTGTGGACAGAGAGGATCACTCCGAGCGTCGCACTGACTCTTGAAATCTCATGAATGGCGGTTATATAGGAGATGTAATCCATTGCGGCTCCGCCGTATTGCTCAGGGATTGGAATGCCCATTAAGCCGAGCTCTCCCATCCTTGCTACCAGTTCTTCCGGAAAACGGTCTTCCTTCTCCATCCGTTCTACTGCAGGAGCCACTTCCTTCTCCGCGAAGTCCCGAACCATTTTCCTCATCATCTGCTGTTCATCCGTGAATCGCAAATCCATCGCCGTTCTCCCCTTTACCGGTTAATCGTAGATGTAGAAACCACGTCCAGATTTCTTTCCAAGCCAGCCAGCGCTGACGTATTTCCGAAGCAGTGGACACGGACGGTACTTACTGTCACCAAATCCTTCATGCAGTACTTCCATAATAGAAAGGCACGTGTCGAGTCCGATGAAATCAGCAAGGGTCAGCGGTCCCATCGGATGATTCATACCCAGCTTCATCACAGCATCGACATCCTCCGGGGTAGCCACACCTTCATAGACGGTATAAATCGCTTCATTAATCATCGGCATCAGAATACGGTTGGATACAAAGCCCGGGAAATCTTCTACCTCCACAGGTGTTTTCTCAAGCTTGACCGTCATCGCTTCCACTGCTTCATAGGTAGCATCACTCGTTTGGATCGCACGAATGATTTCGACAAGCTTCATGACAGGAACCGGATTCATAAAGTGCATGCCGATCACTTGTGATGGGCGGTTGGTTGCCGCTGCAATATCCGTAATCGGCAGGGATGACGTATTAGTCGCAAGAATCGCGTGTTCCGGTGCAATTTCATCCAGCTGACGGAATACATTCGTTTTGACATCCATCTTCTCTACTACCGCTTCAATGATCAAGTCACAGTCAGAAGCCTCTTTCAAATCTGTGGTTGTCGTTATCCTCCCAAGCACATCCCGCATATCCGCTTCCGTGATACGGCCTTTATCGACCGCCCGCCTTAAACGGTTTTCTATTCCTTTTCTCCCTTGAATCAATGCATCTTCACTGATGTCGTTGAACTTCACCTCAAGTCCAGCCTGTGCAAATACCTGGGCTATTCCAGACCCCATTTGGCCGGCCCCGATCACCATCATTCGTTTCATCGTCATCGCGCTCTCCCCCTTACGCTTTTGGTACTTCAATCAAAACCGCATCCCCTTGACCGCCGCCGGAACAGATAGCAGCAATACCAAGTCCGCCTCCGCGGCGTTTCAGTTCAAGAGCCAAGGTAAGAATAATCCGTGCTCCGCTTGCCCCAATCGGATGCCCTAGTGCAATCGCTCCCCCATTAACGTTGACTTTCTCAGGATCAAGCCCAGCGATTTCTCCACTCGCGAGCGCTACAGCCGCGAACGCTTCGTTCACTTCGAATAGATCAATTTGATCCATCGACTTCCCTGCTTTCTTCAACAATTTATTGATGACAAGCCCCGGCGTCTGTGGGAAGTCCTGCGCCTCAACGGCTATTTCATCATGTGCAATGATTGCAGCAAGCGGCGTCTTCCCTAGTTCAGACGCTTTCCCTTCTGACATCAGGACCATTGCACAGGCTCCATCATTGACGCCTGGTGCATTCCCGGCTGTTATGGAACCCGTCTGATCGAATACAGGACGCAGCTTGGCAAGAGCCGTGACAGAAGTATCTTTTCGGGGAGCCTCATCACGGTCGACAATAACAGGATTTCCTTTGCGCTGTGGAACTTCGACAGCCGCAATCTCTTCTCCAAGCACTCCGGATTCGATCGCTTTCACTGCTCGTTGGTGGCTGCGATAAGCCCATTCATCCTGCGCCTCTCTGGAGAGATCGAATTGTTCCGCCGTCCTGTTCCCGTAAGTGCCCATATGGACGTTTTCAAACGAACAAGTAAGTCCGTCATGGATCATCATATCTTTCACTGTACTGTCTCCCATCCGAAGCCCCCACCTGGCTTTGGACATAATATACGGAGCGTTGCTCATGCTTTCCATTCCCCCGGCAACGATGATTTCTTCTTCTCCCAACCGGATGAATTGATCCGCCATCGTAACACTTCTCATACCAGAGGCGCACACTTTGTTTATCGTTTCCGTCTTTACATCCCATGGAATGCCGGCATTTCGAGCCGCCTGTCGGGATGGCAGCTGGCCCTGCCCACCTTGAAGGACGGACCCCATGATGACTTCCTGAACATCCTCTGCATCTATCTCCGCTCTGCTCAAAGCCGCTTTGATCGCCGTCCCTCCAAGCTCCGATGCAGTAAGAGATGAAAGACCTCCACCAAGTTTAGCGAAAGGGGTACGGGCACCTGCTACGATTACTGTTTTTGTCATAGATCGTTCCTCCTCATTTTTGATAACGCTTTCAAAATTAGTGATTGAACGCTCGCTCGATGTATCTCCATAAGGAAAGTGTACAAAAAATTCTGTACACTTTCCACAATTTTCGAATTATTTAGATCTTTTTCCTGTTGGTCAAACGTTTAATCAAGCGGACTGTTCTTCCTTACTTTCAAACATGGATTTTGCAAGTATTTCCGCAATATCCATCGTACTTACCTGTTCTTCTACTTCCTTCGCTTTCGTCCCATCAGACAGCATCGTCAGACAGAATGGGCACCCGCTTGAAATCATCGTCGGTTCAACAGCAAGAGCCTGTTCCGTTCTTGCCACGTTAACACGATTTCCTGATTTCTCTTCCATCCACATCATTCCGCCACCGGCACCACAGCACATTCCATTGGAGCGATTGCGTTTCATTTCCACCACTTCAACACCGGGAATCATTTCGAGCACTTCGCGCGGTGGTTCGTACACTTCGTTGTAACGTCCAAGATAACAGCTGTCATGATAGGTGATCCGTTCGTTAACGACACCCTCCGGTTTTAACTTGCCATCCTTCAGCCATTCCGCCAGCATTTCTGTATGGTGGTAGACTTCCGCTTCCAACCCGAAATCCGGATACTCATTCTTAAAGATGTTGTATGCGTGTGGATCAATAGTAATGATTTTCTTTACTTCGTGCTTTTCAAATTCTTTCATGTTCTTCTCCGCGAGCTCCTGGAAGAGGAATTCATTTCCCATCCGTCGCGCTGTATCACCGGAATTCTGCTCTTTGTTACCAAGAATAGCGAATTTGACGCCCGCTGCGTTCATCAGTTTCGCAAAAGCGATAGCGATCTTCTGGCTGCGGCTGTCATAGGATCCCATCGAGCTTACCCAGAAAAGATACTCGAAGGTTTCTCCCGCTTTCTTCAACTCTTTAACTGTTGGGATAGCGGCGTCTTCATCAAGGCTGCGCCAGTCTTCCCGTTCCTTCTTAGAAAGCCCCCATGGATTACCTTGACGCTCGATGTTCATCATCGCTCTTTGTCCGTCTGCATCCATCTTCCCTTCCGTTAAAACGAGGTATCTGCGAAGGTCGATAATCTTATCCACGTGCTCGTTCATTACCGGGCACGCATCTTCACAGTTACGGCAGGTAGTGCATGCCCAAAGTTCTTCTTCGGTGATGACATCACCGATCAAGCTTTTGCTTTGGACAGCATCCAGTGTTGCCGCTGCTTCATCGGACCCACTCGACCTCGACATCTGGGCAAGTGTATTCCCTTCTGTGCCGGAGAACGCGTAGGCTGGGACCCATGGTGACTTTCCTGTAACGGCAGCACCTTTTTCAGTCAGGTGGTCTCTCAACTTGATGATAAGATCCATCGGAGAGAGCATTTTTCCTGAGCCGGCAGCCGGGCAGACATTCGTACAGCGGCCACATTCGACACAAGCATAGAAATCGATCATCTGCAGCTGATTGAAATCCTCAATTTTACCGACACCGAATGAAACATCTTCCTCCGCGGCATCTTCATCGATTTCAAAATTGATCGTCTTCAGCTTCCCAGGCGGTTCTTCTCTGCTTAAATAAACGTTGACCGGTGCGGCGATTAAGTGTGCATGTTTGGATTGTGGAACATAAACCATAAATGTGAGCAGGATAAGCAGGTGGATCCACCACATGACAAAAAATACAGTCGCAGCGGCTGCTGGCGGCATCCAAGAGAAAGCGCTTGCAACAGCGGACGCAACAGGTTCTGTCCACGCTCCTTCATGACCGTTCCATATAAGCCCCATTCCATTCCCTACAAGTACGGTGACCATCAGAGTTCCGATAAAAATCAATACTAGTCCTGCTTTAAATCCGCGCTTTAAGCGGACAAGTTTCTCGATATATCGACGATAGAAAGCCCAAATAACGGCTACCAGAATGGTCAGTGTTACAATTTCCTGGAAGAAGGTGAACCCTGGATAGAACGGTCCTAACGGCAGGTGACTGTCCGGTGCCAACCCTTTCCAAATAAAATCGATGGCCCCGAATTGGACAAGAAGGAAACCATAAAACATCATGACATGAATGATTCCTGATTTCTTATCTTTCAACAGCTTTTTCTGGCCGAACACATAAATCCAAATCTTTTTTAAACGTTCTTTCAGTTTGTTATCATACTCAAATTTCTTCCCTAAACGGATGTATGCAACCCTTGTCCTGATAACGCGTGTGAACAAGTAGAGACCATACACCGTGACAGCAAGGAACAAGACCCAGTTTGCCACTAATAACGGATTCATGAACTCTCCCCCTTTTTCTTTATCACCGGGCAATTCCCGCAGCACCCGGAATGTTGAATTTTCTGACTCTTATACATCAACTATAAATTATGAATGAGCATTCAGTCAATATATTTTCGCTATTTCCTGTTGAAATGTAAGGAACTGGGGAAACTATTAGGAAAATCGATCTGCAGGAGGAATGTTCGTGGTCGTCTTCTATATCATTTTATGCCTTTCCATCTTCGCCTTATTACTGATTCTCGATTTCAAATTCGGACGTGCCTCTCACCTTAAACACGCCCGTAGACTGCCGTTCTTTGAAGGAACAGGAGATGCCCGATTATACACGAACGGATCTTCCCTCTACGAGGACCTTTTTCAATCGATTCGAGATGCTGATAAACAAGTGGATGTCCAGTTCTTTTCCATAGAAACCGACTACATCAGTGATAACTTTCTTACTGTCCTCAAGGAGAAAGCGGAACAAGGTGTTCCCGTCCGTCTGCTTGTCGACCGCCTCGCCGGTTTCAAAATGAATAAACACATCCAGAAGGAACTTACAAATAATGGAGTCATTTTTCAATTCGCCGAAACTCCCGGTTTTCCTTTCTTATTCTACAAAATGAACCGAAGGAACCACAGAAAAATCACCGTTATTGATGGAAAAATCGGCTATGTCGGCGGTTTTAACATTGGCAGGAATTATATTGGTGAAAATCCGAAATTCGGAAATTGGCGGGATTACCATCTTCGGTTAACCGGTGAAATCGTCCAAGGACTCCACGATATATTTGAAGACGATTGGCAGATATCGAAAGGAAACAAGGTTCCACTTCCTAATGCATCCGGCAGGAACAAAGAACGTGGGATCACTCTCTTTCCTACAGACGGGGTGGAACTGGAAGACGCATTCATGGAACTCTTCCGTTCTGCCGAAGAAGAAATTCTGCTCGGTTCCCCTTATTTCGTTCCTACCGAACGCTTGATGACCGAACTGGAAAAGGGCTTAAAGCTTGGCATCACTCTCCACGTCATGGTACCGCTGAAATCAGATCACCCTTTCGTCAAAGAAGCCGGCATACCTTATCTGGAAAGGCTGTACCGACTGGGCGCACATGTTCATTTCTACGACGCCGGATTCTATCATCCAAAAATGACGATCATTGACAAAAAGGTCGTCGACATCGGGACGGCTAATTTTGACCGAAGAAGCTTGTTCCTGAATAAAGAGGTGAACACGTTCTTGTACGATCCAGTGTTTATCCAAACGGTCCGCAATTCCTTTTTTAAGGATATGGAAGATTCGATTCCTTTTGACGACCACTGGTTAAAGCATCGTTCTTGGAAGACCAGAATAAATGAAAAGATCGCAGTTCTCCTGCGACCTCTTCTGTAGAATTATTTCATTAAGGAAGAAAAGAAAGGACCAACCCATCCGACTATTTTAAACCCCAAATAAATGCCGATGATTCCAGATACCCCGGCAAATGCCGGAGGTGCCGGGATCGGCAGTTTGCAAAGAGCGAAGACGATACCGACCACCAGCCCTGTCACTAAAGCGAAGATGATTTCTTTCACATTTCCACAGCCTTTCTCCACAAGAGACGTTTCTGCCTTTAGCTTTCACGTCCGCCTGCGAGCTCATGCATTCTCTTACATCCTATCAGTAAGGATATAAAAAGATGTCAAAAAAACCGGACGCCCCCGCCTCATTCTGTTTACAGAATGAGAGGGATCGTCCGGTTTTTTCATTCATTTGATGGGTTTACATCTGCTCCGGTGCAGACACACCGATCAAGTTCAGAGCATTACGCAGGGTCGTACGTACTGCCTGCATCAAGGCAATACGTGCAGCAGTCGCTTCTTTATTGTCTTCATCCAGAACTTTGACAGCGTTGTAGAAGCTGTGGAGATTGGAAGCGAGATCAAACGTGTACTGGGTAATACGGTGAGGTATCCGTTTGTCAGCGGCGTCAGCAACCACCTGTGGGAATTCACCAAGTCGTTTCAGCAGGTCCTCTTCTTTCTCGGAAGCCAGATGACTTCCATCGAAGGAGTCTGCCTTCAGCCCTTTCTCTTCTGCTTGTTTCAACATCGTACAAATGCGGGCATGCGCATACTGCACATAATAGACAGGGTTCTCGTTGGATTCTGAACGTGCAAGGTCCATATCGAAGTCCAAGTGAGAATCGCTGGAACGCATGGAGAAGAAATAGCGCATAGCGTCAATTCCCACTTCTTCCATCAGCTCACGAAGCGTGACAGCTTTTCCAGTCCGCTTACTCATTTTCACTTTCTCTCCGTCCTGGAACAGGTTGACCATTTGAATGATTTCCACTTCCAGTGTGTCTTTATCGTAACCAAGCGCTTGAATAGCCGCTTTCATACGTGGAATATAGCCGTGGTGATCCGCTCCCCAAATATTGATCAGCGTATCAAAGCCTCGGTCCAGTTTATTTTTATGATAAGCGATATCCGGTGTCAGATACGTGTAGGAGCCGTCATTTTTAATGAGTACGCGGTCTTTGTCGTCATCAAAGCGTGTCGTCTCAAACCATGTAGCATCTTCTTTCTCGTAGACATACCCCTGGTCTTTCAACACCTGAAGAGCATCTGTGATCTGATCTCCCTGGTACAAGGATGTTTCCGAGAACCACTCGTCGAACGGAACGCGGAATTCTTCGAGGTCTGTCTTGATATTGTTCAGAAGGAACTTCAATCCGTACTCACGGAAATATTGAAGACGTTCTGCATCCTCGACGTCCACCCATTTCTCTCCGTCTTCTTCTACAAGCTTATTACCAAGACCGATAATATCCTGACCGTGATAACCATCTTCCGGCATTGCCCACTCTTTACCAAGGGCCTGCATATAACGCGCTTCAACGGAATACGCCAGATTAGCCATCTGATTTCCTGCATCGTTGATATAATATTCACGGGAAACTTCATATCCTGCTGCATCCAGGACGTTACAGAGCGAATCGCCGACAGCTGCTCCGCGAGCGTGGCCGAGGTGAAGCGTACCCGTCGGGTTGGCAGATACGAACTCGACTTGTATCTTATGGCCATTGCCGCTGTCTGTACGGCCATAGGCATCGCCTGCCTCAAGAATGGTCGGGACAAGCTCCGTCAGATACTGATTGTTCATATAGAAATTGATGAACCCGGGGCCGGCAATTTCAATCTTTTCGATAGAAGCTTTCGAATGATCAAATGCTTCAACCAGCTCTGCAGCGATGGCGCGGGGGTTCTTTTTGGCGATCCGTGCCAGCTGCATCGCCATGTTCGTCGCATAGTCTCCGTGGGCTTTGTCCTTTGGCTGCTCCAGAACAACTTCCGGGAGCTCTTCCTCTGCAGCCAACCCGGCAGCCACGACGGCGCGGCTGATTTCTTCTTTCAATTTCAGTTCCATTTGTTCAACGATATTCATGTTTCGCTCTCCTCCTCAAACGTCAACGTCAAGCGGTGGGCTTGAGTCACTTCGTGATTTAACGTCATCGTATAATTCAAAAACAGTCGTCCTGGAACGGTTTCCGCCGGGGAACGAAAATCCAATTCCTTTGTATATGTCTTCATATGGAAATCACCATAGGTGTGATGGTACAGGTTTTCTGTTTCCGCGGATTCTATGAATACCTGGCGCATCTCCACGCCTCCGCTCCGCTTAATGCTGACATGACCCGGCTTGACCGTCACCATCGTGCGGACCGGATCGCCTTCCTCCTGATGCTCGATAAAGGTGAGCACTTGAGTATCGCCGCGCGTGAGAAATTGTCCGGACTCTTGGATTTCCATCTTCTCCACACGATCTCCATCCCTTATTTCCGTGACGAGCTGCACCTGGACGTCCCTAGCGTTACTTGGCATATTCCCCTCCACCTTCGTTTCTCTGATTTACGTACAAGATATAACTTATTTATTATAAGAATTCATATAAAAAAACGCAAGCCGCCCCTCAGCCCGCAAGCAGCCGCACCATTTCCTTTATCTCACCGATCTGCACGATATGTCCTGGTATCGTATAAGCCCCATATAGGATAAGGATAGCCAAAACGAGGGTCCGATACCATCCTTTGGAGAGATATTTTTGGAATGGGCGCTGATCAGGAACGAAAACAAGCAGCAGAAAAGGAAGCAGAATACCGACAGCAAGCAAATCCACATTCCATTGGGACTGCTCTTCCGAAACAGCCAGTGTGAACTTCAGGACATCATCGATCTGCTCTTCCACGTCCAGTCCCGCTACCTTATCCTTCGTAA
This sequence comes from Bacillus sp. SB49, assembly GCF_000469135.2. Classification (NCBI taxonomy): domain Bacteria; kingdom Bacillati; phylum Bacillota; class Bacilli; order Caryophanales; family Bacillaceae; genus Bacillus; species Bacillus sp. SB49. The sequence continues at coordinate 3,360,572 of NZ_CP048117.1, forward strand.
GACCTTGCTCTATTGTCAACGTCCCTTCATTCCAGGTATAGCTGTAGTTGGACGGATTCCATTGGCCGACAAACGTGACGAGTAAAAGCCCGACCATCACGACCGCATAGATGATCATGATAATTCTTCTTTTTTTATTCAAAACAAAGCCGCTCCTTTGTATAAAAATCAAATAGAAAAACCACTATGATCCGCTCACAGTGGCTTGTTCTATTCTATCATTTATTTCACGAACCCTAAAAGCATTTCACGGACGAATTTACTCGCGACGATCGGTGTCATCTCTGTCGGGTCATAGACAGGAGCTACTTCAACGAGATCCGAACCGACGATATTCATGTCACTCGCTGCCATCGCATGGATGCTGGCAAGCAGCTCTTTCGAGGAAATACCGCCGGCTTCCGCCGTACCTGTGCCCGGTGCAAAAGCGGGGTCAAGCACGTCGATGTCGATCGTTACATATACCGGACGTCCTGCCAAGGTTGGAAGCACTTCCTTCAACGGCTCAAGCACTTCGAATTTCGACATATGCATCCCGGACTCTTCGGCATACTGAAATTCTTCCCTCATGCCGGAACGGATTCCGAACGAGTACACGTTCTCAGGACCGATAAGTCCGCACGTCTTCCTGATCGGTGTGGAGTGGGAAAGCGTCTCTCCTTCGTACTCTTCCCGCAGATCCGCATGGGCATCGATGTGAATGACGGCAAGATCGGGGTACTTCTTATACATTGCCTTAATCACAGGCCATGTAACCAAATGTTCTCCACCAAGTCCAAGTGGATACTTCCCTTTCTCCAATAAGTCATCCATAAAACCTTCGATAATATCAAGACTCCGGGCCGGGTTCCCGAATGGAAGCAGCATATCCCCTTTATCATGGTAACGTACTTCTTCCAAATGCTTGTCTAGATAAGGACTGTACTCTTCCAACCCGATCGACGCTTCACGAATCCGGTTGGGACCGAAACGGGATCCGGGACGGAAGCTCACCGTCCAATCCATCGGCATGCCGTAGATGACAGCATCCGCCTCTTCTTCTGTCGCTCTGCTCATAATGAACACTTTGCCGGAATACGACTCATCAAAAATCATGGCCTGTCACTCCTCCGTCAAATCTTTTACGAATTTCGGAAGAGCGAAACTCGCTTTATGAATCTCTTCTGTATAGTACTTCGTATCAATAGACGAGAACCGCTCCTCTTTCACTTGAAGTGGATCGTACACTTTACTTCCCATCGTGAATGTCCAAAGACCGCTCGGATACGTCGGAATATTCGCCGTGTACACTTTCGTAATTGGGAACGTCTCTTTCACATCGCCGTACACCTGACGGATTAAATCTGCTTTAAACCATGGATTATCCGTCTGCGCAACAAAGATTCCATCTTCTTTCAACGCTTTGGCAATCCCTTCATAGAACCCTTTAGAGAACAAGTTCACAGCAGGGCCCACCGGCTCGGTGGAGTCGACCATGATCACATCATACTCCTGCTCACTTGTCGCAATATGCATGAAGCCGTCATCCACTTTGACTTCCACACGCGGATCATCCAGCGCTCCGGCAATGGATGGAAGATATTTCTTGGAGTACTCGATGACTTTGCCGTCGATTTCGACAAGCGTCGCCTTCTCCACCCCTTCATGCTTTAAGACCTCACGAATCACACCGCCGTCTCCGCCGCCGACAACAAGGACGTTCTTCGGATTTGGATGAGTAAACAACGGTACATGGGCAACCATTTCGTGATAGACGAATTCATCTTTCTCTGTCGTCATGACCATGTCATCAAGAACGAGCATGTTCCCCCATTCTTCCGTTTCCAGCATTTCCAACTCTTGAAAATCTGTCTTTTCCTTATGAAGCGAACGATTGACTTTCGCTGTAATACCGAAATTCTCGGTTTGTTTCTCGGTAAACCATGTACCCATGTTTCATTCTCCTTTTTCATCTATAAGTAGTTCCATTGTATATAAACTTTCACAAGAAGTTTATTTTACTACGTATTCTCACATAATAATAGCAGTCTTTATACATTCTTAACAGTTGGGAGTATAAAAAGATGCGCTCATTATTTAAACGTACGTATAAATGGGGGAAACGAGGGTTCAAGCTGGCTTTGTTCGGTTTGATTGCCGGAGTTGTCCTCACAATCGGTGTATTGATTGCAGCCGTCATCCAAGGGCCTCCTTCCTTGACGACTGAACAAAATACGGTCTTCTATGGATCGGACGGAGAAATTATCGGCGAGGATCAAGGAGCCGAAGAACGCTACTGGATCGACATCGATGACATGCCGGAGTCCTTGAAAGATGCCACCCTTGCCATTGAGGACAGACGCTTTTATAACCATTTCGGCTTCGATTTCAAGCGAATCGCAGGCGCGGCTCTCACAGATTTGAAGCAGATGAGGATGGCGGAAGGAGCCAGTACGATCACACAGCAATACGCCAGGAACCTGTACCTTTCCCATGACAAGACATGGACGAGGAAGCTCCATGAAGCAATGTATGCCCTACGTCTCGAAATCTTCTACAATAAAGATGAAATTCTGGAAGGCTACCTAAATACGATTTACTACGGACACGGTGCCTATGGAGTAGAAGCAGCAAGCAGGTATTACTTCGATAAAAATGCGGAAGAGCTCTCTTTGAAAGAAGCCAGTATGCTTGCCGGAATACCTAAGGGACCGAGCTATTATTCTCCATTAGATAATGAAGAAAATGCGGAAGAACGTCAGGAGCTTATATTGACGGAAATGGAGAATAACGGCTACATCACGCCATCTGAGAAAGAGGCGGCCGTAACCGCAAGCATTACGTATGCAGATCCCGACAAATCCGAGGAGAAGGAAATTGCTCCTTATTTTCAGGACCAGGTCGTGACAGAAGCAGCCGGCATCCTTGACGTAAGCAGGGAAGAAATTGAAAGCGGAGGCTTCCATATCCATACGACGTTGAAGGAAGACCACCAGAATATCCTCGAAGAAAAGGTGAAGAAAAATATACCCGCGGAGGAAGAGATACAGGTCGCTGCTGCGGTCATGGATGATCAGACCGGAGCCATCACAGCCATGATCGGCGGGAAAGATTACGAAGAGAGCCCTTATAATCGTGCCACCCAGGCGGAACGACCGGTTGGATCCACGATCAAACCATTCCTCTATTACGCAGCGCTGCAGGAAGGCTACTCTCCAGTCACCATGATAGAAAGCAAACCGACAGAGTTTGAAGTGTCCGGAAAAAGTGAACCGTATGCTCCGACGAACTTCAACGGAAAGTTTGCCGATAAACCGATTACGATGGCTCAGGCTCTCGCCATATCCGATAACATCTATGCCGTCTCTACCCATATGGACATCGGACCGGAGAAGCTTGTCCGGACGCTGCAGGATTTCGGTATCGATAAGCAATTCAAACCGAACCCTTCCCTTGCCCTCGGCTACTCCTCTGTATCCCTTTTGGATATGGTAACCGCCTACGGCAAGCTCGTGCAGGGAACAGAATCGATCTCCGGGCATACGGTGAGCAAAATCACCGATCAGCACGGGAGCGTCTTGTATGAATATGAACCGGTTTACGATAAGGGTAAAGCCATTGATAAGAAAACGGCATTCGCCGTGACGCATATGATGACAGGCATGTTTGACTCGGGGCTTAACGCCAACTACGCAGACGTCACCGGTTCACCAATCAACGGCAAACTGACACGTATGTATGGCGGCAAATCAGGAACAACGGATACCGACAGCTGGATGGTCGGCTTCAGTCCTCAGTATTTGTCCGCCGTGTGGATCGGGTATGATGAAGGCGGCAAAGTACTCGAAGACTTTAACGACCATCGCTATGCCAAGAACATCTGGGCAGATACGATGGAGGCTGTCCACGAGCCGCTTCCTGAAGCTTCTTTCATTCCACCGCCGGGCTTGAAAGGCGTCTATATCGACCCTGACACCGGGGCCCTCTCCGGACCGAACTGTCCTAAGGAGCGGCTTGTGTATATGGAGAAAGCCGCAATTCCTGATGATGTCTGCGGCGGAGATGACAGCAAGGATGTAGAGGAGGAATTCAAGAATGACCCGTGGTTCAAAGATGTGGTCGACTGGTTCTTCTAATTTCAATATTCTCCTAAAAATAAACCCGGGCGATCCGATAAACGGACGTCCGGGTTTTCTTTATCTGCTATAAAATAGCCAGATCCGCAAGATCATCTAAACGGAAGCTGTAGGGCTCTTTCGTTTTCCAGTTTATTGCGTTCACCCGCCGCTCCGTTTTGTTCAACTGCTTCAGCTTCAGTATGACATCCTCGTAATCAAAACCGTTATGCACTCTGGCTTTTACAGTAAGATCATCTTTCCATGCCCGCTGCAGCAGAAAATCGACTTCCGCCGCCTTCTGCTCATCGATGATTCCTTTCTCCACCCGTTCATCCTCTTTCCACAGGTTTTTAATCATTTCTACATGCTCCGGCAGCATTAAGGACGTCCACTTGATCGTCCCACGGTCACGATTTCGATTATCCATTTCGCTCTCTCCTCCAAAACGAACGTTTGTTCTCATTTTAACACAAAAAAGCAAAAGGTATACTGGGTTTTCAAGGGAATGACACATAAAAAATCCACCCCCGCAGATGCGGGAGCGGAACATTTCATTCTACTCCTAGCGATTCCTTTAAAGAAGACGTCGTATTTTCCCACAATTCCGGCTTGAAATCCCGTAAGTAGTCACCGAGAATTTTCTTGGACTTTTCATCCATGTGATCAACGACATACTTCCCTTTCAATGACTTATCCATATGATTCACGTGCTCAGGCATCAGTTTGTAGCCACGCTTGATGGAACGGTCGACGACGATTTCGCTCGCTGCCACTCCATAATAACAAGGTTTGCCTTCTTTAAACTCCACCGTGACCCAGGCAATCCAATACAGCAGACCGTTCTTCACGACTTCTCTGTCCGTAATGAACTTGATCCGCTTCTCGACTTTACTTCTCGCATGAAGAGCTCCCATATCGACGTAGGCCTCTTCTTCATTCGGATCGACGATGACAGGCGTCATGTTCTCCAGGCTTATGGAACCGACACCGTAACCGCCGTGGCCGTCCGTGGAGTCGTCCTTAATGATGGTAAACTGATTCTTTTTCTTATCTTCCGAGTCTTTGTTGTTTTTGAACTGATCGAATTCTCTCATGCTTTAAACGCTCCTCCTCATTGTGTACACCAGCTATTTTGTCCCATTTTAACATACAACAGCAGGATTATTGTCAAGGAAGCGTCGAACACCCCATTAATCAAACGCTTGTTTAAGTCTCCTATGATTCATCTCGCCTCCAGCCCTCGCCGGACGCCCGCTTCATAAAAGTGAAGTCCTCCGTAGCAGGATCTTTATATCGGGTTTGTCTTTTCTCTTTCTTAGATCGTCGGGCACGGAGCAGGTGCAGTCCTTCCACCGGCACCCCTACCCTCCGCTGCTGGACATCTTTGATCCCCTGGATGATAAGCTGCATAGAGGCGATAATAACGACAAAACAAAGAAGAGCGGGAATGATCAGCCACCAGCGGCCGGTCATGAGAGAATTCTTCGCAGAACCGATTAACCCTGACCATTCGTAGGTCGTACTCAGCGGTGGATCGTTCTGATATGGTTCGTACGTAACTTTTGTGCCGCCGAAGTAAATATCAAATACGCCGAGGTGAATGAAAATCAGGAGCGTTTGAATGAATTGCTGCCCGAATACAACCCCTATCCTTGCACTCATATGTGGAAGCAGATGCTTCCATAGAAGATGGACGGAACTGCCTCCAAGTACTTTGGTACTGACAACAAACTCTTCTTTCATGATCCCTTTCATTTCCTTTCCGAACAGCGTTACGACAAGCGGAGCAGCCAGCAGAGTAAGGATCAGAGCCTGGTACAGGATCCGCTCGGTTTCCGTCGTCACAAACCCTCCCTCCGGCATCCATAACACCGGCCGGAGAAGCAGGTAGGCGATGACCGTCATCGGCAGGAAGTGCATGCCGTCCACCAGCTTCTCGATCCCCTGCTGCCATTTCGACGGCAGAAAGAACGTATACGGGACTGCCAGAATAAAGCCGATAAAGATGCGCAGGAAAGCGATAGCCAATGCAAAAAGGATCGTGTATTTCGCCCCGACAAGCAATTGATCAAATACGCTGAATCCAAGGACGTCCGTCCCAAGAAAAACGTACTCCGGTGTATGGGGCGCACCGCTCACCAGTCGATCATTCTCATCGTATATTTGAAAGTACTGATCGACGAGGGGATCGGCAGTCATTGTATAGACGATGCTTACGATAACCGTCGAGACGATGATCAGGAAGCCGGTCAGGAATTTGACATTCCTAAAGTGGGCGAGTATTTCTCTCCAGATGAAGGAGAACCGCACTCCTCCCGTACGTTTTCCTGTGCCCATAAAGGAATTCATGTGCAAATTCTCTTCTTCCAAGCGCCGTCCATCCTTGATCAGGAAAGACTCCGTTCCCTGATACAGTAAATAAAATGGAGTGAACAAAAGAAAAAGGACAAAAGCAGAAACAATAGGCCGGAAATCGTCTATGAACACCGTTGTGATTCCGTTGATGTTAAATATGTATTCAATGATCAATAGACTGGAAAGCGCTCCCCAGACGATGATTTTTGAATGGGAAAAGGCACTGGAAACGATGTTTCGCACCACATGAACGGAAAGGATGTTCCATTTCGTCAATCCCTTCCCCAGCGCCAGCTGCACATAAGGCTTTGCCATCTCTTCCTCCATTAACAGCAGAAGAATCCTGTACATCATGACCATCGGAAGCACCGCAATGGCGATGATCGGAAGCAGATAAATCTTATCCTCTCCAAGCGAAGTGAACGGGGCTATCAGCCATCCGGTCTGTTTGAAGAACCAAACGATGAAGAGCTGTAAAGAAAAAGCGAGCAGAAGATCCGGGACAGCCTCCAGAAGGCCGACGATACGATCGACTACGGTCCGGATCCATTTCGGCAGGAATAAGGTAAAGAACGCACCGAAAAAAGCAAGGGCGACACCAAGCAGAATGCCTCCAAAGAAGAGAAGCATGGAATAACGATACGGCTCCCATATATAATCAAGCATCGGCACCTGCTGACCTTTGAACCAATATGTCCATTCAGTTGGATGACCAAGACTCATAATAAGATCCCGCAACTGCAGACCGTAGCTGCGCAAATCAAAGAAAGCCCCCTCATAAAACAGCGCCGGCGACGCGCTGATCAATACAATCCCGATCAGCCCCAGCACATAATAACCAATGAACTTCACTAATTTCACAACTCAATCCCACCTTTTTTCGAAATAATCAGACATATAGATAAAAAAAGAAAAGGCATACTCACGTGGTACACCTTTCCGCTGTCGGAAAAAAATCAGGATAATCAACCGGATCCTATAGTCCCAGTTTAATGAATAGCGCGCAATTTTTCAATAAATTTCCAAGCGTCAGCTATGTCTTCTTCCGTATACTTTTGAGCGCTTTTTACTGTGAACACCTTCTCCGCTATTTCATCCTTCGGTAGATCTTCAAAGAAAAGCATCGTCGAAACCAGCTCTAAAAACCGGGAGCTCCGTCCGTTCATTTCTGCAATCTGTGCGTGAAGCGGCGGCAGGTTCATTTCATAGTGGGTGAGGAATTCCCTGCCGCTGTCCGTCAATTGATAGCGGTATTGATAGTAATTCTTTTTCTCTTCCCTCGTTTCCCTGATAAATCCCAGATTGCACATCTCTTCTACACGCAGCGTCAACTCTTCCGAATACGGTCCGTAAAAATGGAACTGGTACCGCTCTTCGAAAGGAATGTCACATTTCTTCAAAATATAGATCATCTTCTGCAGCTTCTTCCTTCCGACGATTTCATCGGTACTAGAAAAGAACTGCATCAACTTCGCATGGTTTTCCAACATGGAAGCTCACTCCTTATCCATACAAAATTTCCATAATCCGCTTCTTCGTCTTACTTCGATTCGACATATCACGCAGTAGATCCATCGGGAAATAAAGCTTATGGTCGGTCCGCTTCTTCCCTGAAATAGACTCCACAATATCCGACAGACGGGAAAGCTCCTTCAATTCATCGTTCGGCTGCAGGAGATGAATTGGCAGACGTTCCCCTTCTTCTCCTGGACGATAGAAGTCATAAGGAAGGTCCGAGCTTGAATCTACAACCAAATAATAGTCAGGATTCAGTCCTGCCTTCTGGAACAGCTTATACAGCTCCATCCATTCGTTCATCTGGGAATTAGGGTTGAACTCGACATACTTGAAGAGTCTGCGGTTGACGAACCGCTGGCATAGATCACGAAGGACCGGGTCCTCCTCTTCCATCCACGTCTGAAAATAGAAAAGTGTCACAGGTTCATCCAGAGCCAAGTACTCTGCTAATGTCGGTTTCCCTGCAAAAAAAGAAAGGAAATGGACTGGGGACAGCCGGAAGGTATAGTCACTCTCGTAAAGCTCTTTCGCTCTGTGAAGGATTTTCGATAAGATGACTTCCGCACTCCTCGTCACCGGATGGAAATATACCTGCCAGTACATTTGGTATCTGCTCATAATATAGTCTTCGACAGCATGCATACCGCTTTCCTTCACAACGACCTGATCTTCCATCGGACGCATGACCCTTAAGATCCGTTCCATGTCGAAGTGGCCGTAGCTGACGCCTGTGAAGTAAGCGTCACGCTGCAGATAATCCATACGATCGGCATCGATCTGACTCGAAATCAAGCTGACGACCAGCTTATTCTTATATGTTTTGTTAATGACATCCGCAACTTTTTTCGGGAACCCTTTCTCTACACGGCTGAGGACCTCGTTTACTTCTGTATCGCCAAGAAGAATTGCCTGGGTGAATGCCTCATGATCGAGCTTGAAGACTTTCTCGAACGAATGGGAGAAGGGACCGTGTCCGAGGTCATGAAGCAGCGCAGCACAAAGACAGAGAAGCCGTTCCTGGTCGTCCCAGTTCGGCCGATCTTTGAAGTTATCTATAATTCTCCTTACAATTTCATAGACTCCGAGCGAATGATTGAAGCGGCTGTGCTCTGCTCCGTGGAACGTTAAATATGACGTCCCAAGCTGCTTGATACGCCGCAGTCTTTGAAATTCGGCGGTTCCGATCAAATCCCAAACCACCCTGTCCCGTACGTGAACATAACGGTGGACAGGATCTTTGAACACTTTTTCTTCGCTTAGTTTCTCATCACGATAGGCCATCTGCTTGTCCTTTCTAAACGACATTTTCCTCTATTATATACCTTAAAATCCGACAAAAAAACCTGAATACATACATTAAATTCCAATATTATTTTTTCATCCTCCGCAGATTTTACCTTTCCCAGCTGATTCATGCAACACTCATCTTTTGCTATAATAGAACAGAATGCAAAAAAGGAGTACGGAACTACAATGACTAACATCCATCCATTATTAAAAACAAAAGCATATCGCTTTATTGACCAAAGCAATCTCGGCCCCACCTTTTCGGCTCTTCAGTCTTTCGCAACCGATGACGCACTGTCCATTTCTGTCGGTGAACGGAGGAGTCCGACTGCCGCACGGCTGTGGGTCCATCACGACACGGTCGTACTGGGAATCCCTGATGCCCGGCTTCCTTACATCGAGGAAGGAATCGCCTATTTGAAAGAGAACGGCTATAAAGTGATCGTCCGTAATTCCGGCGGTCTGGCTGTGGTCCTGGATGACGGGGTTTTGAACCTTTCCCTCATCTTCCCTGATTCCAAAGAGGTCAACATTCACGAAGGATATGAAGCAATGGTTTCCTTCATTCAATTCTTGTTTGCGGATTTAACCGACCGCATTGAAGCCTATGAAATTACCCGGTCCTACTGCCCGGGTACGTACGACTTGAGTATTGACGGCAAGAAGTTTGCCGGTATTTCCCAGCGAAGGGTTAAGAACGGTTCTGCCGTCCAAATTTACTTGGACGTCAGTGGAAGCGGTCGGGAAAGAGCCTCCCTGCTGAAGGAATTCTACAACATCGGGAAACGCGGAGAACAAACAAGATTCACTTATCCAGACATCGATCCCTCCGTCATGGCATCCTTGAACGAATTGCTCGGCACCGAACTTACCGTATCCGATGTAAGAGACCGAATTCTCTACAAACTGTATGAACTATCCGGTTCCATGACGACCAATCCCCTCGAAGGCGTGGAAATCGAATGGTTCAATAAACGCTTCGATCAAATGGTCAAACGGAATGAAAAAGCGCTCGAAAACCTTACTTGATAGGTTTCGAACGCTTTTTTTCATTTCTTCTTTCTGGTCATACCCGCAAAGTCGAACATCATAGAAAAGACAATACCGATGAAATAAAGAAACTTGCTCAGGAGGAAAGCCACAGGCACAGAGAGAAAACCTACGAAGGCGTGATTAACCGCTGCATCCAAATATCTCGGTGTTTCTGAAAATAGAAGATAACCGAGAAGCCCTCCCGTCATGAATGACGCAAGGACAAGGAGCATGTCCCGTCCAACCATGAGGAAATTGCGAAAGGCGAACGGAGTCTTGGCATATCGGAAAACACCCAGGATGAGCATCGTGACAACGGTGAACCCATACGACCACGGCCCTGCAAAGACGGCGCCGGATACCTCCCAGAACGGCATCCAGAACAAGGAGAGCAGGAAACTGATCAGCAGCCAGCTGTTGAATACGCGCTCCCCGACCTTTTTCCTAGCTTCCTCTTTTTTACGCTGCTCCTGCCTCTTTTCTTCTGGAATGAAAACAGGAACGTCTCCATGCTTCACTACCCCGAGTTTATGGGGAAAAGCGAGCCCTCTTTCGGTTTCACCATAGGGACGGGCGGAGTCCAACACAACCCCCAGCGCATAATCGGGATAATGAGTCAGCTCGTATTCTGTTTCATAAACAGGAATACCCTCAGGAAGGATCTTACATGCAACCTTCCACTCTTCCGGTGTAAGTCCCATTCCCCTGAATTGCTGCTGCCCCTCCTCTTCCCAGCTCAATACAAGTACGGGATAAGCTATACTGCGGGACGGGGCTTCCTGCCTGTATATATTCCTGATCGCCCTCCCTGCGTATAGAGCTGTAATCTCTGCAAAAGGAATGGTCTTCTCGATCGTTTCTTCTCGTTCCGGGAGATGGAAATACTCATAGAAGCCTTCCTTTGTCACCTTTTTTATCGATGTGTACCTTTTCTGTTTGTCCCGAAGCATTCCTATGCCGACCAACAAGCAGATGCTGCCGGCGAAGATGCTGAGCAGCCCGGCAACCCAGTGACTGTGCCTCGACACCCAAATAGATATACTCAATAATGCCGTTCCCAACAGAGCGAAAATCCCACCCATGATGTACATAAGTGCTTTGGATGCGCGATTTATCTCGCTTTTAAACGTCAGTTCTTCCTGCATGTCTTCCACCTTCCCTCAAATCTTTCCTTGTTTCTTGTCCTACGATGGAATAGATAGATTGGTTTCATTCCATATCGATATTACGGCGCGGTTTCGTTTTTCCTTTGAAGAAACCCGAATGAAGGAGAGCCGCATACATCAATACACCAAGAAGATATAAGAACTTACTTAGGAGGAACGCGGCAGGGATCGACCAGAATGAAAGCAGGGAATGATTGACGACAGCGTCCAGATGACGGGGCGTTTCTGAAAACAGCAAATAGCCAAGGTACCCGCCTCCCCCGTACACGGCGATGACAAACAACATATGCCGACCGACAAGCAGCATGTTCCTCCATCCAAGAGGTAAGCGGGCATAGACAGCACCGACAAGTATCATCGTCAAGATGATAAGCACCACAGGCCACGGGCCGACGAACAATTCATCAACCACTTTCCACGAGGGCATCCATAATACGGCGAGCAGGAAGTTCAACACCAGCCATCCCCCCAGGAGACGCCCCGCCATCATCTCCCGCAGACGCGTACAGCGCTTTTTCTTTTCTGCAACCTCGTCCGGAATGTACTTGGGCAACTCTTTCTGCTTCACATACCCTAGTTCATACGGATATGGAAACCGTTCTCCGCTGTCCCTGTAGTATTCGGCATCTGCCAAGGGATCACCCAAAGTATCATCGGGATACTGGGTGAGGTCATAAGGTGTGCTGTAAACCGGAAGCCCTGCCGGAAGGTGACGAAGAGCAGTCGGCCACTCCTTCTGTTTAAGTACCACACCACGGTAATGACTGACTCCGTCCTCCTCCCAGCGGAACACCAGAAGCGGATGAGCAAAAAATTTGGTCAGACGATCCTGCCGCATCACCATTTCCACTACTCTCCCCAAATATAAGGCGGTCATTTTCTTATAGAGAATCAGCTGTTCCGTCTCCTTCTCTTGCTCCGGAACAAGAAAATAGTGATAAAACCCTTCCTTTGTAATTCTTTTGACAGATGTATAGCTTACCTGCTTGTTACGGAACATCCCCACTCCTAGCAGCAGGAACAGAAGGGCCGGGTAAAGCGGAATCAGCCCGATGGACCAGTGACTCGCTCTGGATACCCCCAAGGTTATGTAAAGAAAAAAAGCACCCCCTAAACAAGAGAGTATTCCAAGTCCAATTCCCATGGCCTTGTGTCTTTTACTTACTGATTGTTTATAAGTTAATTCGTTATTCGAGTCCATGAATACCTTCCGCCTTCCTCTTCCTTTCTAATTACATATAAGCACAAGAGAGCGAAATTGCCAAAGCCAAGGTGCACATGGATCGTTTCCATCGACTTCCCCGATGACATTGCAAAGAGGATATCTCCTTCCTAGTGGAAAGTGCCACCTCGCTAAATACTACAACAAAAAAAGCCGGCACGATGGCCGGCTTTGTCGTTGTTTGTTTCTATTATACAGATTGAGCGGCAGTAATGATTGCCAGTTTGTAGACATCATCTGAATTACAACCACGGGAAAGGTCGTTAACTGGTTGATTCAATCCTTGTAGAATTGGACCTACTGCATCAAAGTTACCAAGACGCTGAGCAATCTTGTATCCAATGTTACCCGCTTCAAGGCTTGGGAATACGAACGTATTCGCTTCGCCTTTCAGTGGAGAATCCGGAGCTTTCTTCTCGGCTACAGATGGAACGAAGGCTGCGTCGAATTGGAATTCCCCATCGATAACCAACTCACTGTTCTGCTCTTTAGCAATTTGAAGCGCTTCGGATACTTTTTCCGTTTCCGGAGATTTTGCAGATCCTTTCGTAGAGAAGCTCAACATCGCTACCTTAGGGTCGATATCGAAGAGTTTCGCTGTTTCAGCACTCGCAAGGGCGATCTCTGCAAGGTCCTGACTGTCCGGCGTAATGTTGATCGCGCAATCAGCGAACACATACTTCTCTTCTTCCCTTACCATTACGAACACACCGGAAGTCTTCTTAATTCCTGGTTTTGTCTTGATGATCTGCAGGGCAGGTCGTACTGTGTCTGCCGTAGAATGAGCCGCACCGCTGACCAGGCCGTGAGCTTTGCCCATGTACACGAGCATAGTTCCGAAGTAATTCTCGTCCTGCAGGATTTCACGAGCTTTCTCTTCTGTCGCTTTTCCTTTACGGCGCTCGACGAAGCTAGCAACCATTTCATCATATTCCGGGTAGTCAGAAGGATCAAGAATTTCTGCTCCGTCAATATTTACATTGATTTCAGAAGCCTTCTGTTCTACTTTATCCTTATTTCCGACTAGTACAGGTTTCACTAGGCCGTCTGCACCAAGCTGGCTTACTGCTGTAAGAATACGTTCGTCCATTGCTTCAGGGAATACGATTTTCATGCCTTTACCGTCAATTTTAGCTTTCAGAGTATCAAATAGGTTACTCATGTTTGTCCCTCCAATTTTCATTCTGTTATATATGATAAGACCTTTTGTGTTTAAATGAAAGTGGTACGAGAGAAAATTTCCTTTTGAAGCGATTTCATTTTATAACTTTACCCTATTTGTCACTTATTGATACGCAACCTTGACAATTCCGTGAGCATCCACCGTTTCGTTATCTCGGACCTTTCATCTATGTTATATTGAGAAAGGAAGTAAACACCACACACCCTACTATAAAGGAGCGATTGATCCCATGCCTGAAGCAGTAGTTACAATGGATGGCTGGTATTGCTTGCATGATTTCCGTTCCATCGACTGGACAGCGTGGAAGTACGCATCCACCGAAGAACGGGAACAGGCGGCCCGCGAATTCCAGGAATTGATCACCAAATGGGAAAACACCGAGCAGAACAAAGAAGGCAGCCACGCCTTATATACGATCGTCGGCCAAAAAGCGGACTTTATGATGATGATCCTGCGACCGACAATGGAAGAATTGAATGAGATAGAAACAGCCTTTAATAAATCGAAGCTGGCTGAATTCACAAAACCAGCCTATTCCTACGTTTCGGTCGTTGAGCTTTCCAATTATATGGGGAATACCAACGAAGAAGATCCAGAAATTCAAGCACGCTTGAAACCGACCCTCCCTAAGTGGAACCACATTTGCTTCTACCCGATGGACAAGCGCCGTCAGGGCAACGATAATTGGTACGTACTCGAAAAAGACGAGCGCGCCAAGCTCATGTACGCACACGGGATGACAGGCCGTCAATATGCAGGGAAAATCCGTCAGATCATCACGGGCTCCATCGGCTTTGATGACTGGGAGTGGGGCGTCACCCTCTTCGCACACGACGTGCTTCAATTCAAAAAACTCGTCTATCAGATGCGGTTTGATGAAGTGACTTCCCGTTACGGCGATTTCGGTTCCTTCTATATCGGTAACATCCTCAAGCCTGAAGCGCTTGATCAGTTTTTGGAAGTTTGATTGAAAAATGAACGATATATCCGAACCTTCCCTTTGTAAGGGGGGTTCGGATTTTTTATGCCCTCCTCCACTAACCTCTAACCCCTCTCCAGGCCCACATGGAAAAGTCATCATTATTTTTCAGGGCTGGTCATATAGTGTTAAAGAACATGCAAACATGCCTTATTTGAAGTGAGGTGACAGCATGGCCGTCATTCCCTTTACAGAAGCGGACGTTAAGTTACTGGCGAGATTAATGAGGGCTGAAGCCGAGGGGGACGGACAATTAGGCATGCTGATGGTGGGAAATACAGGGGTCAACCGTGTCCGCGGCGACTGCATCGACTTCACAAATATCGATTCAATCCGGGACATGGTGTACCAGAGCCCGGGCGGCTTTGAAGCCACCCAAAAGGGTTATTTCTACCAAAGAGCCAGGGAGAAGGACATCCGACTGGCCCGCCGAACCATCCGCGGGGAGCGGTTCCATCCTGCAACCAACTCCTTATGGTTCTTCCGACCTCAAGGAGACTGCCCTGCTCAGTGGTACGGTCAATGGAACACTGGAAGATATAAGTCCCATTGCTTCTATTCACCGACAAGGGCTGACTGTCCAAGCGTATATTAAATCCATGAAGGAGTGGTTTAAATGGCACAGAATAAACCTCAATCAGGGCAAGGTGCACCGATGTACGGTCAGGGTCAAGCCCCGTTCTACGGGCAGAATCCGTACATGTATTATTACCCTCAACAGGGGCAGGGAGGAATGCAGCCTCCGCAGGTCCAGCCCGGGACATATTCAGGCAGTATCAACCCACCGAACATGCTGCCGTCGGAAGAATCCTATATCGAGAATATTCTCCGTTTGAACGCCGGCAAAGAGGCGACTGTTTACATGACATTCGAGAACAACGATCAATGGAATGCTAAGGTATTCAAAGGAATCATAGAAGCTGCTGGACGGGATCACATTATTCTCAGCGATCCACAAACAGGCAAGCGATACTTACTATTGACGATTTATCTGGATTACATCACCTTTGATGAAGAAATAAACTATAACCTTCCATTCGGAGGCTCTTCCGCCGGATTCGCTCAATACAACCCTCGATGACAGAACCAATCAAAAAAAACTCGCTATTCGTAGCGAGTTTTTAACTATTAAGCGAAAAGGGTGAGGCTATGAAGTCCCCATATGAAAGCTACCAGAGAGCTCAGCTTGGTGCGCTGGCACTTGTCGTCGTGCTCATTGTAGTCGGACTGTTTCAGCTGGAGCACCGCTGGATCCTCCTCTTGATGTTCTATGTTCTTGCCGCCAGTATCGCATTTGAAGCACTCATTGACAAAGCTCGCGAGCAGAAAGTGAATATGATCATCCACTTTACCTGTGCTGTAATAATTTTTCTGTTTACGACTCTTCTCTATTTTTAAACATGTTTGATGACTGCATACCCGAGCAGAATCCAGCCGATCAGGAATGACAGCCCGCCGAGCGGTGTAATCATTGCAAATGTCTTAATCCCGGTCGGCGCATAAATATAGAGGCTTCCGGAGAACAGGATAATTCCAATGAAGAAAAACCAACCGGCCCCTGTCATCGCACCCGTCTGGATTTTGCTCATTAACAGAGCGGTAACAAACAATGCCATCGTATGGAACATTTGATAATCGACTGCTTTCCCCCACTGTTCCAAGCCCTTCTCCGAAACTTTCCCTTCCAATCCGTGGGCTCCGAATGCTCCAAGTGCCACGGATAAAAAACCATTAATAATCGCTAATACCAAAAAGATTTTCATTCCATTCATCCCTTCTTAGAAATCAAAAATCGAGGGCCCGTTCGCCTCCCCGTGATCGACTTTCTTTTGTTGATCCGGACGGCTTGGTGCATCGACCCCCATCATACGACGGACTTCTTCTGCCGTCGGCTCCTGGACAGGTGCTTCCGTTCTTACCGGCTCCTCTTCCAATAACAAATCGGCCAGCAGGCGGATCGAGCGGACATGCTCGCGTACTTTTTGCTCGTCCCCATACTGAAGCATTGCTTCCTGTATTTCATTCGACATTTTCTTAAGCACTGTTTGATTCGTGATGGCCATATATTCAAACTCCTTTTTCTAAAAAAGATCCTCTGTCGTAGTTTAACACGCCTGTAACATCCCTGTCTTTCCATCTATGAAAGGTTTCAATAATTTGTAAGAATAGCTTCCCGCCTAAAGCAGAAGAACATAGAGCAACCCCCGATTATGCATCGGGGGTTGTTTCAAAACTGTATAATGCCGATCTGATACAAGAAGATCAGGATGATGATGATCGGCGCTATGAATTTCACAATGATATACCACAAACCTCCGATGGATGATCCAGTCAAATCCGTTGATTCCAGAGCGTCCGCTTTCCTATAATACCAACCGACAAGGAGCGCCATGGAAAGGCCGCCCAGCGGAAGAAGAATATTAGAGGCTACGTAATCCATGGAGTCAAGAATATTCAAATCCCCGATCGGCGTTATGCCTGACCAGATTCCAAATCCTAAGGATACCGCAATACCAAGGATGAACATGATGGATCCCATCACGATACTCGTCGCAAAGCGACTCCAGCCGAATGCACGCATGAAGTAGGCAGTCGGTACTTCCAGGATAGACACGGAAGAAGATAAGGAAGCAAGGATGAGAGCCAGGAAGAATATGATTCCGATCATCCCGCCAAACGGCATTTGTTCGAAAATACTAGGAAGCGTAATGAAGACCAGAGGCGGTCCGGAGCTCGGATCAATGGCAAAGGCGAATACGGCCGGAAAGATCACCAACCCTGCAATGACCGCAAAGAAGGTATCCATCAAACCAATGCCGACAATAGCTCCCGGCAGTTTATTTTCTTTAGACAAGTAGCTTCCGTATGTCAGCATCCCGCCCATTCCCAGGCTCAGGGAGAAGAAAGCCTGTCCGAGAGCAGCGAAATAAATGGAAGGATCCCTGAATGCCGACCAGTCCGGCTGGAAGAGAAACTTCACTCCTTCCATGGCTCCGTCCAGAGAAAGACTGAAGAAAGCAAGAATAATCAGAATGATTGCCAGAAGCGGCATAAAAATTTTGTTCGCTCCTTCAATGCCTTTCTTTACTCCTCCAAGAACGATCACGATCGTAATCATCATGAATAAGGCCGTCCATAAAATTGGCTGCCAAGGATTGCTGATAAATTGACCAAACGCACCATCATACCCAATATCCGGCTGGGTAAAGTACGATCCGTTCACGTACATCCAGAAGTAAAAAATCGCCCATCCGGCAACAACCGCATAAAATCCAAGAATTAAAAATGCACTGGCGATTCCGAAAAAGCCCGTAACGAACCACGGCGTACCTGGAGCGAGCTTCCGGAAGGAGCCGACAACATCACTTTGCGCCTTTCTGCCGATACTCACTTCTGTTAACAGCAACGGAACACCAATCAACAGTACACAAGCTAAGTAGAGGATCAGGAAAGCTCCCCCACCGTTATTACCTGCTACATAAGAAAATCTCCATATATTACCTAACCCGACAGCCGAGCCCATTGCCGCGAGCATAAACCCGAGCTTTGAGCCCCATTTCTCTCTCACCATTTTCCAACCAACCCCTTCTGTTTTTGCAACGGATGAACCTTATTATCTTTCTTTTCTGCATGTCGAAATATTCATCAGCATACCACAAAACATCGGCAATTCCTCTAGATTTCTGAAATTTCTCATTATTTACAGGCGCAGATCAATTCTGGAAGCCTGCCGCGCTTTGTTCTCTTTCTTAGGCGTCATTTTCTCTTGGAACTGCATGCAGCTGCTCCCGGTTGTACGGAGTATATACGCGGAAGGCAATTCCTTCGTTTTAAACTCATAGGCGCTGCAAGATCTGGGAAAGGCCGGATTCCATGTCGTTCGGAAATGCCTGCACTTAAAACAATTGATCTTGTCCATCCCGATCCTCCTCCTTTTCTACTTGTGACTGCATCATAGCACAGCTTCCCTTTCCCAGAAATAACGAGATGCCCGCTCCTTTCCCCGGAGCAGGCATCTCGTTTCATTTATTATCCAAATAGAAGTTTTCCAGCCTTTGAATGCGGGCTTCGAGCTTTTCATATTCTTCCCGCGAAACAAATCCTAGCTCTTTGAATTGATCCTGCATTCTTGCTTTCGCTTGATCATTCCATTCTTTATCTTTCGTTTCTCCCTTGGCAATCCAATTATTCACCATGGATTTCGCCTGAGTCGGACTGATTTCTCCCCGCTTCACCATTTCGTTCACCATCTTTTCGAACATCTCTTTCCCACTGATTGCTGCACCGATTCCCAAATGGAATCCTTTCTTCAATAAATCGCTCATTGTTCATCCCTCCTATTATGATGAATACCCTTCAACATCCGGACATGTTTAATGGAACAAATGAAAAATCCAAGCAACCCGACTCCCATAAAAACGCCGCTGATCCACACGCTCGGAAGAACAGGGACAACAAGTGTGTAATACAGGGCTGCTACCCCTGACACGAATATAAGAAACGAAAAAGCCGTGTAAACCAAATAAAGCTGATGGAACAGGCGATTTCTTTGATGATAGCTCTTCCATTCTCTTTCTTTGTCGCCATCCTCCAAGTACTCGATCAGCGCACGTGGGAACGATAACAGAGGACGAACGGTTTCCTTAATGACTTCTGTGTACAAAGAGGCATTCGATCCGTCGCCCGACACCCACTGTTTGATGACAGGTCTCCCCCATTGAATCAAGTCGATGTTCGGATAAACGGCACTGAGGACACCAATGATAATAGAAGTCGCCCGACCTAAAAATGCATAGTCAGCTGGAAGCTGAATCGGCTGATCTTTGACAAATTGCTGTAAATCAGAAAGCATATCATTCATCATATGCGCATCCAACTTGTCAAAGTTCCCGTCTAAATACATCTCTGTCGTCTGCTTAAGCAGCTTCTTCACCCGCTCGGTATCTGCATTAGGGAGAAGAAAGTCCATCTCCTGCAACGCCTCAATTACTCTATCGTAATCATCCAAAATAAATCCCTGCACCATCGTCCTCAGCGCATCAGCATCTTCCTGTTTGATTTCACCAACCATACCGAAGTCGATGACAACGACCGTTCCATCTGCTTTCAGCATCAGATTCCCTGGATGAGGATCGGAATGAAACATGCCTGCATCAAGAAACTGGGCGATACTTAAATCAAAGAGCGTACGAGCAATCTGTTCCCGGTCTATTCCATTTTTCTTTATGAACGAAAGGTCCGTGATCTTCGTTCCTTCCACCCATTCCATCACAAGTACGCGTTTAGTCGAAAGATCGCTGTAATATTCCGGAATATAGACAGATGGAAAGTCTCCAAACCTTTTCTTGAAATGACGGCCATTCTCCAACTCCATTGTAAAATCAAGCTCATTGCTGATGACTCGGACGACCTCCCTGTACAGGGCTGGTAAATCGGCTTTCTTCCCATAGACCGTAAACTTATTCAACATCCAGAAAACGATCTTCAAGGCACGGAAATCCATCCGGAACGTATCTTTCACTCTATAGCGCTGTACCTTGACTGCCACAGGAGTGCCGTCTTTTAAGTACGCCTTATACACTTCCCCTATGGAAGCAGATGCGACCGGTATTTCTTCTATTGTAGACAGATGTGTATCGACCGATGCGTTCCAGTCTTCTTCTATCGTTTCTTTGGATCGGTAGAATGGAACGGGCTCCACCCTGTCCACAAGTCCTTCCAGCTCCTTAATGAAAGAAGAAGGAAGCAAATCTCCTCTGGAACTCAAAAACTGCCCGAATTTTATCAGAAGCCCACCAAGATGCACCGCTTTTCTTCTATATTCTTCTGCCTGATCTGATAGCATTTCTTCCCATTTACGCTTCGTATCCTGATCCCATATCCTGTGACGCTTCTCGAACCAGTAGATGCGAATCAGGAATTTCATGGACATCCAAACGATGACGGTAATCCTGTATATGGATATGTACTTCATACGCTCCACAAGTTCCATCCCCCCGTTCTTATGTACTTTATCATTCCCCCATCTCTGTTGAATCAATCATCCATATATGGAAGAAAGATGAAAGACAAGACCAGTGTCACAGTTGCAAAAAAGACGGGTGATGTGTAAGAATTTGTTTATATACAGGAGGAGGAGCAAGCATGCAGATTCGGGAACTGGAAGTAAGAGAACTACATAAAGTCGCCGGTTGGCTCCATCGGATGAATGAACAGGACCATCACTATGTTGCTTGGATGGCATCCGATGCGAACGAAATTTTCGAACAAATATGGACATTGACACAATTTCAGGAACCGCTCGCTTATGTGGCTTGGGACGGGGATGAAATCATAGGATTCCTTGGGATTCTGCCTTTTTTCGAACAGAAGCTGTGCCGACTTCTCGGTCCGTTCGCTCTTCATCAGCAGGAGCTGGTCATTGAGAAATTGTGGGACAAAGCTTCTCTTACTGTTCAGCTTCACTTTGACATTGTAAAACTAGCTTGTTTTGAGGCGAACGAAGCACTTGTCGATTTTGCGGAGAAACACGCCTTCGATCTCTATAACGTAGAACGCACTCTGGCTTTGCACAAATCCAGTTATTACCCTTCCGACAAACAGGACGGAGCGATCGTTGAAATTCTTCGCGATGACTACACCGCACTGGATAAACTTCACCCTTCGGCCTCCTACTATACGACAGAAGAGATGCTGCGCTTATCAGAAAAGGACGGCAATCATTTATGGGGGTATGCAGCCGATGGAACCATTGCAGGGTACACATACTTTGAAACCATTGCCGAAGAACAGGAAGGGGAAATATGCTTCGTCAACGTCGGGCGCGAATACCGTGAGAACGGAATCGGGACTGCTTTGATGGAACACGCGCTCCAATATGCTTTCTACGCACTGGAACTCGACGTAGTCACTATCTCTGTACGGACGAATAACAGACAAGCAGCCAGGCTTTATGAACAGTTTGGGTTCCGGGATATCCATACGATACGGGCTTATCAAAAAGCGACAAAACCAGTAACGCAAACCATTCACTAAAAAATGATGTTTCAGGAGGGGAACGAATGAAGGAACTCGTGGGTGACATCTTAAGGAAATTGGATGATGACGCTCCCATCATGACGATTGATACAGTAAGCGGCGGCGATATTAACGAAGCCCTCTTTGTAGAAACGGAGAAGCAGGACTACTTCTTTAAGCTTAATCAACAGGTCCCCTCTCACTTCTTCCGAGTAGAAGCGGAAGGATTAAAGCGGATCCGGGAAAGTCGTTCGATACGGGTGCCCGAAGTGTATTATTTTGATGAACCGGAGAACGGAGAACCAGGAGCTCTTGCTATGGAATGGATTCATTCAGGAAAGCTGAAGCCGGCCTCCGAGCTCGGAAGACAGATTGCCCAAATGCATAAGCAGACAGGAGAAGCTTACGGATTCGGTGAACCGACCTTTGTCGGCCAGCTCGACCAGCCCAACGATTGGTGCTCTGCCTGGACGGATTACTATGCGGATTTCCGGCTAAAGAGCCAATTGCAATATGGCATATCAAACGGAAGAATCACAGGGCAGCGCCGCAGCCGGCTCGAGCAGCTGATTGCCTTCCTTGACCGCTGGGTTCCAGCACATCCGCAGGCTTCGCTTCTGCACGGTGATCTCTGGGGAGGAAACTGGATGGCGGATGAAAACGGCTCTCCCTGCCTGATCGATCCTTCCGTCCTGTATGGAGACCCGTGCTTTGATCTTGCCATGACGGAATTGTTCGGTGGATTCCCTTCTGAATTCCTCCACCATTACAGGGAGGTTGCGGACCTTCCGCCACACTACCATGATACCAAACCGATCTATCAACTCTTCTACCTGCTCGTACATTTGAATATATTCGGGGAGAGCTACGGTGGACAGGTCGACAGAATATTGAAACACTATGCGGGGTGATTCAGGAATAGGCCCTGCCCTTTCCTGAATCCGATATTTCCAAGAGATCAGATGGATACGGCTCAAAATACGTCTGGTCTTTTAAATACCCGCTGCGGAAGCGGACCGTCCATGTATTCAATACGCTCAGCACCGCACTCAACGGCACCTTCTCTTCTTTGTATCGTTTGAGCAGCGTCTGGAAGTCCTCTTTCTCTTCTGCCGAAAGCTCCTTCTTGAAATACCCGGCGATATGCTGACAAACATTAATATGTGACGCAGCTTTTGCCGGCTCTGCCATCAATTCATAAAGCAGCGGTTCATATTCATGGAACACACCTTGTATAGACAGATGATCATGATTGGCAACCACTCTCCCCATCTTTTTCAACGTCCCGGGATGATAAGCCATGAACAAGTACTTATTGGAAGAATGAAATTTCTGAAGGTCCTTCATCTGCCCGTGTGCTTTCATCTTCCGGAAAGAGGCCAGCGTGAACAATTTCGTAAAGTAATGATGCCTTAATGTGAAATTCTTCAAGCGTCCTTCTTCCTCCAGGGCAAGACCAGGATACCTCTTTAGGACTCCCCTCGCAAAGAAACCGGACGACTTCCCAGACACTTGCGGATGGTCTATATCGTAGTAGACTTTCACATCCTGCATACCGCATGTCGGAGAACGATTCTTCAATAAAAACCCGTCCACCTCACTGCCGATACTATTCAGAAAAGATTCCGTAAAAGCATTCATTCCTGTCGTCAAATCTTCTCCTGTTTTCGGCTGAACGAGTCTTTCCTTCTCTCCTCCGACAATACGGATCGTCTCCCTGGGCACTCCAAGCCCGATTTCCACTTCCGGACAAACCGGCACGAACTCTACATACGGAGCCATCCGCTGGACTGCTTTATCCGGAATGACCGCTCCGTTGTACCTCACTTCATCAAATTCCAAACAGCGGCTCACGACAACTTTGGGAACAACGAATTCTTTCACAATAATCCCTCTTTTTCTAATTAAAGTCTGTAGTATTAGCAGAAATTCCTCATTTCCCCAATAGATAAACATACAAGGACGATCCTCTACAAATTTCCTATTGGTTTTTGTCCCAAAACGTAATAGAATAGATAATGCTGTATAATTATTCTCAAATGCTTATAAATAAAACAACACTGAACGACAGGAGAGATTCCGGATGAAAGCTAGAGACTTTAAGCTTACTTCACACCTGCGCTTCATCATTCCGTCCCTGATCGGTATTTTTCTTTTTATGTTCCCGATCTCCGGCGAAGACGGCGCGATTACGATTCCTATCGCCATACTGGCTGGATGGGTCGAGACAGGTTTAGCTGATTACTTATCCTTGATCATGACGATCATTATTACGATAACTGCCATCGGCACGATTTTGACGAAGCTGGCAGGACCAAATGCATTGGAGGATAAACCGTTCTTCCAATCATTATTTAATGTGTCACCCGTTTGGGCATTTACTCGTGTTTTAGGAATGATTTTCGCCATTATGGTGTACTTCCAAATCGGCCCGGAGGCCATCACCTCTGAGAATACCGGAGGCATGCTGCTCGATTCCCTGCTCCACGTCTTATTTGCCGTGTTTCTGTTCGCAGGCTTGTTCCTGCCGCTTTTATTGAACTACGGCCTGCTCGAAATGTTCGGCGTCGTGCTGCAGAAGATTATGCGGCCGTTGTTCCGTTTGCCGGGAAGATCTTCGATTGACTCCCTCGCATCCTGGCTCGGAGATGGAACCATCGGCGTCCTTTTGACAAGTAAACAATACGAAGAAGGCTATTATACTAAACGGGAAGCTGCCGTCATCGGGACGACCTTCTCTGTCGTATCCATCACCTTCAGCCTTGTGGTCATTAAAGAAGTAGGGCTGGTAGATATGTTCATACCATTCTATTTGACCGTCGTCGCTGCTGGATTTATCGCTGCTTTAATCATGCCGCGTATTCCTCCGCTCTCACGCAAAGCGGACACCTATGTTACAGAGGAACCAGCAGACCAGAACGAAGAAGTACCCGAACACCACAATCTGTTCACTTACGGCTATGCCAAAGCCGTAGAAAGAGGAAGCAAGTCTACAAGCCTCGCCAACTTCTTCAAACAGGGAGCGCAGAACATCCTGGACATGTGGATGGGTGTCGCCCCGATTGTCATGGCTCTAGGGACGCTGGCTCTAGTGGTAGCCGAATTCACTCCATTCTTTGCATGGATTGGAACACCGTTTATCCCATTACTTGAGCTCATGCAGGTTCCTTATGCTAAAGAAGCATCAGAAACCATTCTCGTCGGATTTGCCGATATGTTCCTGCCTGCCATTATCGGTTCTTCCATCGAAAGTGAAATGACACGATTCATCATTGCTGCACTTTCCGTCACTCAGTTGATCTATATGTCTGAGGTCGGTGGGCTGCTGCTCGGATCGAAGGTGCCGGTCAATATGAAGGACTTGTTCATTATCTTCCTTGAACGTACCATCATTACACTTCCGATCATTACACTAATTGCACATTTCCTGTTCTAAAATCCTAACTCCCGCCGAGAATTCTCTCTCGGCGGTTTTTTCATACATGCATGTACTTAAAAAACCCGCTGAGATCACACTCAGCGGGTTTTCAATTCCTCTATAATTTTTTGGGCCGTACTTAAGCTGGATTGAGGATTCTGCCCGGTGATAAACGGAAGATCGACAACGACATGATCGCTGTAGTCCTCCCCCTTATCAAACACGGCACCGGATTCATTCATGCGGTCTTCCAGAGAAAACGGCACGACAGAAGCAAGCCCCGTCTTCTCTTCTTCTTCATTTGTGAATCCGGTCACTTTCCGACCTTCCAGGAGCAACTGATCGTTGTGGTCTTTCACTCCGATAAATCCGGCCGGCCCGTGGCAGACAGAGGCGATAACTTTCCCTTCGGTTAGAAAATGCCGAAGCAGTTCCTCTAAATGCTCATTAGCAGGAAAATCAATCATCGTCCCGTGTCCACCGCATAAGAAAATAGCACTGTATTTCGTAGGATCCACAGCGCCCAGCGGAACCGTATCATGGATGGGTTCCATCACACCGTCCCAGAACCGGGGAAGTTCGTTACTATAGCTGTTCGGATCAATGGGAGGCCGTCCACCCTGAGGGCTGGCTGCGGTTACTTCCCAGCCTTCCTCCATGAATGCGGTGGCGGGCTCGACGAATTCAGATAACCAGAGTCCCGTTTCGTTCCCATCCATACGATCGGCATTCGTTACAATCATCAGGATTTTTTTCGTCATATCTGTACCCCTCCTTGCAAATATCTTTCCTATTATTCGCAAGTCCAGGCATTTCAATCATTAAGATTGGAAGGTGGAATCTTTATTTACCATACGGCTCCACCATTTCTTAATCAGTTGGAAGCGTCCTTCGATCAGCGGCTGGGTCAACGTCCTGATTATGCTGCTGGACAGTAGATATACGATAGCTGCCGCAATAATCGCGAGACCGAGCACGTCGAATACGTTATCGACCTTAAACCAGCCGGCCTGACGGAAAAACTGGATGAAGAAGCCATGGAGCAAGTAGACATACAGGGTCTTTCCGCCCAAGTAAGTGAGACGGAATTCTTTTCCCGGTATCCAGGAAAGAACACTGACCATCATAATTCCGGCTAAAACATAGATTCCCAAGCGGACGATACCGCCCATTTCCGGACTGCCGAGTACCTCATATGACTTAGAACCTAGCAGCCATCCGGAACTGATCTCCGGAAACATCGCAATCAATACAGCGACAGAGGCCATAATCACAAGGCTGATTTCTCTTACCCTTCGCGTTCTCCACTGCTTCACATGATCTTTCGTCAACCAGTAACCAGCAAGGAAGAACGGGAAGAATACGAATGTTCGTGACAAGCTGAAATGGTGACCGATATCCGTAAAGTATCCAACCACCACTCCGATTTGGACGGCAATCGCCACCCCGAGAATCGGCGGTACCTTCTTGAACCAGTAAAGGAGAATATGCCAGCAGAACAAGCTGAACAAGAACCACAGGGACCAGTGCGGGTAGAAAATACCGGTCAATTCAGACTCTTTACCGATGAAGAAGTAATACCCGGTATAAACGAGTTGGAATATCAAGTAAGGAAGAATCAGCTTCTTCGCTAAGTTCATAATATAGTCCTTCTCGCCGGAGCCTTTCGCAAAGAATCCAGCAAGGAAAATGAATGCAGGCATATGAAACGTATAGATCCATGTATAAAGGGTGTACATAGGTCTGGAATCGCCGGTGAACGGCTGTATCAAATGTCCGAAAACGACAAGGAAAATCAACACCAACTTTGCATTGTCAAAAAAAGCATCACGCTTCATGTGGTCTCACCCTTCTTTATGAATAGAAAAAGTTGTCTCAGTAATTTATCTCTACCCTATTGTTACCACATTTATGAACAATCCAAGCGGTATTCATCACAATTTAAATGAACTGTAATACGAATGTCAAGGATGGAAAGTGTTTGTAAATGATCCGTCAAAAAAGAAAGAGGACACCCCGTCCGACGGGGTGTCTTTCCTTGATTAATCTTCCAGGGGAATGGCCCATGCTCCTTTGCGGAAGATAGGTTCATAACTTCCATCATGGGTTTCTCCATCAATATCCAGCGCCCCGGAACCCATCATGAAGTCCTCGTGAATGAGACTGTCATTAACACCATGATGATCCATCTGCTCTTTTGTAAAGCCGGATCCGCCTGCTACGTTCGTCGGATAAGCCTTTCCAAGTGCTAAGTGGCAGGAGGCATTCTCATCATAAAGTGTGTTAAAGAATATATGTCCGGACTGGGAGATCGGAGACTCATGAGGTACGAGAGCAACTTCCCCTAACCGTTTCGCCCCATTATCCATTTCCAATAAATGCTTCAGCGTCTCTTCTCCCGACTCTGCAGAGAAGTCGACCACCATACCATTCTGGAAAGTCAGTGTGAAATTATCAATCAGATTCCCACCGTAATTAAGAGGCTTGGTGCTTGTCACCGTCCCCTGCACTCCGTTTTTATGAGGCATGGTAAACACTTCTTCTGTCGGGATATTCGGGTTGAATTCAACCCCTCCTTCAGAAACAGCTGATCCCCCGTGCCAAATATGATCCTGCACAAGTTCGATGGACAGGTCCGTGCCGGGTCCCTTGTAGTGGAGTTTCTTGTACTGCTTTCCATTCAGGAATTCACGGATTTTTCGAAGCCTGTCATTATGGTCTTCCCATGCCTGTACAGCGTCTTCCTGATCGATTCTCGTAATATGGAAGATCTGCTCCCACAGCTTTTCCTGCGCTTTGTCGGCTGAATCGTCAGGGAACACTTTCTTTGCCCACGCTTTCTGTGGATAAGCGATGACAGACCAGGTGGTTTTGTCATTCATAACGTAGTCCCGATACTCGGTCAACGCTTCTGCACTCGCTTTATTCGCTTTCGCCACGCGTTCCGAGTCCACATCCTTAAGAAGGTCGGGGTCCGGCCCATAAATGCTGAGAAGAGCGTAGCCGTCTGCCACCATCTGCCTCAGCCCTTCTGCTTTCCATTCCGGAAAATGTTCCAGCACTTCCATCGGGGCATTCTTAAGCTTCATGTAATTCAACATTTCGTCGCTCCACTCCATGTGGACGTCCTTAGCTCCTCTACCGTATGCTTTCGCCCCGATGGTGCGCACGAAATCAGCTGCTTCGATAGGGGCGTTGATGATCAGCCCCTGTCCCTGCTGTAAATGAACACCTTTCTTTAAAGCAATATCTGCGTATTTTTCCAGTTTCCTCTGAAAACTCATCTATATACCTCCTCTAAGACTGTTATGATTTATCTTTGAATAATTGAATCGCTCTCTCACGCATTCGTTTATGATCAACCATCGGTTCCGGATAATCCTCCCCGATCATACACTTCGCTTTCTCTTGTTCGTTTTCCGGCATCTTCGCTGGTTCGTGGATATACTTCTTCGGGACGTCCCGCAGCTCCGGCAGCCATTCTTTAATAAACCGCCCATGTGGATCGAACCTTTCGGACTGCCGGGTCGGGTTGAATACGCGGAAATATGGGACCGGATCCGTTCCGGTTGAAGCTGCCCACTGCCATCCCCCGATGTTGGAGGCGGGATCATAATCGACGAGTTTTTCCTGGAAATAACGTTCGCCTTTCCGCCAATCCATCAGCAAATCCTTCGTCAAAAACGACGCAACCGCCATACGGAGCCGGTTGTGCATCCAGCCGCTCTCGTTCAACTGCCTCATCGCCGCATCAATGATAGGAAATCCGGTCCTTCCTTCTTTCCAACGCTCCAATACGTCTTCGTCATTATTCCAGGGAATCCCTTGATACTTTTCTACTACTTCTTCATCATGTGCATTCGGATAGAAGTGATAAATCATATTATAAAAATCACGCCAGGCAAGCTCGGATATATACGTTTCCACTCCTTCCGTTTTCTTACGGAAGTCGACCTGGTCATGGATCTGATGATAGACACTGCGTACAGAAATGGCACCGGTCCTCAAATACCTGGACATCAGACTTGTCCCATCGACCGCAGGGAAATCACGGCGCTCGTCATAATCGTAAATATCCGCATCAAGGAATTGTTCCAGACGTGCCCACGCATCTGCTTCCCCGACACCGCCGAAATCTGCTTTGATTTTTTCGAGCAAATCAGCATACGCGGATTCCCCTTCCTTGAACGAGGCACGCTCATCGACGGCAGCTTTCTTCAGTAACTCATCATCGACTTTCTGCACCGCCGGTTTCGGAAGCTGCTTCCACTTCTTCAGATAAGGAGTGAAAACTTTGTAAAAACCGCCATCCTGCTTCTTCACTTCATCGGCACCATGAATATGGTGGTCCAAGTAATGATAGACGTCGACATCCAGAGACGTTACGTATTTCTCGACCTGCTTATCTCTCTCATAGCCGAACCCTGTTTCGTCTCGGTTAAAATAAACCATTTCGATCCCGGCAGTTTCGATTAAATTTTCAAATGCATCTTCTGTATCCCCTGTAATAAAATGAACCGGCGCCCCGGCATCTTCTGCTTTTTCAACGAAAGATGCAAGGGTTTGGAAGAAATAATCATGCCTTGCTGTAAATGATTCATTTAAAGCCGGGTGTATATGAAAGAACAGGAGAAGTTCATCCCCGTCCTTTGTATGCTCCAAAGCCTTCGCTAATGCTGTATTGTCCTGTAATCGTAAGTCTCTGCGGAACCAGACCGCTCTCTTTGTCATTGTTCTCTTCCACTCCTTCTCTATTATCCTTTCCTTTTTAATAAAAGCCATAAACCGGACGTATAAAAAAAGAGCCGCTCAGATGGAACTGAACAGCTCTTGGTGTATTAAATCACTCGAAATGCTTCATCAATGTAGCCATCTCGATCGCCGCAGTGGCTGCTTCCCAACCTTTATTACCAGCTTTCGTACCCGCACGCTCGATTGCCTGCTCAATTGTGTCTGTTGTAATGACACCGAAGATCACCGGGATACCGCTCTGGTTCGATGCCTGGGAAACTCCTTTTGCTGCTTCGTTACATACATAGTCGAAGTGCGGAGTAGATCCGCGGATGACAGCACCAAGGGTGACGACTGCATCATATTTCCCTGAATTCGCCATCTTGGAGGCTACAAGAGGAATTTCAAAAGCACCCGGTACGTAGGCGACTTCCACATCATTCAGTTCTACACCGTGACGTTTGAACGCATCGACTGCTCCTTCGTACAGTTTACCTGTAATGAAATCGTTAAACCGTCCTACGACGATTCCCACTTTCAAACCAGTTCCTACTAAGTTTCCTTCTATTGTTTTAACCATGTTCCATCTCCCTTTCTAATAGTGAAATAAATGACCCATCTTGGATTGTTTCGTCTTCAAGTACCGCTCGTTCTCTTTGCGGGACGGCATCTGAATCGGGACTCTTTCTACAACTTCAAGTCCAAAGCCGCCGAGGCCGGAGATCTTCTTAGGATTATTCGTCAGCAATCTCAATTTAGTGATGCCAAGATCCTTTAATATTTGAGCACCCACGCCATAGTCACGAAGATCCGGTCCGAAACCGAGTTTCTCATTCGCTTCGACCGTATCCAAGCCTTCTTCCTGAAGCTTATAAGCATGCAGCTTATTCAAAAGTCCGATTCCGCGCCCTTCCTGCCTCATATAAAGCAGGACACCGCTTCCGTTTTCAGAAATCTGTCTCAATGCATTGTGGAGCTGTGGACCACAGTCACAGCGATAGGATCCGAAGACATCTCCAGTCAGACACTCAGAGTGCACACGGACAAGCGTCGGTTCGTTTGGATCGATATCTCCTTTGACAAGTGCGATGTGGTCTTTATTATCAATATCGTTCGTGAAGGCAACAGCCCGGAAATCTCCGTATTCCGTAGGCATCTTCACCTCCACCTCACGCTTGACGTGGTTTTCTTTCATATGGCGGTACTGGATCAAATCTGCAATCGTGATCATCGGGATATTAAATTCGTCGGCCATCTCCCGCAGATCGGGGACACGCGCCATCGTTCCGTCATCTTTAATGATTTCACAAATAACGCCGGCAGGCTTTGCTCCGGCCAGCCGTGCCAAATCCACCGCTGCTTCCGTATGGCCTGCCCTTCTCAGGACACCGCCTTCTTTAGCAATCAGAGGAAAAATGTGGCCTGGACGTTGAAAGTCAGCTGCTGTTGCCTCCGGATTCAACATCTCCCTGACAGTCCGGGCCCGCTCATCTGCAGAAATCCCGGTCGTTGTGGAGGTATGGTCGATGCTTACCGTGAACGCCGTCTGGTTCGGGTCGGAATTACTATCGACCATCGGCATCAACTCGAGATCAGAAGCCAACGCTTCCGTCACCGGAGCACAGACGAGACCCCGGCCGTATTTGATCATGAAATTGATCATCTCAGGAGTCGCATGTTCTGCAATTCCGATAAAGTCTCCTTCATTTTCACGGTCCTCGTCGTCACAAACGATGACGACTTTCCCCGCTTTCAAATCTTCCAATGCTTTTTCTATGGAATCAAACATAGTTTTCACCCCTTATGCAAATCCGTTATCTTTAAGAAATTGTTGCGACATACCAGCCGCTTGTTCATGCTTCTTTTCTGCCCCTAGAAAATGGGCTACGTACTTACCGATCATGTCACATTCTATATTCACTCGGTCCCCGCGGTCCTTCCCGCCGAGAACTGTATGCTCGACCGTATGAGGAATCAAGGATATCGTCACCTTGTTCTCTGAGACACCGAAGACCGTCAAAGATGTACCATCGACTGCAATCGATCCTTTATATACGAAATAATGAATGAGTTCGTCCGGAAGTTCAATCTCATAATAAACAGCATTCGACTCCGGCTTCTTGGAAACGATGGTGCCCGTTCCATCAATGTGTCCGGAAACTAGATGGCCGCCGAATCGCCCGACGGCAGCCATGGCCCGCTCGAGATTCACCGGACTCCCCTGTTTTAATTCGTGAATATTCGTCGCTCGGTAGGTTTCCGGCATGACATCGAAGGTTACCGTTTTATCCGTAAAGCCTGTCACAGTAAGGCAGACGCCGTTTACCGAGATACTGTCTCCAAGCTGGACATCTTTTACTACCACATCTGCTTCGACCGTCACTTCCAACGCTTCCGTCTTATTCTTTACGGATTTCATCGTTCCTATTTCTTCAACGATTCCTGTAAACATTGTTTCTACTCTCCTTTTTTCACAGATACGACTTTGACATCGTCTCCCAGTATTTCCGTCAAGATCACTTCAAACGACTGGACGTTCTTCAATTGCTGGATCCCTTTGCCTCCGACAGGGGTCAGCGCCTCTCTGCCGCCGATCAGCTTCGGTGCGATATAGGTTACTGTTTCATCTACTTTCCCGGCACGGACGAAAGCATCCGCTATAGTCGCCCCGCCTTCTACCAGAAGGGAAGTAATCCGCTTCTTTCCAAGATAGCGAAGCACATCATCGACGGCAATAGTCGAGCCTTCCATTCGAATGACTTCCACATGATCCTGTTCTTCGAGCAAGTCTTTCTTCTTTTGATCGTTCTCCAGAGTAAAGATCCATGTAGGCGCCTCGCCGTTTTGAATTAACTGCGACGATGGAGGAATCCTCAAATGTGTATCCATGACAATCCGAACGGGATGGGAACCCTGCCCTTCCATTCTTGTTGTCAGCTTTGGATTATCCATCAGTACTGTATTGATGCCGACGAGAATAGCGTCCGAAAGGTGGCGGTATCGATGCCCGTCAGCACGTGCTTTCTCGCCCGTAATCCACTGACTCTCGCCTGTCGATGTTGCAATCTTTCCATCGAGGCTCATGGCTGATTTCAACCGGACATAAGGCATTCCTGTCTGGATGGAATGGAAGAAAGCGCGGTTCAGCTTGTCGGCTTCCGCTTTCAGCACACCCATTTCTACTTCCAGGCCATGCGCTCTCATCATCTCTATTCCTCTTCCTGACACTCTCGGATTGGGGTCGTGGGATGCAATGATGACACGTCTGATTCCCGCATCTATGACAGCTTGTGCACAAGGAGGCGTGCGTCCGTGATGACTGCACGGCTCAAGCGTCACATAGATCTCTGCGCCATCCGCCTTTTCCCCGGCCATCCGCAGCGCATGCACCTCTGCATGGGCTTCACCTGCTTTGACGTGGACACCTACGCCGACAACTTGGTTATCTTTCACCACAACAGCCGCTACGGAAGGGTTAGGGCTCGTCTGCCCTACCGTGCTGCTCGCCATTTCCACAGCCATAGACATATATTTCTCGTCGCGTTCCATCTGCATCCCTCCGATTTTTGAAAAAAAAGACCCTGAAGAAGACATACTTCTCCAGGGTCGTTAACGTAATTTTTTTTGCGTACAGCAAACAAAGGGTACACTTAACTCAAGAAATGTACCATTACGTTCCTACAACCTTCTCCCATCCAGACTTTAACTGTCGGCTTTGGATTTTCACCAAATCAGGGAAAGCCGTGCTTAACACTGACTTTCCGTCGCGGGCTTGGAGCAGCTGCTCTTTACCGCCGGCTGGGATTTTCACCCGACCCCGAAGGTTCTCTTATTCGATTTGAACACTTTAAATATAACGGAAACGAACAAAATTCGCAATCCTTACGTCTGACAATCCCTTACACCCATTCGATCAGTCCGTCGATGAATGCTGTTTCGTCCTTATACACCTTATATAAAAAATACGTTAGCACAATCAGGGGAAACAAGAAAGAATCTTCAGTGACATCCTCAGAAACCGACAGATCCGCCCCCGTCTTCCATGTAAAAGGACGAATAACCGCCAGCTCTTTCTTTTTTGTTTTTACTTCTATTTCCTTATTCCAGTTCTCCTCCAGCTTTACGGCGTCTCCCCGTACCTCCCCTTCCACACAGAAATAAAGCAGACTTTTCAAGGGGTTGTCTTTAAAGATGAATTCCATGCCTGAGATGGAATAACGATACGCAGCAAAAAGGATGCGTCCCTTCTGAATACCGAAAGAAACCTCCTGAGAACGAAAGGAAAAAAGAAAATTATTCTCCTTTTCCAAGCCTCTTTTGGAAGTTTTATAAATTTCACCGATCACTTCTCCACAATCATTACTTACACAGATGCCACGTCGTTCCTTATCCTTAGCAATTTTGTACCCGCGCATCAAATCACCCTCCCGGTATTCTCTCTTATTGCTTACGCTTGCATCATGTAATAAGTTTCACACCTCTCCCTATTGTAAATCGAAAGATATTCGATTAGGATACAAATAAAAGAAAACGTTTGCACAAAAAGGCTTATCTTAAAGTGGATGTTTTTTGATTTTTCTATATAATCAGTACTATATAGATATCCTTCGTCATGCAATCGATTGCATTAATAATTTTATTTCCTAAAGAAATGGAGCGATGGTTATGGAGCGTGTTTGGTGGAAAGAAGCGGTTGGTTACCAGGTGTACCCGCGGAGCTTTCAGGATTCGAACGGGGACGGCATCGGTGATTTACAGGGAATGATCGACCGGCTCGACTATTTGAAAGAAATGGGCATCGATTTTATTTGGATTTGTCCAATGTACAAATCTCCGAAAGACGACAACGGTTATGATATTTCTGATTACCAGGATATTCTTGAAGAATTCGGTACGATGGATGATTTTGACCGTCTATTGGAGGAAGTCCACCAACGCGGGATGAAGCTGATCATTGATTTGGTTTTGAACCATACGAGCGATGAACACCCTTGGTTTATGGAATCAAGGCAGTCGAAAGACAATCCAAAACGCGACTGGTATATTTGGAAGGATGGGAAAGAAGGAAGCGAGCCGAACAACTGGGAGAGTATTTTTGATGGATCGGCGTGGGAATGGGATGAAAAGACGGAGCAGTACTACCTTCACGTTTTCTCTACAAAGCAGCCGGATTTGAACTGGGAGAACGCCGAAGTAAGGAAGGCGCTCTACGATACGGTCAACTGGTGGCTCGAGAAAGGGATCGACGGTTTCCGCATTGATGCAATCAGCCATATCAAGAAGCGGCCGGGGTTTCCTGATATGCCGAATCCAAAGAAAGAGAAGTACGTCTCCTCCTTCGATATGCATATGAATCAGGAAGGTATCCACGAGTTCCTTCAAGAATTCAAGGAGGAAACCTATTCGAATTACGACGTCATGACCGTTGGAGAAGCGAACGGAGTCAGCGCAGATGAAGCGGATTTATGGGTCGGCGAGAATGGGAAGATGGATATGATCTTCCAATTTGAACACTTGGACTTGTGGGATCAGAATGCCGAACAGCAGTTGGATATTCCCGGACTGAAAAAAGTACTGACCCGTTGGCAGAAAGGCTTGGAAGGAGACGGGTGGAATGCACTCTTCGTAGAGAACCATGACAAAGCCCGTGTCGTGTCCACATGGGGAGATGATGAAGTGTACTGGAGGGAAAGTGCCACCTCCATCGCAACTATGTATTTCCTTATGCAGGGCACACCCTATATTTACCAAGGACAGGAAATCGGCATGACGAATTTCGCCTTCCCTTCCATCGAAGACTACGATGATGTGGCTGCAAAGAATTTGTATCAGAAGAAAAAGGAACAGGGAGTCCCTCATGAAGAAATCATGGAAATTCTTTGGAATACATCTCGGGATAACAGTCGGACTCCTATGCAGTGGAGCGATGAACCGAATGCGGGATTCACTACTGGAGATCCGTGGATCCAAGTCAATCCAAACTACCAGACCATTAATGTCGCTGATCAGGAAAACAACCCCGCATCGATTCTTAATCATTACAAGAATCTGATCCGCCTGAAGAAAGACCATGATCTTTTCACATACGGCACGTACGAATTGATCATGGAAGACGATCCACACATTTACGCATACACGCGTACGCTCCATGACAAGACAGCGATCGTCTTTGCTAATTTGACCGGCAGCGTCGCCCGTGTTCAATCTTCTTTCTCCCTCGATTCCAGTGCTCTCGTCTTGTCCAATATGGAAGTACCAAAGCATATACAAGCAAAGGAATTTCCACTCAAACCGTTTGAAGCACGTGTATATATCGTTTCAAACAACTAAATACAACAGAAAAAAGGAGTGTCTCCCGCCGCAAAAGCCAGAGACACTCCTTTTTTTATTCAGCATCGGCGATCCTTACATCCGCCTCCAGACGAAGTTCAACATTTCCTTCGATCGCGCGGGAGATCATACAGCTTTTTTCTGCCTTCTCCACCAAACGGTTCAGCTTGGATAATTGCTTTT
The DNA here is from genome assembly GCF_000469135.2 of Bacillus sp. SB49. Lineage (NCBI taxonomy): Bacteria > Bacillati > Bacillota > Bacilli > Caryophanales > Bacillaceae > Bacillus > Bacillus sp. SB49. The sequence goes on from NZ_CP048117.1 coordinate 3,397,090, forward strand.
CATCAGAATCGGACTTTAAAACGACGCGTGGACGATGGATAATCGTCTTATAAGTAAAAACACCATTGGTAACGTCGACAATTCCTTCCGAGTCCATATCCATTTCCTGCAAAGGCAGGTCGGCACGCTCAATCATGGCGGCCAGACTTATGATATAGCACGTTGAAGCTGCTCCCAACAGCATTTCGTCGGGGTTCGTGCCTACTTCAGGCCCGTCCATGCTTGCGGGTATGGATATTTTCGTCTTTAAGTTTCCTGCATCGATATGGCCGACTTCGTTGCGTCCTCCCGGCCATTCGGCTTTCAAGTAAAAATGATGATCTGCCATTCTATTTCCTCTCCTTATCTAAGGGGTCCTCGATCCTTGATGCTCCATAGCGATAAAATCAAACACATCTCCATTTGTCGCCTGCTCGAAACTCTTCGTGCAAGAAAAACCGCACCGCTCATAAACACGAATCGCCCGTTTATTAAAAGCGGCTACAGCTAAAGTGAAGCGTCTGTTTCCGTACAGGGACCGGCCAAACAGAAGCACTTGTTTGAGAAAGTATTCCCCTTCGCCTTTCCCGGTACGTTCCGGATGCAGTCCCAGGCTGATGTCCACAGCTGTGTTCTTGGTAAAGCTGAAAAACCCAATGAGGCTTCCTCCCTGGCTGACACTGTACGTCTCTGGATTTCTTCTAACTGGATCAATGAATTCCACGTAATCCTCTTCATCCGCTGTCATGTCATAAAAGTCATAAGGGGCAGGGTACTTCCATTCGGCGATCGTTTCCGCCTCCTGCTGGGTCATTTTGGTGAACTTCCAGATATCATTCATTCGCTTTTCTCCCAGTCCTGTTTAAACCGGGTCATTTTCATCTGCAACTGTTCAATCATATCCAGGACCCTGTTGAAATCTTCCATATCCACGTCTTCCGATTCCATGGTAGACACGACTTGATTCAACATATGAATCCGATTCTTAATGTAATGAAACTGTTCGGAAGGATGCTGTACGGCTTTGCCCATCGATAAAACCCTCCTGTCATAGTTAGTCACTCCATCGTTATTACTTCTATCTTAACCTGCCGGTATGTGGGTTGAAAAGAATTTGGCACAAAAAAAGCGGCATACCCTGCCGCTCTTACCTTTAACTTAGTTAAGAATCCTATTAAGATGTCGGACCACTACAGCTGCGGAACTCCGAACCATCAACATTACGAAGGGAGATATAACAAACTGCATGCTCTTTCCTTTCTCAGTCTTCCTGTACTTCTTTCTTTCCTGACAAGAACCACCCAAGAACGGCAATCAACACGAGGATAGAGTAGAAGATCAGCTTCCACGTCGTAGAATGAGCGAAGTGCTCATCGAGAATCTGAATATTCGGGTGGGCTAATGTAGAAACGACGAGCTTTACCCCTACCCATCCGACGATGACAAAGGCAGCAATTTCCAATCCAGGTCGTGATTTCAACAATTTAACGAAAACGTTGGCCGCAAAACGCATGATGATGATTCCAATCATACCTCCCGCAAGGATGACAGCGAATTGCCCACCGTCCAAACTCCCCACTTCCGGAAGAGGTGTTTCCGGCAAAGCGACTGCAAGAGCTACCGCAGCAAGAATCGAATCGACCGCAAAGGCCAAATCAGCAAGTTCCACTTTTAAAACCGTTGCCCAGAAACCTTTCCCCCGCTGATTCTCAACGGCGACGACCTCTTCTTCTTCCTCTTTTCCACGCTCTCTCCATTTATCAAATAAGTGCTTTCCTGATATGAATAACAGATATGCAGCTCCAAGCGCCTGTACCTGCCACACATCCACAAGAAAGGAAATGACGAACAAGGAACCAAATCTAAGTATGAATGCACCAGCCAATCCGTAAAACAGCGCCTTCTTCCGCTTTTCCTCCGGCAGGTGTTTGACCATGATTGCCAACACCAGCGCATTATCTGCTGCCAGTATACCTTCCAACCCGACTAAAACAATTAATACCCAGCCATACTCGATCAATAATTGAGCATCCACTATTCTGTCTCCTTTTCCATTAAAAATAGTCCCGGCCACTGTGGTGGACAGGACTATAAATAAATAGACCTTTACCACAGTGGGTAAAGGTCTCGCTAACAACGAACGTTGCCAATAAAGCCGGGGATCCATCCCGAAATGACGACTTTATTGTATAAGCTACTCCCCTTTAAGGAACGCTGAATCTATTCCTATCATAGCACGCGACCTTCGAAAGTCAACGGCTTTCACCCACTTTTTTACAACCTTAGTATGGAGCATAGGACTAAGCTTATACAAAAGGATTAAATGAGCGTTTGATGAACAGGACAGCAGTCGTCATTCCCCTGCCTTCTCTTCAAATAACCGGGAGATTTCTACAATGGTACGGGTTGCTTTCTCCATGCTTTCCAAGGAAATGTACTCGTATTTGCCGTGGAAGTTCTCCCCGCCTGTGAAAATGTTCGGAGTCGGCAGCCCCATGTAGGATAATTGGGAACCATCCGTTCCGCCACGGATCGGTTTGACTAGTGGTTCGATTTCCAAATTCTCCATCGCCTCGTAGGCAATATCGACGATGTGCTTCACAGGAGCAATCTTCTCGCCCATATTATAATACTGATCATTGATTTCCAGGGAAACGCGGTGCTTTCCGTATGCGTCTTCCAATTCTGCGGCCAATCGTTTCAGGTTTTGTTTCCTGTTTTCAAACTCTGCTTTATCATGATCACGGATCAAATAGTTAAGTACCGCCTCCTCCACATCGCCTTTGAACGTATGCAGATGATAAAAGCCTTCATATTCTTCGGTATGTTCCGGCGCTTCGTTCTGAGGGAGCTGCTGCTGGAATTCCACAGCCAGTTTCAGCGCGTTTACCATTTTCCCTTTAGCCGTGCCCGGATGCACGCTGTGACCATGGAACGTCACGCGGGCAGCTGCGGCATTAAAGCTTTCATATTGCAGCTCGCCTACCGGACCCCCGTCTACGGTATAAGCATAGGAGGCTGCAAACCTGTTGACATCAAACTTATGGGGCCCCCGTCCGATTTCTTCATCCGGCGTGAATGCGACGCGGATTTCTCCATGCTTTATTTCCGGATGCTGAATCAAATAATCCATCGCGGTCATGATTTCCGTAATTCCGGCTTTATTATCAGCACCAAGTAATGTCGTGCCATCTGTGGTGATGAGCGTCTCTCCTTTATATGTAGCAAGTTCAGGAAATTCATCCGGTGTAAGGGCTGTACTTTCGTTCAGTTGAACCGGTCCTCCCTCATATTTAATGATCTGTGGATTTACTCCTTCACCTGTAAAATCAGTAGCTGTGTCGATGTGAGCAAGAAAGCCGATTGTCGGTACTTCCTTCTTTGTGTTTGCAGGCAGTGTAGCCATCACATACGCATGCTCATCTATGGTTACATCCTCCATCCCGATGGCTTTCAATTCCTCCACTAACTGACGTGCCAAATCCCATTGCCCGTCGGTGGATGGTGTCTGACTGCTTTCCTCATTGGATTGAGTATTCATCTTCACATAAGAAATGAAACGTTCTAACAATTCCTTCTGCATATCGGTATCCTCCTTCTAGTGTTCTATACCAAGTGTAGCGATTTCAAGCTCCTAAAGTAAGTGTACTGCTTCACGTCATTTTTTGGTATTCTTATTATATAAAACAAACATCCTTCCAAAAAAACTTTCCATAAAGGTGTGTGTGTCCTTGATACATAAGCGTTGGTTCCAAGCCCTTGTGGCTGCCGTTTTAGTCGTATTACTCATTCTTCTGCTGCATGAAATCAGTTTTTTCTTTGAACCTGTCCTGACATATATCGGTGCAATCGCCGTACCGCTGATCGGAGGAGGGATTCTTTTCTATATATCACGTCCAATTATGCACTTCCTTGAGAAGAACCGCATCCCTCGTGTACTGGCAATTATCATTGTCTTCGCGTTATTCCTGTTTATCGGGTTTCTGATCAGCCGCTTCATCGCTCCGATCGCTCAGGAGCAGTTTACCAGGCTGATCGATAACATTCCTGCAATGGCAAATGCGGTCAGTGATGCTGTCACCTACTGGCAGCAGAATCAGGATATTATTCCGGATGAATTCAATGACACCATCTCAGGATTTGCCGAGAACCTGGAGTCTTATGTTCAAAACGCATCGATGATCATCATCAACTTCATCAGCCAGCTCATCGGTTTTGTGTTTGCTCTCGTATTGATTCCATTCTTCCTTTTCTTCATGTTGAAGGACGGAGATAAGCTCGTACCATTTATTACTCAATTCTTGCCTGAGAAAACAGCTGAAAGCTTCCGTAAACTTTCGGGATCAGTAGACCGGACCTTGAATTCCTTTATTCTCGGGCAGCTTACCGTGAGTATCGTCGTCGGGCTGCTTCTGTTGATCGGCTACTTAATTATAGGGCTGAAATATTCTTTGACACTCTCCTTGTTTGCAATGGCAATGAACGTCATTCCGTTCGTCGGACCATTTCTAGCGGTCATCCCGGCTATTCTGGTTGCCTTTTTCCAGGACCCGATGCTTGCCGTATGGGTAGCTGTCATTACCGTTATCGCCCAACAGCTGGAAGGCAACTTCGTATCTCCTAACGTGATGGGTAAAGCATTAAGCATCCATCCGCTGACAATCATCACACTGATCCTGGCTGCCGGCAGCCTGGCCGGTTTCATCGGGTTATTGTTCGCGATTCCTGCCTATGCCGTCATTAAAACAGTCATCAGCCACTTCTATCATGAGTGGATAGAACGAAAGTCAGAGACAACTTAAGATTCCAGTGAAGCCTGTCGTGCTCTGTGCATGACGGGTTTCCTTTTTGACAGAAAGAGAGGACCATTAAAATGACACATTCTACACAACAGAAGCTATGGACGCTGCCATTCATTTTCCTGATCATTGCCAACCTGTTCACATTCATGAGTTTTCAAATGCTTCTCCCTAACTTACCTCCATACATAGAATCCATTGGTGGAACCAGCCTTCAGGTAGGACTTATCACGACGACCTTCGCCTTTGCTGCAATCATCATCCGGCCGTTCATCGGTCATATGCTCATGACAAGGCCGCGCAAGGTACTCGTCATGGTCGGATCCGTATCCTTACTGATCATGACCGTATTGTACCCGGTCACTCAGGTTGTCGTCGCACTCCTGATCATCCGATTCATCCACGGAATCGCCTGGGGGTGGTCCACCACCGTCAACGGTACCGCCGCCGTCGACCTCGTACCAAGGCGCAGGGTCGGGGAAGGCATGGGCTATTTCGGACTGTCCGTTACAGTCGGTATGATTATGGCACCCAGTATCGGTATCTTCCTTTATCAGAACTACTCTTTCGATCTCCTCGTGTGGATTTCTGCGGGGCTTGGAGTCATTGCCATCATCCTGTTTTCCTTCACGTCTTTTGTCACACCGCCGCAGGTCTATGAAAATCAAAAAAACCCTCCGAAATTCTCCTTCGTCGGGTCGCTTGTCGAGAAAAAGAGCTGGTATCCAGCGCTTGTCACCATCCTAAACACCTTCGGATACGGTTCTGTCATTACTTATATTGTCATCTTCGGGAATGAGCAGGGACTCAGTGGTACGTTCTTGTTTTATTTCTTTAATGCATTATTCGCCACCCTGTCGCGTCCAATCACCGGAAGGTATTTCGATAAACACGGACCTTGGAAGCTGATTATCGTTTGTTCCGGCCTGTCTTTCATCGCCATGTGGCTCCTTGCATTATCCAACTCGAACGTGGACTTGATCATCGCCGGTTCGTTGTTTGGATTAGGCTACGGCTCCATGATGCCCGCCCTGCAGGCATGGGTTATATCAAAAACGACGACCGAGCGCAGCGGAATCGCCAACGGCATGTATTATTCATCCATCGATTTAGGAATCGGGGCAAGTGCCTTCCTGCTTGGATTCGTTTATCAGTTTGTAGAGACGGCTACCTTATTTAAACTGTCCAGCTTTTTGTTCCTCGTCGTTATGATTCTTACTTTCTTAGACCAACGAAAACAAACGGAACCGTGGCAGGCACCAAGATAGAACAAACAAATGCGGAGGACTGCTGTCCTCCGCATTTTTCAATTCAAAAAGTATAGACGATCGAATCCCCTGCGTGCTTGTATCCGATCCGTTTATATATCGAGTTCGATGTGGGATTGGCCATATCCGTGTAGAGAGAACAGAATCGGTATCCGCTCCGCAAGAGCTTATCCGTTAAGTGCCAGACAGCCTTAGATGCATATCCGTTACGCTTGAATATATCCGGTGTGTACACAGCGTTAATGGTCGCTCCATTCTTCGTCGCTCTTGCTCTTGCCGCCATGGAAACCGGTTCTCCATCTACTTTCCACAAATAGATTTTACGCTCCTCCACCATTTCCGCTGCCAATACTTCTGCACGCTCAGAAATGTTCTTCTCGCCCGTTTCTATACCAAATTGATACATCCATGCCTGCAGAAGCGGCAGATCAGATTCCACAGCCGGCACAAGTTCCCCCGGAGCATCCGCAATGGGTTGCAGATCATCCAGACGATAAATCCCCTGTTCCATATGCAGGGACCCTTTCAATCCTGAAACGTTTTCCCATTCTTCTACAAACCATTGAACAGCACGGCGATCTCCAAGCACGCCGGGAACCTCATAGTTCCCACCATGCAAATAATCGACCAGCTGTTTTATGAAAGGTTTCTCCATGACCTCTGTTGAAGGAAGAATCCATAAGTGCGGCGGTGTCCGGAGTGCTGCATAAACCGGATTTTCTCTTTCTATGACTGTAAGCATATGACAGACCTGATCTGTACCCGTCCGCTTCCTATCTTCAAGGAGGCCAAGCGGCAGATTATTTTGAGCTTCCCCATGCATCAACAGCCCCTCTACTTGATTCAAAAAAGTGACCGGGTCTGTTTCTTTTCGTACAACCATTCCTCTTCCCCCTTTTCTTCTTTCATGATTTTTTGTTAAAATTCTGAATATGGATAGTTCTTCTATTATACGTCCCGACTAATCATCCAGCAACAACGGAAAGGAGCATGTATGATGACTAAAAAAGAAATACAAGATCAAATCACATTCCTTAAATCCGACTATATCCGTATCCAGGGGGATCTTGATAAACTGGAAGCTGCCGGCGGCAATGTCCGTAATGCCGAAAAGCAGCTGGAGAGGATGGAAGCAGAGCTTAAAGAACTGAACACTAAACTGAAACAGGCAGAAACAACTAAATAAATACAACGAAACAAATGCAAAAAGGTGGAGGGTATAACCCTCCACCTTTTTGCTCTTATTAGTCTTCCTTCTGTTTTTCTTGTTCTTTCCTCTGGTCTTCCAATCGTTCCTGAATCTTCTCGAACTCTTTGCTCGGAGGCATCAAGGAGACGATGATATCCCCATTCTCCGGACGATATTCCATGTCAGGAGTAAAGAAGTCCACTTTCCCCGTCGGACGCTTCACGAAAAGGAGCATGGCATGCTCATCCACATTGTCCCGATAGTTATCAAACGTGTATTGGTCCGTGATGGTGGTCTTACGGAACACATATCCGTTTTCCACCCGAGCATTCATTTCTTCCCATGATGCACCTTCTTCGAACAACACACGCCCGCCGATGGTATGGACTAGGCTTTCCAGATTATCCCCTTCTGCATTGCTCAAGCTCAACTGAAAGCAGTTGTTCCTCCCGAATTCTGGAACAAATGTCGTACAGACCAGCGCATTATAAGAATCCATCTCCGATGCAGCAATTAAATACTCATACGGCGTCATATCTAAATAATATTCCGTCTGTTCGGACAGGATTTCGCCGTGATACGATTCGATCCCCCGAGATCTTGCACGGGAAAGTTTCTGCCAGGAGGAGTCTGTCAGAAGAACCGGAATTTTCAGCTCTTCCAGCACCTTGGCGAGACCTGTAGTAAACGCACTTCCACCAGCAATGAGAACGCCGGGAGGCCCTTCCATAGACAAGCCAAGTTTCTTTGCAAGCCATCCAATGGAGAACCCGTGAGCCACTACCGTTGTAAATACCAGCGCAAACGTAAGGGAAATAAGAATCGAAGCATCTTCAAACCCTGCATCCAATAAAACGCTGGCAAAGTAACTTGCAACGGTCAAAGCAACGATTCCCCTTGGAGCAATCCATCCCACTAACAGTTTTTCAGATTTGGACAACCCCGTTCCTGCTGTAGACAGGAAAATCGACAACGGCCGGACGACGAACAACATCAAAATAACGAACCCGATAATTTGCAGATTAAATATTTCAAGCAGCGTATCTACCGTTAAAGAAGCCGTCAACATGACAAAGATTGTCGATATTAGCAACAGGGAAATATTCTCTTTGAAATGCCGCATATCTGCAATGGATGATATGTGCATATTGGCAAGAGTCATCCCCATAGCCGTCACGGATAGAAGCCCTGTTTCATGCATGATCTCATCAGCGATGGTAAAGCATGCAATAACGATCGTGAAGACGACTGGTGATTTCAGAAATTCCGGTACATAACCGGTTTCAAACATCCACCCTGTCCCTTTCCCACATACCCAGCCGAGAAAGACAGCGAATGCGGAAGCTGCAAAGAATAGAAGAAGAGATGTAGGGCTCGCACTTTCCTCCATAAAGAACACGATGAATTCGAATGCAAAGACTGCGAGCAGTGCCCCGATCGGATCCACGATAATTCCTTCCCACTTGAGAATCTTTGCCGGTCTGGGTTTTAATTTCGCCTGCCTGAGCAATGGCAGGATGACGGTTGGTCCTGTTACGATAAATAACCCGCCGATCGTGAAAGCGACTGCCCACGATAGTCCGGCAACATAGTGGGCTGCCAGAGAACCTAAGATCCAGCTCAGGAAGGCTCCTAATGTAACAATTCGAAACACCGGCTTTCCAAGCCCCTTCACTTCTTTGAAGTCAAGGTTCAAACTTCCTTCAAAAAGAATGACAGCTACCGCCAAAGAGATAATCGGACTGTACAACTCACCAAAATCCTGTTCCGGATTCATTAACCCGAATACCGGACCTGCAAGCAGCCCCGCAATCGACATAACGACGATGGCTGGAAGGCGAAACCTCCAAGCCACCCATTGGGAACCGATACCTAGAAAACCTATTAACATGAATTGAAGTAACAGCGAATCCACCATAGAATAAACTCCTTTATATTATGAATGTGTATATGTACCTTTTTTTCTTATTTTTATATAGAACACATTCTATCGACCTCCCCCTCGTCTGTAAACCAAGAAGGGGCGCTCCCTAAATCCTTCCTGAATATAGGAAAATCATACCGCCATGGAAATCATAACCTTTTAAATTTTCTAATAAATCGTTGACATAATTTTTTGAAATTGATAGTATTACTCCGGTGAATGAAGAAAATTGATTGTTTTTGTCGAAAAATTCGTTTAAAGTACCATAGTGTGCCTCGCTCTTGCCGTGGATAAGAGCGGTTTTTTTACGCAAAATATAGAGACATCTAAGAGGAGGAGCAAGTTTATGAAAGCAAAAGATACCATTGTGATCGGGTTTACTTTGTTTGCTCTATTTTTCGGTGCCGGAAACTTAATATACCCCATTTCCTTAGGGTTTGAATCAGGTACTTCTTATATTCCCGCAATCATTGGTTTCGTAATCACCGGGGTAGGCCTGCCTATAGTCACAATTGCAGCCATTTCACTCGTCAAGAATGGAGCCGTCCAGCTCGCAGGTAGACTGCACCCTACATTCGGTCTGTTGTTCACCTCTATGGTTTATCTTGTGATCGGTCCATTTTTCGCTATTCCAAGAGCTGCCAACGTAGCTTTCGAAACAGGAGTCGCTCCATTTACGAATGGTGCTTCTTATGCCTTGTTGGTGTTCACCGTTATATTCTTTGTCTTGGTCTACATCGTTGCCCGAAACCCATCCAAGCTGGTGGACCGTGTGGGACAGATCTTGACACCCATGCTTTTCCTGGCAATTTTAGGATTGGTTATCGGCAGCTTTTTCTTATTGGATGGTCCCATACAACCGCCTGAACCAAAGTATGCAGAGCAGCCTTTTTTCTCCGGTTTTGTTGAAGGTTATTTAACGATGGATGCTATCGCTTCGCTTGCTTTCGGTTTGATTGTCGTGTCATCCTTCCGCGAGCGCGGGGTAACGAAACCGAGGGAAATTACTTATCGTACATTGAAAGCCGGACTGGTGACAGCCATTGGTTTAATCGCTGTGTACGTTTCCATTGGATGGATTGGTGCCCGGATGGCTACAGAAGGAACGTATGAGAACGGAAGTGCCATTCTTTCCGGCGCTGCTACCATTATGTTTGGAGATCTTGGTACCATCCTGCTCGGTGTCATTGTAGGACTTGCATGTTTCACGACATGTGTCGGATTAAACGTTGCCTGCGCACAGTTCTTCTCCAACCGGATCAAAGGATTGTCTTATACACAGATCAACCTGCTCGTTACGCTGCTCAGCTTTGCGATTGCTAATATCGGACTGAATCAAATTATTGCCTATTCTGTTCCTGTACTTGTTTTCGTTTACCCGATTACTATCGTTCTAGTCGCTCTTACCTTCATGGGAAAACTGTTCCAGCACTCCCCTTATGTGTACAGAGGTGCTGTTCTATTTACAGCTATTATCGGACTGTATGACGGACTGAAAGCTTTTGGGACGGACGTTTCTCTGCTGGAACCCATCATCAGCCATCTGCCGTTTTACGATTTCAGTTTGGCCTGGATCGTGCCGGCAATTGTCGGAGGATTAATCGGGTTGATCATTCATTCGATTAAAGGACAACCGAACCACAAGGAAAGCTACCAGAATTAACAGCTTACTTAAAATCCCTCTTCATACAGAAGAGGGATTTTTTCTTTATTATTGATGCAGAAGCGTGACGCTTACTTTCACATCAAGGCTCTGCCCGCCTCCACGATATACTCCTTGGAGAGGACTGACATCTGCATAGTCCCGCCCTGTTCCAATTCGGATATGTTGTTCGAGAGCTTCCACATTGTTCGTCGGGTCAAGGCCAACCCAACCGATGCCGGGTACCATTACTTCCACCCAGGCATGTGTCGCTGCATCTCCTACCAACGCCGAGTCTTCACCTACGTATAAGTATCCGCTGACGTATCTGGAAGGTATCCCCTGGGAACGAAGCACACCGAGCATCACGTGGGCATAATCCTGACATACGCCCGCTTTCAGCGGCCACGACTCATGGGCTTTTGTACTCACTTCTGTGGTCATAGTGTCATAGGAAATAGATTGATGCAGGTATTCCATCAGACGCAGCGAGAATCGCACGGGGTCTTCCGCACCGCCTACCTCCTTCATAATATCTTCCACTTGGTTCTTATATAAGAAAGTGTATGGCGTATCATTTAAATAAGCCAGGTAATGGTGATGGAACAATTCCGAATGGAAAATCTCTCTCATTTCATCCGAACAGGTGATCATTCGGATGAAAGGGCTTTTTTGAATGCTGACAGTTGAACTCGTCTTCAGCATTAAGTGGTCGTGTTTCTCCGGTATGAAGAATGTCTCTACATGGTTCCCCCATAAGTCGATATGTTCTTTCGTCATGGACCCCGGAGTGATCTCCGTCCGATAGGTCAGCAACCGTTGGCATTCATCGGTTCTCGGCTTTAACCGGATGTGGTTCATACTTTGATCCACAGGGCTGTCGTATTGAAATGTATTGGTATGTTCTATGTGGTATTTCATCTGTATTCCTCCCGTATGTGTCTACTTCACACGAATAGGTTCTATGAGGTAATATGTCTCGGAAAACATTCGACTGAATGTGAGACAACGATCTTGGAAATGATCAAGAAAATGCATCAGCTGTTCCATATCCATCTCTTCGATATTCGTTTGTTGGATTTCGTTTTGTATCACTTCAAGCATTTCGAATAAGTCCGCAGAATAATGAGATATCTTTCCATCTTCTAAATTTTCAATTGCTTCACAGACATGGTTCATGCAGTAACGGATCGAACGGGGGAACGTCTCCTCCTGAATCATGAAACGCAGCACACTTTTGGAGTCCATGGTAGGTGGATGCTCCTTAATATAGGCGTCATATCCGTTTAAGAACTGCAAGGCTGTCAGCCAATAATAATAGGTAGCCGTATCGACCGTCGACTCTTTTCTGTTCTTCTCACAGGTGACGTTCAAAAGCCGTGCCGTTTTTTCCGCCCTCTCCAGCCATTTTCCAATTTTAATGAATGTATAAGGAATTCCACGTGTCATACTGGACTCGATAACTCCTTGAGCCGTCATCGATGTATTTACTACATTCTTCAAGTAACTTTGCGTATGCTGTCTTGTATTCGGTAGTTCCTGCCAATCCTTTTGATTGAGATGGAACTCATTTAACACTTCCCAGAGCTCCCCCGGCAGGTTGTCCCTGGTTATACGTGCATTTTCCCGTGCATAATTCATGCAATTGATTAAGGAATTCATATTGATCGGACTGATGGTTAAGTATTCCAGAAGCGTCTCACTGTCGAGTCGCTCATAAGTATCATAGTAATCCGCTTTAGAGGAACAGATTTCAAGTACCTCTTCCCAATCACGATCCGCTGTCTCCTGACTGGTTGCTTCCAGCGAATGGATGAGCTGGACGCTGAGAACACGCGCATTGTTTTCCGCCCTTTCCAAATTACGTGACATCCAATAAAGAGAATCTGCTACTCTGCTAAGCATGAACACCACCACCCTCTGTCATAATCCATGTGTCTTTACCGCCGCCACCCTGAGAAGAGTTCACAACAAGCGATCCTTCTTTTAAAGCAACCCGCGACAGACCTCCCGGCAGGACGTTGGTTTTCCGCCCGTTCATGACAAAGACCCTTAGATCGACGTGGCATGGGTAGAAACGTCCCCCCTGGTATGCAGGGGCTCTGGAAAGCTTGATCGTCGGCTGGGCGATATACTGATTAGGGTGCTCGATGATTTTGCGACGGAATTCTTCCTGCTCCTCTTCGCTCGATTGTGGACCAATCAGCATGTCATAGCCTCCTGAGGCACCGACATTTTTAATGACCAGTTCATCGATATGATCTAAAACGTAACTCAGACGTTCCGGATCACTAAGAAAATAGGTTTCTACATTCGGGATGATTGGTTCTTCATCCAGATAGAAACGAATCATTTCCGGCACATAAACATACATGGCTTTATCGTCTGCTACCCCGTTTCCAATCCCGTTCAGAATCGAAACATTCCCCTTCCTGTAGGCTCGAAGCAACCCCGGAACTCCTAAAGCAGAATCCGGCCGGAAGGCTTCCGGATCGAGAAAATCGTCGTCAATACGACGGTATATAATATCGACCCGCTGCAGCCCCCTGATCGTCTTCATATACACTACATCATCTTTCACCGTTAAGTCCCGGCCTTCGACGAGGTCGATTCCCATTTGCTGCGCGAGGAAAACATGGTCATAATAGGCGGAGTTATATGTACCAGGTGTCAGCAGGACAGCCTTTGGTTCTTTGTCTTGTAGAGCATTTTCCGGCACATGACTGATGACAGCCTGATGCAGCTCGGAAATCTGGTGCTCCAGTGTCTCGATGGCATGCTGGAAGAACAGCTCCGGATACACCTGTCTCATGACGTAACGGTTTTGGAATACGTAGGACATCCCGGATGGGTTCCGGAGGTTATCCTCAAGAACACGATAGTCCCCGTTCTCATCACGAATTAAATCGACACCGGCAAGAAAAATGTGGTTATTCAGAGGAATGGATAACCCACCCGCTTGTTCCTTATAGTAATAGGGGTTGTTCTCTATTAATTCTTTCGGAACGATTCCAGCTTCAACAATCCTCTGATCATTATAGACATCTTCAAGAAAGTGGTTCAGGGCTTTCATCCTCTGCACCATCCCGCGCTCGATCTTCTCCCAATCTTCTCTGGGAATAATGATGGGAACGAAATCGAACGGCATCGTCCGCTCCGTCCCGCCTGTGTGGTTGTAAACAGTAAACGTAATACCCTTTCTGAGAAAATTCATCTGGGCCGTTTCATGTTTGTTCATAAGTTCACGTTCGGAGAACTGCTGTACGAGTTGATAGAACCATTGATAGTGCTGTTTTGGCCCTCCATCCGAATGCATCATTTCGTCAAAATATACCCCGGTCTTATAATTTATAAGCACACCACTTCTCCTCCAATTCTGCTTCTTTAAAAGCCTTTACCCTTAGTTTACTGCAGGTACACAAAAATTGTAAGAAAATTCGAAAATAATGCATCCTCTATTTTATGTAATCGCTTTATAATAACTGACCAAAAAAGTGTCCCTTCGCTTTATCAAAGGGACATAAAAAGTGGTCTATTTCATTTTAATAACAATTTTTCCTTTGGCATGGTGCGTCTCACTTAATTTATGAGCCTCCCGCAATCCTTCACCGGAAAAGTCGAAGGTGTGGCCGATGACGGAGACAAGGCTTCCTTCCTCCATGAACTGCGCTAACTTCGCCAATTGTTCACCACTTGGTTCCAGCCATACAGACCCCGCTTTTACCCCGTGTTTCTCAGCAAGCTTTTCATCAGGAGGCTGAACGATGGAAGGCATTCGCCCTCCTTTTTTCAATACAGCGAAGCTCTTCTCCTGAATTTCTCCACCTAATGTATCAACGACGATATCGAAATCATGAAGTACCTCCGAGAAGTCCTCTTCTTTATAATTGATAAACCGGTCAACACCCAGCTTCTTGACCCAATCCTTATTCTTACCGCTGGCAGTGGCTGCAACATACGCTCCCATTTTTTTTGCAATCTGTACCGCGTAATGTCCGACTCCGCCGGATCCAGCATGAACAAGTACCTTGTCCCCTTCCTTTATATCCGCGAAGTCAACGAGGCACTGCCATGCAGTCAGCCCTGCCAACGGAACCGCAGCAGCTTCTTCAAACCCGATCCCATCAGGAAGATGTGCCAGAAGGTGCTCATCGACGGTCGTATACTCCGCATACGTGCCGAGCCTTGTCGTATCCGGCCGTGCAAAAACGCGATCTCCTGTTTTAAAGCCACGGACGTCTTCGCCCGTCTCCTTAATAATTCCTGCGACGTCCCATCCAAGAATTATCGGAAAGTCAAAATCAAGCATTTCTTTCAAATATCCTTCGCGCAGCTTCCAGTCGATTGGATTGATGGACGTCGCGTGGACTTCCACCACCACTTGATTAGCAGCCGGTTCGGGATTCGGCATTTCCTTCTCTATCAATTCATTTCTATTTCCGTACTGTTCGATAACAACCGCTTTCATGCAGCGATCACTCCTTTTGTTTGTGCTTTACCCGTGTAGTTTTCCCCACAGAACCAGCTTGAAACATGATAAGATGGAGGCACGAATGATTACAAATAAAGGATGATCCAAATGATGCAGCAAGCGGAAAAAATACTACAGCAATATTACGGCTATTCCTCTTTCCGGCCAGGGCAGGAAGAAGTAATTCAACATGTCCTTCATGGGCATAACACGCTCGCAGTCATGCCGACAGGCGGAGGGAAGTCACTCTGCTATCAAATCCCCGGGCTCACACTAGATGGTACTGCCGTGATCATCTCCCCTCTCATTTCATTGATGAAGGACCAGGTCGACGCTCTCCTATCCTATGGAGTACCGGCGACTTACATCAACAGCTCCCTCTCCGCACGAGAACAGCAGGAACGCATGACTGCCATCCGGCAAGGAAGATATTCTTTTGTGTACGTCGCACCGGAGCGGATGGAAGCACCGGATTTCCTTAATCTACTTTCCTCCATCCCGCTGTCCTTGATCGCTTTCGACGAGGCCCACTGCATATCGCAATGGGGACATGACTTCCGCCCAAGCTACCGATCGATCGTCCCTACTCTCCGTACCATACCGAACCTCCCGGTGGTCATGGCATTGACAGCTACGGCCACGAAAGAAGTAATCGAAGATATTAAGCGCCTCATCGATGTGCCGGAAGAAGCCGTCGTCAACACAGGTTTTGCCCGTGAAAACCTATCCTTCCGGGTCATCAAAGGACGCGATAAGCGTGACTTCGTTGAAACATATTTGCAGAAAGTTCCGGAGGATGCCGGCATCATTTATACCGCTACTCGTAAAGATGCTGACCAACTGCATACATACTTATCGGAAAAGGGGTATGCTTCCGGGAAGTATCATGCTGGGATGACGGAGAACCAGCGTAGACAGACACAGATGGATTTTGTCCAGGACAAGGTGACCACCATGGTTGCTACGAACGCTTTTGGAATGGGGATTGATAAATCCAACGTCCGTTACGTGATCCACTACTCCATGCCGATGAATATTGAATCGTATTATCAGGAAGCCGGTCGTGCCGGTCGGGATGGAGAACCGGGAGACTGCGTTCTGCTTTTCACCAGTCAGGATATCAACCTCCAGCGCTTTTTGATTGATCAGTCTCCTTCTGAAAAGAAGCGGACAGCTGAATACGATAAACTTCAGGCTATGATTAATTACTGCCACACCCACACGTGCCTGCAGCAATATATCCTTGACTATTTCGACAATCCGGTACCTGTGGAGCCATGCGGAAAATGTTCGAACTGTATGCATGAAGGGCAGAAGACGGATATGACGAAAGAAGCTCAAATGGTGCTGTCCTGTGTGAAGAGGATGGGGGAACGGTTCGGTGCCTCCCTTACCGCGAAGGTGCTTCGGGGATCGAAGGACCAAAAAGTAAAGCAGTTTCGTTTCGATTCCTTGTCTACCTATGGAATCATGTCCAACTATACGGAAAAAGAATTGACGCGCTTTATTCATTTTCTCACCGCAGAAGGTTATCTGTACCCCGGTTCCGGCCGTTACCCAACCTTACAGCTAACCCAGGAGGCTAAGAAAGTAATTAAAGGAGAAGAACCTGTAATCATGCTGGTGGAAGCCGTCGTCACAAAAACGAAGGCTGATTACAACGTAGAATACTTTGAAGAATTACGCCGTTTACGCAAGCAGATAGCCGAACAAGAATCCCTGCCGCCTTATGTCATTTTCTCTGATGCGACTTTGAAGGACTTGACCGCTTATCTCCCGGAAACGAAAGATAACATGTTGAAGATAAAAGGTATCGGGGAACAGAAATATCAGAAATACGGGGAAGCATTTCTTGAAATGATTCAGCCATGGGCAAAAGCCGCGGCGGATAAGCCACGGCCTTCCTCCTCTTCCCCCTCTGCTCCTATAAAGAGAGACCCAGGTGACGATCGACCGAGTCACATCATCAGTTACGAGATGTGGAAACTCGAGGAACAGACGCCAAAGGAGATAGCTGAAGCCAGGGGCATGAGTCAACTTACCATTGAGAGCCATTTGTTCCGTGCAGCCAAGGAAGGCTATGATATCAACTGGCCAAGCTGGTTTGATGAGCAACAGGAGACCTCTGTACTGGAAGCCTATGAACAATTGGAGGATAAGAAGCTTAAACCTTTAAAAGACATGCTTCCGGACACTTACAGCTATTCTGCCATCAAAGCTGTTTTAGTTAAACACGATTTAGTATAAAAGGAGGAACCCGAAATGACAAAGCATCTATGGACGTTGGACGCCGTTCGGCAGTTGGACCAAGAAGATCCGATGAAGCACTTCAAGAAAGAGTTTTACTTGAAGGAAAGCAGCTATTACATGGATGGAAACTCACTGGGCCTGCTTTCCAAACGGGCAGAACAATCATTGTTTACGTCACTGGAGGATTGGAAAACCTCGGGTATTGATGGATGGACGGAAGCGAAAGAGCCGTGGTTCTATTTGTCGGAGAAGCTGGGAGACGAGACGGCTCCCCTCATCGGAGCAAAGCCGCATCAGGTTATTAACACCGGCTCCATTACGACCAATCTCCACCAACTGCTGGCCACTTTCTACAACCCGGCAGGTAAAAGAACAAAAATTCTTGCAGATACCTTGAATTTCCCATCCGATATCTATGCTCTGAAAAGCCAAATCAAACTTCGGGATTTAGACCCGGCACAAGAGTTAGTACAGATTCAAAGCAAAGATGGTTACACGCTGGAGGAGACGCACATCATCAATCAAATGGGAGAGGATATTGCTCTGTTGCTGCTGCCTTCTGTCCTGTACCGCAGCGGTCAGCTTCTGGATATCCAAAGGATTACAGAAGCAGCGCACAAACATGGCATCATCGTCGGTTTCGACCTGGCTCATTCCATCGGCTCTGTTCCGCACTCCCTTGATGAATGGGGAGTCGATTTTGCCGTTTGGTGTACGTATAAATACTTGAACAGCGGACCAGGAGGTGTCGGCGGTTTATATGTCAACGAACGTCATTTAGGCAGGAGTCCCGGCCTTGCCGGGTGGTTCAGCTCTAATAAACAGAAACAGTTCGACATGGAACACGAACTGACGCCTGCTGAAGATGCCGGTGCTTTCCAGATTGGAACCCCGCACATTTTGAGCTCCGCCCCGCTTCTTGGTTCCTTGGAGCTTTTTCACGAAGCTGGTATAGACACTATACGGACTAAATCATTAAAGCTGACGCGGCTTTTTATGGACCTCATCCATCAAGAGCTTTCCGGGAAAGGCTTCCGTATCGCCAATCCTATGGAAGATGAACGGCGAGGCGGCCATATCTGTCTTCTGCACAAAGAGGCAGCAAGTATATGCCAAGCATTGAAAGTAGAAGGAGTCACCCCGGATTTCCGGGCACCAGATGTTATCCGACTCGCTCCGATCGCTTTCTACACATCCTTCGAAGATGTATTTACAGTGGTCCAGGTATTGAAAGGCATTATGGACCAAGACAAGCATAAGCAATATAAAAACGAGCGTGGAATCATAGCATAAGGAGGCAGAAACATGAAACTTATCGATATCAGCATGCCCCTGCATGAAGGAACCCCGCCATGGCCGGGAGATACGCCTTTTCACTATGAGCATACATTTACGATGAAAGAAACAGGTTCTGTTAATGTCGGTCAATTCCAGGCAAGCAACCATATCGGAACCCATGTGGACGCGCCTTACCATTATGACTCCAATGGGTGGAGAATTGCTGAAGTCCCATTGGAGAGATATATCGGTGATGCTTTAGTTCTTTCCCTTCCGGATAAAGATAGAATTCAAGCGAAAGATTTGGAAGGCATCGACCTGACAGCCGTAACGAAGGTGATACTCCAAACAAAGAGTTGGAAAGACCGCACTAAATTCCCGAATACCTACACCACCATCGGCGAAGATCTAGCTCCCTTGCTTCGGGAACACGGCATCGATTTGATCGGCGTGGATACGCCCTCTGTCGATACGGAAAAAAGCAAAGCCTTACCTGGTCATCATTCCCTATATGCTAACGACATTCTCATCCTCGAAGGTCTGCAATTGGATCACGTTTCTCCTGGATTTTATGAACTCATGGCTTTTCCGTTGAAAATGGAGGACGGCGATGGGAGTCCGGTACGTGCTGTGTTGCGAGAAAAATAATTCTCCATAAAAAAAGCTTAGAGCCCATGCTCTAAGCTTTTTTCCTTTTATTGATTCACTTTACCTTAAGAAAGAGTGGATAGGGTGATACGACGACGGCCTCTCCTTCCCCTTCCAAAGTCATTTCCTATTTGTTTTTTGCTCGAAGGCCAGTTGTTTAGCGACCTTAGGAGCAAGCCACAGCATTGGAAGCAGCAAAATGGAAACAGGTACAGCGGTGACAACAATAAAGTTCTGCAACTGCGTAATTCCGCTGTCTCCTGTTACCAACAAAATCACTGCGATTGCGCCCATCAGAACCGCCCAAAAGACACGAACCCATTTCTTAGGGTCCCCCTGTCCTGTGACAGCCATAGCAATGGTATAAGACATGGAATCTGTTGTGGTCACGACGAAAAGAATCGTCAATACCAAAAACAATGGTGAAATGATAGTCGCCAGAGGGAACTGCTCCGTGATGGCAAACATAGCCGCCGGGTTCCCCCCGGCCTCCAACGCTTCTGAGATTGATCCTGGATTACTTAACTCAAAGGAAATCCCGGAACCGCCCAGCACGGTGAACCAGAAGGTAGAAATAATCGGTGCGAAAATAGAAACGGCTATAATAATGTCACGAATCGTCCGTCCTCTGGAAATTCTACTTACGAGAATAGCCATCATCGGTCCGTACCCAATGAACCATCCCCAGAAGAAGACAGTCCAGCTGGACAACCATCCTTCATCTCCCCGATACGTACTCATCGGAACAAATTGATCGATATAATAGCCGAAAGCTGAAAGAAAATGATTGATGATAAACCCGCCCGGTCCAAAGATGACGATGAAGATCATCAAACCTAACGCGAGCCGGACATTGAAATTACTCAGGAACTGAATTCCCTTATGCAATCCTGTTACTGCAGAGATAGTCGCAACCAGCACCACGGCCAATATGATAGTGAACTGTGTGCCGAATTCATCCGGGATTCCGAAAATGGCCTGCAAACCATAACTCGCTTGTAACCCCAAGAAGCCTAACGGACCAACCGTGCCGGCAGCAACCGCAATGACAGAGAACGCGTCGATTACGGTACCAAGCCAGCTGTTTCGCAGCTTTTCACCGAAAATAGGGTAAAGAAGGGTACGAGGTTTCATCGGCATTCCTTTATGGTAGTGGCCATACATCATAACGATAGCACTGATCGTTCCTAGAATAGCCCATGCGAGAAAACCCCAGTGCATGAAACTTTGTGCCAAAGCTGGATCGACAGCTGCTTCCGTACCTGCTTCCACCCCGGCTTGGGATGGCGGAACCGTCAGGAAATGCCACATCGGCTCGGCCGCCGCCCAGAAAACACCGCCGCCCGCCAGAAGGGTAGCCATAATGATAGAAAGCCATTGATATAAACCGAGCTCGGGCTTCTCCCTGTTTCCCATCTTTACCTTTCCATATTTAGAGAAACCAAGCCAAAGGCCCACAAAGAACGTAGCTAACATAAGTACCTGCCAGAAGGCACCGAAGTATTTTGCTGACCATGCAAAGCTCTCATTTACGATTAGTTCGATCAAATCAATATCGATTAAGGCAAAAATTACGAATAGTACCAGCAGTCCGCCGCTGATCGCAAATACCGGCCAATCGATTCCATTTGTTTGTTTATTTTTCATGATTCTCTCCTTCATAGTAACTCTTAGTTGTTTTAAGCACAGTGGACCACTTTAACATCAAGGGATTCGGATGTAAAGAAACAGTTTACTCCTATCGTTTGGTAATATTCCCCTGATGTTGCATTATATCCTGACAACTCCATGAGAAAAAGGTCACGCTTCCGTGACCTTTTTTCATTCTGATTCGTCATATTCAATTTCTTTATCTTTGTGTCTTCTTTGACACTCTTTGCAAAGCTTCATTTCCTGTTCCTGCTTGCTCGTCAAAAGTGTTCCACAGCTGCTGCATTTGTCAAACTCATTAGGGTTCGCCTGGAATCCCGGGAGTTCATGTTCTGGACCTGGCATTTACATCGCTCCTTTCCTTTCTTATTCCCTTACTCCACGTTTTCAATCAGCCGAAACTTCTTTCGCTGCCATTAAACCGGAGAGTGTGACACCGAGGGTGCCTGCCCCCGGGAATACCGTATCGCCACATTGATGAACACCGTCGATACCTGTACGGACCGAATAGCTCTTCAACCAGCTGTATCTCCCATCCGGTGCATATCCTCCAACTTTTCCTTCCTTTCTTCTCAGCCACTTATGAAAAGTCAATGGTGTACCCGGCAGGACAATATCCAACCCTTCCGCGAATCCCGGGAAGTAGTGTTCCACCGTCTGAAGCATCCGGTTTTTCATGGTTTCTTTATGTTCTTCATACTCCTCCGCCTGCCACCACTGCTCCAACTCCGTATGGGTCGATATGGTAAGAGACCGCTTCCCTTCAGGCGCCATGCTCTTATCTGACGGATCGGAAAGGGATAAGAGGAACTGCCCTCCGTCATGCAGTTCCTCCGGCCGTTCCGGATCGATGAACTGATGATACAGCACATCTGTATTTAGGAATACAGATGTGTCGATCCCGGCATGTATAATAAAAGCCCCCCATGCCTCCCGCTGCACTTCCTTTGTCTTCTTAATATAGGTCTGTTTCAGAAGCTCTTCTGATAACGTATCATGGAGATTATGGACCGAATTGTTAAGGATGATTTCTTTCGCCTGAAATACTTTATTGCGTTTGGAATGAAGAAGGAACATTCCCGCTTCCTTCTCTACCCGATGTACAGGGTGGCGCATATAAATCTCTCCCCCGCCGCTCTTGATATATTCGGAAAGCTGTTCTGCTATCGTTGCAAGCCCTCCATGAACGGCGTAGGCACCTTTATGAAACGTCTGGAGAGCTGCACAACCAAGAAAGGCCGGACAATACTCTACGCTTGTCTGTACACTGTCCATCAGCTCTCCATTAAGAAACGTCCGAAACAGCTGGTGGCGTTCCAATCCATATTTCTTCAATCGATCTTCGACTGTCTGGTTCAGGAACGGAAGCAGACGCAAAGAAGACCGGTCCACCATCGGCAGCAGGTTTTTAACATCTTTCCATGTCCGGGGCGGAAATATTGGAAGCTTGTCTATTAAACGGTCGACAAGGGCACCGACGTAGAAGATTTCATCATAAAAAGCTTGAATAGCCGCGGACTTCTCCGGAAAGTGAAGCTCGATCTCTTCATACCACGCTTGTCTGTCCCGATAATAGTGAATGGTTCGATCAGGCATGTGGATATCCATGATCGTATCCAGTGTGGTCATAACAGGAACCTCGAGACCAAGCTCGTCATACAATTGATCAAATACACCTCCCGGTTCAAAACCCATTCCGACCGTTGCACCTGATTGGAAACGGTAGCCTTGACGGTCAAATTTCCCGGCACTTCCTCCCAGCTCATTGGAGGCTTCAAAGACAGCGACCTTTCGTCCTCGCTTCACAAGGGACGCAGCAGCTGCCAAACCACCGAACCCCGCTCCAACTATGGCTGCATCATACATCACCTTCACCTCCATTTCTTCTGTTTTCCCCCTGAACCCCCGTTTCAATACCTTCTATGCTCTGTCTGACGATAATAAAGGAAAAAAGAAGACTTTCCTCCACATGGGAACGTCTAACAATCAGAAAGGAGAGTGAAATTTGGTGATGGAACGGAAGGAGCCTTCCTTCACACGTGATGAAGCCATTGAATTCGTGATGATGGAATACGGCGAAATGTTAAAACGGATGATATATACATATGTGAAAAATCACCACACCACAGACGATCTGTTTCAAGAGGTACTCCTGCTGGTTTATAGGAAATGGGATCGTTTTGATGGTCGTTCACAGTTAAAGACGTGGGTGATGCGGATTGCTATCAACCGCTGCAAGGATTTTCTTCGGTCTCCTTTCCAGAGAATGAAGCTCATGAAAGATCAATGGTTGGAACAGACGGATCCTAAACAGTTGGAGGACGTTGTCTTACAGAAAGAGCAGTGGGAAGAAATTGCAGAAGCAATCCTGAATATGCCTGTTAAATACCGGGAAGTTATGATTCTTACGTTTCATCAACACCTGACACAAAAAGAAATCGCAGAAGTGACCGGCATCCCCTTATCCACTGTAAAGACGAGAAAGCAGCGCGCAAGAGAAATGCTGAAGGAAAAGCTCATAGAAGGAGAGTGGACCCTTGAATAATAAGAAGAAGATCCAAGAGGCTCTTGATAATAGAATCAGTGAAAAGCCGTTATTTACGGATAGAGACCGCCGTAGGTTTTACGAAGGAAGAAAAAGGAAACATTTACGGTCGACTATGGTTCCTCGCCTGCTGACGGCTTTGCTTGCCGTTCTATTCTTATCAGGGACCATCTATTACGTGCAGTCCAGCAACCTCTTTGAACAAACCGCGTCTCCGGAGCAGAGCAAACCAGAGTCAGAAACGGAGCCATTGGTATCCGTTAAAGAACCGAAGCTTACACAGGAAGCGTTTCTGGAAGAATTCAAGCAGGTTATCCTTACCAACCCTCTCCCGGAGAATATGCAAGACGTCTTGGATAAGTACGGAAGTGGAGAAACGTTACCAAAAGTGGGTGTGGAAGAAAACGCGACCTATACCTATGCTTATCATTGGAAGGAAGACAATGACGGCATTGCAGAATCCTGGTCGCCGAAGGGCACGCCGGACCTCGAGGATTATCAAAATGGCGAGATCGACGTGTTCCTTGAAATAGACATCCCCTCCTTTGACGTCAGTCCTTTGGTAAAGATCTCCACCCTCTCAGAAGATGGAAAGCACGTAACGATTGAGACGTTCTACTCTAATCCTACAGACCATGCCTTCAAAACTTTTGAGGATGATCAAGAGCCATTGGAAATAAACGATCTGCTGTTACGATCGATCGCCCGTGATTTGAATAAGAAGCCGGAGGAAATTACGAAAGCAGACTTGATGAACCTTCAGGAATTAACAATTAATGCATCTCATTTAGACAGCACTTATGTTGTGGATGAAAATGAAGAGGTCTTTGAAGCGATGCAGTCGCTCCGCGTCTTGAAACTCAATCATGCAGTCATCCCGGGATATCTGCTGAAGCACCTCCCCATATTGGAACAGGTCACCATCATCGGTGAGACCGTCACTGACTTAAGTTCCATGCAGGAAGGGATGCAGCATGTCCAATATTTAAATATTGCAAGTTCCTCTTTCAATGGGACAGTAGATGATCTTTTAAAACTGAAATCTCTGACCATCGTCCGACTCGACCCCACCGTCGTTCCAAACTATGAGGAACTCCAATTCGAAGGCATTGATGTACGCTGGTAACAAAAAAAGGAAGCTGAAATATCAGCTTCCTTTTTCTATCTTATTATTCGAAAGTAAGAGCCCAGCTTCCTTTACGGATCACTGGTTCTGTTGTTCCATCTGCAAGAACGCCGTCGACGTCCAACTCAGCAGAACCCATCATGAAATCAACGTGGGAGAGGCTGTGATTGATCCCGTTCTTATCAAGCTCCTCTTCACTCATGGATGAACCGCCGGTCATGTTTGTTGGATATGCTTTTCCAAGCGCCAAGTGACAGGAGGCATTCTCATCATACAATGTGTTGTAGAAGATGAGTCCCGACTGGGAAATCGGAGATTCATGCGGCACCAATGCCAGCTCCCCCAGACGACGGGAACCTTCATCCGTATCAAGAAGGTGCTTCAATGTTTCTTCTCCTTCTTCGGCTGAAAAATCGACGACTTTCCCTTCTTTAAAGGTCAGTTTAAATCGATCGATGACGTTCCCGCCATAGTTCAACGGCTTTGTGCTTGAGACCGTACCTTCTACTTCATATTTATGAGGCGCGGTGAACACTTCTTCTGTCGGCATGTTAGGGTTGAACGGAATCTCTTCTCCTTCTGTCTGTGCAGGACCGCCTTTCCAAACGTGCCCCTCCGGTAGACCGACAGCAAGGTCCGTACCCGGTGCCTTATAAATCAGCTTCTTATACTGCTTCTTATTCAGGAATTTACGGGCCTTGATCAATGTTTTATTGTGCTCTGCCCACGCTTCATTAGGATCCTCACGATCGACGCGGACGATGCTGAAGATTTGTTCCCAAAGTTTCTCAACCGCTGTATCCTCTTCTTCCCCCGGGAAGATCTTTTGTGCCCAGGCAGGTACAGGAATACTTACAATCGACCACGGAATACGGTCATTCATCGTGTAGGAACGGAAAGTAGACATCGCTTCTGCCCCGGCTTTGTTCGCCGCTGCAATTTTCTCTCCGTCTATTCCTTTAAGAAGATCCGGATCAGTAGAACGAATCGATAGTACTGCCGCCCCCTGCTCTGCAAAGTAGGTGAACTTCTGCTGCTGCCATTCCGGAACGTCAGATAACGTCTCTTTATCCGCATGTTCATATTTCATACGCGTCAGTGCGTCGTCAGACCAGTTAATATGTACATTCTTCGCACCAAGCTCAAAAGCTTTACGTGCTACAATACGGGTGAATTCTGCACCTTCAATAGTAGAGTTAATCATTAGCAGCTGGCCTTTTTGCAGGTTCACACCTGTTCGTAAAGCAAGATCTGCATATTTCTCTAATTTCTCAACACTAGGCATTTTCATTGAATTTTCCTCCAATTCAGTTTCCTTGTATCCGAATACATTATTTCATATTATAACCAGAACCACAAAAAAGGAGACTCGGCCAATCCGAGTCCCCCGGTTATCAGTCTTCCATTCCTTCCACAATGAGCGACAATTCTTCCCACCGCTCCATTTTCGTTTCCAACTCTGTTTCCGCCTTTTGCTGCTCGGAAGATAATTCCTGCACTCTGTCATAGTTGGTTGCTTCCGCTGCAAGCTGATGATTTAAATCTTCCAGCTTCGTCTCCAATTCAGCAATTTCATCTTCAATCGTTTCCCATTCCTGTTTTTCTTTATAGGAGAGCTTTCTTTTACGGTTGGATCGGCGCGTTTCTTCCTGCAGGGAGGCTTTTTTCTCCACTTGAGCCTTTTGTTCTGTTTCCTTTTTCAATTCCAGGTATTCCGTATAATTACCATAAAATTTGCGTACAAAGCCTCCATCCTCGAAAGCGAGCAGCTTATCGACAACCCGATCAAGGAAATAACGGTCGTGGGATACAGTCACGACAACCCCAGGGAAATGCTCGAGATACTCTTCCAGGACACTGAGCGTTTCCGTATCCAAGTCATTGGTCGGTTCATCAAGAAACAAGACGTTCGGTTCACTCATCAGCACACGCAGCAAATACAACCGTCGTCGCTCTCCACCGGATAAACGTTTAATATACGTCCATTGCTGAGGTCTCGGGAACAAAAAACGCTCAAGCATTTGTTCTGCGGTAATTTCCGTTCCGTCCGCCGTACGAATAACCTCTGCCACTTCTTTAATGTATTCAATTACCTTAAGGCTTTCATCTAATTCTCCATGATCCTGCGTATAATAACCGATTTTTACGGTGGTCCCTGTTTTCACAACACCTCTGTAGGGCTGCAGGCGATCCGCCATGACGTTCAACAACGTCGTTTTACCGGAGCCGTTAGGGCCGATGATGCCCAGTCTTTCCCCCGGAACGATAAGGTAGTCGAGATTCTCAAACAGTTTCTGACCCTCATACTGATAGGTCACCCCTTGCAACTCGATAACCTGATCTCCCAGTCTTGTGGAGCCGATTGCCATATCCACTTCTTCTTTCTGTGTATGGAACGTTTCTTCTTTCATGGATTCGACTCGTTGAATACGCGCTTTCTGTTTCGTCGATCTCGCCTTTACACCAGCCCTCAGCCAGGCAAGTTCACGTCTCAGTGTGTTTTGATGCTTTTGCTCCGCCTGCCGTTCCCACTCTTCTCTCTCTGCCTTCTTCTCAAGGAAAGTCTGATAATTCCCTTCATAGGTGTAAAGCCTGCCTTTATCCAATTCATAAATCAAATTGGTCACCCGATTCAGGAAGTACCGATCGTGGGTGACGATCATCAACGCACCTCGATATGACGCAAGGAACTCTTCCAGCCATTCAATCGTTTCGTTATCAAGGTGGTTGGTCGGCTCATCCAATAGAAGCAGATCTGCCGGTTGTATCAATGCTTTGGCGATGGCCACCCTTTTTCTCTGGCCACCGGACAGCTCACCGATCTGCTTGTCGAAATAATCGACGCCTAATTTGGAAAGGATCGTCTTCGCCGCTGTATTCGCTTCCCAGGCGTTCTTCTCCTCCATGTGCTGCTGCACACGGAACAACTGCTCTTGAACATCCGTGTCCTCTGGATCTGCCGAGAGTTCCAGCAGCACTTTCTCATACTGCCTCATCGCGACCATAATTTCTGCATTTCCCTCATAAATCTGTTCAAGGACGGTTTTCTTTTCATCCAATTCAGGATCTTGAGGCAGGTATTCCACACGAAAATCCTTTGCGTGGTCCATATCCCCCGCGTCCACGCTGTCCATCCCGGCTAGAATCTTCAACAGTGTCGATTTCCCTGTTCCGTTGACACCGATCAAGCCGATACGCTGTTGATTAGCTATGGTGAAAGAAATGTGATCGAAGAGATCTTTATCTCCATAACTTTTGGTTAACTCATTCACTGATAGTAAGCTCATTCCGCTCATCCCTTTAACATAATCTGCATTCATCATATCACATCTATTGGTTTCTTTCGCTTGCCCGGCGCCAGGCCATAACGCGTCTCCAAAAAGAAAACTGCTCTGATTGATCATCAGAGCAGTTCCTGTACTTCCATCCTATTTATGAACCATGTTCGTGTTCTCTCTTCCAATATTCCATACCGTCTACATCAGGAAGATGATCCTGGTAGAAGACCGGGTCCTTACCGGCTTTCCGCTGTTTACGATAGTCATTCAATGCAGCATAAGCAACAGGTGCCAAGCGGAAGATAGCATAAAGGTTGATCAAAGCCATAATTCCCATCATTAAGTCGGCTAATGCCCAAACAAGGCCGAATTCAGCAATAGCACCGAACATGACCATCGCTAGTACTGCGATACGATAAACGAAGATATTTACTTTGCTTGTCTTGATAAAGTCCATGTTCGTTTCACCATAATAATAATTTCCAATGATAGAACTGAAAGCGAACAAGAGAATAGCAACCGCGATGAAGATGGCTGCCCACGCACCAAGCTCCGATTCAAAAGCAGCCTGTGTCAATTGAATACCGTCTAGGTCCGTATTGGCGTAGTCTCCCGCGAACAGGATGATGACAGCTGTCGCACTACAGATTAGCAGGGTATCTGTAAAGACACCCAACGTCTGAATCAACCCCTGCTTAACCGGGTGAGACACCTCTGCCGTAGCAGCAGCGTTTGGCGCACTACCCATCCCAGCTTCGTTCGAGAAGAGTCCACGCTTAATTCCAATCAGAATCATACCTCCAAAGGTTCCACCGGCAACTTCTCTGAAACCGAAGGCTCCTGCAAAGATCTGTCCAATCATATTCGGTACTTGGCCAAGATTCATGATAAGCACGTACCCAGCAAGAATAATATAGAAGATAGCCATGATTGGAATAATGATTTGTGTAACTTGTGCGATCCGATTCAGACCACCGAAGATGATCAACGCGACAGCCAAGGTCAAAATACCACCCATCAACCATTTACCGATATCGAATGAATTTTCAAACGCAAGGCGAATGGTATTGGATTGCACAGAGCTGAATACAAGACCGTATGTAAACGTTATCGTAATAGCGAAGACTATACCCAGCGTCCTGTTCTTAAGCCCTTTCTCAATATAATAGGCAGGACCGCCTCGATATTGGTTTTTATCCGGAACTTTATACACTTGAGCTAACGTACTCTCAATGAAGCTGGATGCTCCACCCAGAATCGCAACAATCCACATCCAAAATACTGCACCAGGTCCACCGATGGTAATTGCCGCAGCCACACCAGCAAGGTTACCTGTACCAACCCGTGATGCTGTACTGATAGCAAATGCCTGAAAAGGCGATGTTCCTTTCTTCCCTTCCGCAGAAATGGATCGTTTATCGAATAACACGCGGAACATTTCCGGAATATAACGGAATTGAATAAATTTCAACTTAATAGAGAACCACAAACCTACTCCGAGCAATGCCACAACAAGGATGGTTCCCCACATCCAATCGTTTAAGAACGATAGAACTGCTTCCATACCATTCACCTCTTTTGTAATTTTTAAAATTCATTTAGTTTCCAGTTATTAACACTTTCCCGATTAAATCTTTTTAAAAACTTCGAAAAGTGACAACTTGTTTATCATATCATATATGTTAGGTTTTCTTCCATAACTCTTTACAAGATAGAAAAGAGTAAAAATTGCTATTGACATCTCTTTGATAATCCTTATCATTAAGATAGAAAATAGATTGATAATGATTATCATTCTTCACTTAACCGATTACATAGCAGAGGTGGATGCAGATGAAAAAGAAAAAGTATTTAATTGGATTCTTATTACTACTCACTTCCCTCTTCTTAGCCGCTTGCGGAAGCAGCAGTAAAGAAGAAAGCTCGGAAACGGCGGGCGATGAAAAAGAAAAGGATAAAGGCGAAATCAACTTATATACAGGGCGGCATTATGACACAGATCAGCAGCTATACGAAGAATTTGAAGAACAAACAGGCATTAAAGTCAACGTGATAGAAGGTAAAGATGACGAACTGATTGCACGCCTGGCCAGAGAGGGCGAAGCATCAGAGGCAGATCTTCTTGTTACTGCCGATGCCGGACGCCTGCACCGAGCAAAAGAACAGGAGTTACTTCAACCTGTAGACAGTGACGTACTTACAGAGAACATCCCTGAAAAATTCCGGGATACAGATAAAACCTGGTTTGGCTTGACGAAGCGGGCCCGGATTATCGTAGCTCACAAAGATCGAGTTAATAAAGAAGACATCCAAACGTATTCCGACTTGACCAAAGATGCCTTTCAAGGGAAAGTCTTAATCCGCTCTTCCTCCAACATTTATAATCAATCTCTACTCGCATCCATGATATCCATCGATGGGGAAGAGAATGCGAAGGATTGGGCAAAGGGTATTGTAGACAACATGGCAAGAGATCCTCAAGGCGGTGACCGCGATCAGGCGAAAGCCATTGCATCCGGTGAAGGAGATGTTGCAGTCATGAACACATACTACCTCGGCCAGATGCTGAATTCTGAAGAGGAAGAAGAAGTAAAGGCGGCGGAACAACTCGAGGTGATTTTCCCTAACCAGGAAACAACGGGTACACACGTCAATATCAGCGGAATAGGTATGACAACCAGCAGTAAAAACCAAGAAAACGCTAAAAAGTTCATGGAGTTTCTGACGGAAGAGAAAGCACAGAAAGAATTTGCAGAAGCCAACTACGAATACCCTGTCAATCCAAATGTAGAAGCATCAGAGCTTCTGCAAAGCTGGGGAGACTTTAAAGAACAGGATATCCCGTTGAATGAACTTGGCGAAAACAATGACAGAGCCATTCAAATTATGAATGAAGTCGGTTGGAAATAACAGTTGAATCAGAAGTACCGCACCAGGTTTCCTGTGCGGTACTTCCACTATGAGAAAACAGTGCGGTCGTTAAAGGATGTGTCGCTTTTGAAACTCTCCAGAAAATTATCCGGTTATACAAATAGTTGGACGCTCTTCACCATAGCTATCGTTGTTCTGATCCTGATCCCCAATCTCTCCATCTTCACTAACTTTTTCACCAGAAAAGCAGAAAACTGGGAACACATACAAACGTACATTTTACCAGACCTGTTAACGAACACGGGCCTTCTCATCATAGGCACCGGATTATTCACGATTCTTATCGGGACAAGTCTAGCTTGGATTATTTCCGCGTATGACTTCCCTCTGCGTGGATTTTTTAAATGGGGGCTCATTCTTCCCCTTGCAGTTCCTCCTTATATTGCCGGATACACATACAATGGGATCCTCAATTATACAGGAGTCATTCAAACTACGTTAAGAAACCAGTGGGGAGTGGAAGTGAATCAGGACTACTTCAACATCCTGAACTTACCCGGAGCTGTTCTCATTTTCACATTATTTCTCTACCCTTACGTCTATACGATAACGCGGGCCTTCCTTGCCAACCAATCCGCTTCGTTAATTGAAAATGCCCGTTTATTGGGACGGAATCCAATGGAAATATTCTTCCGTGTCGTCCTCCCGGTGTCCAGAGGTGCAGTTGTAGGAGGAGCGAGCCTCGTTCTATTAGAAGTGCTGAATGATTATGGGGTCGTTCAATACTTTGGTGTTCCCACATTCAGCACAGCCATTTTTCAAACTTGGTTCGGAATGAATGATTTGAACGCAGCAATCAAATTATCTGCCACACTTATGATGATCGTATTTATTGTACTGCTGCTTGAAAGATGGCTGCGGGGCAGGAAGAAATATAGTACGACTACAGCCAAAGCCAGACCATTGACACCAATTCGTTTACATGGTGTAAAGGCAGCCATGGCATTTCTTTACTGTTTCCTTATCTTTGCTGCAGGGTTCTTGATCCCTGTGCTTCAGTTGGTTGATTGGCTGTTCCTGACGTATAAAAAGATCCCCTGCATTTGCACAATTAATATGGAATTCTCTCCTTGTGTCTATTGCAGGTGCAATGATTGTCACCCTATTCGCTGTCATCATTGCTAATTTTTCAAGGATGCATCAAAGTTTTCTTTCCAAATTAGCATCCAAGTCGACCATTCTCGGTTACTCTATTCCAGGGGCCGTGATTGCAGTGGGAATCAGCACTGTATTCATTGACCTGGATGAGAAGCTTTCCTTGTTCTATCAACAAACGGGTCTGGAAAGCCGGCTCTTCCTGAGCACAAGTCTGATCATACTGGTGTCCGCCTATATCATACGCTTTCTGG
The DNA here is from genome assembly GCF_000469135.2 of Bacillus sp. SB49. Taxonomy (NCBI): domain Bacteria; kingdom Bacillati; phylum Bacillota; class Bacilli; order Caryophanales; family Bacillaceae; genus Bacillus; species Bacillus sp. SB49. The sequence continues at coordinate 3,429,417 of NZ_CP048117.1, forward strand.
CAGTTGGTTATAATTCCATAGAAGCTGGTTTTGATAAGATAGGCAACAAGTACACCGAGGCATCCAGAATGCTGGGAATGAACGTGACGCAGTCGTTCTTCAAAGTAGATCTCCCTATGCTGAAAGGGCCCATCATCAGTGGATTTCTACTGGCTTTCATTGAGATAATAAAAGAACTTCCCTTGACCTTGATCCTTCGGCCGTTCAACTTCGACACGCTGTCAACCAATGCGTTTAAGTATGCCAGCGATGAGAAAATACAGGAAGCAGCTCTGGCATCGATCATTATTGTATTGATCAGCGCCTTGGCTATCTACATTTTTTATCAAGTATTAGAAAAGGAGCCTACATGATATGTTTGTGACCATTCAGGACCTTACCTTCAAATACAAGAATGTGAAATCGTACACAGTCGATCACTTGAACCTTCATATTAAAAAAGGAGAAATTATTTCCATCCTTGGCGAAAGCGGAAGCGGAAAGAGTACAGTCCTACGCCTTTTATGTGGACTGGAAAAGCCTGAGAAAGGGCGCATTGTCATTAACGAGGAGACGATGACGGATGATCATACCTTCGTTCTTCCTGAAAAACGCGGAGTCGGTATGGTATTCCAAGACTATGCCTTATTCCCTCATATGACGGTTGCTGAGAACATCCGCTTCGGACTAAAAGGCATGAAGCAAAAAGAAAAGAAAATGCGCGTGGATGAAGTTTTGTCCTTAGTAAATATGACGGCATTTACAAAACGGTATCCGCATGAATTGAGCGGCGGACAGCAGCAGCGTATCGCTTTGGCCCGGGCACTTGCCCCAAAACCTTCTCTGTTATTATTAGATGAGCCTTTCAGTAATCTTGATGCGGATTTACAAATTAAAATCCGGAGTGAGTTGAAGGACATTATTAAAAAGACAGGAACCACATCCATCCTGGTCACGCACGACCGGGAGGATTCCAAGGCGATAGCGGACAGGATTCTCACCATAAGAGACGGCGCAGCTTATAACTGGGAATCCATCTGCACAATGAAACAGGACCCTTCCCCCCAGTCACAACTTGTTCATATGAAATAAACGTAAAAGACGGGCTTCTTTTAAAGAAGCCCGTCTTTTAATCATTTATTTTTTCCAAGGCAGGTCTGTCCCGAACTTCTCTGCCAGTTCTTTCGATTCTTTCCTGCGGTTTTTGCGGTATTCATGTCTCTTCTGAGCTCCCGCATGGAGCCATTTCTCTTCTTCTGATTCCGGATAGACTCCAGGCACTGGAGAAGGTTCATTATTCTCATCCACGGCAACCATGGACAGGAAAGCCGTCGTACATACTTTCCGTTCACCGGAAAGCAAATTCTCTGTCGTCGCTTTTACGAACACTTCCATCGATGTGTTATGTGTCCAAGTGACGAAGGCCTCCAGGCAGATCGTATCTCCTTCAAAAACCGGCTGCAGAAAGTCTACAGAGTCCGTTGAAGCGGTGACAACGGGTTTACGACAATGACGGACGGCGGCAATAGCGGCTACGTCATCAATATGGGCCATCAACTTTCCTCCGAACAATGTTCCGTGGCTGTTCGTATCCGGTGGGAGCACGTGTGAACTTTTAACAGTCAGTGAATCTATACATGGTTTTGCTTCCATCGTCTCTGTCCTCTCTTCTATGTGAAATCGTTCTCTGTTCCTATTATACCATGTTCTTCCGTTCTCACTCTCTTCTAAAAAACTGGACCTCGAAAACAGCCCCGGTCCCGTTCTTCTTGTTGGACGCGCTGATTTCTCCACCGCTCCGCTCAATAATGGCTCTGGCAATAGCGAGACCAAGACCTGTTTCTCCTCCTTTTCCTTTAATGAAACGCTCAAACAATTGTGGAAGCAATTCTTCCGGAATACCTCCTCCATCGTCTATAACACGGACCAAAAAACGATTCTCTTTCTCTTCCGTTTCGATAGAGACCTTCGTTTCGGCATGACGAACGGCGTTGCTTAAAATGTTGATCAGCGCCTGCAGTACTCTTTCCGGATCTACATTGGCGCGGAACGGCCTTGCATTTCCCATCTCCAACGCAATTTCTTTGTCTCTCGCCAATGGATAGATCAAGTCTTTGGCCTGATTGGCTATTTCAGAGAGATCCGTGTCTTCCGGATGGTAGACGTCTTCATTACTGTCCAGCTTAGCGAGTAAGATCATTTCATTTACAATCTTCTTCAATCGTTCCGTTTCGCTTACCATTACATTCAAGCCCTTTTCTCTTGCTTCCCCTTCAAACACCCCGTCCCTGATCCCTTCGGCATAACCTTGGATAGACATCAACGGGGTCTTCAATTCATGGGAGGCATTTTGGAAGAACTGCTTCTGCGAATGAATGTAGCGCGAGAGTTCTTTCGCCATCTGCCTTACGCTCTGCTCCACTTCCCGGATTTCTCCGGAAGCTTCCACCTCCTGAACATCAGAAAACTGCCGTTTCTCAATTTTCTTTAATTCTCGTTTCAATTTCGTCAGTGGAGTGACGAGCCTCCAAGTCAGCACATAGCTGACGATGATAGCCATGAACAGACCGATTACGAAAACAGCAAGCATCCGGAGCGCGAAGACGGATTGGACAGCCTGCAGGTCATTGAGCGGTGTAGCCATCACCAATACTTGATCGTTTCCGGAGTTCACTGCAAAATCGTAGACCACATATTTCTCTTCCCGGCTCTCCCACACTTCCTGCCCCATCAATTCATCCTCATACCTGTCGATCCAGGTGTATGCGATGTCTGCCGGCATCGTCCGGAACAATACTTCCCCCGTACTCCTGTCGAATAGAAGGATCGGATAATTTCTATCTTGAATCAGCTCGGACAACTGTGTGTTCCTGTCGGGTCCGTCTTCATTAATGACGTTGATCAGCAATTCGGCTCTCCCCTTCAATTGTCTCTGTTCGTCCTGAATCAGCATATCCATGAGCAGAGAATAAATGAAGAAAGCGGTAATGGACATGATTGCGATGATCAAGGCAGCAAATGCGGCATTCAGCTGGTATTGAAGCTTCATGACCCCTTCTCCCGGAGCCGGTAGCCATGTCCCCAAACGGTCTCAATCGGAAGCTGGCTCATTTTCTTCCGCAACCTTTTGATGAGATCATCCACCGCCCGATCGCTTCCGAAGTAGTCCTCTCCCCACACCTTGATGAGAAGTTCCTCCCGGGAAAAAGCACGATTAACTTGGGATGCGAGGATGCGGAGCATTTCGAATTCTTTTGTCGTCACTTCCACCTCTTCGGATCGGAAGTAAGCCCGACGCTCGGAATAACTCAACTCCAGCTCCCCTGCGATAACCCTGTCTCCCTGTTCTTCGGAGACAGGTCGTAATGCTTCCCATCTCTTTAAATGACGCTTCACACGCGCCATCAACTCTCTCGGGCTGAAGGGCTTCGTCAAATAATCATCTCCACCAAGCTCCAGCCCCAGGATTTTATCGACTTCATCATCCTTCGCTGATATGATTAAAATGGGTACTTCCGACGTCTGCCTTATCTTCTTACAAAACTCATACCCGTCCATACCTGGAAGCATAATATCCAGCACCCACAAGTCAGGTGTCTCTTCCTCAAATACCTCCCACGCCTTTTCAGCCGTATCGGAAGCGTAGACACGATAGCCTTCTTTCTTCAAATATCCTTCCACAATATCTCTTATATTCGGATCATCTTCTACAAGACCGATCTTATAGTCCATGCTTATTCCTCCTTCAAACGATCGTCCTCTACTTATTTTCTCATATTAGCGGGCGTTCTCCCTTCATTACACACTTTTTCCACATTTACTCCAAAGTCATTCCATATATCGAGCGTATTATAAAGAATGTAAGAGACATCAAGAGACATACATCGAAACGAAGAGAAAGGAGCCAGCGCTTCTCTATGTTTGATGACGAAAAACAGAAAAAACACCGAAAAAGCCAGTATAAGCGTTCTGGATTGGCCTTCAGCGTCCTAGGTGCCATCATCGCTGTTTTTCTTGTTACGACTGTGTTCCAATGGAAAGGAATTTCCATCCATATCAACACAGATCAGCCTACTGCTCAAGCGAACGAACTTGAGATTGGAGAAACACAAGAGGCCGTAACACAGGCGATAGATGAAGCCTCCCCAGCAGTCGTCGGGATAAGCAATATCCAGAATGGTTCACAAGGTGCAGAAAAAGCCGGTACTGGATCCGGGGTCATTTATAAGAAAGACGGTGATAAAGCTTTTGTTGCCACCAACCATCACGTAGTAGAGAATGCTTCCGAACTGGAAGTCATTTTAAGTGATGGAACGAAAGTGAATGCCGAATTGAAAGGCAGTGACCCGTTAACAGATCTAGCCGTTTTACAGATAGATAGCGAACACGTCCAAAAGGTTGCCCGGTTGGGTGAAGCGAAAGACGTAGAGGTCGGCCAGACAGCCATAGCCATCGGTAACCCGCTAGGCATGGAGTTCGCTGGATCAGCCACCAAAGGTATTGTCAGTGGTCTTAAAAGGGATATCCCTGTAGATATTAACGGAGACCAACAGCCAGACTGGCAGACCGAAGTGATCCAAACGGATGCTGCCATCAACCCAGGAAACAGTGGTGGGGCATTGATAAATCTGCAAGGGGAAGTCATTGGGATTAACTCGATGAAAATTGCCAAAGCAGAAGTGGAAGGCATCGGATTTTCCATCCCGATGGATGTAGCCAAGCCAGTCATCGAGGACCTGGAATCCAAAGGACAAGTAGAACGGCCTTATATGGGCGTTTCACTCCAAGATGTCACTCAGGTACCTAATCAAATCCTGCAGGATGAATTAGGGCTCCCGGAGGATGTTAAAGGAGGCGTGCTTGTACAGGGTATCGAACAAGGTTCCCCCGCCCAAAAGGCAGGAATCGACCGGTACGATGTCATTACGGAAATCGATGGGGAAGAAATAAAATCCCTCATTGATCTAAGAAAGTATCTTTATAACGAAATGGACGATGGAGATACTGCAGATTTGACCGTTTATCGTGACGGCAGCCCAATGAATATAAAACTTACGCTAACCTCTCAATAAGAACAACAGATAAGCTATTAATTTGATATGTCTTGAAACGTCTGGCGGTTAAAGGGGACCAGGCATACGATCCCCCCTCCAACCAATGCCTGATTGAACTTTGCCGCAGACCTTTCAGACACCATTATTATAACCAACCTCTCTCGAAAGAGCCCCTGCGCATTGCGCAGGGGCTCTTTTTATTTCCGCTTCTATTTAAAGAATCGGTGATAACAGCCTGGAAATGGCTTCTTTAAACCTTATCCATTTCGATCTGGATTGATAGAGCTTCAAAGTGAGCTCTGTCGAATCTGCAATGTCTTCCTGAAATCGGTCTGCCAGGGTTTTGGAGATATCCGGATGGTAGAGGAAGGCATTGACCTCGAAATTCAACCGAAAGCTTCGAACATCGATGTTTGCTGTTCCGACGGATGCTATATTCCCATCAACTACTAACGTTTTCGCATGCAGGAACCCCTTTTGATATACATAAATGGTTGCTCCCGCCTTCAGCATATCGCCGATATTGGAGTAAGTAGCCCAGTATACGAATGGATGATCCGGCTTGTTGGGGATCATAATCCTGACGTCGACCCCGGAAAGGACAGCTACGCGGAGTGCATCCAGCAAACTGTCATCAGGAATGAAGTAAGGCGTTTGAATGTACACATAATCCTTAGCAGACAGAATCATCTTAATGTACCCATGCTTGATCTGCTCCCATTCGGAATCCGGCCCGCTGGAAACGATCTGCATGCCGACATCCCCCTTCGGTTCCGCCTGATAATAACGCTCTTCATAGACGATATCCCTTCTGGAAGCCTGATTCCAGTCGAGAATGAAGCGCGTCTGCATGTGATTGACCGTTTCCCCTTCCACTCTCAAATGCGTATCACGCCAGTATCCGAAACGCTTGTTGAACCCTAAGTATTCATCGCCGATGTTGAAACCGCCGATGTAACCGATCTTCCCATCAATAATTGCCAGTTTTCTATGATTACGATAATTGATTTTGAAATTGACCTTTGGAATAAGAGACGGAAAGAAAGACTCGACTTGAACTCCTGCCTCGACCAGCTTCTTCTTGTACTTTCTCTTCAAGAGCCTCGAGCCCATATCATCATATAGTAATTTTACCTCAAGTCCCTGCTGTGCTTTCCTTATCAGGACGTCCGCCAGCCTCTGCCCGAGATTATCATCTCTAAGAATATAATACAGCAGATGAATGTGATCCTCCGCTTCTTCAATATCCTGCATCAGAGCATGGAATTTCTTCTGGCCGTCCGTGAATATTTCCACTTCATTGTTCTGGGACAGCAATGCATCATTATTCTTTAAGTGCATATAAATTAAATCTTCATATGGAATGATGTCCTCATGATACACTTCCAGCTTATCCTCCTTGATCGCCTGCAGCTGCTCCTGCACAGCGGTCAGTAAGCCAAGCCTGCTTTTCTTATCCCACGTAAAAATTTCTTTGTTGCTCAAACGCCTTCCGAAGATTAAGTATAAGATAAAGCCGACGATCGGTAAGAACAACAAGACCATCAACCATGCCCACGTCGCACTTGCATCCCTTCGTTCGAGGAACACAATCGCCAGAGCGAGAAGAACGTTAAATGCTAGGAGAAAGCTGAGTATGTGAGGTAAAAAATCCATTGGAATCACCTGCCTTTACCTATCTTACGATTATTATTTAAATATACCACACTCATCCCCGAAACCACCCTGATTAAAACAGAGGGATATCTCTTCCGCTTCATAAGAAAAAAGGGAGATGCTTCTTGATAAAGCATTTCCCTTTTTTCTGCATGGCTATTGATTCAGAAGAATACCGGCTTCTTGCAAGGCTTCTTCTGCTTCATCCAATGCTTCCTTATTATCCGCTGCTATCGTGTGGGTGTGAATACCTCCCGTGAGTTCCAAAAGATACGAGGCGTTGGTGGACTCGACCTTCCGAATGAACTTCTTCACATCCCGCCTGTTCGCTATGCGCAGCTGAGCTGTCAAGTCGCCGTAAATCGGATGTTCTACGACGACGTCCTGGACATGGACTCCGTGGTCAACAAGAATATTCAATTCTTCTTCCGTTGATTCACCGGCATGCTGGCAGACAATCGTCCGTTCGAATGCCATGTCTTCTTTCGCATCTGTCATGTACATGTACCCCTGACTAGTAGCGACAATCGGTTCATTGGCAGCTTTCAACAAGGACACATCGCCGACGATCACCTGGCGGGTCACGCTCATTTCCTCTGCCAGAGAGCTTCCCGTTACAGGAGTACGCTTCTGTTTCAATAACGTTAGAATATGGTCGCGCCGTTCACTTGCTTTCATTTTTTTAGAAGATTGACTCATCACATGACCCCTCCGTACGATTAACATAAGAACATTTTATCACAATCTGTATTTATTCTGGAAGCACACGTCCGTTAGCAATCAGGCGTGTTGAAAACCATCCAGCTTCCATTGTTCAATAGAGAATGTACTTTCACCGAGGGAGGTGAACAGAATATGTTCTTCTTCCGGCTGAGGGAAGATTCGTGAAGTCATAACTTCTTCCCCTTCATTTATGAATACTTCAAGAGAGGAGTGGTCGACGTACAAACGCATACTCTTCAACCCTTGTTCAAGGGCGACCCGACGGAATTCCGTTTTCGTTTTGTCCTCCAAATGGGGCCTGGACAAGGTGAGCACGCCGTCCTTATAACTTAAAGAAGCGTATTGGAAAAGCTCGATGGCGAATTGATCCTCAATTTTCTCAAACTCCAGGTTCCACTCAACGCTTTTCCCTTCTATCCCTCTGATTGCCTTTTGATCATTGTTAATCGTAATAGACGAATGAAGGAGCACCGGTCCTCTCATCTGCTTAAGCTCTTCCGCAGGCTTCTGAATGATCTGCGTGCCATTCCAGGTCAATTCTCTCGGAAGGGTCATGCAGTGAACCCACTGATATTCGATGGTTGGATGGGCCTGTTCATACTGGTCAGGCACACCCATCCATCCGAAGAGAAGCCTTCTCCCCTGTTCGTCCAGGGTCGTTTGAGGGGCATAGAACTCAAACCCTCGGTCTAGTTCCCGGAAGTCTTCGTGCTCAAGCTTTCCAGTGTTGTAATCAAGAGCACCTGCGAAGTATCCACTCTGATACGTATTGGCATAGTTCATACCTTGAGGTTGCAGCCCTTGAGGCGATACGATCAGGATGTCTTTTCCACCTAGTTCAAACAAGTCGGGACATTCCCACATATAACCGAAGGAGCCAAGGGTCCCCTCCCCGCTTCCTGTCACCGGACCCATCAACTCCCAGTTCTTTAAGTCTGATGACTGGAACATAACAACTTTCCCTTGAAGATCTTCGCTTTGTGCTCCAATGACCATATACCAATGATCGGCTTTCTTCCAAACTTTTGGATCTCTGAAGTGAGGTGTGTACCCTTCAGGAAGGTTGACAGCCACCCCTTGTTTCTCGAAGTGTACACCGTCTTGCGATACTGCGATGCATTGATAAGCCTCCCGGTTATCATTCTCGTCTTTTACATTTCCCGTATAGAAAAGATAGAGTTCATCATCATGAACCACTGCACTTCCTGAATAAACTCCGTTTTTGTCAAACCAGTCCGAAGGCGTCAAAGCTATGGGCTCATGCCGCCATTTCACTAAGTCTTCGGAGGCGTAATGGCCCCAAAACTTCGCACCATGGCCGGTGTCGAAGGGCATCCATTGGTAGAAAAGATGGTACGTACCTTTCCATTGAATAAATCCGTTCGGATCATTCAGCAGCCCGACCGGGGGCATATGATGATACTTCAGGCGGTAAGGATCGGATTCCACTGTGTCCTTATGCTTCTCCACTTCTTCGTTAGCTAGTCTTCGTAATTCTAAATCGCGTTCTGACAAAACGACGCCTCCCTTATTTCAAATATCCTTCGACCTCATCCAAGGTCGGTAATGCCGTCATTGCCCCTTTGGTCGCGGCCGCAAGCGCACCCGATACACTTGCAAAACGAGTAATCGATTCCATGTCTTCCATAGATAACTCGTCAACAGCTTGATTACGCTCGCTTAATTGATAAAGGATCCCTGAAACAAAGGCATCCCCCGCTCCTGTGGTGTCGACAGCTTTTACTTTCATAGCCGGAACGTGGACATGACCGGAATTTGTAAACAGATGACTTCCTTCCCCGCCCATCGTTACGTAAAGCAATGGAATGTCATACGATGCAAGTGCTCTTACACCTTTATCTATTTCCTGTTCCCCTGTAAGAAATTCCAATTCTTCTTCTGAGATTTTCACAACATCCGCCTCTCCGAGCATAGAAAGAATTGTTTCTTTCGCCTGCTCTCCGGAAGGCCACAACCCGAGTCGGAGGTTAGGATCATAAGAAACAATCATCCCTTCTTCTCGGGCACGCGCAACCGCCTTCTTGGTAGCAGACTTCGAAGGCTCATTGATCATGGAAATCGAACCGAAGTGGAATAAGTTATGAGCTCGGAATAAATCATCATCAATCTCTTCTTCCTCAAGAAAACGATCGGCACTTGGGTCGATGTAGAAATCAAAGCTTCGTTCTCCGTCTTCCCCAAGCGTAACGAATACGACACCGGTCCTCGTGTCCTGCGTTAAGTACATGTGGTCCGTATGTACACCATAGCTGCCCAGTGTCTCTTTCAAAAAGCGTCCGAGTACGTCGTCTCCTACTTTACCGAGGAACGTAGATTTTGCTCCAAGCCGTGCAAGACCGACGGCTACGTTAGCAGGTGCCCCACCGGGACTTTTTTGAAAATTTATGTTCTGATCATCCAAAGGGATAAAATCGATCAGGGCTTCTCCTAAACTGATGATACCTTTCTTCATATCACTCATCCTCTCTTTACAATTGGCCGTTCCCTTACCATTGGGACAAACTCTGTTTTCATTATACGTCGTTCCCGGTAACGTTTCCAATCCTAATCTAAGAAAGTTTCCGATCTAAAAAAAAGCCCTTGAAATACCTCATCAAGGGCTTGTCCTTTTATTTTGTCTGGAGTGTGGCAACGGTCGTCTGACCTGCGCTTGCACCGTCGGAATAAGCAGGGTCGAATTGATCGACGATATCATCATAGTTCGTGATGACCACTGGTGTAATCGTGCTTTTCGCTTTCTCTTTCACTAATTCAACATCGAACGTGATCAAATGATCTCCGACATCCACGTGGTCGCCGGTTTTCACATGTCCTTCAAACCCTTCTCCTTCCATGGAGACGGTTTCAAGACCGATATGGACAAGAACTTCCACACCGGATTTCGTTTTAATTCCGATCGCGTGATTCGTCGGGAACAGCTGGACAATTTCTCCGGAAACGGGTGCCACGACCTTTCCGTCGCTGGGTTCGACAGCGATTCCGTCCCCCATCATCCGCTGACTGAATACAGGGTCGTCCACTTCGTCCAGAGGTACAACCTTACCATTTACAGGTGCTACGATTTGCTCTTCTACACTTTTCTTACCAAATAGTTTCTTAAACATACTGCATCGTCCCTTTCTGCTTATCATTTGTATTTAGAGGGTATTGCTGTCCGTTTCCTTCCTCACATTATCCATGTGTTTCTTTTCCCTTCAAAAAATAAGGTAAACGCGGAACCTTTGTCCATTTAAAGAAGAAGCCGGTTCAAATTGCTCCGGCTTCTTCCCGCTCACACGGATAATGCTTGATATATATCATGCCAAATATCATCAGCTGCTTCAAGTCCTACGGACAGGCGGATCAGCGAATCGGTAATCCCCATTTCTTCCCTTTTGTGTGCCGGTACGACTGCATGGGTCATCGAGGCGGGGTGCTGAATAAGCGTCTCCGCATCCCCAAGGCTGACGGCAATCCGAATAAACGATAATCTGTCAATGAAGTTCTGCGCCTCACGCTTGCCTCCACTCAGTTCAAAAGCAACGACTCCACCGCCATTTCTCATCTGCCGGCCGGCCGGGCTGTCTATCTCCCTTACTCCAGGATAATAGACACGCTCTACTCTCGGGTGAGAAGCCAGCTTATCAGCAATCACTTGTGCATTTGAACTGTGGCGATCCATACGGACATGGAGCGTTTTTAATCCTCTCAAAAGCAGCCAGGCATCAAAAGGAGACAATACTCCACCTATGTCCTTCTGTTCCGACATTCGAAGACGGTTCATGAATTCTTCATCGCCGACCACAAGACCTGCAATAACATCTCCGTGTCCGCTGATATATTTCGTCGCACTATGGATAACAATATCGCACCCTTTTTCCAATGGGCGCTGGAGATAAGGGGTGCAGAATGTATTGTCCACCACGACCGGAACACCATATTCCTTAGCTGCTTTTGCGACCATCTCAAGATCAATCACCCGCATTGTAGGATTAATCGGCGTTTCAATGAAGACACACGTCGTCCTATCCGTTATTTGCTCCCGCACTTCCTCTTCTGTCCTCATATGACTGAAACTGTGTGTAATGTCATACTTCTCCTCCATCATGGTAAGCAGCCCGAATGTACATCCGTACAACCCGTTGGAACACAGGATATGATCCCCTGTTTTCGTCAGGGCGATCAACACAGCGGAAACAGCTGCCATTCCCGATGCAAAAGCAAGCCCTTTCTCGCCGCCTTCCAACACAGCGATTCTATCTTCCAACGCCCGCACGGTCGGGTTTCCGAGGCGCGTATATATATACCCTTCCTCTTCCCCGGCAAATCGGCGCTCCCCCTCCGCAGCCGATGAGAACGAAAAAGTGGACGTTTGAAAAATCGGTGCTGCTAAACTTCCTTCGTAGTTTCTTTCCGGACCACCATGGATCATCTCTGTCTCTATCTGTTTTTTCTCCCTTTTCATACCTATCTCTCCCACCTATATATTGTAAGCGTTTACAATAATCTTAACAAAAGAAGGAGGGAAAGACCTCCTTCTTAACTACTATATTCTATGCGGGGGCTCGCCTTCTGTTTCCTTCTTCCATGGAGAACCATATAAATGATGATCCCGGCAAAAACAAGGAAGGAACTATTGAAATACAGAGAAGAAAAGCCGATTCCTGATGCCACTGCTCCTACTACGTAAGAGCCGACACCCATTCCCGTATCGAAGATTGCGAAGAAAGTAGCTGTCGCGGCACCGGGGCGCTCCGGCACTTTTTTCAATGCAATCGTTTGAAAGCTCGGGACGATGGTTCCCCAGCCTAAGCCGATCAAACCGCCGGAGATGAGCAGCAGCAAGCCGCTGTCTGCGATGCTCAATAGAATCATTCCGATTCCAAAAACGGCAATCGCAGGAACGACGATGACATTCTCTCCGTGCTGATCAAACCATTTGCCTGTAAATGGACGAGAAAGGAGGAGCACGACCGCATATACGACAAAGAAGAATGTTGCATATGTTTCCAGTCCCAGCCCCTTCGCATACACGGATACAAACGACAGCACCCCGGAGTACGCGAGCGCCATCACTGCTCCCGTCAGCGCAATCGGGATGACCGTTACTTCAAAGAGGCCTGACACTTTCGGAACGAAGCTACGCTGCATCGATCCACTACGTTCCTCCGATATCGTAATAAACAGAGCCGTCACCAAAGCAGCAAAGGCGAAGACAAGGCACGTCAGGAACATGAAACGAAACCCCGTATTCTTAACAAGGAACAGCCCAAGGAAAGGTCCGATGACCATGGCAATATTCATAGACATGGCAAAGTATCCCATCCCCTCGCCTTTCCTCTGAACTGGAATAACATCTGCCGCCATCGCGCCCAGAACCGTCGTCCCCATACCAAATCCGATTCCTTGAAGAAAACGAATAGCGAGTACAGCCGTAAATGCGTCCGTCAACAGGTACAAAACTGCACTGACTCCAAAAATGGAGAGAGCGGTCAGAGCAATGCGGCGCCTTCCAATCGTCTCCACCCAATGTCCCGTCAATGGACGGATGAGAATGGCAGCGATAAGAAAGATCGTAATGACAAGTCCAGCTTCCCCCTCCCCGACGTGAAGACCGTCCATTGCATACAACGGCATCGTAACGAACATTAAGTAAAAGACGAGAAATAAGAAAAAGTTACTGGCGCATACCGTCAAAAAATTCTTCGTCCATAGTGGTTCCTTTTCCATCAATTTGACTTCCTTCTTTCCTTCGAAATTATATCCGATAAATGCTTGATTAAAGACTCAAGATCCCGTTCATTATCCGCACCCAGTTCCTTCAGAAGCCTTTCTTCTGAATCTTGGATGGCTTGCTGCCATCTCGGGAATGCTTTTGTGCCAGCCTCGGTAAGAGTGATGTCATTTGTTCGTTGATCTTCGCTGGGACCTTTGGATACGTATCCCAAACTCTCTAATTTAACGATGACCCTCGACAAAGGAGGCGCTTCGATATTAAGCCGCTCTCTCAATACGGACTGCGTCATCACTCCTCCATTGGAATACAGTTGGAACAGGACAGCCCAATGGGACATGTAGATTTCTTCCTCCTTGAGCGCTTCATTCAAATATTGATTCACATTACGGGATAATTGCTGAATGTGGTGAAAGATGAGTGACACTATACTCCTCCTTTCTTTACCTAGGTAACGGTTGTTGTAAAAAAATACTCTCTAAACACATAAAGAGTATTTTAACATGATGTTCCAGGTCTGTCTATTCTGTTATTTTTTCCATAAAGTTCTCTTGAAACAGCTCTTCCGTCCAAGAGACAGCCTGGGCGTATATTTCAAACACCGTAGACACGTTCAAAGGCATCCCGCCTAACGACTCTCCCAGCTTCTGAAAATCTGCCGTCTCCAAATGGACGGCCAATTCAAGGATTTTCCGGAAACGGTTTTCACCGCCTTGAAGAGCTGCTAAGATATCTGCCTCCAGCGGCAGGGTGCTTACTGCTTCCGCCAATGGGCGCTGAGTGATGACATCAATAAGAGAAAGAAATCCCGTTAGGAAATGTCCGTCTGCCATATCTCCTTCTCCTGAAGCCAAAGCCAGTTGTTCACACACCTTTGCCCTGGTCAGACTCGTTTTCATAACCAATTGCTCCCGAGGGTGCGTGGGAGGAGCAGCATTCTCTACCGTCAAGACGTACATCCACTTTTTCAGCGTCTCGGTGCCCAGCAGCATGACTGCCTGCTTGATGGAGTGAATGGAATACTTCGGCTTATAAAGGGAAGAATTGATCAAGCGGAGCAGTTTATAAGTTAATGCGAGGTCCTGCTCCAATATGGATGTCACCTTATCGACATCGACTGACTCCTCCAGAACAGACAATTCACGAATTAACCGCAGATACGTAATGTTCAGCGGCATAATAGAAGACGCTTGGACGATAACAGGCTTGCTGTAATAAAATCCTTGAAACAATCGGAAGCCTTCCTTCATACAACGCTGGTGTTCTTCCAATGTCTCCACCTTCTCTGCAAGAAGAGTCAAAGAGAAATCTTCCGCCAGCTGGATGATCTTCCTACGATTTTCATCAGAAACCGCTCGTACGTCCACTTTTAGAATATCAACATAATGCAGAAGTTCCATCAAGGCCGGCCTGTTAATATCGATCATGTCATCCAGGGCTATTAAGTACCCTTTCTGCTTCAAGTCCCTGCACACCCGGATCAAATCCAGACTTAAAGAGACGTTCTCGAGAATCTCGATGACCAGCTGATCCGGACGGAAATATTCCGGTACTTTCTCCAGCAATAAGTCTTCCGTAAAGTTAATGAAACATGGTTTGTTCCTGGAAAGGCGCTCCAAACCGATTGTAATAAACCCGTTCATCAACACCTCAGACGTCGCCTTGTTCGGATCTACCGGCACAAAACGATTCTCTTCACTATTCCTATATAACAATTCATAACCGAACACTTCATCGGCAACCGTTAAAATCGGCTGTCTCGCCACAAACACATACATTTTCCAACCTCCCTCCAACGCACGCATACACTTCCTCAATTATACTACAAACCCATTTACTTGTTAATTTTGGAGAGGATATACATGAAACGGTAAAGAAAGGAAATAATGAAGATAAAGAAACATTCATAGGAGGAAAAGCATGGGACATCACGAGAAATGGACACAACCAGAGCCGATGTGGCGCGAAAATTTACGCCTGCCTGCTTTCGAAGCACTCAAAGAAAATAAACAAACAGAAGTCACAGTCGTCGGCGGTGGCATCACAGGAATTACAACCGCTTATCTGCTTGCAAAAGAAGGCAGACAGGTAACCCTGATTGAATCAGATGTACTGTTGAATGGGACCAGCGGCCATACGACTGCTAAAGTAACGGCCCAGCACGGGCTGATCTACAATGAATTGTTAAAACACTTCGGGGAAGAATCGGCTGCCTTATACTACCAGGCTCAGATGGATGCACTCCAAACCATGGAGAATCTTATTACCAAACACAAGATTGACTGTGAATGGGAGAAAGAAGATGCATTTCTATTCTCCACTACGAAGCAGGGAGCTCATAAGCTCGAACAAGAATACGAGGCCTATCAAAAACTGAAAATTGAAGGTGCGATCGGAGACGAGGTCCCTTTTGACAGTGATGCCAACCGGACGCTCCTCATGACAAACCAGGCGCGATTTCATCCAGTGAAGTATTTGAAAGGACTTGTCGACGAATTTATCCGTCTTGGCGGCGAAGTCTGCGAACACACAAAGGCCGTGGACGTGAAAGAAGCCGAAAGAGTTCATGTACGCACCGGGGAAGGGTTCACACTTACAAGCGACTACGTCATCTCCTGCAGCCACTTCCCTTTCTATGACGGAAAGGGCCTCTACTTCAGCCGCATGTATGCAGAACGCTCTTATGTCATAGCTATTGAGCCGGAAAAGGCCGTACCACCAGGGATGTACATCTCTATTGATGAACCTAAACGCTCGATAAGAACAGCCGACTACAACGGAACTTCTGTACTGCTGATCGGAGGCGAAAGCCACAAAACAGGCCAGGGTGTCGATACTTCCTTTCACTACCGGGCCTTGGAAGAATTCGCCTCCGAGACATTCGGCATAAAACAGAAGCTGTTTCAGTGGTCTGCGCAAGACTTGACGACGCTTGATAAAGTACCTTATATCGGACCAATAACAAGGAACAATCATCGGGTTTTGATCGCTTCCGGCTTCCGCAAATGGGGCATGACGAACGGAACACTCGCAGCCATGCTGCTTCGTGATTATGTTATGAGAGAGCAGTCCCTCTATCACGAATTATTCAAGCCGGCCCGTTTCAAAGCAGATCCAAGCATGAAACACTTCCTGTCTCAGAATTTTGATGTCGCCAGTCACTTAATCGAAGGAAAACTGGAACTTGTCGCTGACCGTCCGGAAACATTGGATAAGGGCGAAGGGATGGTTGTCCAATGGAAAGGAGAGCGCGCCGGCGCCTTTAGAGATGAAGAAGGGAAGCTTCATGTTTTGGATACAACCTGTACCCATCTAGGCTGCGAAGTGGAGTGGAACAATGCTGAACGCACCTGGGACTGTCCATGCCATGGATCGCGTTTCGCTTTTGACGGGTCTGTGATGGAAGGACCTGCCGACCGTCCGCTTATGAAGCTTGCTGTAGAAGACGAAAAAGATATTCCTGTCCAACTAGAAGAGGATTCGAATGGAAATCAAGATCAAATCTGATTCGATAAAACCAGACACCACTTCCTCAGGTGTCTGGTTTTATTATCTTTCCTGCGTCTTTTTCCCTGCTGTCCTTTCCAGGAATCGGTGCTATAATGATTCGTATGAAAAATTTTAAGAGCCACACAGAAAGGACTTCTTCACATGGACAAAGAACAAAAAGCAGGCATCCTTCTCACTGCCGGTTCCTACATATGCTGGGGATTCCTCCCTATTTACTGGAAGTTGATTCAGCACATCCCAGCCTTTGAAATTCTCGCCCACCGGATCGTCTGGTCCTTCGTGTTCATGGGAATCGTGATTTTGGCTACTCGTAATTATCATGCATTCCTAAAACAGGCTCGATTGATTCTAAAAGATAAAAAACAGATCATCGGAATTGTATTTGCTTCGATCACCATCAGCATTAACTGGGTCGTTTACATACTGGCTGTCAATACAGGGCATGTGGTAGAGGCAAGTCTCGGCTACTACATTAATCCCCTGGTGAGCATCCTGCTCGGAATGATTATTCTTAAAGAGACATTTTCAAAAGCACAGTGGACCGCCTTCCTTCTTGCAGGTCTGGGCGTCCTCTACATGACATTCCATTTCGGTTCCATTCCATGGCTCGCCCTGCTGCTCGCATTCAGCTTCGGTGCGTATGGACTACTGAAGAAGCTCGTCCCGCTCCACGCTATGTTCGGACTTGCATTAGAAACCATGATTGTAACTCCTGTGGCCGTTGCCTTTCTTCTTCAACGACAATATGGGCAATGGGAAGAAATCACTGTGTTTTCATCAACAACTCTTCTCGTACTTGGTTCCGGTATCGTCACAGCCATCCCGCTGCTCTTATTCGGGGCAGGAGCGAAGCGAATCCCCTTGTCCATGGTCGGCTTCCTGCAGTACTTCGCTCCGACTATCATGCTTTTGATCGGCGTCTTCCTCTATGAAGAACCGTTCACATCCGTACACGCTGTATCCTTCAGTCTGATATGGGCAGGACTCGCCGTCTATACATTCAGCCGGATGAAGCGTCTGCAGAAATATTATAGAAAAGCGAGCTGATCCTTTACCGCCTCGCTCTTTAATCAAAAAAGCTCTCTGCGCACAGAGAGCTTTTTTACGTTATTACCAGCTTAGAAAAGCCGCAGCGTCTTTGCCGGATAGATAGGCACTTTCGAGTCTGGTCCTCCCCGCCTGATCATTCGGGCGAAGGAAAGCATCCCCGGCTGCGACGAGGCGACCGTCTCCCGACAAATCGAGATAGGATTGTTGGACGACCTTCTTCGCCTGCGCATACCGCCAACGCTTCAGCTGCTCCGACTCTAAATGACTCCAGTCGAGGTAAGTATCGACCTTGTCCTTAATCAGGGAAAGTACATAATCTTCCCCATAATGCTTTCTGGACCAATCCCCCTGCATATAAACACTGACAACAGGATCTTCAGATATTCCTTTTTTCTGATGGTCAACCACCCGCTCCACGCCCTCCGGGAGATCCTTATCCAGATGACCTCCATCCGGAAGACCCGTCGCTTCATTGAAATGATAAATCCCGACATAAGTAGGCTCAAACAAGATATCCTTCAGCTGTTTCCAAGAAGAAGGATCCATATCAAGATTACTGTTTCGTATCAACTCCACAACCTGCGGAGCCGGCATTGTGAACAGAACTTTGTCGGACTGCCATTCTGCACCATCTTCCCCAAACAAACGATAGCCGCCGTCTATTTCCATCAGCTTGACGACCTTCGTATGTAAGGAAGTACGGATATTTTGGGCGAGCTGTTTGGCTAACCCGTTCATTCCATCGACTGCTGTGTAGCGAGGATAGTCCTCCCCGAACCAACGTTTCACCCACCCCTCATCGAGCCACTCCTGCGTTTCCTCCTCCAACTCTTCGGTCCTCACTGTGAAGAACTGGGCGCCGTGATCCGCCTTCCCCTGAGCGACACGACGGGTAGCGAGACGTCCGCCGACACTTCTTCCTTTATCTACAAGAACGAAATTATCCCGGCCTTGTTTTTTAAACCTTCTGGCTGCCGTAATACCAGCAAGCCCTGCACCGACGATCGTAATCTCATAGTGATCCAATTAAGCCACCTCCATATTCCTTTTCGTAGAATGCTCTTTCATGAAAAAAGAACACCCCCGGACAATCCAAGGATGTTCTTATTTTACCACTTACTATTCAACAAGGGACATAGTACGGAAGTCGCCTACTCTTCTACTGTTACCCGCTTTTTCTTGCGGAATTTAGACAAAATCTCATAAACCAACGGAACAATCAACAGTGTCAGCAGCGTCGAGCTTGCCAGACCTCCGATTACCGTCACACCCAGCCCTTTACTGATGATCGAACCGCCTTCAAAACCAAGCGCAAGCGGAAGCAGCGCGCCGATCGTGGCTAATGCCGTCATCAGAATCGGACGGAGTCTTGTCACACCTGCATCAATCAAGGCTTCGCGTGTCGTAAATCCTTCTTTCTCTTTATGGATGACACGGTCAATTAGTACAATTGCGTTCGTTACTACGATACCAATCAGCATGAGTGCTCCAATCATAGCGGAAATACTCAAGGTTTCTCCGCTGATAAGCAGCCCAAGCACCGCTCCAATGATGGTGAATGGCAGCGAGAACAAAATGGCAAGCGGCGCAAGTCCTCCACCAAAGAAGATGACCAGAATCAAATAGACGATTGCAATGGCAGCAAGCATGGCCAATCCTAGTTGGGAGAAGGAATCAGCAATGTCTTCGGCTACTCCGCCCTGGGTGATTTCTACGCCGGACGGTGTATCGATATCCTGTGCTTTGTCATAAACGTCACCCGAAACGGCTCCGACGTCGTCTACCGTAATTTCTGCACTGACACTCGCATACACACGATTGTCTCGACGAGTAATCGTATCCGCAGTCGTTCCTTCTTCCACTTCAACCACTTCAGAAACCGGAACCGTCTGGCCTAGCGGCGTTTGAATTTCCCGCGAGGTCAAGTCTTCTATCGTTGATAATTCCGGTTCCTCCACGTTTAAGTAAACGTTCAAGTCTTCTCCATCCTGCTGCACGGTTGTCAGAACAGGTTCTTCTCTATTTTGGCTGAGTTCCATTCCTACCTGGGCAGCCGTAACGCCAAGTTCACTCAGTTTATCGTGATCCACTACGAGTGTATATTCATCGTAGGATTCTGAAAGGCTGGAGTCGACATTACGAAGGTTATCTTCTTGTGAAAGAAGATCTTCCAGCTCTGTCACAATCGGCTTGATTTCATCGATATTTTCTCCATATACCCTCAGTTCCAAGTTACTGCTTGAACCAGTACCAGAGAAGTCCTGGCTTACCCACTCTCCCTGATCTGAGTTCGCGTTTAATTCCTTAATGACCGTTTCCGTTTCTTTGTCAAAAGCTTCCGTGTCATCGTTGTATTCTACGAAGAACATCGCTTGATTCGACGCACCAGGGTTCATTGGGTTTTCTCCACCGACGGAATACTGGATTGTTTCCGCCCCATCACGGTCGAGGAAGAAGTCCTGCGCTTCATCAGCAACTGCCTCTACATCCTCTAATGTCTGACCCGGTTCCGGGTTATACGTCGCGATGACCATCTTCTGCTCCTGATCCGGAAGGAAACTCGTTCCGACAAGAGGAAGTAAGGCTATGCTCCCAACCAATACAGCAACAGCAATAATCGATGTAATGATCTTATGATTCAAAGCCTTGGTCAATATTGACTTATACCAGCGAGCGAGCCGGCCGCCGCCCTCTTCATGAGGCTGTTGCTTAATTTTATCGCTTTTCAATAACGTATGGGACAGCATCGGTACAATGGTGACAGCCACGAGTAAAGAAGCAAGCAAAGCAAATACTACTGTCAAAGCGAATGGAAGGAATATCTGTCCGACCGTTCCTTCCACAAGCCCAAGCGGCAGGAACACCGCGATAGTTACGAGCGTCGAAGAAAGAATCGGCATGAACATTTCTCTTGTCGATTCCCTGATCAGCGCTTTGCCCCGCAATGATTCTCCAGGCAGAGACATTCGCCTGTATATGTTTTCTACAACAACAATGGAATCATCGACGACACGTCCGATGGCGACCGTCATAGCTCCAAGCGTCATGATATTCAGCGTAATATTCATTTGATTAAGGATAATGATCCCGATCAACAGGGATAGAGGGATCGAAATAATGGATATGATAGTCGTTTTAATATTTCTTAAGAACAACAGAATGACAATGACAGCGAAGATTCCACCAAACAACGCTTTATTCAGCATCGTGCTGACAGATTCTTCAATCGGTTCTCCTTGGTCGAAGGAATAAATAAACTCCACTCCGTCCAATTCCGTTTGGAGGTCTTCTGTCTCTGCTTTCACCGCATTTACGACATCAACTGTATTCGCTTCCTGCGACTTGACGATTTGAACAGCAATAGAATTTTCTCCATTGGTTCTGGAAATGGATTCCGCTTCTCCAACGACTTGAATATCAGCGATGTCTCCAAGCGCTACTGTCGGGATGGAAGAAGTCGTTTGTGCCTGATCGGTGCCTGTCGGGCTGTTCTGGCCGCCCGGGGCCTGCTGCGCTTCCCCGCCTCCAGAAGCAGGTACAGCAGGAATCTCTAATTCTTTCAATTCTTCTATATTGGCTACACTGCCATCCAGAACGACAGATTTCTGTGAATCATCGAACGTAAACAGCCCTAATGGGAAATTGACATTCGAACCTTGTATCAAGTTCTTGATCGTCTCTGAATCAAGACCGCGTTCTGCAAGCGCGTCCTCATCCAGTGTCATACGGACTTCTTTCAGCTGTTGTCCGGAAACTTGAACATCTGCAACTCCCTCCAGACCTTCAAGTGCCGGTACGACAGTGTCTTCCATTTCCTGCGTCAGTTCTTCCAAAGAGGCATCTTTATCGATGGCACTGAAGCTTACGACAGGAAAAGCATTGAAGTTCAAGCGGGACACGGACGGCTCCTGAGCATCCTCAGGCAGGGCAACATCCGCAACTGCCTCTTGCAGCTCGTCTTCCGCTTCGTCCAAGCTCTTATCAAAGCTGTACTCCAGCTGAAGTGAAGATGCATTCTGATAGGAGGTCGAACTTACCGTCTTTACACCACTCAAGTTACCGACCTGTTGCTCCAGTGGTTCTGATATTTCGGATGCCACTTCTTCGGGTGTCGCACCCGGGTAAGTAGTAGTCACTGTTATAATCGGCGGCTCTATGTTTGGAATGGTTTCCAACTTCATATTCAATCCCGCATACAGTCCGGCGGCTGTAATCAGAATTGTCATGAGCCAAACAGCGAATTTGTTATTCATCGAAAAATCGATGATTTTTTTCATAAAAGAACTCTCCCCTTCCATTTGACCGTTCAGTCACTCACCAATATAATATATATGACCGAACAGTCATGGTCAAGTGGGAAGTCCACCTTTTTTCAACGTCAAAGGAGCGAAACATATATGGAACCGAAGTCCACCTATATCATTGAACAGTCAATCAAGTTGTTTGCCAAAAAAGGGTTCAGCTCGACATCAGTACAGGAAATTGCTACACAATGCGGAATATCGAAAGGTGCATTCTACCTTCACTTCAAGTCAAAAGACGCCTTGCTGATGGACATTTTCCACTATTACTATGATCAGATTCAAGGGAAGATCGACAGCATTAATGAATTAAATTTAGATGCCCGCCAAACCTTCCTGAAACAGATGCAGGTCACCTATGAAGAATTAGCAGCGCACAGAGATTTCATAATAATGCAGATCCGCGAGCAGGCCATTCCGTTCAATGACAATATTGAGGAGTTCATCAATAAAACACGACTTCAATCCTACCTCTTCTACCATTACCATCTAAGGAAAATCTACGGAGAAGACAAAGAGGATATCCTCTGGGAAGTCAGCCTGTTAATGCAGGGAATACTGAAGGGTTATATGGATTTAATTATTATTGAAGCAGCTGACGTAGACTATGAAGCGATTTCGCGTTCCATGTTAAGATACGCGGATTATATAGTGGAAGGGTTCGAGAAGCACAATGACCAACCAGTCATCAACGAATCCTTTATTAAGAACATTTTGCCGGATGCTTTTACAGACAATCGTAAAAAGGTCTTCCTGGAAGAATTAAAGACCAGAAAAAAAGAGGCAGATCGCGATACAGCGGATACGTTAACTGTATTGATGGAAGAGATCAAACGGGAGGAGCCACGTCCCGCCATTTTGAAAGCTCTCGCTGCCAATTTAGAACCCCTCGAGGATTATAAGGGGTTCCTGCAGGAGCTCCGCCTTTTCTACAGAATCTAAGATTACAAACCTGTGTGGAAACTGGAGAGGATAAAGATAGAACAATAATCCTCTCCGCATATGTAAAAACGTTTCTTGTTCAAACACTCTCTCGTTCCTTGACTTATAGTAGGACAATCTTGGGACATGAAAATGGGCAACTGGATCAGCGGAAACAGACAGGTCCCTGATAGAGAAAAGCTACGAGGAGCACTGGACGTCCCGTGGAAAGCCCGGAGCACACCGACTCCAAAACCACTGCGGAAGCAAACCAAAGCCAGTCACAAATGTGACTGGCTTTGGTTTTATTTCTCCGCTTCCATGATTTGATCGAGCACAGGATAAGCCGCTTCAATTCCTTCTTCCGCAACAAGACAAGCTACCCCGACCGGTGTATCCCAAAACGAATCCGGGATATATGGATTCTTCAAACCTGCCGGCTGATAAAGCGCGCGATAGATCCGTTCCAAGTGCTGCCTGGTCACTGCCTCTTCCTCTTTTCTTTCGCCTCTTGCCAACAGAAAAACGTGACGCATGGATTGAAACAGATTATCTCCCGGCATGAACGTATATTCCTTAAAGAATCCAAGCTGTTTCTCCGCCTGCTCCTTTAAACCATGACTGACACATAGATCATCCAAATGTTCACGAAGGTGCCGGTAAACTTGTTGGAACACTCTCCGCTTCTCCTCCTGCATGACCTTATCTGTATAAACCTCTTGCAGCTTTGCATATGCGGTTTCTTTCGTCCATTCCATCCCCATCACCTCTCTTTATATAGTTCGCCGTCAGGGAGAGGAATCCTTGTCATATCCGAATGCTTCCGCTTCCATTTCGACAGATTGGTAAAGCAGAGGAAAGTCTCTGGTCCCTTCTCTCAAATAATCCCCCAATTTCGGCGCCACTTTGTTCCATACCATCGGGTTGGCAGCCATCGCTTGAAACAGGGCAAGTTCATTCTTCGAGAACCTTTTTAACGAGTGGATATAATCCAGCGTCAACTGAAAGCCCGGGAAGAGGTGTTCATCCCGCTTTTTCTGGAAAGCTTCCATGACCACTTCCCTGTCATCACCTGCATCGATCCGCATGCACGCATCTGCGAGCAGAAACGCCTGCATGAAAGCATCATTAATACCAAGTCCTGTACTTGGGTCTTTACTGTGACCTGCATCGCCGATCAGGGCCCATCCGTTTCCATAAGGTTTACGGAAAAAGTTAGGCACCCCTGAGGTCCCGATGATACTTCCTTGCAAACGGGCATTCTCCAACCGCTTTTCCATTCCATACAGCTGCTTGTACATACGGACAAACGCTTCGGGGGAATCTTTCATCATAGTTTTAAACTCATCCGGATGAACCTCAAGACCGATACAATCTCTTCCTTGTTCCATTGGGAACAAAAAGCCGATTCTTCCTTCATGAAGAAATATTTCCGTAGTAGGCGTTTCCAAAGGGGGAATTCCCTCAAAATATCCGTACAGCACTGGTCTGAGAGGCGGTGTATCGTGATACACTTCCGCACCTGCCTGGCGGGCGATCGTCGAATGTTTACCATCTGCTCCGACAATTAAATCACCATACACCTCTTTCTCTCTCCCTTTCCCTTTTATCCTCACCCCTACCATGCGGTCTTGATCCCACAAAACCTCCCGCACAGCTGTTTCTGAAAGAAAGGTTACTCCCTCGTACAGGAAGGTGCGTTCTATAAGAAGCATATCCAGGCGGTCACGCTTTGGTATGACCGTGTAGGCAGACCTCGGGCCATCTATGTAACTGGAACCGATATGTGTCCTCATCCGATCCACCTTCCGCAGGCCGCCAGCCAGCAATTTGTCTAAAATGCCGAGTTCTTCTAAGTAACCGGTATGCGACATATAATGAGTTGATAACGTATCACTCGGGAAAGGAGCTTTATCTATAAGAAGTACTTTTTTTCCGAGTTTTCCAAGCAGAACTGCTAAACTCGCGCCTGCCACCCGTGCACCTGTAATGACCACATCATAGCGATTGTCCATAAAGATCCCCTCTTCTTTTCTACTAATCCTGCTTCCACTCTACCAGATTCATAACATAAAAAAACTCCCGTTTCCGGGAGTCATGTATTAGTACGTGCGCTCTTCTTCTACTTCGTGATTCTGATTCATAATGGAAAGCTTGCTTGGTGAGTTTCCTTTCGCCATTTCTTCAGCCTTTTCGATGGCAGTATCACGTTCATCGTAAAGATCTGTCGGAGCCACGTCTTCGATTTTAACAAACCAGCCTGTTACGTCTTTATTTGGGACTACACTATATTCTTTCATTCTATCTTCACTCCTCTACTATTTTTGAATGTAGTAAGAGCATTCCCAGCTGGATGCATACTCAAACATCAAAGGCCTCGGAGAAAGGGTTTGACATTGCACAGGCACACGTATATAATTTCAAACAAGTCAGACTAATCGAATACACTCTTATCGAGAGCGGCAGAGGGACTAGGCCCTACGACGCCCGGCAACCATCAAGCAAAGACTTGAAAAGGTGCTAAATCCTACAGATCCGGTGATCTGAAAGATAAGGGGAGGTAATCCGTACATACAGCCCTCTTCTTTCTTACAGAAGAGGGCTTTTCGTTTGCCTTCCGCCACCAAGGTAGAGGTTCCTAGGAACAACAATCCAAGGAGGAGAATGATTGATGACTTTCCCTAACCACCCGTACGGTCCAGAGACTTTGTTGTTACACGGCGGACAGGAGCCAGACCCGGCTACCGGTTCCCGCGCAGTGCCGATTTATCAAACGACCTCTTATGTCTTCCGAGACACAGACCACGCTCAGAACCTGTTCGCCCTTGCAGAACCGGGAAACATTTATACGCGGATCATGAACCCGACCGTGGATGCTTTCGAGCAGCGGATGGCTTTATTGGAAGACGGAGCCGCAGCTGTAGCTACTTCTTCCGGAATGTCAGCGATCACACTCGCCATTTTGAATATTGCAGGGGCCGGAGATGAAATCGTGGCTTCCTCCAACCTTTACGGCGGCACATACAACCTCTTCGTCCATACCCTTCCGAGGTATGGAATCCAAGTTCGTTTCATTGAAGGCAGCAGCCATGACGACTTCCAAGCAGCCATTACCTCAAATACAAAGGCTATTTTCGCGGAAACGATTGGAAATCCGAGTCTGGATGTTCTCGATATCGAGAAAGTGGCAGCTGTAGCCCACAGTCATCACATCCCACTTATTATCGATAACACCTTTGCCACCCCTTATGTATGCCAACCTTTCGCATGGGGCGCGGATATCGTCGTCCACTCCGCTACGAAATGGATCGGGGGACACGGCACGACGATTGGCGGTGTCGTCATTGACAGCGGCCGTTTTAACTGGGACCACGAGAAGTTCCCTGGATTTACAACTCCGGATGAGAGCTACAATGGAATCCGCTACGCCGATCTCGGTCCCGCAGCCTACGCGGTTAAACTCCGCGTCCAACTTCTCCGGGATATCGGGGCATGCCTAAGCCCGCAAAATGCTTTCCTGTTGCTGCAAGGGTTGGAGACGCTGCATCTCCGAATTAAAAAGCATGCGGATCAGGCACTCGAGATTGCCAGGTATTTAGAAAAACATGAAGGAGTCGAGTGGGTGCGTTATCCGGGATTACCCGATCATCCTACCCACCCCCTTGCTGAGAAGTACTTCCATTACGGCCACGGCTCCATCGTCGTTTTTGGTATTTCAGGCGGCAGGGAAGCTGGTCGTACACTGATAGACAACATCGAATTGTGGTCCCATGTAGCTAACGTCGGCGATGCAAAATCGTTAATTATTCATCCCGCATCCACCACACACCAACAGTTGAACGAGCATGACCTGAAGAAATCGGGCGTCACCGAGGAGCTCGTGCGTCTGTCTGTAGGCCTGGAGTCGGTTGATGACTTGATTGATGAATTGGATGCTGCCATCCGCCAAGCTACAGGTGCTGGGTCGGCAAGTAAAAACAGGAACCATCCAGCACTGCCGATTCTACAATCATCCTTGGATCGTTCAGAAGGCCAACTGAGGAAAAGGACGATCGGGTTTACCACAAGTCCTTCTCCGGAGGATGTAAACAGACTTGCTCAACTCGGCTATACGATTGTGGATCTATCCTCAGAAGAAGAGGCACCTACTTATGTGGATATCCTTCATTTTGACCGGTTGAACACAGATGAACCGATTATCGAGCAGCAGCCGCACGGAATTTTGTGGATTAATGAGGCAATAGCGGAGGATGAGGAAACCACGATTTCCGGTATACGAATATATG
Source organism: Bacillus sp. SB49 (assembly GCF_000469135.2). Lineage (NCBI taxonomy): Bacteria > Bacillati > Bacillota > Bacilli > Caryophanales > Bacillaceae > Bacillus > Bacillus sp. SB49. Next base: position 3,456,631 of record NZ_CP048117.1, read on the forward strand.
ACGCTGTCGTAGCGGTTCGTACAGGAAAAAGCATCTCCTCCTCTCTACAATCGGTCTAATCGAAAGCATTACGGAAAGGAGAATTCGTTCATGTCATTGAAAAACCCAGTCAGCCAGGAAACAGAAAGTCCAGTCCTTTCCATTGGTCCTTTGGAATTAGAGTCAGGAGATAGGCTGACTGATGTAGAACTCGCTTACGAGCGTTATGGTAAAGCGGATGCTCCTGTCATTTTAGTCTGCCATGCGTTGACGGGAAACCAATTGGCAGTCGGATCAAAGGAAGAACCTGGCTGGTGGGCTGGCTTGATCGGAGACGACTGTCCCATCGATACGAAACACTATCAAGTCATTACCTTCAACGTGCTCGGCGGCTGTCACGGTTCTACAGGACCCGCGAGCATAAACCCTGACACCGGTAAGGAATACAAACAAACATTCCCACCTGTTACCATCCGGGACATGGTCAACGCCCAATTTGAAGCGCTTAGAAGACTGGGCATTCAGCAGTTAGAGGCAGTCGTCGGGGGATCACTGGGCGGTATGCAGGCATATGAATGGGGTCTGCTGTACCCGACCTTTATGAAGAAGCTGTTTATTCTCGCAGCCACTCCTTATTTGAGCGATTACGGGATTGCCTTCAACCACATAGGATCAAAAGCCATATGCTCCGATCCCGCATTCAATGGAGGAAATTACGAATCCAATACAGCTCTGCAGGGTTTTGAAATAGCGCGCATGACCGGAATGGTCACATACCGCAGTGGTACACTTTTTCAGCAGCGGTTCGACCGATCACAGGCCAAAGAAGATCGTTATGATATCCAGTCCTACCTCGATCATCAGGGAGCCAAGATCAAAGAACGTTTCGATGCCAACAGCTATTTATACTTGCTTGAAGCTATGAATAACCATGATATTGGAAAAAAACGAGGAGGATGGGAAGCAGCAGCCACCCTTTATGAAGCACCTATTTATACCATCAGTTTCGAACATGACCTCCTTTATCCGGAAAGTTTAATCGCCCGCTTCTCTGCTCTCGCACCCCAAGCGGAGCATTATCATGTGACGACTGATTTCGGCCATGATGGGTTTTTAGTCGAGTTCGAACGATGGGGGCAATGGATTAAAGAAAAATTAGACACATAAGAAAGAGGCCGGATGTTTTCACATCCGGCCTCTTCCGCTTGTTATTTTACTGAGTTCCTTGACAGTTTTTTTAAAGCTCCTCGCCATTAAGGGAAAAGACTCTTTCGCTTACTGCTTCCCTTCAGCTGTTTGATTCTGTCCGAGGTTTTCCAGATACTCTTCCTTCATCCATTCCTTTACTTCTTTCCTCTTCAGAAGCAGATGATCCGGCCAGTCTTCCTTCGATTGATCCAAGTACAAGAGGATTCCTTTGTCTGACAAGGCCAGGTTTCGAGGATCGATCTGAACAGATTCGTCGTCCAGCTCCTCGCGTGCAAGCTCTTCCGCCATACCTAAATAATCCTTGTCCGCTTTAAATATTTTCTCCATATCAATGGCAGAGCCCGTTTTCTTATCAAAATTCAAAACGGTCTGCATTTCGATGGGCTCTTCTGATCCTATCCTCATCGTTTCAAGAAAGCGCACATTAAAATAACGATGGTCCTGATGGATGACTTCAAAGTTTATTTGCAATTCCGTAGGCTGATCCACTTCCTGCTCTTGTGTACTCAAATAGCTTTTCTGCTTAAACATGGCTTTACGCTGATTCACATAATCCGTAATTTTTTGGTCAATTTGATTGTTGGGGGTATCAGGATATTGGATGGAGATGTGGTAATCCTGATAATCTTCTACATCCGATTCAATATCTACATCATAGATAGGCATTTTAGTTGATTGCTTCCCGTCTTTATCCTCGTTGGCATTGGCTATGAAGGAACAGGCGGACAAGAACAAGACTGCGATACCAAATATATATATAATAGGTTGATTCATAGAAATTACCTCTTTGTTTAATAATGATTGCACAACCTATTGTAACACAAATGTAATAATATTTTAATCACGCAGTCATATTCAGTCTTTTCTGTCGATTAAATACGGGTCCGGACGTCCCAAAGCTCCGGGAAGAAACGATGATCCAATACCTTCTTCAAATAACCTACGCCTGAAGAACCACCGGTCCCCTGTTTGTGACCAATAATACGCTCAACCGTCTTCATGTGCCTGAATCGCCATTGCTGCAGGCTGTCTTCGATATCAACCAACTTTTCCGCAAGTTGATACAGTTCCCAATAACGTTCGACATCCTGATAAACCGCGGCCCAGGCTGCCTCTACTTTTTCGTTTCGCCTATATGTCTGTGTATAATCGCTGCGGGAGTCAATAGAAAAGCCGGCTCTTGCAAGCTCCGCAATTGCCACGTCATATATACCCGGTGCTTCGTAGGCGGACTGCAACTGCTTATGTAACTCCGGATTTTTCTCATATATCCTTAATACATGGGGTGTCTTATATCCAAGGGAGAATTCTATCATGCGATACTGAAACGATTGGAATCCGGATGCTTTGCCCAAAGTATGACGAAACTCCATGTACTCTGCCGGCGTCAACGTGGAAAGCACATCCCAGGCCTGAATGATCTGTTTCTGAATGCTTGACACTCGTGCGAGCATCTTGAATGCTGGCTGTATGTTCTTATTTCGTATTGACTGAATAGAAGCTTGAAGTTCATGAAGAATCAACTTCATCCACAGCTCACTCACCTGATGGATGATGATGAACAGCATTTCGTCGTGGTGTTCAGAAAGCCGCTTCTGGGCAGAGAGGAGTTCGTCCAATCCAAGGTATTCCCCGTAAGTCATACTCGTAGAAAAATCCGTGTACACTTGTTCATCTTTTTCCTTTCCCACTTCATCCCTCCTCTATTCCAACAGTCCCCGCTCAGGAATGTTACGGACTGTCATCGGTAAATATTCGACATGGACCGTTCCTTCATACATGAGAAGTGTCCCCAGTGCCGGATGTTCCACATGCACGTGAACACGGATGGCATTCTCCCTCTCATCAAAGTGTTCATAAACAGAGGTGACAGCATTTAAAACCGTCTTTTCTTTTAACTGGAGACCGGCAGATTCCATATAAAGGCCGCCTTCCGGGGTAACATGCATGGACAAACTCGTCTGAACGTTTCCGCTTTTACCGAGTTCATCGACGATTGTCTGCTTCTCTTCATTAAAATGCATAGCAGCGTCAAAACCGCGAATAGCATAAGGAAAGAAGAAACGCCGGATCCAACTGACTGTTTCCCGCCCCTGTTCATCCTGATATGCATAATTCTCTATCGTGAAAGGAACGTCTTTCCCTCTTTCACCGAATACCAAATGATCGCGGACACCGAATTGCAGAAGAGGCCGAAGGACAGGGTGCGTACCTCTTATCTCCTGCATTCTCCCCTGACCAAGAATCATCAAATGCTGATCACTCGTCAAACCGAACTTTTTCTTTAATTCCGGGTGAAGCCTCTCAAATTCCTCTCCCAATGCCTGCTGATATATTGATTTCATCGTTATACTCCTTTCCGAATATCCCCAGAGCCGACCAGCATATTTCACCTGGATCAGTTATGGAAACCTACCATGTACTTGTCCAAATTATATCACAAGAAAACGCTTACCAAACCAATGATAATTAGGAAAAAAAAAGACCCGCATAAGCGCGGGCCTTCTCTTTGTAATGGATTCCATAACACGATTACATGACCTCTTCTGCGTAATCGCTCACAGAATATCCCTTTTGCTGTTTCATAAGCCACCCCCGCTTCTCCAGTTGATTAAAAATCTTCTGGATGTGCTTTTCCGGCCAATGAGATAACTGACCGAACCAACGTGTTTCATGCAGCTGCAGCGTCCTCAACTTATTCGTAGCCTTCCCTGCCAGTACTTGAACAAGGGTATGGGCAGGATGGTCCGTTCCATAGTAATAGATTAAATCCAATATCTGCTGCGTATCTGCAAAAGTGAGCGGGCGTCCTTTAACTGTCAGAATGATATCGTCATCCGCATAGCGCACTTCTTCAAGCTTCACCTTTAATTCTTCCAGCACATGACTTGTGAATGGATACACATGTTCAGGAACAAGCTTCTTCCATTCCTTTAATTGCTTTAATATACGAATGTCATGAAGCTCCACTTCCGACATCCAAAGCAGCTCTGACGATTCCAGGCAATCAGGAATGTAAGTCCTGCTCAGCTTGTCGTACATATCCAGCAGCGGATACGAGGTAAGATGTTCCTGCTTCCGCTGATATCGCTCTATCTGTTTGAAAACCTGCAGGCTTTCATCCAATGTCTTTCTCGCAGTAGCCAGCTGTTTTTTCAAAGCTCTGAGTTGAGCCAGCTGATCCAGGAGACGCGGATTCTGTTGGGCAACTTCGTTGAACTGTCTTTCTATAGTCGCCGTTCGTTTTGCCGCCCGCTCTACGTCGTACTCTTCTGATAAACGCACAATGTCGACATCTACATCATAGTAAAGCCTGAAATCGCACGTTTCACACTCGCACTGGATTGTGCGGCTGCTTGAATGGAAGGTCAGGACTTTATCATGGGAACAGCTGTCTTCCTTCCCTCGCACCCATGAGTCAGGAAAAGAACGGAACGGACGCATGATTATTTCGACGCGGTGCCGCCAATAAGCAACATCTTCGGGATAATTTAAAACAGACAGCAGCGAAGACTGATTCATCGTTTCCACAGCATCGATCACCTGCTGTTTTTGATGGTACAGCCGGACGAGCGGATGCTGCTGGAAAGCAGCAGCTATCTTCTTCAGCCAATGCTCCCTTTCTTCCGAGCTTATATGGGATAAGAACAGATAATCCTCCAGCACTTCCCCAATATGATCATTAAGCTGCTCTGAGGAAAGCTGCGTGTAATCTGTACCGTATTGATATTCGTCTTTTAAAGGTAGTCCATGTTCTTCAGGCAGGGACTTCCATAGAAATAATTCTGGGCGCAGTAAATGGTCATGGATTTCGTCTTTGCGGAACGAAACGGGAAGGACCGCATTTTCCTCCAATCCCAAATAACGGCGGATCGGTGTAACATCGAGTCCTTTTGCATCAATTTGGTCCATGATGGCGTCATTCAGCCTGGAAAGCAACCCCCGTTCAAACTTGTGACCGATCGAACGAATATACTTATTCTTCTTCCCGATCGGTGCAAGTACAATATACGGGTAACGCTGATCCTGGTAAGCAATCCTTTGTGGCAGTCCCATAATGATTCCCCTTTGAAATAAGGATTTACTTCTATTATAGAAAAAGTATTAAGATGTACCAATGATTATCCTGAAAATGGGCGTTATATCGTAAGAAATTCCACGGAATACCCAATAAACAGGCCTGTCTCCATCACTCCGGGGATAGCTCCCAGAGCTTTTTCCAAATCATCTTCAATAGTTATGAATTCCACATCGAGCAGAACATTTCCTGCTTCCGTAATAACAGGTCCGTCCTTCCCCGCTGCCATACGGAGCGTAACGGAGCGGATCGGAAACTCCTCAAGCTTCGTCTCCACAAGGTGGATCGCTCTCGGATCGACTTCAATCGGAACCGGTAGCTTTGCACCAAGTTCGGTAACGTATTTGCTGTCATCTACTAAAATATACGTTTTCGGAGAACTCGCCATTACAAGCTTTTCAGCAAGCAGTGCTCCTCCTCTTCCTTTAATAAGCCTCTTACGATCATCCGCCTCATCTGCTCCGTCGAATCCCCAGTCAGGTCTCGCCTGAATGAGGGAAGCTGTAGGAATGCCGAAATAGGCACAATTCATCTCGGCTTCTTTCGAAGTTGGAATCCCTGTGATGGTCAACCCCTCCTCCTTCACCCTGTCAGCAATCTGCTCCAGGGCTAAGTAGGCGGTCGACCCCGATCCTACTCCTATCACATCTCCTTCACGCACCAACCTGCTCACTTCTTGAGCGATTTTTTCTTTACCTGATCGGTTGGAGATTTCCCCTTGCCATACCGGCGCATCTGCCAGTTGATTGTTCCATCGCACGTGTATCACCTCTTCCTCTTTGGTATTCCCAAAAATGACAGAAAACAAGCATCATCCACCATACAGGAATCTCCATTGTTCCGAACACATAAGATGAGAAAAGAAATTATTTTCTGAAAGAAGGGATGGATATGAGAAAGTACTATATTAAATTGATCATCTTCTACTTGATCATCCTGACAACCTTCATATATGTCTCCTTAAATCATTAAAAAACTCCGACAAGGGTCGGAGTTCTCATTCGATCAGATCGTTCTTAAATGCATAGATAACCGCCTGGGTGCGATCAGATACTTGAAGCTTGCCAAGGATATTGCTGACGTGAACCTTAACGGTTTTCAAAGCGATGAACAGCTGCTCCGAGATTTCCTGATTCGTCCGGCCTTCCGCCATCAGTAATAGAACTTCTTTCTCCCGCGCGGTCAGTTGATCGTGCAGATCAGCCGCATCGGGTTTACGCATTTTTGTCATGATTTTCCCTGTCACTTCCGGTTCCAGCACAGACTGGCCATCGAATGTAGATCGTATGGCCTTCGCAATCTCTTCCGCTTTCGACGTTTTCAGCATGTAGCTGGTGGCGCCGGCTTCCAGAGCTGGATATACCTTCTCATCATCAAGAAAACTGGTGACAATGATGATCTTCGCCTCCGGCCATTGTTCCGTTATCTGCTTTGTCGCTTCAATCCCGTCCATATTTTCCATTACCAAATCCATGAGAATGATGTCAGGATGGTGACGTAACGCTAAATCGACCGCCGCCTGCCCGTCGTCCGCTTCTGCAATGACTTCAATATCGGGCTGTGCAGACAAATATGCCGACACACCAATACGGACCATTTCATGATCATCAGCAAACAGTACTCTAATCATGCACTTCTCTCCCTTCTTCACGGTGCGGCACTTTCACCTCAAGCCTCGTTCCCTGTCCTTCGACGCTGACAATTTTCAACGTTCCACCTACTTCCAGCGCCCTTTCCTGCATATTCTGCAATCCGTAGGAGCTTGCCTTCCCCTGCTCTACATCGAATCCGATACCATCGTCCACGATGCGGAGAATGACATTGTGATCCCTCTCAATCAGCATCACCTCAAGCGCTTCTGCTTTCGCATGACGCAGCGTGTTGGAAACAGATTCCTGAAGAATTCGGAACAATTGATCTTCCAGTCCTTTCTCTAAATGAAGGTCCTCCATGGTCCAACTGATTTCCATTGGCACTTTCTGTGTCAATTCACCAAGCAGCTCTCCCACACCCTCTTTCAATGTCTTATCTTTCAAAGCCACAGGACGGAGGTGGAGGAGCAGAGCCCTCATTTCCAGCTGAGATTGGTGTATCATCCGTTCCACCATCTGGAGCTGACGACTTCCCCGACCGTCATCAGCCGTTTCATTAATGGCTGACATCATCATAGAGGCTGCAAACAGCTGCTGACTCACCGAGTCGTGCAGCTCCCGCGCAAGGCGGTTCCTTTCCTGGACAACAACTTCCTGGAGGCTGCGCTCTCTTTCTTCCGCGCGCTCCGTGGCCAGCCGTTGATTGGCAATTGTCTGCTGAGCCATTTTCCTCTCTAATTTACGTATCGCTTCGTCTATCTGGCTGATTTCCTTCAAATCAGTTCCTTCGTAAAACAATTCATTACCTTTTACAAGTTCTTCGAGCTGGTACTGCACACCGTTCCACCTTCTTCTCCAGTACCACCCCTGGAGAACCCCTGATACTATTCCGCCCATTGCGGCAAGAAACAAAACGAGTAATACATATGGAAGATCCATGACTTCCCGGCTCCATAACTCCGCCAATGACCCCACCGGGAACGTAACAAAGGTAATACCCAGGAGGATCAGCGAAAACGCAAGAAACGTTAACAGACCTGTCATCACTTGCCTTTTCCATATATTCATACTCGCTTCACCTCAAGATCTCCTGAAACGTTGGACGTGATAATTTTCACTCGCGGTCTGGTGCTTCGATAGTTTTCTGTTTCATAAGATAGAACCTGGTTCAGGACTTTTGTATTCTTATATTGAAAGACTGTCGCACGACCGACCAAAGCACTATGGTGAATACTCACTTCCACTTCATACGGTACGTAGACAATTAAGTTTCCTATGAAGTGGCGAATAGAAATGACTGCCTCATCACCCGGGAGGACGGTTTGACTCAAGTCGATGATTCTGTCTCCGAACCCACCTTGAATATTGACATCTCTCCATCCATAGGAGCGGTCAGGCGTCTCCTGATCTCCAAAGAATTTCTGCTTTAACAACGGCTCCTGATACGGAAACTCTTGATAATTATCGATAATTTCAGGCTCGATCCGCTCCGGCTCCTTACGGGATTTCCAATAATCCCGAACAAACAGAAACAGAACAGCAACGATGAGAAAACGAACAGCTATCATACTTAACACAGTGAAAACAAGAATAATAATGCCAAGCCAAAAGCAAACCCTTCCCCACATTCGTCGATATTTCTTCTTCCCTACATATGTCAGAATCCCTGCAAAAAAGAGAGTGAAGACAAGGCCTCCATTAAAGAACGCAATTTCTACAATAAGGAGGATCACCCCTATGAATAAAATCAAGTTGATCGTATCTGTTTTCCATTTTTTAATCATATGAGTCATCCTCCTTGCTTCTAAAGGTAATAAAAAGACGCAGAAAACTGCGTCCTTATCATACCACGATTTCTATTTTGCAGACACTTCCCCGGATGTTTCCCATTCCTTCTCAATCTTGGCCATTTTACTGTCAAACGTATTGTGATAGTAAGCGGAGTTCACTTTATATTCCAGGTTATCAATGTAACGGTCGATTTCCGCGAAACGGGAATACGGCTTGTCCGAGGTATCTTCCATCACCCGGTTCATACGATGATGGGCTCTCGCTGTATTCTCCCTTCCCATTAATTCCATTCGTTTCAAGTGCATATCTTTCAGCTTGTGCTTCATCTCTTCATATTTGCGTTCCAGAGCTTCCAACTGTTCGATACTGTCTCTTCTCGCTGTCTGGAGACGTTCCGCACGTGCTTCATACTCCTGCTTTTCTTTTAAAGCGAACTCATACATATCTGTTTCGCCGGCTTTCTCCGCAATTTCAGATTGACGACGACGCTTGTCTGCCATATCCTGCGCCTGCTGGTATTCCCTTGTGAATTCATCTTTCAAACGATATTGACGCTCCACCAGCTTCCGGACTTTTTCCGTCTCCTTCTCACTCTCACGCAAGTATTGGTTAAGCATAGCCACTGGATTTTTCTGTTCCTTCTGATCCAAAGCTTCATGAAGATCTGCCGTAATGGAATCTTTCAATCGTTTAAATACGTTTGCCATTTCAAATCTCTCCTTTTTATTTGTTCATCTCTGCCCATTGTCTTTCGAAATTTGTAAACGGGTCATTGGATTCGACCGGTTCTTCTTCTCTGCTCGTCCAATTCTTAACAATCAAGTAAAGAACGTAAGCGGCAGCCAAACCGATCACTGCATAAATATTGGATAATGCAATACTGACCAATAGCAGCCCGACGACTGTCCAGCCGATCTTGCCGGCTGTGGAATCACTCTTCACAAACCGTTTAAAAACGACATACAACAGCCAGACGCTGACACCAAGCAGAACCATCGGACCCAGGTTAGCCAGCAGAACCCCGAGAGCGACCAGCCCGGCGATAAACAGTAAAAATTTCTTCATCCTTTTCCCTCCTCGCTCATTTCTTGTTTCTATCATACCGAGGAAAGAAAAATGTCGTAATGAGCCGGAGATATATTTTCACCTACGCCTGGAGACTTAGGCACATCTAGAACCATCGGAAAAAGGAGAGCAAAACCTTATACAGTATGCATGTATTCTTTCTTGAACATTTCCACACTCCCAGCAAGGAAGTCGACATATTCCTCCACTTTTTCAAGGGTGGTATAAGGCGAAATGGCAAAAAATTTATGGGCGTACACCGCCGTCCTTTCATCCGAATCGCAGGCAGGAACGAGTCGCTGCTTAGACGTACTACCGAAATAAAATTCCTCTCTCCTATGCCCGATATAGTCCGCGAACTCCGCATTAAACCCATTCACTTCATCCAGTTCCGCTGCAGTCATCTTGCCACACCTCTCGTCACCCCAGCTTACCCGCTCCGGGTAGATACGGAATGTCGTCACAGGAGAAGGGGCATTTGTCATAACCGCACATGGGACTTTCTCCGATAACTCCTTCCGGAAAGCAAGGTTTACAGTAATGTAGTTCCCAAGGACCTTTTGGTATCCCTCGATTCCCATCCCTGTCAAAGAAGCATAAATAGCGAGAGAACTTCCCATTCTGGAACACTCCAGCGTATAACCGGTATGGTAGCTCCCATAGCTTCTGTTTCCGACATAAGGCGTCTCGTCATGCTCCAGATCCACAGCACCAAGCAGACGTTTATCTTTAATGAGAAAGAGGCTGGATGTGTATGGCGTCTGTCCCAGCTTATGAAAATCAAACACCATACTATCGGCCAGCGAAAGCTGCCTGAATTTCGTCTGATAATCACGGAGGACGACAGCGGTATCTTTATCGAAGCATAAAGGATTGGCGTCAAAGTCGTACGCATTAAAGAAGGTGTACATTCCTCCCATCGCACTGTCTGCATGAATGTAGACAGGATCCAACCCATACAGACGCTCTATCTCCTCCGTCACGTTTTTGATAGATTCCACGGAATCAATCCCGAAAGTGTCTGTCGTTCCGGTACTAGCCAAAACATAGACAGGAATGCCCCCCTGCTTGATCACTGTATTCATCTTATGTTTCAAATCCTCTAAGTCCATCGAGTGATCTTCTTTCGTCTCTACACGAATTAAGTGGTCCGTACCGATTCCTGTCGCTTCGACCGCCTTGTATAAACTATAGTGGGATAACTCTGAACAGAAACAGTAGAGTTTACCCGGAAGACCCGTTTTATTCGAATCAGGGAAGCGTCTGGCTATGGCAAGCCTTAACGACTGAAAGACCGCTCCCTGCCCTCCCCACGTCGTATATCCTCCACTTTCGGACGGATCATACCCCACCAATTTGGAAAGCATACTGGTAATTTTAACTTCCGCAGCCGCGGCAGCAGATCCCTCCACATCCCACAGATTATTGCCATTCAGAAGCACCATGGTCAGATTACCGAGGATACTCGGGATATTAGGGAGTGGAGCAGCATTGGCGACATATCGGCTGTTTACAAACCGGTGCCCCTCCGCAAGCTCCGTTAACTCCTCTATTACTTTTTCAATAGACTGCCTGTTCAGGGGAATCTCTGCACGCTCGGAGAGGTTCTCATAGAATCTGTCGTCTTGTTCCGCCCCCTGTCCGAGTGTTAACTTTTCTGGATTTTTCTTTTCATCAACACCCTCCAGCAGCTGTCTTATATAGTGGATTATTTGATCCCGCTTCTCTGCATTTCCATCTTCACTAGGATACATTGCTTGTATTTCTTTCATTTCAAACCACCTCATTTGTATTAGGTCTTCCCACATAGAACATCGTCCAAAAGGTGGAAAAGGTTAAAAATATTATTTCGAGATAGAATAATAAACTTTTGCACCTGGCAGTTAAATAACAATCGAATCTTGTCGATAATCCTTATGAATAGACACGACCACTCTATAAGCGAGGAGATTATGTAAAATGACAGGAACTGTTGTTGATAAGAGAAAATATAAGATGGTCATTCAGGAACAGGAGAAAGAGGTAAGGATTCAAGTATTCGGATTGATTAAACAGGAGGATGCCGCAGAGTATATGGTCGATTTGCAAAGTACGATCGAAAAAGTCGATAAGCGGCGCTATAATCTGGTGATCGACGGCACCCATCAGACGACCGTTCCATCTTCTGTCGTCCGACAGCTTGATGACACACTCAACTATTATTCCAGTCTGGGTTTCAAAGATATCCATATGATTTATCCTACTTCGAAAATTGCACAGGTCCAGCTCCGTAATGCCCTTGAACGCATCCAATTTAAAGGAAAAGTGATTCAGCATTAAACAAACAAGGAGGCATGAACAATGATTCAAAAGCAAAAAACTTACACCTATCAGATCCTGACCTCCAAAGACGATCTCTTCATTCATAAAGCCAGCGCATGCTTAGCTACGTCTTTCATCGGAGTAGACGTAGCAGGCAAATGGGTTCAGGAGCCGATGGTCGGACTCCTGGATATTACCTATGACGACTTCTATCAATTCACAAAAGAGTATGTGGAGGCGACGGTAGATCAAGGCTACTGCATCGCAGCTGTCGACGAAAATGGGGAGGTTGGAGGAGTGCTTGCAGGTGATACGAATGCTCCAGAGATTATTGGAGAAGATGTCTTTGAAGGCTCCTTCAAAGACATGAATGTCATTCTGCACGTATTGGAAGATGTCGATCTCCAATTTAAAGAAGACTACAGAATCCGTAACGGGAAAGACATAGAAGATGGAGAAATGCTCCATCTGTTCATGATCGGGGTCACCGCTGAAGAGCAGCGTCATGATATTATCCAATCCATGACGAACACCCTTATGGACAGAGCCGTTGAAGAAGGCCTCTCAGCTGTCTATGGAGAAGCGACAAATCCGAAGTCCTTCCGTGTTATGGAAAAATACCATGGATTCCAAAAATATGAGACCCTCGCCGGGAAGCCGATCATGCATGAGTATAAGCAAAACGAACGCTTGAAAGGAATCCCTTCTTCTGTATCAGAGGGAACCATTATTGTGATCAAAGACCTTTCATCTGCACACAAGGAGAGGAATGAAGCATGACCCTATACCTGTTAGTTGCCGTCAGTATCGTCTTATTGGGTACTACCATATTTTTCGCCTACCGTTACAATGATTTAAGAAAAAAGGTTTTGGACGAAGAGTACCATACTCCTTTTGAACCGGAGTTGGTGACAGAGATTCCGGAAACCACCGATATCCCCCAAAAGGAATATGATACAGCCGGGCTCATAGACAAAGGGTACGAAGCTGTTGAGAAAGCAGAAATCGTCCGTGCTGCCATGGACGAAGTGGGTGTCGGACTTAATAAACAGCTGGCTGCAACGGAAGAAAGCTCTGCCGCGCTTGAGGAAATGAATTCAGCGATTCTTGATTTATCAAATCGATCGTCCGACATATCCGAACAGTCTTCCATGGCCCTGGAACGGACGCAGGAAGGGAATGGAACCATTCAAGGATCCATCGAACAGATGCGCAGCTTAAATGATACAGTTACAGACAGCTATGAAGTAGTTAAAAATCTGGGGACGAAGTCAAGAGAGATCGGTTCCATCGCCAAAGTGATCACGGACATATCCGAACAGATCAACTTACTTTCCCTGAATGCTGCCATTGAAGCAGCAAGAGCCGGTGAACACGGCAAAGGGTTCGCCGTCGTTGCTGATGAAGTACGCAAGCTTGCAGAACAGACGAAGAATTCATCTGATCAAGTGACCAGAATTGTCGATGGTACCAAACAGGAGACGGAAGCCGCCGTTTCCTCCATGGAAAAAGGCTTGAAAGAGTCCGATGAAACCTCGAAGTCTATGGAGGAAGTAGGCAGGTTATTCGGAGAAATACTTGCAGCAACACAAGTAATTGCGGAAAACAACGAAGCAACTTCCGTATCTACACACGAAATGTCTGCCGGTGTACAGCAGATCGTAGCAGCAGTAGAGCAAGTTACCTTCATCACCCAGGAGTCTGTCGAAATGTTTGATGAACTCAAAGAAATCAGCGACGATGAACTTGCCACGATGGCTGCGCTTGTCCATAAAGCAGAAGCACTCCAGCAAACGAGCACCAAGGATATGGCCACTCCTGAAATACCCGACACAGATCAACCAGCTGCCTCCTAATAAGAAAAGCCGCCTATTCAGGCGGCTTTTTCCAGTCTGTCATGAAACTTAAGTGGCTAAATGGTCAGACTCCCTTTTCCTGGAGTCCGCCCTCCCCACTTATTCCACAATTTCCAATTCTATCGGTGTTTTTGTCAACGTTTCACAGCCGTCTTCCGTAATTAATACGTCTTCTTCCAAACGAACCCCTCCAACGGCCGGATCATAAATTCCCGGTTCAATGGTATACGTCATCCCCGGCTTTAACACACCGTCATTTAAATGACTCATGGAAGGAAATTCATGGACATTGATTCCGAGTCCGTGGCCGATGCGGTGAGGGAATTTATCTCCATAACCGGCTTTTGTAATTACATCACGGGCAGCTGTATCCAAGTCTCCGATCCTCGTTCCCGGTTTACTGATGGCAAGTGAGGCCTCCAGCGCCTGTTTAACCGTATTATAAATCTCTTTCTGAGAATCATTGACAGATCGGTATGCGAAGGTTCTTGTAATATCCGAAGTATAGCCTTTCCAAACGACACCCAAGTCAAACAGCACGAGGTCCCCAGCCTTCAAACGGCGGTTTCCTGGATTACCATGAGCATGCCCGGATTTCTCACCGAAGAGAACCATGGTGGAAAAGGACATCTCCGCTACCCCTTTTTTCTTCAGCTCATACTCAATGGTGGCAAGCACTTCCATTTCCGTAACGCCTTCGTTAAGCGCTTCTTTCCCTACTTTCACTCCGTAATCTGCGAGTTCTGCGGCTTCCCGCATGATGGCTGTTTCGGTTTTATCTTTAACAAGACGCATATCATTAAGCATTCCTTCTACATCTACGACCGCCGCTTCTCTAAATATATCGAAGAAGGCTTCACTCCGTCCGTAAGATAACACTTCCTTCTCAATCCCTATTACACCAGCGCGGAGAAGCGCTTTTTCTCCAAGCTTTTCTTTCATCAGCGTCCAAGGGTTCTCATGATCGGCATAGCCGATTACGTCATACGCCCAACCGGCATCCCGCAGCTGTCCCTCTTCCATCCCAGGGAGAATAGCTATTGGATCAGCTTCCGGGAAGATCAGGAGACCCAGCAGTCTTTCATGAGGATCTGTGGAGAAACCCGTCAAGTAATAAAAGTTTTCTGCAGAGTTGATAAATGCTGCATCGATATTCTTTTCCTTCATATCATTCATGAATGTCGCTCTTCTTTGTTCCATCTTCATTCCCTCATTTCCTATGTATATCTACCACTATCATATCTTATGGCCCGCACCTTTCCAAATACAGGCCATTTGTTTTTATCATCGTTTGATTCTTACCGTCATAGTTTCCATTAAGAGGAAACTCATATATAATAACGTAAACCGAAGGAAACGGAGGCTCTCTTTATCTATGGATCGTACTCGATTTTTCATAAGAACTTCAGCCATTTATGCTTTGGTCGGGGCATTCATCGGCTCGCACATGGCCGGCGGTGGCGGACTGCAGCTCAGCGCTATCCATGCTCATATTCTCGTTGTCGGATGGCTGTCTTTGTTTGCGTTCGGCGTCTTCTATAAAGTATTTCCTATTCCGAAAGAGTCCAAGCTGGCCGCAGCACACGTATGGACGTCTTTTTTCGGTGTATTCGGACTGACTGTCGGCATGTGGCTTTACTATACGCAGCCTCTCCCCGGATTAGGAACTCTCAATACCGTATTTTTCATCGTCGGCGGCACGATCCTTCTTCTTGCGTTTTTCCTCTTTGCACTAATGACTTGGATTCATGGGAGATCCATAACAGAATAAACACAAAAAAGCAGAGGGAGCTCCCTCTGCTTTTTTGTGTCCTTCACGCCGATTGGCGCAGCGGCGTTTTGTACAGAAAAGATTTCTCCATACGATAGGCAAATAACCCGCCAAAGACAGCCAGGACAATATCCTTAATCAAAAATGGGACCATGCTCGTCCATGATACTACATAACTCACTGGATCTCCTTCGACCCAGAAATTCATTGCCCCATAGAACCAATTCACTCCGATCAAGTAATTGACCGCGATACCGACGAGCGCTCCGGCAATATATACCGGCAGCCGCCGATTCGTTTCTGCAACCTTTCCGGCAAAGTATGCAAGGATAAAATAAGAGATGATAAATCCGAATGTCGGTGAGAAGACCGTGGATAACCCACCGCCGAAGCCGGCAAAGATAGGCGCCCCGATCAACCCCAGGACGGCATACACAAGAATGGAAAAGAAGCCTAATCTACTACCAAGAATCAATCCTGCCAAAACTGCGATAAATGTCTGCAAGGTCAATGGAACACCAAGAACCTGCAGGAAAGGCAGGAAAGCCGTTATGTTTGCTCCCACTGCCATCAAAGCGACGAATAATGCACCTAATGTAATGTCGTATGCTGTCATCCTCGATTTCCCCATGGTCACTCCTCCTAGAACTTGTCTGCTATAAACATAAGGGAAAGGAAAACCTATTGTCAACTTTATTTTTTATAGGTTAACAAAAACATTTGTAGTGAATTCCCCTTATTCAGATTCGGGTATTTTCCTTTCCACAGAATCACACTCCTTCTAAAAAAAGCCCAAAACAAGACTATATACTCCCTCCCTTTGTTATTTTATTGGAACAATAAATGACTATAAGACTATTAATTGGTGACATTTACCTATAATTATAGTAATGTATACCTAAAAAGTACCAGGAGGGGTAGTATGTTCTCAAGACAAAGGTCCATGGGCCAGTACGGTACACCGCCGGAAACAGTAGAATACATGGTCCAGACTTTATCCAATCACTTGCCAGATAATAGAAGGAACCCGGAGATATTGGACCCTGCCACCGGTGACGGTGTCTTTGTTTATTCCTTATTGAAAGAGGGCTTCTCCCCTTCCCAAATTCACGCTTACGATATCGATACAGCTACTCCTTCCCCGCATGAGGGTATCACTTTCCGTCACGTCGATTTTCTTAAGGTCGAACTGGAAGAAAAGTTTGATGCCATTGTCGGCAACCCTCCTTACAAATCAAAACGTCAGAGCGACTACTTCACCGAAAACAAAAAAGCCATTACAGCATGCTACGGCGGCATCGGTGTGCATAATCTTTATTCTTTATTTATCCACAACGGGATCAAGCTGCTTAAGCCCGGCGGAGTCTTGACAATGATCGTGCAGGACTCTTTCCTTACGAACGTGTATTATCGAAAATTCAGAGCCTACTTATTGGAAAAAACCATCATAAAAGAGATTGTCCTTGCACCACGCAGACTGTTTCACAAAGGAAAGGCAGATGTTCGAACAGCCATCCTGACATTAAAAAAGAAAGAGGGAAATGAACGCCCGGAAGATATGGTCATGAAGCTGGTAGACCGTCTGGAAACGCAGGAATACCAAAATATCACAGAGGATAAGATCCAATACTTAAAGCAAGCGCACTTCCACGATCTTCCCAACAAAAACTTCGCAGTCAACGTTCCCGAGGAGATTCTTGCTCACTTTCTGCGTCCCCATGAAGAGTTAGGAAATGTCTTAAAAGGCGGTACAGGAATCTCAACAGGGAATGACACCCTTTTCCTGCGCAGGCGTGAGGATGTGAAAGATGATCAGGAATGGCTTCCGTTCTATAAAAATGGCGGGGTAAAGGATGCATGGTATTATGAACCGAAATTTTATATTCATAAAGATTGGGAAGATAATGAGGCGATTTATCCATCTTTCACCGTTAGGAACAGGGCTTATTTCTATAGACGGGGAATTACTTGTTCCTCCATGGGCGTAGACTTCTCCGCAGCCTACCTGCCGGAAAACAGCCTTTTCGGAGTGAATGCCAATCTATTCCCGGAAAATGAGGAGGATTTATTCTACTATTTGGGTTTGTTAAACAGCCAGCTCATTAAATATATGGTAAGAAAAGTACTCAACCGAACGAATATGATTACTTCCGGGTATATCAAGAAAATTCCGCATGTGCTGCCGGCGGAAGATAAGAAGCACCTCGTCATCCAAACAACAAAACAGCTGGTGGAAGGCAAAAAGGCCGATCCACAGATGGATACAGCCCTATTACACTCGATCGTTGATGGTGCGATTTATGACATATACGGAATATCCGGAGAAAACCGTACCCATGTCGAATCCTTCTGCCAGGATATCCTAGAGAAAATCTAAAATATCCTGGGTTTCATGGAATACTTACATTTTATTCCCCGGGAAATCTTATTATTTCATCATTCGATAATTTCCCCACTCCTCGGGAAGCAGCTGCAAGTATTTCCTTGTCAAGAAGCGGTCATCGATCAATTGGATAATGCCATGATCTTTCTCTGATCGGATGAGACGTCCACCTGCTTGAAGCACCTTGTTCATACCTGGATAAACGTAGGCATAATCATAACCATTCCGACCCTTGCTCTTAAAATAGTCCATGATCAGTTCTCTTTCGAAGCTTCTGGGTGCAAGACCGATTCCCACAACCGCTACGCCATTCAGCCGATCTCCTCTGAGGTCGACACCTTCTGAGAAGATCCCGCCAAGGACGGCAAATCCAATCAGGTTTCCGCCGGGAACGAATTGAGAGAGAAAATCTTCCCGCCTGTCTTCATCCATTCCCCGCTCCTGCATGACAGCCTTATAGTCCGATACGTTCCGGAAAGCATCATATACCAACTCCATGTACTGGTAGGAAGGAAAGAAAAACAAATGGTTTCCTTGAAGGTGTCCCGCTTGCTCATCAAGCCGTTCCGCAATGGCACGTGACGTTTCCTGTCGGTTTTTGTACCGTGTCGAAAGCGGAGTTATTTGCACATCAATTTGATCAGAATCGTACGGAGATGGAAGCTGGAGAATATAATCTTCTTTCGAACCTCCGAGCATCTCCTTGTAATAAGCAAACGGCGACAGCGTCGCCGAGAAGAAAGTACTGGACCGGAAGCCGCCGGATACTTTCCTCAGGACCAGAGACGGGTCCAGACAAAACAAAGTCAATTGAAAATCGCCTGCGCTGCTATCTCCTATGAAACGATAGTGGTCATCGACCAGCTCCAGTATCCGAAGGAAATTCTGTGATTGAAAGTACACATCCTGCAGGTGTTCTTTACGTACATCTTCTCCCCTTTCCTGGAGAACCGGCTCTGCCTGATTAATAAACCGTTCCACACCTTCTTCCAACGCCCCTGGAATTTCATCCAATTGTTTATGGGGCGTCTTCGGATCCTCCAGCCGGGCTAAGTCTTTCACGACAGAGTCGGCAGCGCGTGCCACCTCCTCCTGCTCTCCACGCCAGTCTTCAGCCACCGTTTCAAGATCCCTTTTCCCCAATTTAGAAGAATACATCTCTCGGGCACGCTCGACAAGATTATGGGCTTCGTCGACAAGCAGTGTCGTCTTCTTCTTTTTCTCCGGAAGCAGCCGCTTTAAAGCTACACGGGGGTCAAATATATAATTGTAATCTCCGATGACCACATCAGCGACATCCGACAAGTCCAGGGAAAATTCAAATGGACAGACGCGATGTTTGCGCGCATACTCTTCCACTGTGTGCCTCGTCATGGTTGTTTCCTTTCTCAATATATCAACAATCGCCCCATTGATTCGGTCATAATACCCGTCCGCAAATTCACAATACTCCGGCTGGCAGATGGTTTCTTCCTGAAAACAGATCTTATCTTTAGCCGTCAAAGTGACAGACCTGATTTCCAGACCTTCCTTTTCCATCAACTGCAGCGCCTCCTCGGCTGTGGAACGTGTGATCGTCTTCGCTGTCAGGTAATAGATTCTATCCAGCCCTCCCTCTGCGAAAGCTTTCACAGCAGGAAATAAAGTAGAAATCGTTTTTCCGATTCCAGTAGGAGCCTGTGCAAATAAATGCCGTTTTTCTTTGATGGTCCGATACACACTTCCAGCCAGCTTCCGTTGTCCTTTACGGTAGCCGCTGAAGGGAAACTCCAGATCCGGAACGGTACGTTTCTTCTGCTCTCTTATGTGCAGAAGAATTCCAGCATAAGAGGAGTAAGCCTTCACGGTCGTTTCCATGAATGCTTTCAGCTCTTCATACCGGAACGTCCTTCGCATCCGCTTTTTATCTTTCGTCTTTTTTTGAACATAAGTAAGCTGCACAACGATGTGATTTAAATGGTGGTCATGCATATACATGAAGGCATACCCTTTCGCCTGAGCCCAATAGACAGGGTGGGTGTCTTCATCCAATTCTTCCAACTCTCTCGCTGTCGACTTTATTTCGTCGACAACAGGGCCGTCCTCCCTCTGCAGCAGACCGTCACACCTTCCTTGAACGAGTAGAACTATTCCTTCCTGCTGAAACTCATGCTGAAGAAATAATTCCTTCTCATCCCCATCTCTATATGTCTTCTGGACTTCCTGATGAATTGCCGTTCCTTCCACTAAAGCGGTATTCGATTGAAAACGTTCATCGATACTTCCTGTCCGGTAAACATAAGATACAAGATCTCGTACCGATATCGTCATTTGATCTTCCATCGCTTCTCTCTCCTTTGAATAAATCGACCGCTCCACCCTCATGTTCTGACAAGGGCTCCCGTATGTTTATTGTATAGTCTTCGTGATATAATTGTAGATAAAACTTTTCCATTTCCCAAACATATGTCACCAGCATATAATAAAGCCAATACTTTCCAGGAGGGATGCACGTTGAAAAAATGGAGATGGATCGCTTCCATTTCACTCTCCTTATTCCTGGCCTTCTTCATAACAGCCGCATTTATCTATACTCCTGAAGAGCATTCGACAGATTCGGATCATTCAACAGTTAAAAAGGAGCGCTCGGAGTCCAAGCCGGCTTCCTCGGAACCGAAGGAACAGGAATTCTCACCCGACGAAGAAGATTCAGACAGAGCTATCAGCGAGGGACTGAAAGATGTATTCACCGGCGTCATCGACAGTGCGAAAGGGTTGTTCGTGAAAGATGACATGGAAATTGTAGCCCTCGGTGATTCTCTGACTCAAGGGGTTGGAGATGATACGGACAATGGCGGTTACGTAGGAATTTTAGAGGACACATTCAACAGTAATAAGGAAAGAGATTTGATTCACATTGATAACTTCGGGAAACGGGGAAACCGAACCGATCAACTGATCAGACGCCTGGAGGAGCAGGAGGAAATTTCCACCGCTTTAGAGGAAGCTGACCTTATTTTAATAACCATTGGAGCCAATGATGTAATGAAAGTTGTGAAGGATAATTTTACAAACTTAAATTACCAGGACTTTGTGGACGCACAGGATTCCTATCAAGCACAACTGGAAACGATTTTTTCCATGATTCGCGAAGAGAACCCGGATGCCCCTATTTACCTGATCGGTCTTTACAATCCTTTTAATCTTTACTTTGATAATATCCCCGAATTAGGGAAGATTATGGAAGATTGGAACGAAATCAGCAAAGAGGTCGTTGCAGAAGAGGAGAACGTTACTTTCATCCCGGTGAGGGACTTGTTTGAAGGATCCGAGGATGAACTTCTATGGGAGGAAGATAATTTCCACCCGAATGAACGTGGTTACAAGCAAATGGCAGAACGTGTGTTGGAATATATCAAAGATGACGTCGAACAATAACACAGGTGGAATGTAGAGATGAAACAATTATTATTCAGCAACAAATGGCGAACCTCTTTTTGGATACTGGCAATCATTAATTTTCTTGTGGTGGCTTCAGTAGTCGGTCTTATTTTCCTTCCCAGCTCTTATACCATCGTCAATGTCGATCAGCAGAAGGAAACACAGGATGCGGAATTCACTATTGTATCGACGAAGGAGAATCTGGAGCAGCTGGCAAACGACTACCTCGGAGAGTTCTCGGAAAAAACCGGCTTTGACTATTCCATATCTCTTGACCGTAACGTAACGTTGGCAGGGAATATTAAAGCCTTCGATCAGGTCATTCCGATTAAAGTGGAATTAAGTCCGGTTGTTCAGGAAAACGGAGATCTTATCCTGGAGCAGGAACGCATTTCCCTCGGAAAGCTTCCTCTCCCGAACAAAAAAGTACTGGAATTTGTTAAAGATAACTATGACTTTCCTGAGTGGGTAACCGTAAATCCCAACGAAGAGAACATTTATGTAGCCGTCACTCAGATGGACACAGCAAGTAATTTCAACGTCCAGGTAGATCGTTTCAACCTGAACTCCAATCAGCTGGCGTTCAAGATCTCCGTACCAAGAAACTCCTTTCAGTTAGCGCAGAAAGTGGTAGAAGACAAGTTCTGACAGAAAGCAGTGGATGTGATAACCGGTTTCCGACTGTGATAAACTAATAGTATTATCCCCACTACTAAAAGGAAGTGACAACATGCGCGTCGTTAACAACATAGCAGATTTGATCGGTGATACTCCGTTAGTCAAACTGAACCGTGTGGCTCCTGAAGGTGGAGCCGATATTTACCTGAAACTGGAGAAATACAATCCAAGCGGAAGCGTAAAAGACCGCGCCGCTTTCAATATGATGGAACAAGCAGAAAAAGAAGGGCTGCTTAAGGAAGGCGCGACCATTATCGAGCCGACAAGCGGCAATACCGGCATAGGGATTGCTATGAATGCAGCTGCAAAAGGATATCGCGCTATCCTCGTTATGCCGGATACGATGACACAGGAACGAATCAATCTACTGAAAGCATACGGTGCAGAAATCGTCCTGACGCCTGGAGATGCGAAAATGCCCGGAGCCATCGCGAAAGCCAAAGAACTCGTGGAAGAAATCGAAGGCAGCTTCATGCCGATGCAGTTCGAAAATGCGGCAAACCCGGATGCACACCGCCATACGACAGCTGCAGAGATCATCGAAGCTATGGATGAATTGGGCAAACCTCTATCTGCCTTCGTTTCTACAGCCGGGACCGGCGGGACGATTACAGGTACGGGAGAAGAGTTGAAAAAACGCTACAAGGATATGACTATCCATGTAGCAGAGCCTGCAGGATCCCCGGTTTTATCAGGCGGCAAGCCAGGGAAGCATAAATTGGTCGGGACAAGCCCTGGTTTCATTCCTTCCATCCTGAATCAGGATGTTTATGATGAAATCTTACAAGTGACCGATGAAGATGCCTACGAAATTACGAGACGTCTCGCCCGTGAGGAAGGGCTGCTCCTTGGAACCTCCTGCGGTGCCGCCTGTTGGGCTGCCATCGAAGCAGCTAAACAAAAAAATCCCGGCGAAGTAGTCGTATGTATCGCACCAGATACCGGTGAGCGCTACCTTTCCGGAGACCTTTTCCGTTATTAACTACAGAAGAACTCCGTATCACAAAGAAAAAATGAGAAAGTTTTCTTTCTCCTGTCCAAACTTGTCTTACTGCAGCTAATCGTAGAAAAGGCCGTCCCAAAGCGGGGCGGCCTTTTTATGATCAAATTCTATACAAATCCCGAAACCTTAGATGCCATCCTAATCGATAAGAGAACACCCTGCACAAGATAATCAGAATAAATAATGCATAAGTCTGCCACGCACTCCCTACATCTACAAGCCCGATGCCGACTGCCAGCCCCACAAGCATTGCCCATACTGCGTATATTTCCTGATGAAGAACCATCGGACGGCGCTGTGCAAGCACATCTCTGGCAACGCCGCCCCCGACTCCTGTCAGGATTGCCGAAAAAATGATGCCTCCAAGCGGAAATTGGTTGGCGACCGCAAAGGAGGCCCCTTGAAGAGCAAAAGCGGATAAACCAACGGCATCCGGATAGAAATTCCATCTGTCCCATGCCATCACCCATGTCTTCGGAAAGAAATAGACAACAGCGATTGTTCCAAGCGCGACATAAAACAGATATCCCTGCTGCCAAACATGGACGACCGGGATCCCTAATGCGATATTACGAATAATCCCACCTGCGAACGGTGTCGCAATCCCGAGAATAAACGTACCGAATATGTCGTACCTTTCGTTGAGAGCGACAATGGCCCCGCTGAAAGCAAAAGCGCTGACAGCTAATATATTCAGGATTTCCCAAGTCATCCTTTTCCTCCTCTTCCCCTTGAAAAATGCAAGCCGATTTGATTATATCAGACCTGTAGGCGAAGCTATGTATTTTTTTACACAGCTGCTAAAAATTTCGTCGAACATACTCGAAATAAATCGTTATAATTACTATTTATACGAAAGTTTTCTTCTAAGCAAAGAAATTCCACTACGTTGCAAACTGCCACAAGGATTTTATATATATAGGAAGAAATATTTATATGAAAAAAGAAAGTAGGGTGTGATTTTAACCATGAGAAGATGGCTTATCAAACTTAGAAAAGAACAACGACTGACACAACAACAAATCGCAGCAGGCGCACATATCGACCGGGCCTATTATGCTCAAATCGAAAATGGAACGCGCAATCCCAGCATGGCGGTCGCTTCTCAAATTGCTTCGTTTCTTCACATAAATCCTTCACTCTTTTATACCGAACACCTGAGCGAACCATTTGAAACAGCATTGGTCCATTCTCCAATTACCGTCGCACACTGCGACTTGGATCTACGCTATACCTGGATGTATAACCCGCACCCTGATTTCAAAATGAACTCCGTGATCGGGAAAAGGGATGATGAATTGGATGATAACGTCGGTACTACTGAATTAATGCAATTAAAAAGCAAGGTCATAGAGGAAGGACAGAGCATCAGAAAAACAATTCCTTTCCCGTTATCCGAGGGATTGATTCGTTACGACGTATTCTGCCAACCTATCTTTGATTCACATGGACGAATTATAGGAGCAGCTACGGCATCGACCGCACTTCCGTCATAGCAAAGTAAAGGGGGCAACCGCATGATTGTCGAAAGGCTCTCCTACAAGGTGTTGCAGGACTCTCTAAAAAGAGCAGTGGATTTGAACCTGGAAGAAGAATTCATCCTCTTGCTGAAGAAAGAACTGCACAAGCGAGAAGAGCGGAAAAACGTTCCGCTCCGAATGAAGTGACGATCTTCACATTCATGTATGATTCTCCCTCCCTGCGGGTAAACCATTGGGGAGGTGATGAGAATGTCTTCAAAAAAATGGATTATGCATCAGGAATGGGAAGATCTTATCTTCCTCCATTGGCCCGTACCCGCTGAGATTTTGGCCAGGTATATACCAAGTGTGTTTGAGTTGGACGAATTTGACGGTTCGGCTTGGATAGCCGTCGTCCCGTTTCGTATGAACCACATCCGGTTCAAGAACCTTCCTTCTCTTCCTTTCGGCAATCAATTATTGGAATTGAATGTCCGTACCTATGTCACTTATAAAGGAGAACCAGGAGTTTATTTCCTCACTTTGGATGCCGATCACCCCCTCGGCGTTTTTTTAGCCCGAACAGGATTTTCTCTTCCTTACGTGCATGCATCCATGCGGATGGACACGACACCGGAGAGGATTCATTTCTCCAGCAGAAGAATTCATAAAGGCTATCCGAACGCTCATTTCCATATGGAGGCATCTCATTTTTCCCCTGCCGTTCATCCTGCACCAGGATCCCTTCTTTACTGGCTTACCGAACGATATGCCCTCTGGACAGTCCGAGGCCAAAAGGTGTACAAGGGACCAATCCAGCATAAGCACTGGCGGTTGCAGAAAGTCAAAGTCGACCTTCCTGTCAATCAATTGCTCGATTTCCTCCCCTCCTTCGTAACAGAACAAGATCCAACCGCCTATTATTCTAAAACTTTACAAACGAGGATTTTTCCATTTGAACGAGTAAAGTAGCTTCTTTTGACAATGTATCCTCTGCGTATTATAATTATCTTGAATTCGAGATAATCAGAGGAGGAACCTTTATGGAACTTAAAGGCATCCATCACGTATCAGCCATCACAGCAAATGCAGAGAAAAACTTTGACTTTTATACCCGCATATTAGGAATGCGTTTAGTTAAAAAAACCGTCAACCAAGACGACCCTTCCATGTATCACTTGTTTTATGCCGATGAAAAAGGACGTCCCGGAACCGATTTAACTTTTTTTGAAATTCATCGCGCCGGACACACCTATCCGGGCTCTCAGAGCATATCGACGACCACGCTGCGCGTCCCAAACGACGAAGCACTGAATTATTGGCTCGAGAGATTCCAACAGTATCAAGTAGCCCATGATCCAATGGAGGAGCGCTTCGGACGCCTCACTCTGTCTTTCCGTGATCCGGAAGACCAACGGTTAATGCTTGTATCCGATCAACATAACAAGGGTGTAGCAGCCGGAATCCCATGGAAAGGATCCGAGGTACCTGCTGATTTTGGTATTACTGGGCTGGGACCTGTAAGACTTACTGTCTCTGATAAGAGTAAAACGGAGCATGTCCTTACAGAAATTCTGCGATTCCGAAAAACAGGTGAGTACGACAATTGGACTGTCTTCAGCACAGGCGAAGGTGGCACAGGTGCAGAGGTCCACGTGGAAGAGACGGATGCAGACAGACGGGAACGACCTGGAAGAGGAAGCGTCCACCACGTCGCCTTCCGGGTGGAGAACAAGGAAGAACTCACCAAATGGAAAGAAATCATTGATGCTGCCGGGTACCCGAATTCCGGGCTTGTCGATCGCTACTACTTCCAATCCCTTTATTTCAGGGAAGCGAACCACATTTTATTTGAACTGGCGACAGATGGTCCTGGTTTCGCCACGGATGAACCGGAAGATCGTCTGGGGGAAGCGTTGGCACTTCCGCCGTTTCTTGAACAAAAACGGGAAGAAATCGAAAGAAACCTTAAACCGATTCACACAACAGCTCAACAAGACTAATAAAGAAAGCCGGCACCTTTTCAGGTCCGGCTTTTCTATTTGTATTAAATCAGTCCTTATCCAGGCGCTCCTTCACCCAATTGATCAGACCGCCCGCCTTCATGATTTCAATTTGACGCTCCGAAAGAGCATGCTCCACTTCAATCTGTAGGTCTTTCCCCTTTACCTCGACATGAAAGGTAGAGGATTTAGAGAGTTTGTTTCGCAGATCCTTAAATTGAAGAACATCTCCCTCTTCCAGCTTCTCTAGATCATCAGCATTGGTAAAGGTTAGTGGTAGTACACCGAAGTTAGCAAGGTTCTGCCAGTGAATACGGGCAAAGTCTTCGACAATAGCCACTTGCAATCCAAGATACTTCGGAGCTAAAGCCGCATGCTCCCTGCTCGATCCCTGCCCGTAATTCGCACCGGCAACAACCGCATGACCTCCGGATTCCTTCACATCCATCGCCCTTTCATAATAGGTGTCATCTACAATTTCAAAGGCAAACTTACTGATTTCCGGAAGGTTGCTTCGATAAGGAAGGACTCTCGCCCCGCCTGCTAATATTTCATCTGTCGAAATGTCATCCCCCATTTTCATTAATACAGGGAGCTCCATTTCATCTGGAAGCTCACCCATTTCCGGAATGGAAGCCACATTTGGGCCTTTCACGAGGTCAACCTTTTTTGCCTCCGACAGAGGAAGCGGATCGTCAAGGAGCCGCGTATCTACCGTCGGCTTTTCAAGGTCAACGACAGAAGGATAAGCGAGGCCCGATTTTCTAGGGTCTGTAATCTTCCCTTCCAACGCACTTACTGCAGCAGTCTCCGGACTGCATAGATACACGCTGTCCTCTTTCGTTCCGGAACGCCCTGGAAAATTCCTAGGAGTCGTCCGCAAGCTGTTTCTTCCTGTCGCCGGTGCTTGTCCCATGCCGATACATCCGTTGCATCCCGCTTGGTGAAGCCTTGCTCCTGCCTGGAGGAAATTGGCTATATGACCATTCTGAGATAGATCGACGAGCATCTGCCTGGATGTCGGGTTAATATCAAACGAAACACCGTCCGCAACTTGTTTACCAGCGACGATTTCTGATGCTACTGCAAAATCCCGGTACCCAGGGTTAGCGGAAGAACCTACATAGCTTTGATAGATCGCCTCCCCTTCCACCTCTTCGACCGGCACCACATTCCCCGGACTGGAAGGCTTTGCAATGAGAGGGGCCAGGTCAGAGAGATGCAATTCGTCATGCACATCGTACCCCGCTCCCTCATCAGGCAAGAGCTCAAACCACTCTTTTTCCCTCCCATGCCGTGCCATGAAACGACGCGTAACTTCGTCCGCTGGAAAAACCGTTCCCGTAGCGCCTAGTTCCGCTCCCATATTTGCAATGACATGGCGGTCCATCGCCGTAAGGTTTTTCAAACCCGGGCCGTAATATTCAAAAACATGATGGACGCCCCCTTTTACTCCATGTCTACGCAGCATTTCAAGAATGACATCCTTTGCGCTTACCCAATCAGGAAGCTCACCGGTCACCTTCACTCCCCACACTTTCGGCATTTTCACATAAAAAGGCTCTCCTGCGATAGCCATAGCAACATCGATTCCACCTGCCCCCATGGCAAGCATGCCCATACAGCCATTCGCACACGTATGACTGTCCGATCCAAGCAGCGTCTTCCCGGGAGCAGCGAGCCTCTGCATATGGACGGGATGACTCACTCCGTTTCCCGGCCTGCTGAAATGCAAACCGAAACGCTTGGATGCACTTTCCAGGAACAGGTGGTCATCCGGGTTCTTATTGTCTTCCTGTATTAAGTTATGGTCGACATATTGAGCGGACGCTTCCGTCTGTGCCCGCTCCACCCCCATCGCTTCAAGCTCAAGCATCACCATTGTCCCTGTTGCATCCTGGGTAAGGGTTTGATCAATTTTTAATCCTATTTCCGAACCTGGTGTCATTTCTCCTTGAATAAGATGGCTGTTAATCAGCTTTTGTGTGACGTTATAACCCACACCGATTCCTCCTTCACATGGTTTACCGCCTGGTAATTTGGCGTTTTTTTCCTATAAACCCCATACCCGTAAGACATCGTCCCTATGCAAGGTTTCCTTATAATGACAAATTACGATAGTTTTCTCACCATGGAAAATCAGGTTTCCCTTTATATCAGGAAAGTCACCAGTCAAAAAACCTCTTAAAGGGCCGTTTAAAGGGAGACTTGGGAAACTGGTAAATATAGTTGATTATTACTAATTGAGGATGTATTCTAAAAATAGATTCGAAAGAGCAACATCTCTTAAGAGTCGACAGTTGATCAACTAGGTGTGTTGAAAATGGAATATGGTAAAGTGCTCCGGTTCCATCGGGTGAAACAGGGTTTGACGCAAAACCAGTTAGCAGATGGAATCATCTCGCCGGCATATCTGTCTAAGATTGAGAACAATCAGACCGTGCCTGCCTCCGAAGTGCTGGAAATGCTATATGAACGTCTGGGATTGGAATTCCATGACGCTTCCTACAGCCACCCTTCCAAAGAAAAGCTGAAAAAGTGGTATGAAGCTATCATGTTCAAGCGGAAGGAAGAAGCACGAAGGTTGAAGGAGGAGCTGCTCAGTCAGCAGGATATGCGGAACAATCATCACCTTTATATTTACTACAAGCTGTACAGCATCCGCCACTTTTTGTTAGAAAACGAAGTGGAGGAGGCTTATGAAGCATGGAGTGAAATAAAGCAGCACCTGGATACATTTGATGATGAGATGAAGTACTACTATCATTTGAGCAATGGACTGCTCCAGTATTACCGAAGTGATTTCGAGGAATCATTCCAGCAGTTGATGAAGGCGGAAGTCTTATCGCGCTCCATGAATATGGAAAGCTGGGAAGTGAGCGACCTTTTCTACCACTTGGCACTAAGTTCAAGTCAGGCGCACCATGTGTCAGCTTCTATTTTTTATACAGAACAGGCACTCCGCATTTATAAAGATCATTACGACCTAGGAAAGAGTGCTGATTGCCATCTCATTTTAGGAATAAGTTTCAGCAGGCTCCAGAATCATGAAAAAGCGAGGGAGAATTACGAGTCTGCTCTCAAGATCGCTTCTCAGACTAAGGACCACCAGCAGTTGAAACTGGTTTATATTAACATGGCTGTTTTAGACTCTAATCTAGATAATCATACGTTATCCATCGAGCATTACAAAAAGAGCCTGGAGTACACAGAAGCATCATCTTCCACCTATGATATCTATGAATACATGAATATTATTCACGGATTAATCCTCGAGCACTACCTCATAGGTAACAAGGAAGGATGCCTCTATTGGGTAAATGAAGGTAAACAAAGGCTTGTAGATTTCCCTTCAAAAGAGCACACGTATCATTTTGATGTTTTTCAAAAGATACTAACGAACGCTCCAGATACCCTTGAATTTCTTGAAGATGAAGTACTTCCATATTTCAAAGAAATGAAGGATCCGGAGTATGTCATCAGATACGCTAAATTCCTAGCCGACTTATTTGAGAAGCAAAGGATGTATAAGCGTTCTTCTGAATATTTAAGGTTAGCAATGCAATTGTTAAATAAACATTCTCATTTAGGAGGCATGATCTTATGAAGAAAGCCATCGCTTTCATCGCTGCAGTTGGCATTGTTGTTTCTGTCTTAGCTCCTTTGACACAGGATGAGGCAGTACGTACCTACCCAAGACCATTAGTTGAAGACGTAGTTTAACTTCTTTTTAGTAGTATGTAACAGTTTTTAAGCACCTCCCCTAATCCTATACCTATATAAACATTTACCTCTACCCTGACCCGGTAGAGGTCTTTTTTTCATGAAAAAAATCAGCAGCGCCGGGACAGCACTACTGATTTTGGAAATATTTAATGAAAGTTTTATAAGGATAAGTATGCTCCAGCGGACGGAAAGGCATCTTATTATTTTCTTCATTTATTTTCTGGGCATCAATGTCTTCATAGGCTTGGCCTTGGATCTGATGTTCCATCGTAGATTTAAGATCATTCATGATGCCTATGACCCGCCTGTTTTTTGTTTTCGTATATACGATTTCATCTGCCGCCCTAAGCATTTCTTCCCCAACAGACTCGTCAATTTCAAGCAGTTGAAATAGCTGCTTGAGCGAACCTTTAATGACGGTGTCGAGGTGGTCGAATTGCGGCTTTCTCAATCCGAATAAGGTCAGGTTAAGGCCTGTCGCATTGTTGACAAGGATTAAACATTTCCTGCGGTTGAAAGTAACCAGGTTCGCATGCCATTGATGGATTTCAGGTACTTCTTTATATGCTTCTACGTCCTGGATCGGCTTATCTATCTCATTCTGTAATTTCTTTGTCGCTCCGATAACGAACACTTTCTCCACCCCTTTCTCTCGTGTGCCTCTATTCTAACGCTTTCTGTAAGAAAAACAAAGAAGAACCGTTGCGGTCCTTCTTTGCATCATGTTTTATTTATAATTTGGTACGTCTGGCAAAGTCAACGAATTGAAACTTATCCGGACGGTGTCTGGACTCTGTGTACTGAAACACCGTTGCATCCGCCAGATAGACGTAACTGCGGATCACGACAACTTGCGGATGTCCGGCTAGATCCAGATAGCTTTCGTCTTCTTTCGTAACCGGCTCGACAACAATCTCCTTTTTAGCGAAACTGATGACAAGACCTAATTCGTTTTCCAAATACTCGTATAGGGAACGTTCGGCTGCTTCCTTCGTCAAATCCGGAACGATGTCTTCACGAAGGAAGTCTTTATCGAGAATAATCCTCTCTCCTCCTACTTCCCGCGATCGGACAACCTTCCACAGGTTGGTTTGCTGAGGACAGTTCAACCGCTCCCCCAACTCCCCCTGTCCACTGATACGCGCCAATTCGTGAACAGACGTATGGAAGGTCTGCCCCATCTGATCGGCAAGCTCCTTGAAGCTCGTCAATCCGGAAACAGGAAATTCGAATTTCCCGTGATCGAGTACGACAGATCCCTTCCCCCGCACTTTTTGAATATAGCCGTTTTGAGCAAGCAGGTGCAAAGCTTTTCGGATTGTCTCTCTAGATGTCTGGAATTCATCTGTCAGCTCATGCTCGGAAGGAAGGGTATCCCCTGGAGTCAACACTCCACTTTGAATTCTCTCCGCCAATTCACTGTAGATAACAAAATACTTGTTTTTCATCGGTCTTCACCGTTCTTTATTTTAATTATATATCTTTCCAATGGTAAACTACCGACTCATATGGACGAAGTTCCAGTTTTTCATCAAGTGCCGGAGCATTCTCATAATTGTTTACCAACACTTCGGATTGTCCTGAAGTTTCTATATCATCCGGAAGAACAAAATCAACGGATTCCCCGTAAAAGTTGTTAACGACCAATAACCGTTCTCCGTTCCACTCCCGCAGGTACGCAAACACACGATCATGTTCCGGAGAAATCAGGCGGTAGTCTCCATGAGTAATAATATCATATTCTTTCCGCAGACGAATCAGCTCTTGATAGTGTTGGAAAATAGATCCTTCCTCTTTCATGGCTTTTTCTGCATTGATCGTTTCATAGTTGTCCGCTACGTCAATCCACGGCGTCCCGTTCGTGAAACCTGCATTCTTTTCTGCCGTCCATTGTACCGGCGTACGGGAATTGTCACGCGACTTCTGCTGAAGAATCGCAAGGATATCTTCCTCTTTGTACCCTTCCGCTTGGAACGCTTCGTACATATTCAAGGATTCCACGTCTCTGTAGCGATCGATAGAAGAGAAGCCGGGGTTCGTCATTCCGAATTCTTCCCCTTGATAAATGTAAGGAGTACCCTGCATCATGTGAATTGTCGTTGCCAGCATTTTCCCGGATTCCAACGGATAATTCTGCTCGTCTCCAAACCGGGACAACACACGGGGCTGGTCATGGTTACACCAGAATAATGCATTCCATCCATTCCCTCTGTGCATCTCTTCCTGCCATGTGGAGAGGATGCTCTTGAGCTCATGAAAATCAAAGTCCGCCACGGTCCATTTCTCCCCGTTTGGATAATCCACTTTCAGATGATGAAAGTTGAAGGTCATGCTCAATTCATTCCGCTCCGGGGCTGTATAGTTGATGCAGTGGTCAATCGTCGTCGAAGACATCTCACCGACCGTCATAAGGTCATAAGGACGAAACACTTCTTTATTCATTTCCTGCATATATTCATGCACCTTCGGCCCGTCCGTGTAAAATTTACGACCGTCTCCTGGCGCGATGGTACCATCGTCATTCGGAAACTCCTGATCTTTGGATATGAGGTTGATAACGTCCAATCGGAATCCGTCGATACCTTTCTCCGCCCAGTAGCTCATCATATCATAAACATCTTTTCGAACAGCTTCCTTTTCCCAATTGAGATCTGCCTGGGTAACATCAAACAAGTGCAGGTAATATTGGCCTGTCTCCTCTTCATATTTCCATGCACTGCCTCCGAACTTGGACTTCCAATTCGTAGGTGCCCCGCCGTCCACAGGGTCCTTCCAAATATAATAATCCCGATAAGGACTGTCCTTGGACATCCGGGATGCCTGGAACCACTCATGCTCCGTGGACGTATGGTTCACGACGATGTCCATAATAAGCTTCATGCCGCGGTCATGCGTTTCCCGCAGAAGTTGATCGAAATCTTCCATCGTCCCGTACTCTTCGTGAATATCATAGTAATCACTGATGTCATAACCGTTGTCGTTCTGAGGGGATTTGTACATAGGTGTCAGCCACAGGACATCGACTCCAAGCTCTTTCAAGTAATAGAGCTTTTCAATAATTCCTTGAATATCACCGACTCCGTTTCCAGTCGTATCACGAAAACTCTTCGGATAAATCTGATAGACGACTGCTTTCTTCCACCATGGTTGTTCATTCATGATAACACCACCGATTCTTTTTCATTTTTAAACGTCTTGCTTCCGTTTTGCATACAAGTAAGTTCCGACAAGCGGCAGCACGATGACGATTGCCATACCAATGAGGAAGTCTCCCCAATACTCCGGGATGATGGAGAAGATACCCGGTACTCCTCCGACACCAATCGAGCTTGCCAATACACCTTGAGATGAAATATATAAACCTGCAATTGCCGAGGATGCTATAGCGATAACGAATGGATATTTAAATCGTAAGTTCACTCCGAATAAAGCTGGTTCTGTAACGCCAAGCCAAGCAGATATACCGGAAGACACACCAAGACCCTTCAGTTTATCATCTTTCGCAGCGAGCCAGATGGCAAAAGCAGCTGACCCTTGTGCAATATTAGATAGAGCGAGCATCGGCCAGAGGAATGTCCCTTCTGTACTTCCTACCAGCTGAATATCAACAGCCAGGAATGTATGGTGCATCCCCGTGATGACGAGCACTCCGTATAAACCACCATAAATCAATCCGCCAAGCCAAGCAAAGGAGTTAAAGATGGAAACAAGACCATCTGTAATCGCATTCCCTACGGCGAACGTTACCGGCCCGATAATAATGAATGTAAGGATACCTGTTACTAATAGTGCTACAGGGCCGACAACAAGCAGCTGAATACTGTCTGCCACCCGCTTTCTAAGGAATAATTCAATTTTCGTCAATAGATAGGAGGCAGCCAAAACCGGCAGTACTTGTCCCTGATAACCGATTTTGTCGATTTCCCACCCGAATAAGTTCCACGTCGGGACATTTCCTTCCGTTACAGCGTCCCCGTATGCCCAAGCACTTAAGAGGTCGGGGTGAACAAGCACGAGACCGATAACAATACCAAGGATGGGACTCCCACCGAACTTCTTGACAGCTGACCAACCAATGAGACCCGGCAGAAAGGCGAAAGCCGTATTCGCAATGATAAAGATCATGTTAGCAAGGCCGGACCACTGCGGGTACACATCGATGATGGACTGGTCATCCCAGAAGATTCCTGTCGCTGTCAGAATGTTATTGATTCCGAGCAGTAAACCCGCTGTTACAATTGCCGGTAGGATTGGAATGAAGATATCCGCCAGCGTCTTGATGGCACGTTGCAGCGGATTCATCTTTTTACTGGACGCTTCCTTCACTTCCTCCTTCGATGCTTCTCCCACCCCTGCTAAAGCAATGAATTCTTTGTAAACTTTCTCCACTGTTCCTTGACCAACGACAATTTGAAATTGACCGTTCGTCGAAAAGGACCCTTTGACTGCGTCAATATTGTTCAATTTTTCATGATCGACAATGCCCTCATCATGAAGGGCCAACCGAAGACGCGTGACACAGTGAGTAGCTGCAGAGAGATTTTCCTTTCCACCGATCGCCTCTAAAATCTGCTCTGCCTGTTTTTTGTAATTCATACCGTTACCTCCCTAGTTTGGAATACCAATGCCAAAAACCGAGAAACCGCTTACGAAACAGAATGTCGGTAACCGAAGGCGATGTATTTATAACCGTATTCATACTAGTACCCTACTTCGGTTTCCAAAAATCGCAAATATTAAACGCTTCCAAAAACAACTTGTATATACATGTTCTATTGCAAGTATAACTTGTATATACAGGTTATGCAACCGCTAACATCATTTTCATTTACAAACGATAAGCAGAAGACTTTAAGTAGAAATGGAACTGTGCTATATATGTTTAGGGTAACGAAATAAATAGGAAGAAGGGATATTTATCCTGACTAATGAAACGCAAGCGAAGAGAAACCTATGGATTATGTGGTTTGCTAACTTTTTCATTGCTGGTAGTATCACAATGGTATTACCTTTCCTTTCTTTATATATAGAAGAACTCGGAAATTTCACGGATGCTTATGTCCAGACGTGGTCCGGCTGGGTCTTCGGTGTCACGTTCGTCACCGCCTTCCTCTTCTCCCCTGTCTGGGGGAAAATCGGGGACAGATACGGCAGAAAGAAAATCCTAATTCTATCAGCTTCCGGGCTGGCCGTTTCGGTTTTTCTGATGGGCTTCGTCACAAGCGTCTGGCAGCTGTTCCTGCTGCGGATGTTTATGGGTATATTCACCGGGTTCATCCCGATGTCCCAGGCGCTGATTTCCACGCAGACACCGAAGGATATTGCCGGCCAAGTTCTCGGTACTCTGCAGACAGGAAGCATAACAGGCAGTCTGCTTGGCCCGATGCTCGGGGGATGGATCGCCGATTCAATCGGGTACGCGACAACATTTCAGTTCGTATCGATTACAGTAGGGATCTCTGCTTTCCTCGTCTTATTCGGTATAAAGGAGCAGCGGGTTGTCCAGGAAAGCGAGGATGAGAAGTCCAGCTACAACTCAAAAGAGGTCATTCTGCACATTGTCAGGCACCCGATCCTGCTGATGGTCATGATTATCTCTTTATTTGTTCAAGTAGCTCACTTCAGCATCCAGCCGATCCTTTCCTTATTTGTAGGTGATTTACATGGACCGGAGAACTTGGCTCTGTTCTCAGGAATCGCCTTCTCCGCTGCAGGTCTTGGTAACTTGTTGATGGCTAAGCGCTGGGGAAGAATTGCCGATCGGGTCGGGTATATCAAAATTATGATTGCTCTCCTATTCATGGCGGGTATTGTTTATTTTCCCGCCGCTTTCGTAACGAATATCTGGCAGCTGGTTGTACTTCGCTTCCTATTAGGAGTATCCATCGGCGGCATCATACCAGTGCGCACAGCGTACATCCGTC
The DNA here is from genome assembly GCF_000469135.2 of Bacillus sp. SB49. Taxonomy (NCBI): domain Bacteria; kingdom Bacillati; phylum Bacillota; class Bacilli; order Caryophanales; family Bacillaceae; genus Bacillus; species Bacillus sp. SB49. Next base: position 3,492,870 of record NZ_CP048117.1, read on the forward strand.
AGGAAGCCCCTGTCGCCATGCAGGGAGAAGTGTTAGGCTACAACACCAGCCTGCGCTTTTTAGGAAACATCATCGGCCCTGCAATGGGCGGTATGATCGCAGGAGCTTATGGATTCTCCATGGTATTCTTTGTGACGAGCGCTCTCCTGATCGCCTGTGGTACGGTAATGTCCGTTGTCGTTAAGAAGAAATCACATGCCATGAAGGAAGCGCCGACCTATTAACCCTCCTGTTCTGCTATGATAGAGTCAAACGATATATGGAGGGATTGTATGGATCGTGCATTACTTATCATCGATTATACAAACGACTTTGTAGCAGATAACGGCGCCCTTACATGTGGAAAGCCCGGGCAGGAGATAGAGGGATATGTCACGGATTTGACCACGTCCTTTCTAAAGAAGAAAGAGTTCGTCATCTTCGGTGTCGATCTGCATGAAAAGGATGACATCTATCACCCGGAGACAAAGCTTTTCCCGCCGCATAATATCCGCGGAACGAAAGGCCGGGAACTTTACGGACGCTTAGCCGAGGTATACGAATCGGCCAAAGCTTCTCCATTTACCTATTGGATGGACAAAACGAGGTACAGCGCTTTTGCCGGAACGGACTTAGACATGCAGCTGAGGGCACGTGGAATACAAGAACTCCATCTGGTCGGAGTCTGCACCGATATCTGTGTACTTCATACAGCAATGGATGCTTACAACTACGGATATGACATTCACATTCATCAACAAGGAGTCGCAAGCTTTAACAACGTCGGACACAACTTTGCTCTGAAACATTTTGAACAGACGCTTGGAGCAGTTCTTCATTAAAAACAACGCCCATCCTTATAAAGGACGGGCGTTGTTTTTGGCTGTTCAGGGTCCACACATCTGATAGCACAATAGGCTTTGAAGAGAAGACGAAAATAGCGCGAGCGTCTTATTTCTCTCCTGATCCACCCGTGTGGTATAGTATGTCGGGTATTACAGGGACTTTTCTTTCATTAATAAACGATGAGGGAGGTCATCAACATGGAAACTCTATCTCGTCCCTCCCAATCTCATTTCCGTACGGTTTTTGTCCTTAGTGCAGCCGTGCTGATTGTGGTTATGAATACAACGATGTTCAACATCGCCTTACCAAATATATTGCGTGAATTTACTTTGCTGCCATCCGAGGGTGCTTGGATCGTCTCAGGATATTCAATTGTTCTGTCTATCTTCACTATTACCTTCACGAGACTGTCCGATTACCTGCCGATTCGTAAGCTGCTGACGATCGGAATTACTATCTTCAGCTTCGCTTCCATTCTAGGTTTCTTCGCTGAAAGTTACTTATGGCTGATGATTGCACGTCTTTGTCAGGCAGTCGGAGCTGCGGCAGTTCCTGGTTTATCCATGGTCTTTGCCGGCCGCTATATTCCTGCATCCCGACGCGGAAGTGCCTATGCTTTAATTGCTTCCTCCACTTCGTTAGGCTTCGGCCTTGGGCCGGTTATAGGGGGGGTGGTCACGGATTACCTGGATTGGAACTATTTGTTCATCGTCACTATTCTAGCTGTGGGCGTCCTGCCTGCGCTCTTCCGACTCATGCCGAAGGAAACGACAGGCAAGGGGCGGTTTGACGGGATCGGTGCCTTCTTATCCGGGAGCAGTGCTACGTTCTTTCTCTTGTATATATCGAGCTTCAGCACAGGCTATTTACTGGGAGGACTGCTCACAGCAGCACTCCTGTGGCTTCGTATCAACAAAACAGATACACCGTTTATCCAACCTGAGCTGTTGGCTGATGCACAGTACAGAAAAATATTGATATTGAGCTTTCTTGGGTTCACCTTACATTTCGCAGTTCTGTTTCTTATGCCTGTCATGTTGGAGCAAGTGTACGGTCAAAGCGCTGCGGCTATTGGTTTCTTTATTTTCCCCGGTGCGATTCTCTCTGCAGTTGCTGCCATATTCATCGGGAGGATGATTGATGCTTATGGGAATATCCGTGTGCTGATTTTATCCCAGTTACTGCTTTCCATAGCAGCATTGGCCTATTTCTTACTCGCCGGCCTCCACCCTTCTATGATCATGATCGCCTACATGTTCACAAGTTTCGGTTTCTCCAGCCTATCGTCCAGTTCTACGAACGAAGTATCGCAGATTCTTCCTAAAGAACAGATCGGTGCAGGAATCGGCTTAAAACAGCAGATTCATTTCATTGGAAGTGCTACAGGATCAGTCCTTGCCGGAATTTTGCTCGAGATGCGTCATGCCCCTTATGGAAAAGAAGACTTCGACCTGCCCTTCGGCATGCTTGTCTTTCTAATGACCTTGTCTTTCTCCATCTTCCTTCTTTACGCAAAAAAAAAGAAAGCGATGGAAAAAGTTCAAACAAGTGACATTTGATTTTTTAAACGTAATTTAATATGATGGAGTATGGACATTTCTGTTATTAATGAGTTTTAGTTTATAGATTTACATTTAGGAGGAATCATATATGAGCTCAAAAGATTATCGAGTTCTGCTGTATTATAAGTATGTCGACCTTCCTGACTATGAAGAATATTGCAAAAACCACTTGAAATTCTGTAAGGATCTTGGGCTGAAAGGACGTATTATCGTATCCCACGAGGGAATAAACGGTACGGTTTCCGGAACAGTCGAACAAGTGGAAGAATATATGGACTATGTGCGCTCCGATGAGCGTTTTGCTGATATTCACTTCAAAATCGATGAGCACGACGGACATGCATTCAAGAAAATGCACTGCCGCGTCAAACCGGAGCTCGTCAACTGGAGCATCGATGATGACGATATCGATCCGAAGACTTTCGGCGGCAAACACTTGAAGCCGAAAGAATTCAACGAATATTTGAAGGACGAGAACACCATCGTCATCGATGGTCGAAACGAGTACGAATACCGAATTGGACACTTTCGTAACGCCATCCGCCCGGATGTAGAGACATCACGCGAATTTCCGGAATGGATTGCTGAGAATGCAGATCAATGGAAGGATAAGAAAGTCCTTACGTATTGCACCGGAGGAATCCGCTGTGAGAAATTGACAGGAATCCTTAAGAAGAACGGTGTAGAGGACGTCTATCAACTGGAAGGCGGAATCACGACTTACGGAAAAGATCCGGAAGTCAAAGGTGAATTGTTCGACGGTAAGATGTATGTCTTTGATGAGCGCATCTCTGTTCCGATCAACCAGGTTGAAGAAAAAGTCATTGCAACTTGCGAGCATTGCGGAAAAGCAGAAGACCGCATGATCAATTGCAGTAATCCGGTATGTAACCGGCAGTACGTCTGCTGTCAAGACTGTGAAGAGAAACACCATGCCGCATGTACAGCAGAATGCAAGGAGCATCCGGAAAATCGTTGGGATGTTGAACGTAAGAAGCAGATTGATAAGTACGATCGTATTAACGGATAATGAAAATCCCCGCCCTGTCATCAAACACAGGGCGGGGATTTTTTTAATCTTTTTTTAATCGATGGGCAGCGTGAAAGGTCGAACCGATGCCGCGGTCGAAGGATAATGCATAACGAATCGCTGTTGTCACAAACGATTTCGCACGGCGGACCGCATCCTCTACAGAACTGCCTTTCGCTAATTCAGCTGCAATCGCTGCGGAATAGGTACAGCCGGCTCCACTCGTATGGATGGTCTGCACTCGTTCCGACTCAAGCTCCGTGATGCTCGTACCATCATATAAGATATCGACAGCTGGATGTCCTTCCAAAGCACCGCCTTTAAGAAGGACGTAAGAAGCGCCTAATTGATAGAGGTCCCTCGCCATCATCTTCATATCGTCTGGGTTCTCAGGGACAGGGCTATTCACCAAACGGGCGCCCTCCTGAAGGTTCGGAGTGATAATGGCAGCCTGCGGAATCAACTTCTCCACAAGCGCTGCGATAGCTTCATCCTTTAGCAGCTGGGAACCCATCTTTCCGATCATGACAGGGTCGACGACGACGTTCGACACATTCGCTTCTTTTATAAGTCTTGCTGTCAGATCAATGATCTCTTCCGTGAATAACATCCCTGTCTTAAGAGCATCGACGCCAACATGTTCCAAAGAAGCATGGATCTGAGCCTCCACTGCTTCTAAAGGCTGTGTGAAAATCCCCTGCTTTGTTGTACTATTATTTGCGACTATGGCCGTTACAGCGCTCATGCCATAGACATCGAACTCCTCAAAGGTTTTTAAATCAGCTTGTATGCCCGCGCTCCCTTGAGCTGCTGAGCCGGCGATACTTAACACTTTCGGTATACTCATAGACGTGCCTACCCCTCTCTTCTTTTCCTATTTCCTAATTGTATCAAATTGTAAGAACGCTCTGCTAACGGAATGGATTCCCCCTCCCCCGCCTTTTTGTTAGGATAGAAGGTGAAAAAGCTAGAAAAGGAGATTCTTCATTGAAACCTTTTACCGAGAAAGTCCTGGCAATTATTCAAAAGATACCAGAAGGGTCGGTCTCGACTTACGGACAGGTGGCGCGCCTTGCAGGAAACCGGAGAGCAGCCAGACAAGTATCGCGCATTCTCCATGCGATGAGTGATAAATACAGCCTGCCTTGGCATCGAGTCGTAAATAGAAACGGAGAAATTGTGCTCTCAGGAGAAGAGCGCGCTCACCTTCAGCAGCTCAAACTTGAAGCAGAAGGAATGACGGTCATCCATGGCAAGGTTTCACTTAACACCTACCAGATCCAGGATGAAGTTGTTCTGAGCTCCTTATCAGATGAAGAAGGATGGTTAGACGATGTTTGAAGTGAAGCCTTACCCGGAATTATCCTGGTCCATATCCAGACATAAAACGATGCTTCAATGTTTAAGAAAGTACGCCTATGACTATTACGCTTCCCACAACGGCTGGTTAAGCCAGTCTGACAGTTTGGCGAAACAAGCTTATCGGTTAAAGAAAATAACGAACTTGGAAATGCATTTCGGAAGCGTTGTCCACGATCTGATCTACCAGACTATCCAACAAGTCCGTAAAGAAGGAACATTCCAATCCGAGGAAGCTTTTACAGAAGAAGTGCGTCATCACTTGAATAGAGGTTTTATCGAATCCATTAAGAAAGAGCATTTGTGGATGAATCGTCCGAAGCACTTTACCATGCTTCATGAAATCTATTACAGCCAGCAGCAAAAGCTCCCGGAACAAAAAGTGAAGAAAATTACCGGGCGTCTTCAAAATACAGTGAAGAATTTCTACGCAAGCCAGACATTCGCAGACGTGCTGAAGAAGGACCGTATGGAGTTCATTGATGCAGAAACGTTCCGGTTCATGAAGAGCGACGGCGTCAAAATATTCGTCGTCATGGACCTGGTCTATAAGGATACATCCGAAAACAAATGGATTATCGTCGATTGGAAAACAGGTAAATCTTCAGAAGAAGACCGGAATCAGCTCGCCCTGTATGCACTCTACCTGAAGCAGAAGTATGACATCGAATCCCTTGATGACATCATCATACGAAATGAATACCTTGTGGAGGGTACGTATGTGGAGCACCAACTGACCGAACAGGATTTAATCAATGTCCAAAACCTCTATCAAGTAAGCATGAAAGAGATGCAGCGTTATTTGGAGGATCCGGAAAAGAACGCTCCCCTTCCTCTGCAGCAGTTTCCAATGCAGGATAATCCGCGTATCTGCGCCCATTGTAATTACCAGGAATTATGCTTCCCCGACTCCCATGTTTAACCCTTTTCCGTTCCGGCTACATAAAGAGTAGTCTTGAATAACCATAAAAGGAGTCGTGATTTTCACATGAAAGTACTAGTTGCAGGAGCAAACGGTCATACAGGTCGTCTTCTCATCCAATATTTAAAAGAAGCCGGCCACGAGCCTTACGGACTGATTCGTAAAGAAGAGCAGAAAGCGATAGTGGAAGAGCTGGGCGGTATCCCTGTCCTTGGCGATGTGACGCGTTCTGATGTCGGGCATGCCGTTAAAGGAATGGATGCCGTCATGTTCGCAGCCGGTTCCGGTTCCAAAACAGGCGATGATCAGACGGAAGCAGTCGACCGGGATGGTGCCGTCAACCTGGCGAAAGCGACGGAAAAACTCGGCATTAAAAAATTCATTATGCTTTCAGGAATGGCGGCCGGTGAGCCGGAACGCGGTCCGAAAGAATTGGAATTCTATATGAAAATGAAGGGCGAAGCAGACGAATACCTGAAGACGACGGAACTCGATTACACCATTGTCCGTCCAGGCGGCTTAACTCATGAGTCCGGTACAAGTAAGATTAAGGTAGGAGATAAATTAGAGAGCGGCACGATATCCCGTGAAGATGTCGCGAAAACAATGATTGCAGCCCTGCAAGAGCCACAGGCCTATCACAAAACTTTTGAAATGATCGAAGGAGACACCCAGATTGAAGATGCATTAAAATCTCTATAAAAAAAGGACAACCCAGCCTTCTTCCGGCTGGGTTTTTCTCGTGCTCCCAAATCCAAAAACCAACCTACACACTCGGAAATGATTTGCATAGAGGTTTTTTTTGTTATAATGTGTATACTTGGCGGCCAAAAGGGAGTTGTGAACATGAAAGGTACGTTGATTAAACAACATCGCAAATTTAAGAATATGACATTGGAAGAATTAGCTTCTGGAATTTGCTCAGTATCCTACTTAAGTAAAATTGAACACAACACAATAAACGCCAGTGACGAGATCTATCGTTTATTAGGACAACGTTTGAACATCAAACTGACCGATATTAACCAAGACTTCGATGAACGTATATATCAGGATCTTCTTGAATGGCACGAAGCAGCACAGATGAGGGACTTTCCACTAATGAAGAAGATGAAGGAGAAGTGCAGAATCTCCCTTGAGGACAATAAGAACATTCTGCTGGTCAACCTTTTCAACGTCATTCTGGTAAGGCATGAAATGACGATGACTGGAAACCCGATTCCTGAACAAACGCTTAAAGAATTGAAAGATATCGTGCAGGATGCTTCCAGTGAATACAGATTTTTCTTCTACAAAACTGTCGGTATTCATTACCTCCTTCAAGGAGAATTACGTGAAGCACTTCGGCATTTCCGTGAAGCAAAGCGGTTAATGTCTACCCTTCCTTGGAAAGAAGGAGAAGTTTATTACCATCTTGCGCTAACCTACTCTAAAACAAGGTCCTATGTAGAATCCACTTACTATGCTTTTCTAGCCTTGGAAGAATACAAGTCCAGTCTCCATTATTCACGAATGGTGGATAATTACATCATCATCGCCATCAACTACAATTCCCTGGGAGTATTGGAAATTGCAGAAGAATTTCTACACAAAGTTTTAAAAGTGGCAAAATATCATCTTCCCCCCGTGGAACGAAGGCGCATCTATCACAACCTCGGTACCAACTACATCTACCAAGAGAAATATGACCTGGCCTTTGAATATTTAAACAAAGCTTATGAAATCCCTACAGAAGAAAGGGACTTCATATCAGGTACCATCTATCTCCTTGCGCTTACCAGCTACCAATCCGGAGATATGGACTTGTGTAAGCAATACATCAGAGATGGGGAAATAGAATCCGAGAAAGATGGACTTCTTAAATTCCAACATAAGTTTTATATATTGAAGAACCGCATCCACGGAAAGACCCGTGACGATGCTTTCATCGATAAATTAGAAAACGAAATCATCCCTGATTTTCGCAGGCTGAATGAATACAAGGACTACAAGGAAGCAGTGGAAATGCTGGCGAACCTGTATTATCAAAAACGAATGTACAAAAAAGCGGCAACGTACTATAAAGAAGCCAACAACTACAAACTTACGCAAAAAGCTGACCTTGTATAAAAAAAACGGAAGCAAAAGCTTCCGTTTTTTTATACACCGACGATGTTCTTCTCCCAGTTTTTAAACTCCAGCTCCTCAAACTTCGCTTTCATCTTACCATCATCAATGTAGAACAAAGCATCATCTAACGAACAATCCACGTCCGCTTCACAATGGATGGCTGCGAGCTTCCGCGACAGATGAAGCATATCGAGATTCTGTTCAATTTTCGTCTTTTGTCCTTTTGTAAGAGCCTCGATATTCTCAAGGATTCCCTCGATGGTTTCATATTGGAGCAGCAGCTTCAAAGCCGTCTTCTCCCCTATTCCCTTAACGCCTGGATAATTATCGCTCGTATCTCCCATCAACGCTTTCAAATCGATCATCTGTGCGGGGGTAATCCCCTTCTCCTCTAAGAAGGAGTCTTCATGAAATTCCGCATAATTGCCGTACCCCTTCTGAAGCAGCACGACACTTACATTCGGTCGAAGCAATTGAAGAAGATCCTGGTCCCCTGTGAGCAGGAAAACTTGGGAATGCTCGCTGTACACACGGCTGAGCGTCCCCATGCAATCATCCGCTTCATAACCGACCTGTCCAATGTTCGGAATATCCAGCGAAGCCACTACTTCCTTCGCAAGGTCGAATTGTGGAATCAACTCTTCCGGTGGTCCTCCGCGGTTCGCTTTATATTCTGGATACAAATCGTTACGGAACGTTTTACTGCCCATGTCCCAACAGCACACGACGTGTGTCGGCTGATACGTGTCGATCGCACGGAACAAATGCTTCATCATCCCATATACAGCATTCGTAGGGGTACCTTTGCTGTTGATCATATAGTAATTACTCATCGCTGTCGCATAGAAAGCCCGGAATAAGAGTGCCATTCCGTCGACGAGTAAAATTCTGTTTGTAGTCGTCATCTTACCCTCTCCTTTATAAACCTATTCTCATTATAACAGGGATAAGCAGTCGTTCGTATCAAAATATTCTCCCCCATCTGCTTAAAATTGACAATTTTCTGATAAAATGATACGTTCAAGGAAAGCACCTGAGTAATTACATAACTTAATTTGTAAGCGTTTGCATTAAATTAGAATCGGGAGGATGAATGAAAATGGTCTATGCATTTCCGAACACAGAAGGCTCTCCGGTACAATTCAAAGAACGCTATGATAACTTTATCGGAGGAGAATGGACGGCACCCGTTAAAGGGCAATACTTCGAAAACGTCACACCGGTGACCGGCAAATCCTTCTGCCAAGTAGCTAGGTCGACAGAAGAGGACATAGAACTTGCACTGGATGCCGCTCATAAGGCGAAAGATGCCTGGGGGCGGACATCTGTGACCGAACGGTCGCTCATCCTGAACAGGATTGCCGATCGTATGGAAGAGAACCTTGAAAAGCTCGCCGTCGCAGAAACATGGGAAAATGGGAAGGCGGTTCGGGAAACGCTGAATGCTGATATTCCTCTTGCTGTAGATCACTTCCGCTACTTCGCTTCTGTTATCCGCTCTCAAGAAGGAACCATCGGCGAAATTGATGAAGATACGATCGCTTACCATTTCCAAGAGCCGCTTGGAGTCGTCGGGCAGATCATTCCTTGGAACTTCCCGATTCTAATGGCGGTTTGGAAAATTGCACCTGCACTTGCTGCCGGGAATGCTATCGTTCTGAAGCCGGCGGAGCAGACGCCTTCTTCTATCCTTTACCTGCTGGAAATGATTGAAGACCTGCTGCCGGCTGGTGTATTGAATGTCGTAAACGGCTTCGGACTGGAGGCAGGCAAGCCGCTCGCCCAGAGTCCGCGTGTCAACAAAGTCGCCTTTACTGGTGAAACGACGACCGGGCGGATGATCATGCAGTATGCATCCCAAAACATTATCCCGGTAACCCTCGAGCTTGGCGGAAAATCACCGAACATTTTCTTCGAGGACGTCATGAGGGAAGATGATGACTTCCTTGATAAGACAATAGAAGGAATGGTGCTATTTGCATTAAACCAGGGGGAAGTCTGTACATGTCCTTCCCGCGCCTTGATTCAGGAGTCTATCTATGACGAGTTCATGGATCGTGCTGTCAAACGGGTGAAAGAGATCAAGACAGGCAACCCGCTCGATCCGGAAGTAATGATGGGAGCCCAGGCATCTTCTGAACAATTGGAAAAGATCCTCTCTTATCTGGAGATTGGTAAAGATGAAGGTGCAGAATGCCTTGTCGGAGGAGCCCGTAATGACATCGGCGGCGACTTCAAAGAAGGATATTATGTCCAACCGACCATATTCAAAGGAAACAACAATATGCGCATCTTCCAGGAAGAGATTTTCGGTCCTGTGTTATCCGTAACGACCTTCAAAGACAAAGAAGAAGCAATGGCCATTGCCAATGACACCCTTTACGGCCTTGGAGCCGGTGTATGGACCCGTGATATGAACACCGCCTATCGTTTCGGTCGTGGCATTGAAGCAGGACGCGTGTGGACGAACTGCTATCACGCCTACCCTGCCCACGCAGCATTCGGTGGATATAAGATGTCCGGAGTCGGCCGGGAAAACCACAAGATGATGCTGAGCCATTACCAACAGACGAAGAATATGCTCGTAAGCTACAGCCCTAAGAAACTTGGATTCTTTTAATCTGAAGCAAAGGAGGAATGACCATGGTGGAACGTGTGAAAGCGACAGCGGAGACGTATGAACTGCTGAATAAGCTGAAAGCGAAGCACGGACCAGTCATGTTCCATCAATCCGGGGGATGCTGCGACGGCAGTTCTCCTATGTGTTATGAAGAAGGGGATCTTTTGATCGGTAGTCAGGATGTGCTGCTCGGCAGCATTGATGATACGCCCTTCTACATGAACAAGAAGCAGTTCGATTATTGGAAGCATACGCAGCTGATCATTGATGTCGTGGATGGCCGGGGCGGAATGTTCTCCTTAGAGGGTGTAGAAGGCAAGCGTTTCCTGACGCGGTCCCGGGCCTTTACAAAAGAAGAGCTGGAAGAACTGAAGGAATCCGAGTCCGTCTAGATCAATTCCACGAAATGGATATCGAGGCAGTCTAAAAAGAGGAAGGAATTCAACCTTCCTCTTTTTTTATGCTTCTAGTACTCTTCGAATTCTGAGAGAAAACGTTCCAGTAGATTTATATACCACTCCGGCTGGTCGTTATGGACCAGGTGCCCGGCAAAAGGGAGGACAGCTGTATGGATGTGATCATAGCCGGAAAAGAGGTGAGCTGCTTTCACTTCCGGTCCATTCTGTTCTCCGGCAAGGTAAAGCGTCGGAACTCCAATTCCCGGCAAAGCCTTCGTTAAGTAAAAGGGATACCAGTTCTCTTCCCTGGATAGATAGATCAGCTCCCGCCAATTCGTATTATGGAGCTGATTAAAGTATTGAACAAACGCTTCTTCCCGCAGGAGCTTCCGTTGATGGTCGACCTCCTGACGGTGCATGTCGCTCCACTTCTTTGGTTTTACTGCTTGAATTCCGGAAATAGTAAGGCTCTTTACGCATTCCGGATACTTGCAGGCAAAACTGAGAGCTGCGAGAGATCCTAACGAACTGGCAGCTATATGTACCGAATCTAATTCGAGTCCGTCCAGTGTTTCCTTTAAATCCTCGCCTGCGTCTTCGAAGTAATTGGTAAAATCACCGCTGAATGAATTCCCGTGTCCCCGCAGATCAGGTCTAATTACCTTAAAGGACTTACTGAAGTGCTCTGCATGCTTTTGGAAGTCACTGCTGCCTGTCTGAAGACCGCTGTGCAGAAATACAAGCGGATCGCCTTCTCCTTGAATATTGGTATACAGCTTCATTTTCCTTCTCCCCTTTTTCTCCATTCATAAACGTATTTCCTTCCCGTCTGGATTCCACCTGCTTTACGGAACACTTTTCTCATCGGTATGTTCCCAGCACTTGTCGAACCCACACTATAAGACGCTCCAAACTGTTCTTTTAATAGATGCAGCCCTTGTACATACAAAGGCAGACTTTTCTTCCTCCCTCTTTCCTCCGGTACGAGACCGAAATAAAAGAACCTGCCTTCCCCTTCTTTTCCCGGCTCGAGGTGAGGCATGAGGACACCGATCGGTTCCTCTTCCTCATAAGCGATCAGGCAGCTGTCCCTGTAAGTTGGGCCGAGTTCATTTGCGACATTGCGCATCTGTTCCTCCATCGACATGGTGGAAGGGGGCATTGGGGGAGCCGGCCATCGTTCTCTGCCATGTCTTTTGAAACACGTGCGGCGGGACATCATGGATGGACCTCAAGATAAAGAGAGAGATTTCCTTTCCCAGCTTATCCAAATCGAAACGCACGAAGATTTTTTCTTCCAAGAAGGTAAATCCGAGTTTCTTCAACCGGGTTTCTACCGTATCATTCATTGCAGAAAGGAGGACACGGACGGAGGAACACCTCCAGATGGAAGCGTCCTTGGACAAAGCTTCCAACACCTCCAACCATTCCTCCGGATCCTCCTTTACAATGGATTCAATAACGATGAAGGATTCCCCCTGTATGTAGGACACCTTTTCCCTCCAGTTCATAGACCCACTCCTTGATCAGTGAAAAGTAAAAATAGAATTAATAGTTCAACTTCCTTTGATATGAGCGGATGATTTCCCTCTCGGTAAATTACGAGTTACCATTAAAAATATGAAAGGAAGTGTTAAGATGAATCGTGAAATTCAATTAGTTCAAAGACCTGAAGCTGTACCAACACATGAACATTTCAAAATGGTCGAAACACAAACACCGGACCCGCAGAATGGAGAAGTACTCGTCAAGCTGCTCTACGCATCTGTAGACCCATACATGCGAGGCAGAATGAATGATACGAAATCCTATGTTGCGCCGTTCCAACTAAACGAGCCACTAGAAGGCGGCGTGGTTGCGGAAGTCGTAAAATCAGAAAGCGATGCTTTGAAAGAAGGCGACGTCATCACTGGAATGCTTCCATGGAAGGAATACGTGATTGCCAAGGCCGATCAAGTACGTAAAGTAGATACAAGCCTGGGGCCTGTGACAACATCTCTTGGAATTCTAGGTATGCCTGGATTGACGGCTTACTTCGGACTCATGGATATCGGCCAGCCGAAACAAGGCGAAACACTTGTCGTATCCGGAGCTGCCGGTGCCGTTGGTTCCGCAGTCGTCCAAATTGGTAAGATCCAAGGACTCCACGTTGTCGGAATCGCCGGATCTGATGAGAAACTTGCCTACGTGAAAGACACGCTCGGCGCAGATGAAGTTATCAATTATAAGAAAGAAAACGTTGCGGAAGCTTTAGAGAAAGCATGCCCGAACGGTGTAGACATCTACTTTGATAACGTAGGTGCCGACATTTCTGATGCGGTTTATCCGTTGCTTAATAAGTTTGCCCGCATTTCTCAATGTGGTGCCATCGCTTCTTACAACGTACCGAACGACCAAGGCCCGCGCATCCAGATGCACCTGATCAAATCCAGTGCGCTTCTTAAAGGCTTTACTGTAGGCGACTATGCAGATCGTTTCTCTGAAGGATTCGAATACTTGTCCAAATGGGTGAAAGAAGGAAAGCTCACCTATGAGGAGACGATTGTGGACGGTTTCGAGAATCTTCCTGATGCATTCTTCGGATTGTTCGAAGGGAAAAACCTTGGTAAACTACTGGTGAAAGTTTCTGAACCATCTTCTAAATAAAAGATAAGACAAGGGCCGTTGGAACAGTTCCAACGGCCCTTTCATTATAAAACAACTTTCACCCTTTTCCAATTTAAGGGTGTTGCAGACTGCTAGACATGTCTGTACATTCCGATTTCCTCCAAAGCCTGGTGCAGCCCAGCCTTAGTATGGACGTGAGCAAAGTCAATCCCCATATCCACCAGCGCTTTTGCCGTTTCCGGACGCAGACCTGTCAATGTTGCGTGGACGCCGACAAGCTCGAGAGCATGTACGACCTGATAGATATAATGAGCAACCACTGTATCGATGACCGGCACTCCTGACACATCGATAAAAAGAAAATCCAAATCCAGTACGGTACTTTTATCAAGTGTGTGTTCCATCATCCACTGCGCTCGTATCGTATCAACTTCCCCGATTAATGGCAGTACAGCCACTCCTTCTGTAATCGGTACGACCGGCACAGATAACTCTTCCAGACGCGTCTCTTTCTTTTCTGTCTCTATCCGGATATTCTCTAAATATACCTGACTGAAGTATAAGGCGACCTTGTCGATCAACGGATTGACAACTTTACATACTTGAAGAATCGAACTCGGGGAGAACCGATTGCCTTCGATCTGGGTTTCGAAAACTTCCCAAAGAGCCCGGCGGACAAATCCGATCGTCTGAAGTGATTGATCCAGCGAGATACCGGCTTCCACTTTCCTCTCCGCCGCCTCTTCCGCCCAACGAAACACTTTATCGTCTACTTGTCCGCTCCCATTCAGAAGCGCTTCTCCGAGATAAACGAACAGTTTCTCCCAGGCAGCTGTTTTGTTATACCCTCTCGGAAATTCCGATCTCCCAATCTCTTCCACCTTGTCTGAGAGCATGACATGGTCGTTTATTAATTTTTCACCGATATACATGTACTCCGTATTCATCATGCATACTCCTCGCGCGGTTATTATTTTGATATAACAAATGTAACATAGATTACCTCCCTTTTAATCCCTTTAAGAGAAGAAAAATAAACTTTATGAACAAAAAAAAGCATCTTTCAAGAATGGAATTCTCCTTGAAAGATGCTCCCTTACCTGCTCATTCATATCTAGGGATATCATAGCGTCCGAACCATTGGTGGCGATGATCGGATACGAACCGGTAGAGCGGGGAACCGATGGTGCTCATCCCGGGTAGAGATAACAGAATACCGAAAACAGAGAACAGCGGAAGGGCCAGCAGCAGTTTGCGGATTGTATGGAACCCCTGAACGATTTCTCCTTCTTTCGTCAACATATGAATCTCTTCCAGAACAGGTCTTCCTTCCAGATAAGGATACCTGTCTGTTTTCTCCGTTTCCTGAACAGATACCCATTTAATACGATTCTGCCAATCGAATGCTCGGAAAGTCTTCTTCACATAGAAACAGAATGGACACTGTGCATCATAAAAAACAATATGTTTCATGACCCCAAACTCCTTTGTTAACCTATGATCATCCTATTCAAAATCCACCCGAATCCACCCACGCACGCTGTTGACCATCCAAACTTCTTCAAAACCGGAGAGGGATGGTTTCTCCAGCACTTTCTCCTCGATCACTCCTTCATCGAGCAGCTTTGCTCTGAATGTCCCGGCAAGCAATCCACTGGAGACTGGAGGCGTATAATACTTCCCCTTATCCTTGACAACGAGATTAGCGAACGTAAATTCCGTCAATTCCTCTCTGGAATTCCATAGTAAAGTGGCGAACATCCCCGGTTTCTGATGCTGTTCGTAAACAGTCCTGTGAGTCGTCTTATGATAAAGAAACGGATCATCCTCATCCACCGCCTGATCGGAAACACCGCAGACGACAGGCCCATGAGGCGGGTCAATAGAATGTACTTCTACAGTACTCTCCCCGTTTCTATCCACTAGTAAACGGACTTTAAATGCTCCATGCGGATGAAGGCGCATCTGCTCTTCCAGCTTGCTCTTCACCGAAGATTCATCCAGACGAAAATCAAAATAATCTGCTGAGTGGCTCAATCTTTGAAGGTGGTAAGAAAGCAGATCCATCCTTCCATCCTCCAGGCGCATCGTTTCCAAAAGCCGGAATTCAGGACGATTTTCCTTCAGCAGTCTCGCTTTCGTATGAAGTTCTTCATACTCTCCCTCCGACGTTGAATCCCACGTCACTCCGCCGCCTGTACCATACACGGCCTTATCCCCTTCCAACATGACCGTTCGGATCGGCACGTTAAAGACAGCCTCTTTCTGTGGTGTCATATATCCGATCGCACCACAATAAACGCCTCGCGGGGACAATTCCAGCCGGGAAATATACTCCATCGTACGAACCTTAGGAGCACCAGTGATAGACCCGCATGGGAACAACGCTTGAAAGATGTCACCCATGCGGCAGATGTCAGGAAGCTCTGCTTCTATCGTTGATGTCATCTGATGAACGGTGGGATATGTCTCCACATCAAACAATCTTGGCACTCGTACCGAACCAGGACGGGCAATACGGCCGACGTCGTTCCGGAGCAGGTCAACGATCATCAAGTTTTCCGACCGTTCCTTTTCTGATTCCACCAACTGCCTCTTCCTCTGCTCATCCTCTTCATAAGTTCTCCCCCTCGGAGCCGTACCCTTCATCGGTTTTGTCGTGATAGTCGAACCGTCAATCCGGAAGAACAGTTCCGGAGACGCAGACAGGACGCGTCGTTCTCCCATATGCAGATAAGCACTGTATTTAGCGCGCTGATTTTCAACTAGCTGACGGTAAAAAGCATAGTCCTCCCCTTTAATCGCCGCTCTTAATCTGGTCGTATAGTTCACCTGATAGGTATCTCCACGCTCAATTCCTTCCTTGATCTTCCCTATCCCTTCTTTATATGTCTCATAATCACCGATCGGCTGCCAATCAGAGACAGAGAAAGAACCGCACCTGTCTTGATCGCCACTGTCTTCCACAGGACCATCATAGACGCCGAACCAGACTAAGGGCCAATCTGTCTCCGTGTGAACAGTAAAGGACTCGTCAAAGGCCGGAGCTGCCTCATAAGCAATATACCCAGCGACGTAGTACCCCTGATTAAGCAGCTCGTCTACTCGTGCAAAGATCTGCTGGACTTCTTCCACACTCGCTGCGGTCAAAACTTCAAGAGGATGCCGGAACCATTGAGGTGTGACCTTTCCTTCCTTGTCCGCAAACTCAAACAACAGGGAGCCTTCTTCGATCATATGCCGGCCACTTCCAAGGACGCACGTTTAAAAACAACCGCCTGACGATACGCACGCTCAAGCATCTCCATCCCAAACTCCGTCAGAATCGATTCCGGATGGAACTGGATCCCTTCAACAGGCAGTTCACAGTGCCGGACAGCCATAACTACTTCATCCTCTGAGACCGCACTAATTTCAAAGACTTGCGGCAGCCTGCTCGTGGATGCTTTCAGGGAGTGGTAGCGGGTCACCTTGATCCGCTCCGGAAGATCACGGAAAATCGTGCGCCCGTCATGTGTCATTTCCGTCACTTTCCCGTGTACGGGCTGCTCTCCCTTTTCAATCACCCCTCCAAAATGCTCCACAATCAGCTGATGCCCAAGGCAGATGCCGAGAATGGGAATGGTTCTGCTGCAAAGGGTAAGAACTTCCTTGGCTACACCTGTTTCTCCCGGATTTCCAGGACCTGGCGCCAGCACAATTAGTGTAGGGTCCAGTTGCTGTACCTCTTCCGCTGTCACTTCATCATTGCGGAAGACGCGGACATCCTCCTCCATTGTTTGAAAATATTGGGCTAAATTATAAGTAAAAGAATCATAGTTGTCGATGATCACAATCATAAGTGTCGTTCACCTTTCATCCTCTTTTTTTGAATCCATTATACTATGCCTGCAGAAGATTGGTAGGACCGATCTTCAAAATCTCTTCCCTTCTGCCCTTTATTGGAAAAAAGATCGTAAAAAGCAGTAACCTGTATTAAAATGTAGAGAAAGATATACGATGATTAGGGGGATATCATGTTCAAAGAAGTCATACACTCGAAGAGCATCTGGCTGCAGGTCGCTCTCATCCTCATCGGTGCAACGATGCCGCTCTGGCTCACGGTCGAACGATCCGGGCTCGCATCCGTCCTTGAGGATTTGGATGAGACGCCTTCCGGAAGTACCTTAATGCTCGCCGCCTTCGGACTCGTCTTATTAAATACCATCAGGGCTCTTCCTCATTACCTTGGAGCCTTACTGCTTGGAGATGAGCTCGGGGATAAGTTACAGCGCCCGTGGCTGAAAGTAGTCATCCCGCTTCTTATCATTCCTCTTGTCTATGCTGTCATCAACGGGTATAATTCCATAAACTATTATTTTGGCGGACCGGCTCTTTTTCTACTTGTCTCCATTTCCATACTCCACTTTCTTGGAAAAGGAAGGCTGCGGCCGCTGTTCAAATCGATTTTGTTCATTCAACTGCTGTTCGGAGCCCAGTGGCTTGATATGGTTCTGTTCCTGACCGCTTTCGGATTCGGCGGCGGGGAGATTTCCCTTCAGGTGAAGGCAGCAGCGGAAGCACTCGGGTTCGGAACGACACTTAATTTCTACAGCCTCGTTTTCTTCCTTGTTTTTGTTACCAATGCGACGGTTCTGGGCGTTTATTTGATCGTCTCAGAACAGCGGACAAAAATGAGGCAGGATCTCGATATCGCCCGCCTCGACATGGTGGAATCAAGATCAGGACGGGAAGCTCTGCACCTAGTGCATGACTTGAAAACACCTTTATCCTTAATGGAAGGCTTAAATTCTCTCATCCAGATGAAAACGCAGGATGAGGACATTCGGCAGTACACACAGAAGATTTCCGCCTCCATTCAATCTACCAGTGATATGGTCTCGGAAATCCTCTATCATGAGAAGAAGAATTGGTGCTCTTTGAAGACGTTCATCGAATACGTCCGAGCCAATAAATTATCGGATGAACCGATCTATCAATTTGAATTAGAAGCGAAAGAAACGATTGAAATTTACATTAACAAGATACGAATGACGCGAGCGCTGGTGAACTTGATAGATAACGCAAGCGATGCCGTCGCCGGGAAGCAGGACGCCAAAGTCATTATCGCCACTAAGGTATCCGGTAGTAACATCCAGATCGGTGTCAAAGACAATGGGCACGGGATCAGCCAGGCAAATATTAATAAAATATGGAATGCCGGATACAGCACCAAATCACACCCAGGCGTCGGACTGACCTTTGTGAAGAATGTCGTTCAGGAACATGGCGCTGACCTTTCTATTGAAAGCCAGCAAGGGGAAGGAACAGCATTTTGGATTCATTTACCGAAGGAGAGAGTACGAGATGAAAATATTGATCATGGATAATGATGAATCACTGCGGTATATGCTGACAGAGTTTTGCAGGCATGCCCAGTGGGAATCGGATACTGCAGAGAACGGCCGTCAGGGAGTGGCTAAATTCCTGGAAAATTCCTATGACGTCATTCTGGTAGACTATCATATGCCGGAGATGGACGGACTTCAAACCGTAAGGGAGATCCGCAAACACAATTCGGTGGTACCCATTCTTGTATTGACGGTGGATGAACGGCAGGAGATCGCAGACAAATTCCTGGAAGAGGGAGCGACGGATTTTGCCTTAAAACCGGTAAAAGCACCTGATTTGATTTCACGAATCAAGCTTCATGCCCAGATTGCCAACATGAAGCTCGTACAAGAGGATGAAGAGGATGTCTTTACCGCGAAAGGTATCAGCCGCGGTACGCTGCAGTCGATTTCCGATTTTCTCAAGAAAAACAAAGAACCGTATCCGGTCGACTATATTTCCAAAGAGATCGGATTGGCCTATCCGACGGTTTATCGTTATCTCATGCACCTTCTGGAAGAAGGAAAGGTCAAGCAGGTCGTCAGTCATCAAAAGATCGGCAGACCGAAGAAATTGTATCAGTGGTACGCTCATTGATGCAGGGAACGATCTCATATATCGTATAAAGGAGGAAGAACATGCGCAGTGGAAATCCCATTTTAAAGAACGATACGTTTCAACGCCGGGGTGAGATGGGCGCGACGATGACCCTAGGGGGTACAGTAGCGAAAATCGCACTCTTATTCCTTTTCTTATTAGGAACAGCTTTCTATACATGGTACCAATATACTCAAGGCGTCGACGTAACGATGATGATGATGATCGGAGTGATCGGCGGATTGGTGTTCGCCATCATAACAGCATTCTTTCCTAAAGCGGCACCCGTAACAGGGCCGATCTATGCGGCATTGGAAGGTTTCTTCATCGGCGGTATTTCAGCCTTTGCCGAGGGAGCATACTCGGGGATTGTCATCCAAGCCGTTAGTCTCACCTTCGCCGTTATGGCAGCCCTGTTGTTCCTTTATGCCACAAGAATAATTAAAGTGACACGCAACTTCCGACTGATGGTCGTTTCCGCGACGTTCGGAATCCTAATTGTTTATTTGATCAATTTCATCATGAATTTCTTCGGTGCCTCGGTCCCCTATCTTCATTCCAGCGGACCTGTAGGTATCGGAATCAGTTTGTTCATCGTAGCGATTGCCGCACTGAACCTTGTTCTCGACTTCGATTTCATCGAGCAGGGAGTCAACCGTGGGGCACCGAAGCACATGGAATGGTACGGAGCCTTCGGTTTGATCGTAACGCTCGTATGGCTCTACATTGAAATTCTAAGACTCCTTCAAAAAATAAGACGATGATTACTAACAAAGAAGCAGCCCCATACCGGGGCTGCTTCCAGCCATTTTTATAAGACAGGGCTGCGGATAATGGAACGCTTTCCAAGAGGCGATTCATTATCCGCAGCTTTTCTATAATTTATAAGACGCGCAGCTTCTGTTCTTCATGAAGGGCGACGACGTCCCTCAGGTAGGCAAGCAGTTCATCCTTCAGCTCTTCGCGCTCCAGAGCGAAATCGATGGTCGTTTGGACGAAACCGACCTTCTCCCCAACGTCATACCGGCGACCTTCCATATTCCAGGCATACACGGGATTGGTACGGTTTAACCGATCAATCGCATCCGTCAGCTGCACCTCTCCCCCTGCCCCAATCTCTTGTTTATCCAAATAAGCAAATATTTCCGGAGTAAGTACATAACGGCCGATGATTGCGAAATTGGATGGAGCCGTCCCCTGCACCGGTTTTTCTACAAAACCACCGACCTCAAACTTCCTGCCCGTGTTGGCTGTCGGGGCAATTACTCCATATCGGTGGGTTTCTTCGGGGGCAACCTCCTGGACAGCGATGACAGATGCTCCCGTTTCATCGTAGACGTCCATCAACTGCCGGATACCCGGGTAATCGGACCTCACAATATCGTCTCCCAACAAAACCGCAAACGGCTCTTCACCAATGAACTTCCTTGCACACCAGATGGCGTGCCCCAGTCCTTTCGGCTCTTTCTGACGGATGTAGTGAATATCAGCAAGCCCTGAGCAGTATTGCACTTCCTCCAGGAGCTCCCACTTGCCTTTCTTCTTCAAATTGGCTTCCAGCTCGAAGGCGTGATCGAAGTGGTCTTCAATCGAGCGTTTCCCTTTCCCGGTCACGATGATGATTTCCTCAATGCCGGCAGCTATTGCTTCTTCTACGATATACTGAATGGTCGGCTTATCGACAATCGGCAGCATTTCTTTCGGCTGGGCTTTTGTAGCAGGAAGGAACCTTGTTCCGAATCCAGCAGCAGGAATGATCGCTTTTTTAATGTTCATCGTTCTACCTCCTGGTTTATGGGATCAAGCCGTATGTCTTCCTCTTAACGTCCAAATCTGATAAAGCATCAGTAATGACGTGTACACGGTAAGGAAGGTCAAAATTGTCCAGCCTGCATCCAAGTATGGATAAACAGCCGTTTGGACCTTCTCACTGGTAAAGAAATCCCTGTGTGTAACGGCTACATAAACGAGCGCGCCGATCAAGACAATGACTGCCAGCATCCCTTCTACAATCTTACTCTTCGTCTGCCCGCGCTCTGCATTATACTGGACTGCCCATCCATCCTTCTTATGGGCAGACAACTTACCAAGCCAAACGTTGGAGAAGGTGATGAAGTTTACCCATAAATAAATCTCAGGGCTGATAAGCAGCGCTGCCAGAATCACATCGATCGGCCTGTGCATCGGCGTCTTCAGAGCAAGAATCGTATTAAGGATCGAAGCAAGCGCAACGGGCGTCAACCATATCCACGCCCAGTAAAATTGATCAGTCGTAATAGATACGAGCAGAAGGGTAAAGAAGATAAGACGGATGGATAGATCAATCATCGTCTTGATTTGTGACCGCCAGATTTTCGCCCTGTGCTTTGATTTCACCCCGATATCGTTATTCGTAAGTAATTCGACCGTTCCTCCCTGCCACTTATTACGCTGCTGACGAAACGTATGATAGGACCTCATAGCATCAACGAAGCAGCGGGCTTTGGGACTGATCAATGTCTTCCAGCGTTTCTGTATCTGCCATGTAAGCAGCATATCCTCTACATCACTTTCATCCTGCCATGGACCGTCGAGTTTGTTCTCGTCTACGATATCCTGCAGCGCTTCCGGACGGAACAGGGTCGCCTGACCTCCAAGAACGTATGTGCTTCCTCCCCTGTATTGCAGATCGAGCAGCCAGCTCGCCATGTCCTGCTTCTGCTGGTGCGTCCACCATCTTGTCACAGGACCTCCATACTGACCGCTCGCCAATAGTTCTTCATAACGAACATCATCCTTCGAAAGCAGGCTCTTCTTCTTAGGCATTCTCATCGTGTACTTGGCCATAACTCCACCGATATTACGAGCACTCATCAATCCTTCCCAGAGTTCTGCAAGAGCATCCGGAGCAAGACGACTGTCCGCATCCATGCCGAGGATGGCTTTGACCGAACTCTTATAATATTCTTCATAGATCGTCGGTTTTTTGTTATACAAGTCCAGCGGATCGCCATAAATACTCTTCCAGGCAGAATTCAATGCTCCAACTTTGCGTTGTTTATTATTCTCCGTTGTCAACACTTTCAAGTTGAGGTTGAACTCTTCACCGGCAAGGAGTGCGATTTCTTCTGTTCTGTCAGTACAGTTATCAGCAATGACGATGACGTCCAATTCCACATCTTTCGGCAGGGTCTGGTCCCCGAGTCCTTCGAGGCAGTCACGAATCGACTTTTCTTCGTTATGTGCAGGAATGAAGGCAGTAATACGAGGCTTCATGTACGTATGTCTTACACCAGAAATATTCAATGAGGGGGATTGTTCGTTTACATTAGGAATAGTCACTACATTTTCCATATCTTAACCTCCTGATTTTTCATGACGGAGTCCAACAAATGACACGTCCAAAACGATGGGTGGAAGACCGCCTCCTCTGTTCGTTTTAACGAATGTTACTTTGATTATAAGATATTTTATGAAAGTGTCAAAGCTAAAATTTCCCCATAAATCCTCTATAACGAACATAAAATGAGTGTTTATGGCTTATTTTCTCAATATATCTACTTTTTTCTTAGTTTATCGACAAAACCTTTTCATTATAGTGAACAGACAACTAAAAAAAGAACCCTAAAGGGTTCTTTTTAAGAGAATATGAATGCTTTTTTATCCGATCACCGGAGGCTGTTTTTGTAAAAAATCCTCAATGAACAACCTATGCTTTTCAAACATTTTCTCAGGCAGATCGTGCAGAGGATAGAATCCTACATCCAACGTCTCGCTGTCCCCTTCATTCAATTCCCCTTCAAAATCTCTGCAGGTAAAAAGAACTTGTACGAGGGCAGCCTTGTCTCCATTTGGGAATGTCTTATGTAAGGAGGTTCCTGAGTAAACACCGAACAATTCCATTTTCCCGAGATCCAGTCCCGTTTCTTCTCTCGTTTCCCTCCTCGCTGCATCTTCCACAGTTTCGTCCATTTCCATAAAGCCCCCCGGGATCCCCCAACTGTTTGTATCCGAACGGAGCTGCAGCAGGATTCTATCCTGTTCGTCAAGAACGAAGACCCCGCTCACTGTCATAATTACCCGCTGCTGTCCGACCATAGAGCGTAAATAACGGATGTAATCCATATGTATTCCTCCTTACTGGTTCACGCCTTCCAGTTATCACCTGTCTTCTTCCGTAGAGACAGAGATTCTGCTTCTTCCTCGTTCTTTAGCGTCATAAAGGGCTCTGTCCGCCCTCGTCATCAAATCATTCCTGTCCCGTCCGTGATCTGGGTAAATAGAAATCCCTATAGAAGCACTGATATGGATAGCGCGGCCCTCTTTGAAGATAGGTTTCGTGATACTGTTCATGATCCGATCGGCCACTTTATTCGGCTGATCACCCGATGTTATACTGGTAAGCAGGATGACGAACTCATCACCGCCGAGCCTGGAGAGTGTATCAGAATCACGCAGCTTCTGTTTCACACGTTTGGTGAAGATGACAAGTATTTCATCTCCGATCTGATGTCCATACCTATCATTGATTTGTTTAAAGTTATCTAAATCAATGAAAAGGAGAGCAAGCATAGACTGATCTTCTTCCGCCTGTTCGAGTTCGCTGTTCAACTTATCAAAAAAGTACCTTCTATTTGCTACATTGGTAAGTTGGTCATAATAGGCCATCGTCTTCAGTTTTTCCTGCTGCATCCTTCGCTCGGAAATATCCCGGCACACGGTTTGTACCGCCTTTTCTCCGGAATAGTGTACAAGTCCCCCGTGTACTTCCACTTCCATGCATGTGCCGTCCACTTTGACTAGTTGACGTTCAATCGGTCCCTTAACCTCCAAACCGGCAAACAGACGCCTGAGACGATCCCTTGTTTTCTCCTCGTTTTCCCCTGAGAAATATCTTTTTATATCCTGTCCATATACGTCTTCCGGTTTATTCACCCCGATCATATGAACGGCCGTCTGATTAATATAGACAATTCTATCATCCTGATCGTGAACGAACACTGCATCCGGTGACGTCTCTACGAGAGAACGATAGCGGTACGCATCCTCCATCCACATCTCTATACTGCCCGCACCTCTCCTCGCTTTCCCATCTATGGAAATGCAATAGACGGCCTCCGGTTTCATGCAATATAATTGATAAGGCTCCTGAAATGGGGAAGAAGGTTCTTCGGCTATAGGTACCACCTGTCCGTTCTTTCGATCTGCCGCTTCACACACACGACACAGATGATTATACATTGCTGCGTGGTCCGTTTTCTTCAGGATGTTCCCTTCCATCCCGGGGTACCTCTCCAGCAAACTTGGGTTCACATAAAGGAACAGAAAACAGTCCTCCTCCTTCTTCACAATCGCTATACCGTCTTCCAATTGTTGAAAAAGGCTTTTCATCCATCTCTCGTTTTTAAACAGACCGGGAAGGTTGTCCATGCAGTTACCCTTCTTTCTTTATCTTCAATTAGTAATAATAAATAGTCGCTATAGAATTATAGCACTTTATAACGAATAAAAACTATTGCGATCTGCATATTTTACCCAATTTTCTAAACAATCAGATATATATAACAAAAAAAAGCAGAGCACCTCGATTTCGTGCCCTGCTCTCTGTTTATTTTGGTGTCATGAAAAGCTGCGTCCAATACGTTGTGTATCTTCCATCACCCTTCACATAACCGACACCGATATGCGTAAAGTCTTCGTGAAGAATGTTGGCACGGTGGCCGTCACTGTTCATCCAACCTTCCACTACCTGTTCCGGCGTCCTTTGACCTGCAGCAATATTCTCACCAGCTGCCCTATAGTCGAAATCAAATTGGTTCATCATATCAAAAGGCGAACCGTAAGTCGGCGATTCGTGGCTGAAGTAGTCTTTATCCGATAAATCCTGCGATTTAACCTTGGCCATACCGCTTAACCGATTATCTATTTTTAACGGGGCAAGGCCGCGCTGCTCCCGTTCTTCATTGACAAGCGCTACAACTTCCTTCTCGAACTCATTCGGTTGATAATCGTCGATGGACCCTTCCTCAGCTGCCGGCTCTGCCTGTTCTTCCACACCATTATTTTCCGCCTGCGGCTGCTCCAATTCAGAGTCCTCTACGTATTTCCATTCGATTCCGTCAAAGAAAGAGCGTAGATCCTCCCCGAATGTTTGAACTTCCTGTTTCACATCCGTACCTTCGACCAGGCCCTGAATATGACGGGTCACCTTCTCATACGATTCTTTCGGGTTATCTTTCCATTTCCATATATCTTGAGCAGAGACAGGGGTTGCAACGACGATGATGACAAGTAAAGCAATCAGAAACAATAGTAACTTTCTCATGGTGGTTGTCTCCTCGTTTAAATAGTATAGTCAACTTCCGTGTCACGGCGTCTGCTAGCTAGCGACGCGCTTCCTGCAGACGTCCCTTATATATTTCTACTTTCTTCAAGTCAATGTCCAAGTCACGGGCATACTTCTTCAACCGCTTCTCCTCGACCGGATTGACGAGTGACACAACCGTGCCCTCCTCCGATCCAATCCTTCCTGTACGACCAGCTCTATGAATGTAGGAAGTTCTGTCCTTAGGCATGTCCAAGTTAATGATGCAGTTGATTTCCTGGATATCCAACCCCCTGGCCGCTACATCTGTCGCTAACAACAATGGGTACTGACCCTGGCGGAATTCCCGGATCGCCTTCGCCCGATGTTCTTTTTTTGCATCACTATGCAGGAGGCCAATGTCCAGCTTATGGTAAGTCAGCTTCTCTGCCATAATATTCAGCTTGGCGATGTCTTGAAGGAAGGCCAGGCCGAAGAAACCATCTGTATAGGACAGTTTACGAACGAGCTCCACTTTATCACGGTCGGAGCAAGCAATATAGGTGTGGGTGACTGCCGGCTTCTGAGCCTCTTCCTGCACCCGGATTACCTCAGCGTCTTCCTTCATAAAGCTTTGAGCTACATCAATGACCGTATCCGGCAAAGTAGCAGAAAATAGCAGGATCTGCGTATCCTTCCTTGTGCTTTTCAACACATTCTCAACCGTCTGAATATGCTCAGGGACAAGCAATTGGTCCGCTTCATCCATCACGACCGCATGCATTTCATGTGCTTTCAGCTTCTTCTTCTGAATCAGCTCGTACACCCTTCCCGGTGTCCCGACCACAATATGAGGTTTCTTCTTCAGCTTATCGATCTGACGCTTCACGTTCGCTCCGCCGATCAAAGTAGTGCTTGTCATACCGCTGTCTTTTGTCCATACCTGTATTTCCTGATGAATCTGCATCACCAGTTCATGAGACGAAGCCATGACCAAAACCTGCGTCTGCTTCTTCTCCGCGTCCACCTGCTGGATTAAAGGCAGTAAATAAGCAAGGGTTTTACCACTTCCGGTCGGCGCCTCCGCAAGGACGTCTTCTTTATTTAAAATAAATGGGATGGCCTGCTCCTGTACATTCGTGAAAGTGTGGAAACCAGAATTCTTCCACGCCTCCTTAAGCGAAGGGGATAGTTCAGCAAACCAAGGCTGTTCTTGTTGAGTCATAATCTATATCTTTCCTTTCCTCATTCCATAAGGCTCCGTCAATGCTTCCGGGAGCTGTCTATAAAAAAATAGGCCTCTTCCCATATTGGATGGCGGAGAGACCTTTCATACATGATCCATAGCTTAATTCCATTATACCACCATTACGGCCTGTTTTCGATAAACTTCTTCAAACGAGGCAGATGGTCCTCATCTTCCTTTTTGATAATCCGCTGGATCAAGGGCTTCATCATGGTGTTACGGATTCCCTCCGTCTTCATTTCTCCTCGGAATGTCACTTCCGTACTCCCCGCTTCCCGCTCCGTGAACACATAGTGATAACGCAAGTCAAGACCGTTCTGGACACTTCGGACAGAATAACTTTCATTCCTTACGAAGTCCGTTACTTCTATAACCGCCGGGATTTTCCTTCCTCTGATCAACCTCGTCTCCTTGAAACGATACCCCTCACGCACAGGCCCCTCACTCAACAGCTCCACATCAACAACGGCGTCCATCACTTCCGGACTATTAGAGAAATCGATGGCGACAGCAAATACTTCTTCCAACGGTTTTTGTATTGTTACAGACTGCTTCATAAATGTCATAGGAAAGCCCTCCTGTCAAAAGTCAGTTCTTCCACCTATTCGTGTGATAGTGATAAAAGTCCTTTTTCAATAAAAAGAATATCCAAGCGTCAACTCACGCATGCTAGAAGAAGATATAGAAGGAAGAGAGGTACATTGTCATGGACTGGTTATCCGTCGTCCCTTTCATTGTGGTCATCATCACTGCCGTCTGGACTAAACAAGTCATTCCAAGCCTGCTTTTCGCCGTCGTCGTCGCAGGATACATATCCGACTTCCACCTGCTGGGTGGCATGATGGCAGCCCTTGGATTCATTATCGAAGGGCTTTCTGATGACAGCAATTTGAAAATCATCCTTTTTCTTTATGTGTTCGCTGCCTTAATCGGTCTGATCAAAATGGCCGGAGGCATCAAAGGCTTCGTAAAAGAAGCTACCGAAAGAATCGAAACCAAACGAGGAGCCTTCCTGCTGACGTGGCTGTCATCCCTTGGCACCTTCTCTGCACCCAGTTTTCGTATTGTGACAATCGGGCCGGTGATGAAAGCAATGAGGAAGAACATTCCTATGTCCAAACAGGAGCTGGGCTTCGTCATTGAAACAACTGCTTCCCCACTCGTCGTGCTGATTCCGGTAGCAACTGCTTTCGTCGGCTATATGACCTCGGTCATCGCCCTTTCTCTGGAGCAGGCGAATACGACAGGAGATGCTTACAGCTTATACATCCAGAGCATTCCATTCAACTTCTTCGCCTTCTCTATGCTCCTTGTAGGCCTTTATTTAAGTTTCTTCCACAGGAATAAAAAAGCTGCCACAGATGCGGAAAATATGGATCAGGAGCCGCGGGAAGATGATGACCAGTGGGAAGACTGTCACCCTGCCGTGACGAAGGAGCTGCCCGCAAAACCCTGGCGTTTGATTATCCCGCTTTTCGCCGTAATTGGGCTCACCTTCCTGCTTATGTATATGTCGGGAGTCCGTGATGGCAAAAGCGGATTTGATGCATTGATCAACGATAACGTACTGGATGCAATGGTACTCGCCGTTCTCATCACGTTAATTGCACTCGTCCTGTTCCTGAAGGTTCGTTCGGAATCACTGAAAAAGATGATGACAGTTATTACAGAAGGCGGCAATGAAATGATGGGCGTTATTATGCTGCTCGCTCTCGTCTGGGGCCTGAGTCGCGGCTCCGAAACACTGGATTTCGCCGGCACTATATCTTCCTCCTTCGGCTGGATTCCCTCCGGATTCGTAGCTGTTGTGCTGTTCATCGTCGGCTGCGGACTGTCCTATTTCATCGGATCTTCCTGGGGCACGTGGGGAATACTGATGCCCGTCGGAATATCCATTGCCACAGTCGCCGGCAGTTCTCTCCCGATGGTGATCGGCGCTGTCTTCGCGAGCGGGACCTTCGGTGCATTCGCTTCACCTTTAAGTGATGATACGAATACGACAGCCGGAATCCTCAACTTGAATCCAATTAAATATGCCAAATTCAAGTTAAAGCCAGCCTTGATCGCCGCTGCCATTGCAGCTGTTTTGTACTTTGGTTTATCTTTTCTCCTCTAAAAAAATCCGAACGATTCCCGGAATGCTGATCAGAGCATTCCAGGAGCGTTCGGATTTTTTATTGCACTTATTTGATAGGAAGATATAGCCGATAGCTGGTTTGGGATCCCGTGTAAGGCTGGTATTCTTCGAAACCGAATCCTTCCACCTGTTCATAACCCTTTTCCTTGATCCATTCGTGGAGATAAAGGTAAGGATTGAACTCATGAAGGGACGGATCATACTCCAACACCGCATACGTATAAGCAGGAATTGTTTTTGTAATCATATCTTGTGGAATCTTCTCGAAACTGTCTACCTCGACACCGGCGATCCAGTAAAAGGCATCCGTCATCTCATTCCAATTGGGAGGATCGACGAACATACCGAGAGAACAGGGAGCATTAATACGATTTTTTACCTTCGGAAGCTTCATCGTATGGAATTGTTCCATTAGTTGCGGAACCTTCACTTCCCTTTCATCCATCATCGTTTGGCAAGAGACACCGACCACTTTGAAATGGGACTTCTTCATGACTTTAGGTTCCACAGCCGTTGTCATTTGTTCACTCATTCAATGGCCACTCCTTTAAGATTTGATCGCTTTCCCTAACTACTTCCACATTCAATCAAAATTCCCTTTATAAAAAAGGTTGTTCGATGTTATTCGTAGTAATTCGACCATATTAGTGAATCGTCCATTAATGAAGTTCCTCATTCCATATCATACGGTTCGGTTCTATAAAAATATGCTTGTTTTTTTACCGCCAGCCGATAATCGCCTGTAAAATTGCCTTCTGTACGTGCATACGGTTTTCCGCCTGTTGGAAAACGGCGGATTGCGGACCGTCGATGATCTCTGCTGTCACCTCTTCTTCTCTGTGAGCTGGAAGACAATGCAGGAAAGAGGCGTCCGGTTTGGCATGAGAAAGAAGCTCTTTATTTACCTGATAGCCTTGGAAGTCTTTTAAGCGCTGCTCCGCTTCCTCCTCCTGTCCCATGCTGGTCCACACATCCGTATAGACAACGTCTGCATCTTTCACCGCTTGGACAGGGTCCGGTTCGATGGTGACAGAACCGTTATATTCTTCCGCCAGAGCTTTTGATTTAGCGGTAATCTCTTCATCCGGCTCATATCCTTCCGGAGCAGATACCACCACTTCCATCCCCATCATCGCTGCAAGGATCATTAGAGAATGAGCGACGTTGTTGCCGTCTCCGATGTAAACCAGCTTGATGCCGCACAATTGGCCTTTCAGTTCAAGGATGGTAAACACATCCGCAAGCGCCTGACACGGGTGATAGATATCACACAATCCATTGATAACCGGGACTGTCGCATGCTCGGCGAGCTCCGTTAAGCGCTCGTTGGAAGTCGTACGGAACATGATGGCGTCTACATAGCCGGATAGGACGCGGGCGGTATCGGCAATCGTTTCTCCACGCCCGACCTGAATGTCTTTCGTGTTGAGATAAAGAGCGTGCCCTCCCATATGCCCCATCCCGACTTCAAAAGAAACACGGGTTCTAGTCGATGATTTCTCAAAAATCATCGCTAGATTTTTTCCTTTTAATGACTGATTGTAGGGATTTTCCTTAATATATTGCGCTTGTGCCAGCAGTTGGCAGACTTCCGACTGGCTGTAATCCAGCCAAGTCAGAATATGTTTGCCCTGCATAGAACTGTTCGTTGAATACATCTGCTCCATTAAATTCATTACGTATGCACTCCTTCCAGGATCATCTCCGGCAATGGGGTAGGTTCGTTCTTCTCTACTTGAAGCCCCTGCCAAAAGGCTTCAAACGTTGTTGTTTCGCTAAACACCTGCACACCGTTCTTCGTTGCCTGAATTCTTCTGCTTCGCGCCAGCTCCGTTTCCTGGTCATTGACATAAAGGACGGCAGATGCGGTCGTCAGCCACTCTTCAAAGTCGAGTTCAGATGACGGAATGTGAGAATATCCCTCCACATCGACGTAACAAATGTCCTTGTCCTCCCGGATATCAGGAAGATGAGCGAATACTTTCTGCAAGGCTTCCTCTACCGTATTACCGAGACACATCCCTTCTCCAGTGGACTTCATGTTCGGTCCAAGCTTGTGGTCCAGTTCCGTCATGGCATAAGAAGAAAAGACCGGATATTTAACAGCTGTTACGGTGATGTTCGGAACCTGCTTCTCAGCGAGTGCGAACCCAGGAGCATCGACGAGCACTTGTACCGCGTAATCGACCAAAGGAACGGCAGCAACTTTACTGATGATCGGCACCGTACGACTTGCGCGCGGATTCACTTCCAGTACGTACACGCGTCCATCGACACAGAGGAATTGAATATTCATGATACCTTTGTATTGGAAGTGCTGGACGATCTGCTCACTATAGCGGCGTACTGTGGATTTGATTTCTTCCGACAGAGTCGAAGGGAAGATCGCCATACTGTCACCGGAATGAACGCCTGCCGGTTCAATGTGCTCCATGACATCCGGAAGGAAGATGGTTTCACCATCCCCGACCAGGTCGACTTCCACTTCCATGCCCTGCATGAAGGAGTCAAGAACGATCGGATAGTGACGGTCTTCCGTTTCGTCGAGCGCCTGCTTCAATTCTGTTTCGTTCTCGATCTTCACCATTCCCTGTCCGCCGATAACGTAGGAAGGACGACAGAGAATCGGGAAATTATAAGTTGCCGCCGCAGACCAAGCTTCCTCTTTCGTATGACATGTCGTTCCGGAAACATGCGGAATATCCAATTTCTTTAATGCTTCATAGAATTTGTCACGGTCCTCCAGCTCATCCAGAACGTCTGTTGATACACCAGCCAGCGGGAGACCTGCTTTTGAAAGCTCCTCGGCCAGGTTGATGGCTGTCTGACCGCCGAATTGTGTGAATACGAGATCGATTCCTTCCTGTTCGACAATGGCTTCCACGATTTCTGTATGAATCGGTTCGAAATACAAACGATCAGCAGTTGCGTAATCGGTACTTACCGTTTCCGGGTTATTGTTGATCATGACCGTCGTCCAGCCCAGCTTTTGGAGACTTTCGATTGCTTTAACGGCACTATAATCGAATTCGACACCCTGACCGATCCGAATAGGTCCGGATCCGAGGATCAATGCTTTCTTCTCCCCCGCCAACGGTGCTATTTCATTGTTGCCGGCATACGTGCTGTACACATAGTTGGTAGCTGCTTCAAACTCAGCCGCACATGTATCGACGACTTTGAACTTCGGCTGTAAATCGAAATCCTTTCTCCAACTCTTAACTTCCTGCACCGACGCACCTGTATGCACGGCAATGGTCGGGTCAGAGAATCCATAGACCTTCGCCTGCTGAAGAAGCTCTTCGGTGACAGGACCGGATTCCAGCTGCTTTTCTGTATGGACGATGTTCTTAAGGACGTTCAAGAAGAACAGGTCAATTTTAGTCACTTCATGAATCTTCTCGATCGTCACGCCTTCTCTCAGAAGCTCTAAAATGGCGAAGTAGCGGAGGTCCGTCGGTTTCGTCAATTGTGTCCACTTATCTGTAATGACAGGAATGCTTGTATCGAGCGATTGGACGGCCTTCTGAAAAGCCCCTTCGAGCGTTCGATCGATCGACATGACCTCTCCCGTTGCTCTCATTTTCGTGCCAAGGCTTCTTTCCGCTTCGGGAAACTTATCAAACGGCCAGCGCGGGAATTTCACAACGACATAATCCAAAGCAGGTTCAAAGCTTGCATACGTATGGCCTGTCAATGGGTTCAACAATTCATCCAACGAATAACCGAGAGCCACTTTTGTCGCCATCTTGGCGATTGGATAACCGGTCGCTTTTGATGCTAATGCAGAAGAACGGCTTACACGCGGATTAACTTCGATGACATAATAGTTTTTGCTGTGTGGATCGAGGGCGAGTTGAACATTGCAGCCTCCGATAACCTCCAAAGCCGACACGATTTTAAGGGAAGCACTTCTCAACATTTGGTATTCTTCATCCGTTAATGTCTGGGAAGGCGCTACAACAATGGAATCACCTGTATGAACGCCAACCGGATCGAAGTTCTCCATGTTACAGACCGAAATACATGTTCCATTATGGTCCCGCATAATTTCGTATTCGACTTCTTTAAAACCGGCAATGCTCTTTTCAACAATGACCTGATGAATCGGACTCGCTTTCAGACCAGTCAGGATCAACTCTTCCAATCCTGATTCTTCGTCCACGATTCCACCGCCTCTGCCGCCAAGTGTGTAGGCTGGGCGGCTGATAATCGGGTATCCGACACGCTCGGCAAATGCTTTCGCCTGTTCCAGCGTCGTAATTACTTCACTCTCAGGAACCGGCTGATCCAGCTCGTTCATCAAAGCACGGAACAACTCCCGGTCCTCCCCTTGTTTGATAGAATCCACGCTTGTTCCAAGAAGTTCTACTCCGTATTTTTCCAGCACTCCTTCTTTTTCCATCTCAACAGCAAGGTTTAGTGCCGTCTGCCCGCCAAGTCCCGCAAGAACGGAATCCGGCTTCTCTTTATCGATGATGGCAGCAATGCTCTCGACCGTCAGCGGTTCACAGTAGACGACGTCCGCTATTTCATGATCGGTCATAATCGTCGCCGGGTTATTGTTGACCAATACGACTTCATGCCCCTCCTCTTTAAGTGCAAGACACCCTTGTGTGCCTGAATAATCGAATTCCGCCGCCTGGCCGATCACGATCGGACCAGAACCGATGACTAATACTTTCTTAGACATGAACGTTCACTCCTTTTTCCACTACCTTTACAAAGTCATTAAATAACCATTGTGCATCCGCAGGTCCCGGATTCGCTTCCGGGTGAAACTGCACAGACATTACCGGTTTTTCTTTATGCATTAAGCCTTCGACAGACCCATCGTTTACGTTATAGAATCGTTTTGTAAGTGGTGTAACATCTAGACTGGCTTCGTCCACCACATAACTGTGGTTTTGAGAAGACAGGAACACCTTTCCTGTCAGCTGGTCTTTAACCGGGTGATTGGCCCCACGGTGCCCGAAAGGCAGTTTCTTGGTATTGGCTCCATAGGCGAGAGCGATGACTTGGTGTCCCATGCAAATTCCGAAACTTGGGTGGGTATCCAACGCCTCTTTTAAAGCCGGAAGATGAGGCAGAACGTCTTTCGGATCCCCCGGACCATTAGATAGGACAAGTCCATCAAGGTGAAGATTGTTCACTTTCTCCACCTGAGTAAAAGGAATAACGCTCACACGGACGTTCCATTTAAGCAGGGATTTCAAAATGGACTTCTTCCATCCGAAGTCGATCATTCCTATATGCAGCGGTCCATCGCCGTGCGTTTCTATTTCCTCCCCATGCACCTCATACATTTGGTTTGTTTCCAATGGTTCGAAGTCACGGACAGGTTCATCTGCCAAAATCGCTTGTCTCGTTCCTCCAGACCGAATGGCCTTAGTCAACTCTCTTGTATCGACACCAGTCAGATACGGGACGTTATTCTCCTCCAAGTACTCACCAAGAGAATGTGTCGCTTTGTAATGGGTCACCATGTCTGCGCACTGAAACATGACGACGCCGCTTACCTGTATCTCCTTACTCTCCCCATCATCGGCGTTGATGCCGTAATTGCCGATTAGTGGATACGTGAAAACAACAATCTGCCCTTTATAGGATGGATCCGTCAAAACTTCCTGATAACCTGTCATACCGGTAAAGAAAACGACCTCTCCCTGAACAGGTTGTTGATAATATCCCGAGACTTTTCCTTCGAACGTTTTTCCATCTTGTAAGCTTAAGTAACCTTTCATACGTTCACCTCATAACTTGAATAAATATTATTTTTAATGAATTTTTATACATTTAATTTCCAGAAAAGGTGGCCCCGAAATGCGAGGTCCACCAATGCTTATATTAAGCTTTTTGAAGTTCCTGCTCATGTTTCTTTAATACTTCGCCCAAAAGCGCAACCGCCTGATCGATCTCCTCTTCTGAAACTGTCAGAGGCGGTAAAAGCCGAAGAACATTAGGACCAGCAAGGACTGTCAATAATCCACTCTCCCTTAAAGCATGTACGAGCTGGATTGCTTCCGTATCCAGTGCAATCCCAAGCATCAATCCTTCGCCCCTCACTTCCTTCACGTAATCGACAGAAGATAGCTCAGACACAAGCTTTTGCTTGAATAAGCGCCCTTTCTCTGTCACATCTTCGAGGAAGGAATCATTGAAAATTGTTTCGAGCGTCGCTTTCACTGCGGCAGAAGCCAACGGGTTCCCACCAAAAGTCGAACCATGGACACCAGCTGTGAATGTTTCCACGAGCTCTGCCTTTCCAAGCATGGCTCCTACAGGAAAACCACTGCCGAGACCTTTTGCAGAAGTAACGATATCGGGATTCAGATCATAATGCTGATACGCGAACGGTCGACCTGTCCTGCCGATTCCCGTCTGCACTTCATCAATGATCAGCAAAGCACCGAGCTCGTCACACTTCGCTTCGACAGCTTTCAGGAACTCCTTCGTACCCGGGACGACGCCGCCTTCCCCTTGGATGACTTCGACCATGATCGCAGCAACATGGCCGTCATGAACCTCTTCAATAGCCTCCACATCATTGTATGGATAGTAGTTAAAGGTAGGCAGCAAGGAACCAAACCCGTCGTGGATTTTCGCCTGCCCCGTTGCACTCATCGTTGCAAATGTCCTTCCGTGGAAGGACTGCTTAAATGTAATGATCTTTTCTCTTCCAGTGTGTTTACGTGCCAACTTAATGGCCGCTTCATTCGCTTCTGCTCCACTATTACAAAAGAAGACATGATCCAGATCGGTCTTTGAAACTAAAAGCTCCGCTGCCCGCTCCTGCACAGGGATCTGATAAAGGTTTGAGACATGCCAAACCTGCTCCATTTGTTCTTTCACTGCAGCTTCCACTTTGTCCGGCCGGTGACCAAGATTACATACGGCGATTCCGGAAACGAAATCGAGGTATTCCTTCCCTTGATCATCCATTACTTTCGTTCCCTTTCCGGAGACGATCGTCAACGGAAACCGATTGTAGGTAGGAAATAAGCTCATTTGACTTTCTCCTTTCGTTTCTCTGAAATCGACGTCCCTTTTATCGTTCCATGTTCCATCAGTGCTGTCTCTCCACTAACGATCAAAACCTCTTCCAAATCGTCGGACAGTGCTTCGACAGCGGATTTCACTTTAGGAATCATACCACCATAAATGGAACCGTCTTCGATCATACTTTCTATCTCTTCCGGCGTCGTTGCGTCCAATAGAGAGCCATTAATAAGAATACCGGGAACATCCGTCACATACAGCAGCTTCTTCGCTCCGACTGCACGTGCAATTGCTCCTGCCGCCATGTCAGCATTGACATTTACCGTCACTCCATCCGATGTTTTACCGAACGGGGCTACAACAGGAAGATACCCTCCTTCGAGAATATGGTTCAGCACTCCTGGTTCTACTGCTTCTACCTCACCAACGTAGCCAAGGTTTTTTTCATCTACGAAGCTGCAGGTTAATAAATCCGCTTCTGATCCTTTGACTCCGATTGCAGATATACCCTGTGCGGCTAAGCTTCCTGTAATCTGTGCACTCACCTGACCACCCAGCACCATCTCGACGACAGCCATCGTCGGAGCGGTCGTTTTACGCAGACCATTGTAGAATTCACCTTCTATTTTCAACTGTTCCAACATTCTGTTGATAGCCGGGCCGCCGCCGTGGACGATAATGCAGTGATAGTGTGCTAGCACTGACCGGAAGCTTTGATAGAATTCGTCCGTAAGCTGGTCTGTCATACTGCCGCCAAGCTTGACGACAATCACCGGTTTATGTTCTGTAGCTTGCATTGATTTTGATGTAGTCATAAGTCAAGTCACACCCCCAAGCTGTGCCGGTACCTTCCCCTACGCCAAGCTTGATGCCGATTGTCACCTTTTCATTCTCCAGGTCTTCTGCTGCTTTCTCTTCAGAGAAGGCACATGCCGTACCTTTACTGAATACGAGTTGGTCTTCCATATGAATATCGCATTCATTCGGATCAAGCGTTGCTTCACTGTGACCAATTGCACTTACAATACGTCCCCAGTTGGCATCCCTACCGTAAACAGCCGTTTTGACAAGACTGGAACCGACGACTTTCTTGGCGATAATTCGAGCTTCATGGTCGGATTTAGCACCGGTAACATTTACTTCAATCAGCTTCGTGGCACCCTCTCCGTCCCGGGCGATCTGCTTAGCCAAGTCTTCACAGACGAGCTGAAGGGCTGCTTGAAATGCTTCCCAGTCCGGATGATCTGTATTTAACGGTTCGTGGCCTGCCTTTCCGTTTGCAAGCGCAAGCACCATGTCATTCGTAGACGTCTCGCCGTCTACGGTGATCTGGTTGAATGACTTATCAATCGTATGGCTCAGGGCAGCCTGCATATCGGCCGTATCAATGACAGCGTCTGTTGTTATGAAGCCCAGCATAGTAGCCATATTCGGATGGATCATACCGGAACCTTTTGCTGCACCGGCGATCGTGACTGTGACTCCGTCGATCTGCACTTGATAACATGTATGCTTTTGACATGTATCTGTAGTGAGGATAGCCTCCTGGAAATCCCCGCTGCCTTGCTCGCTGAGTTCTACAGTCCGGCTACCTTCCGCAATCTTATCCATCGGAAGCTGTTCCCCGATGACACCCGTAGAAGCGACCGCCACGTATTCATTAGGGATCTCGAATCTAGAAGCGATGAGGTCACGCATCTCGTAGGCGTTGGCCATACCCTCTTCTCCAGTACAAGCGTTGGCAATAGCACTGTTGATTGCAATGGCTTGAATCTTTCCGCCCTTAGCGATACTCTCCTGTGTGACCTTCAGAGGTGGAGCCTGAAAGTGACTCTGCGTATAAACAGCCGCGATGGAGGCTGGAGTCTCACTCATCAGCAAACCGAAATCCTTCCTGCGATATCGGAGGCCGCAATGCACCCCTCCCGCTGTAAAGCCTTTCGGCGTCACGATTGACCCTTTTTCTAGTTTTTCAATTTGATGTACGTTCTTCGCTTCTATCAACGTTTCTCCTCCTCTTCTTAAGGATAGACAGGAAATTCTGGTAATCCTGCACTTTCGTCCTTATTGAATATTAGATTCATATTTTGTACCGCCTGACTTGCTGCGCCTTTCATCAAATTATCGATGACGCTGACGATGGTTACCCGCTTCGTCCTCGGATCGATCGTCATACCGATATCACAATAATTCGTTCCGTACACGTCCTTCGTACAAGGGAACGTACCATCTTCCCTGACACGCACGAACGGCTCCTGTGCGTAATAGGAACGGTAGATGGAGCGCAGTTGTTCTTCCGTAACCTCTTGTTTGAGAGTCATATAGATCGTCGACATAATCCCCTTCGTCATTGGAACGAGATGTGTAGAGAACGTAACAGGCTCCGTATCTTCTTCCCACTCAGCAAGCTGCTGTTCAATTTCGGGAATGTGTTGGTGCTGATTCACTTTATATATTTGAAAGTTTTCCTGTGCATGTGCAAAATGAGCAACAGGGTTCGGGTTCTTCCCTGCCCCTGATACGCCGGACTTCGCATCAATAATGATGGAAGAAGGAACGGCAAGGCCTTCTTTGACCAGCGGCCCAAGACCAAGAAGTGTGGCTGTCGGATAACATCCAGGGTTTGCGATGACATCCGCCCCGCGAATCGCCTCTTTATTCCATTCCGGCAGGCCATAGACAGCGGTTTGCAGCACGTTTGAGGCAGCAGGTTCTTTTTTATACCACCGGGAGTAGCTTTCCGCATCCTTCAGCCGCAGGTCTCCCGATAAATCGATAATTTTCGCACGGCTGCCGGCAAGCTGGGGAGTGAGTTTACTGGAAACCCCGGCGGGCGTCGCTAAAAAGATGACATCCTGTTCTTGCTTCATCTTCTCCGGCTCGACATCTTTCAATTCGTGCTTCGTACCACTGTTCATTTGTGGATATATATCTTCAAAATACTCCCCTGCCTGTGAGGAGGAATACAATGTGATTGTTTGTATATTTGGATGAGCCTGTAAAATCCGGAACAGCTCGATGCCGCCGTATCCTGTAGCTCCGACAATTCCTGCTTTCAAACTAAAACCACCTCTATGTATATTTATAATTTCCTCTGTATATTTACAATATTATTAACCCTTAGCCCTAATATGTCAATAGCCAGATGAGACTAATTGATTTTTTTACATATTAATATTTTCCCAGATTCGCTGAACCCTTGTTTTATCAACATTATCCCCAATCGCATCCTTAGGAAAGGATGGGTGGATTTATACACATGTGGATAACCCGAAAAGACTGTGCCACCTCTTTGATTTCCATTCACATATACACAATTTTATACACATTATCAACAGAACCAAAAAACGCACATGAAAGAGTTGTCACCTTTCATGTGCTTCACATTTATTGAACAGAAAAGGATTGAAAAATGTTCTTCTCACTGAGCGGAAAGACTTCGCGGCCGGTCAGCTGATTAATAATTAACTTATTGCGGTAAATGGACAGCCCCAAGTTTGTCGAACCGACACCATGCGTATGGGAAATACCGCTGTGGACGAATATTTCATTCGGCGTGTCTGCATTTTTCTTCAATCTGTAATCTTCTGTCACTTCATAACGGCCTTGATCATCCCAGACAAGGAAGTCCTCCATGTAATGAACGAAATCCGGAACGTAAGGCTTATACCCGGTCGCGGCGATAATGACATCTGTTTCGTGCGTGTACTTCTTCCCTTTTTGATATTGGTAGCAGTCTAGTTCATAGCCGCCGTCTGCTTTTGCATGGACATCCCGGACTTCGGTAAGTACCTGAAGGCCGACTGGAATCTCTTCTCCACCAACGGAGTATTCGTAAAGCAAATTATAGATATCATTCACTGTATGATTACTGATCCCCTTGTAGTATAACCCCTGCGTAGCAAAAATTTCATCTTTCTGCTCCTGGGGAAGGCTGTAAAAGTAGTTTACATAGTCCGGAGAAAAGTGTTCCAGACTCAATTTCGACTCTTCCATGGAAGAGAAGCCGGGCGATCTCGTAATCCAGTCCAGCTGGAAGCCGTACCGGCGCTGTTCCTGCAGGAGATCGCGGAACGTTTCGGCAGCACTCTGTCCGGATCCGACCACTGTGATCGATTTCTTATTCAGGCATGCATCTTTGTTTATAAGGAAGTCTGCCGTATGAAAAACATCCGTTTCCGGTAGTCCTTGGAAAGATTGCGGCATGGATGGAACGCTGCCTGTTCCCATAACGAGATTCCTGGTTCGATACAGCGCAGAATTACCTGTTTCGATATCGAGAACATCGACTTCGAAGGTGTCCCCGTTATCTTTGACATGACGGATCCCCGTGACGCGCTTACCAAACCGGCAGGATGACAACTGATCGGCGACCCATCGGCAGTAATCATTATATTCTCTGCGCGGTATGTCCAGACGCTGCAGGAAATAGAACTGATACATCCGATCGTGCTTGCTGATATAGTTCAGGAAGCTGTACGGGTTCGTCGGGTCGGCCATTGTAACCAGATCCGCAAGAAACGGAACCTGCATCTTCGTTCCCTCGATCAACATACCAGGATGCCATTCGAAGGCAGATTTCTGTTCAAAGAATAATGCATCCACTTCCTCTATATCATCCAAAAGAGCGGCAAGGCTCAAGTTGAAAGGTCCTGTTCCGATTCCGATCAAATCATATATAGGTTCTTGTTGTTCCATAGTCACTACCCCTTTTTTATCTGAAAATACCTTCATTTCAGAAATCGATGTATTGCTTCTATGTTATCATAACCATAAACAAACGATAACTGATGATTAAAGGGGAAAAGAATATGGACATAGAATTGCTGCCTGTGGATAACCGAGAAGAATATAAGCCGTTTCTCTTACTGGCAGATGAAGAAGTGGATATGGTGGACGCTTATCTTCATGAAGGAGAGCTGACAGCCATCCGATTGGACTCCGCTGTAGTCGGTGTATGCCTGTTCGTTTTTCCAGATGAAGAATCGGTCGAAATTAAAAATATCGCCATATCAGAAGCTTACAGAGGAAAAGGTATTGGAAAACACGTGATTACAAAAGCCGCTCAACAATATAAGGAAAAAGGGTACACAAGTATGATTGTGGGCACATCAAACTCCAGCATCGAGAACTTGTCCTTTTATCAAAAGGCGGGCTTCCGTTTCGATCATATCCTTCCCGATTACTTCCTTCGTTACCCTCAGCCGTTTTATGAGAACGGCATCCGCGGCATCGATATGGTGGTATTCCGAAAATCGCTGCTTGATTAAAATAACAATAAAAACGCTCCTGCTCATTAAGAGAGGAGCGTTCGTCTTGTCCAATTAATCCACAACAATATAAGCGATCATCGGACCGCTGGCTGCCTTGTCTGCATGTGTCGTGCAGATCAAACGATACACGCCTTCTTTCTTGAACTTTAAATCGACGACTGTTTCCTTCCCTTTCTCTACAACCCCTTTAATATCCGTACCTTCTATATAGAATGGATGTTCCTCCCCATTCACCCCGTACATACTCAATTGGAAGGGTTCATCCTTCTCGACGACAATTGTGCCGGGATCCCAACGGTAAGCCTCCACCTCTCTGCCGTCTGCGGTCGTCGTTTTAAATTCACCGGTAACTAATTGAATGACCCTGGGTTCTTCATTGGTCGGTGCAGTGGAAGTAGCTACGGCTCCTTTCCAGAAATAGCTCCCCAAAAAATATGCAGCGAAGGCAATGACAACAGCACCCGCAATCCAGCCGATCTTCCGTGCATTTACGATCCACGCATTC
Organism: Bacillus sp. SB49; assembly: GCF_000469135.2. Taxonomy (NCBI): domain Bacteria; kingdom Bacillati; phylum Bacillota; class Bacilli; order Caryophanales; family Bacillaceae; genus Bacillus; species Bacillus sp. SB49. The sequence continues at coordinate 3,534,712 of NZ_CP048117.1, forward strand.
ATCCACATCCCCCTCTCCCTCTTGATAGTACATATATATGCAAGAATGTGGATAACTTGTCCAGATAACAAAAAAAGAACTGCCAAAGGCAGCTCCTACATAAATAATTTCGGATCGATCCACTCCGTGTAGCCGGACGAAGATTCATCGTCCCCATTCATCAAAAGCGAGTCACAGGATTGGGAGTATTCAAAAGGAATAGCCTGCACATAATCGTGCGGGAGAAGATCTGCATCCTTATATTCCGTAAACGGCCGATCGAGGGGACGCCCATTTACTCTGTCCTTCTTCAACTCATCGACAACGATCCGACCAATTTGTCTGCCCAACCGGAGCCCCTGGTCATTGTCTGCCTGATAATGTACACCCGCATAAAGGCGTGAGCGTGCATCTTCTTCAGCAACCTGATTAAGCTTCCTTCTTTCAGCAGGGAAAAAATAGCCGAGAATTATCTCTGCCGCTCCGGAAACAGTAGCGTGACCGGATGGATACGACGGATGCTTCGGCGTACAGACGACCGTAGCTAAATGGCGGTCCAACTGGTTCGGCCGGGGTACGAGCCATTTATATTTCAGAGACCAGCACACCACGAAGGCATCATTCATGCCGCTGAACAAAGCTCCAAGGATTCTTGCTGCCCGAGGGGCTTCCACTCCATACGTATCAATGAGTCGATCAATGATCGGAATCCACTGTTTGGAAGGCGGACCAGCTCCCCAGTACTTGGCAATGGTAATTTGTTCTTGCGTCAAGTTTGCAAGGGTTTCTTTAACGGTTTCTAATTCCTCATACCAATCGATCGTATCCGGATCTTTAATGGCAAGACGAATGGGACGCCCATCCATTTTCTTAAAACCGTGCCTTCGACTATGCTGAATGAAATATGTTTTCCACTCGCCTGCTTCAAACTCCACTCCCCGTTCTACAACAGGCGGCACCTTCGTCCCTGCATAAGGTATTTCGGTCCAGCTCGGATAGTGACGAGACATGGCATTCCCCTCCTTTTATCCTTACCATATGTAGAGACAATAGGAGTGTTCCATTAATATGTCACTGGTGATGACCTTCCGTTACAGGAGATTGCGCTTTGATCAAATCCGCGTAGAATCCACCCTGATTCATCAGCCGGCGGTGACTACCCTGCTCTATAATTTTTCCGTGCTGCATAACGAGTATTTTATCGGCCGAACGGATGGTATGAAGTCTGTGAGCTATGACAAAACTTGTGCGACCCGCCATCAGCCGCTGTAGCGCCGTATTAATTTTACTTTCGGTCAAGCTGTCGATACTACTTGTCGCTTCATCCAAAATGAGCAGGGAGGGATCAGCGATCATCGCCCTGGCGATGGAAAGAAGCTGACGTTGACCGTGACTCACTCCTTTTCCATCGGAATCCAGAACCGTCTCGTACCCTTCAGGAAGGTTTACGATGAACTCATGGGCACGCGCGGCCTTTGCTGCAGCCTCGACTTCTTCATCCGTAGCCTCCAAGCGGCCGTAGCGGATATTTTCCCTGATAGACAAATGAAACATGGTCGCATCTTGAAGAACCACTCCCATTCTGCTCCTCAGCCAACTTCTGGGTACTCTCTGAAGATCCACCCCGTCCAAATAAATCGCGCCTGCATCCGGGTCGTAAAACCTGGAAAGAAGCGAAAGAATCGTTGTCTTCCCTGCACCCGTCGGACCGACAAGTGCAATTGTCTCTCCAGGTTCTGCAACAAAGTTGATATCCACAAGAGTCGGCTGGCCCTCCTCATAAGCGAAGGACACAGAATCAAAACGGATGTCACCAGATATACTTTCAAGCGGCTCTTCTTTGACCTCACCCTCTACTTCCTCATCCAACACTTGAAATACACGCTGCGCTCCAGCTACTGCCGATAAAATCATATTGAACTGATTAGCAAGGTCATTGAGTGGACGGGTAAATTGACGGGAATAAGTGGTGAAAGCAACGATCACACCAATGGAAATACTGCCATTCAACGCAAGGATACCACCCGCCCCGATAATAATGGCAAAGCTTACATTATTCAGCATGTTCATTAATTTCGGGATGAATCCTGTGTAAACCTGTGCATAATAACCCGATTCCCTGAGTGCTTCATTCTTCTTTTCAAAACGCTCTATTACCTGCTGCTCCTTGGAAAACATGCGGACGACCGGCTGGCCGGTAAACATCTCTTCCACATACCCGTTCACTTCCCCCAGATCTGTCTGCTGCTGCTTAAAGAAAGGTCCTGTCCGTTTCGTAATCCATTTCATTCCGAAATACATGACAGGAACGATAGTCAAAGTCAGCAATGTCAGCAAAGGACTCAGCCATAACATAAGCACAATAGTGCCGGTCAAAGTAAGAACACTGGTAATGAACTGGACGACCGCTGTGTTCATGGTTCGGCTCACATTCTCGATATCATTAGTCAACCGGCTCATCAGCTCTCCTTGCTGCATCCGTTGAAAATACAGAACCGGAAGTTTTTGTACATGGGAGAATAAGTGATTCCGCATTCTGCGAACCGATCCTTGCGCGATATCGATCATCCAGTAGTTTTGCAGCCACAGGAAGACAGATTGACATACGTAGAGTATGAGCAGCAGGACAAGCATACCGACAAGTGTGTCACGGGAAGGAACTTCGATCACTAAGTCCACGGTTTTGCCAAGTAAATACGGACCTAATAGTGACAAGGAAGAACTGACCAGAATAGCCGTTATCACCATAATAAACCGCTGCTTTTGGGTCGCCATATATCCCCATATCCTCTGCAGCGTCTCCCACACACGGTCAACCTTCGGGGGACTTGTGCCTAATCCTTGATGACGCCTGCTCATGAAATCACCCCTTCCTGCTGGGTTGCATGAACTTCCCGATAAAAATCGTTTGAGTCCAGTAATTCTTCATGGGTTCCGTTCGCGATCAGCCTGCCGTTCTGAAGCAGCAGAATGGTGTCCGCATTTTCCACGGAGCTGATTTTCTGTGCAACGATGAAGACGGTGCAGCGCAGTTCATTTAATGCTTGAAACAACCGTTGTTCCGTATGTGCATCGAGCGCACTTGTACTGTCATCAAGCAAAAGGATTTTAGGCTTTCGGACGAGCGCTCTCGCTATGGAGAGTCTTTGTTTCTGGCCACCGGAAAAGACGACACCCTTTTGACCGATTTCCGTATCATAGCCGTCAGGAAGGCTTGAAATGAAGGAGTGAATTTGAGCCCTATCAGCGGCTTCCTTTACTTCCTCTTCCGTCGCATCCTCTTTCCCCCAAGCGATGTTCTCTCGTACGGAACCAGAGAAGAGATGGACGTCCTGTGGAACCAGACTTATTTGTTTCCGTAATGGCAGGAGGGCGAAGTTCTCCAATTCTTCCCCATCCAAAGACAATTGCCCGGAGTTTTTTTCATACAGGCGGGGTATTAAATGTAACAAGGACGTTTTTCCTGAACCTGTTTCTCCAAGAATTCCTACGGTTTGACCAGCTTCGATCTGAAAGGAAATTTCCTGAAGTACACATTCGCCGGATCGCTCAAAAGAAACATCCTGAAAGGTTACAGATCCTTGCAGCTCTTTCGTTACAGGAGAAGACGGTTCTGCGATGTCCGTATCCTCCCGTCCGACTTCTTCCAGGCGGACCGCTGATGCGTAAGCTCTTGAGAACACCATGATAAGAAACGTAAAAACAGAAAAAGTAAACAAAATCCTTGTTGCGTAATTGATGATTGCGACCACTTCTCCTGCCTGCAAATCTCCAGCACGCAGCCACTCCCCGCCGAAGAAGAGCAGGAAAAGAATCACGACGTTCATACCGAGCATAACGACCGGCATCGCCGTTTCCACGAGCCATAGTGCGCGCTTATTCTGCTTTACAAGGTCATCGTTTCTTTCGCTGAACCGGTCCTTCTCATGTGCTTGTCTATAGAATCCCTTAATGAGACGGATGCCTGTTAAATTCTCACGGATGACGGTATTCAGGGCATCCAGCTTAGTTTGGACGTTTCTAAAAAGCCGGACTCCTTTAGTCAGAACAAAATACAAAAAAACGAGCAGAAACGGAACACTGCCGAGCATGATTACAGCCAGACGGACATCAATTGTAAAGGCCATTATTAATGCGAAAACTATGAATAATGGCGCCCGGAGACCGATACGAACAAACATGAACAAAAAGTTCTGAATCTGGATGACATCGTTTGTGACCCTTGTTACCAGACTCGGCGTAGGAATACGCTGGAAGTTTTCATCTGTGAACGCCTGTACCTGCCGGAAGAGGTCCCTGCGGAGATCATACCCTACCCCCTGACTAAAACGGGATGCATAAAAAGAGTTCGTAATTCCGGCTGCAAACGCGGTTAAAGACAACAACAACAAGATCCCTCCCCAAAGAGCTACGACAGAATATTGTTCCTGAAGAATTCCATCATCAATGATCTTAGCCATTAAAAGAGGCTGGACTAACTCCACAACCAGTTCCAACAGCATCAAAATTAACGCTATGGATGCCGAGCTTTTATAAGTCTTTGTATAAGCCAACACGTAACGCATGAAGGAACCTCCTCCTCTCCTTACAGGTTTCTTGAAACCTACTTCAGCCAGGGTTATACAGACATTCTCTTTTTTAAATATTTCAGTATAACTTTTGTACAACCCTTACGACAGTATACGGGGCCTTACCCCTATCCAAAAACCCGGGCTTAGTCGTTGTTTAATAAGCAAAAATCCGGCATAATGGGAATGTATCGCTAACATATATGTAAGTACTTGTGGGAATTGCACAAACAAAATAGAATTATATTAATAATGCTTTAAGTACGACGGAGGAAGGTGATGCTTGATGGACAATATAAAACCGATTTTTCCAGTGACGGAAGAGCTCCTCGAACTCGTCGATTTGCTCAATCAGGTCTCTACGGACAACGAAGACCAGGTCATTCCTCAAACCATGGCTGTTCTGAACAAGGTTTATGCTCAAGGCATCATGGAAGGTTATGAAAAAGCGATGGAGAAACAAAAAACAAAAAAATAAAAGAACGAGGTGGATGGAGTGACAGGGAAAACCACCGGGATCGATGTCACCCTTGATATTGTCTGCGGCAAATGGAAAGGACTGATCCTTTGGCAGCTGCTGCATATTGATTCAATCCGATTCAACGAGTTACGCCGCTCTATAGAGGGGAACATCTCCTCCCGAATCCTTACCAGGGAATTAAAGATGCTGATTGATGACGGTTTAATCGAGCGAATCGATTATGGAACCGTCCCTCCCAAAGTGGAATACCGCATCACTCCTTATGGGAAAACGACATCCACGTTTTTGGAAAGTATGAACCGCTGGGGGCTTATACATAATCAAATAAGTCTGTCAGATAAGGACATTACCAGTGAAATACAACATAAGAAGGATAACAGCTGCTGAAAGAAGAAGAGGCCCTTGAACGAGTGAAGAGGCCTCTTCGGAATGGATCAAAACGAACGATCTGCCGGATAAGTAAGGCCGATTTGTCTACGGGCTTCTTCCATTACCTTCGCTGCGATCAAAGTATGTGTCAATGAATTATTTCCAGCATGATTTTTCTCACCTTTAACAAGAGAAACGAATGCTTCGGTCTCATAGTACATAGGAAGAAACTCCTTTTCTTCCACTTCCAACTCCTCCACGCTTCCATCTCTGTATCTAATCTGTATGTCCTTCGGTTCTGAAATATTAGGAATGACTATGGTACCTTCTTCTCCCTGAATTTCCGACGGTGCATACGCATTGATGATTTTCGAATGCATGACGACACCTTCCATATCCTTATATCGGGCTAAGACGGTACCTTCTCCATCCACGCCGGATTCAAGCATCACCCCGTTTGCCTTTACTTCCTCCGGAGCCCCGAACAGGGTGACCATCGGATAAATCCCATAAATACCGAGATCCATCAGAGACCCGTTGGATAGAGAAGGTTGGAAAGCATTTAATACTTCCCCTTCTCTGTAAGCATCATAACGGGAAGAATATTTGCAGAAAACACCTACGTACCTTCTGACCTTTCCAATCTTATGTAAATTCTCCTGAACAGCAAGAAAACCGGGCATCACCGTGGATTTGACAGCTTCCATAAGGACGACACCATTCTCCTTTGCCACTTGAATCATCGATGCGATCTCCTGTTGATTGGACGCCATCGGCTTCTCACACAGAACATGCTTCCCAGCCTTCATAAGCTCAACAGCCTGTCGGGCATGAAAGGCGTTTGGACTGGCAATATATACAGCATCCACTTTATCACTTTCAGCCAGTGCATGGATGTTTGTGTACGTTTGGGAAACTCCATAATTCTCCGCAAATGCTTTGGCACGGCTTTCCGTCCTGGAATAGACTGCTGTCAGTTCTACCTCTTTATGCTGACGGGCCGCCTCTATCCACTTCTCTGTAATCGTATTTGTTCCGATCACTGCGAACCTGATCATTCCTAACACCCCATTCGTTAATGTAGCACTATTATACAACACACCAATGAAAAGACCTACCTGATGGAAATTTCAGTCGATGTGCTTCAGACCAATTTCAGCAAGGATTTCCTGGCCTTCTGTCGTCGGGTGGACGTCTCCTTCGATGATCAGCTTCGGCTTTCCCTCAAAAGCCTTATGGGCATCGATCAACTTCACAGAAGCGAAATGCTGGAGCAGTTTAATGACAGATGCATACTGCTGATTGATATAGGATAATGGTGTCGAAAGTTTCTCCCCTGCTGCCGGATAAGGGTTATAGATATTGTAGACGAGAACCTTCCCGTCAGTCAGTTGATCGATTTCTAATATAGTTGAATAAACATTGTAGATAAGGTCTCTGATAATCGGCGCCGCTTCCTCCATCTTCAAACCCTTCAAGCCACCATTTTTCTTAAGAATATTCAGCAGGTCATTCCCTCCAATATAGAGGACGACATAGTCGGCGTCATGAAGCGCTTCACGAAATATATCATTAGAACGGACGGCCTGAAGCAGTTCTTCCGATGTAAGACCAGGGATGCTTAAGTTGATGACCTCCATATCACGCTCCGTACCAATAAGGGATGGGAACGATTGCTTAGGAGGATTTAAGTTCCCTTCTACCAGGTTGTATCCAAACGGAATGGAGTCTCCTACCGCGACCATTCTTTTATCTTGAAAAGCTCCGGCGGTAAGCGGAAAGGACAAGACGAGAAACAGAGCAGTCAATATCGATATAACTTTCACCTTATACATCCCCTGTTCTTGAATTATGTAAGACAGGGCACCCGCTAAGGCACCCGTCTGACTATTTCCGAATAAACATCTGTACCCATTGGTTTCCGTCTTCGGAAAATCCGACTCCTACATGGGTCATGTTCTTATCCATTATGTTCTTGCGGTGTCCGGGACTGTTCAACCATCCTTTGACAACCTCATCCGGTGTGCTTTGTCCTGCCGCTATGTTTTCAGAGGCCTTTCTATAATCGACCCCATACTCTTTCAACATTTCAAACGGACTTCCATACTTCGGTGATGTATGAGAGAAGTAATTGTTTTCTGCCATATCTTCGGATTTATCCTGGGCTACCTCTTCCACCTCATTACTATTCTTCAAAGGCTGAAGTCCTTGTTTTTCTCTAGCTTCATTTGTAAGATCCAAGACCTTCTGTTGAAAATCCCCTTCTGGTGCGGCAGACTGATCCTGACCGTCTTTTTGCTCAAATAAGTATGGATCCTGCGCTGTACCATTCGGGTTCATCCCTTCGAAAGGAATGTTCGCGTCAAAACGATTCTGTCCGTTCCCATACTGCCCATAATTTCCGCGATCCTGCGTCCCACGGTCTGCAGGATCAAAACTGACCTCATTTAAATTATTCTGCTGTCTTTCCCGTGCAGATTGGTCTGTTGTATTACAAGCCGCAAGCATGATGAGCATCATGACGGCAAATGCTGTGTACCATAAATGTTTAGGCATGTTTCTTTATCCTCCTCAGGAATTTCATCAGTTTTACTATGTACGCCCAATCAAAACTTATCCATGAGAAGATGTTCCATCCCAAATAAAAAAAGAGCGGAATCCCGCTCCCTTTTCCCTTACATATGACAATCCGGACAACAATGTTGGCAGCCATTGACCTTGTCAAATGTATTTCGCGCTTCCTCGAGTGCACTGCTGCACTCGCTATGTCCGCCTAAAGCAAGCAGGTTCTTCTCGAAAGGCATGAAATTACAACCTTCGACATGCACCTCATGTCCGCCGTCTGCCTGCTGATTCTGATTCGCAAAATATTGAGCCACTAATATCTCCTCCTTAGCCTCTTTGTACCCGGACAAGATGAATTGAAACCGGAAAGGAAGCGTTATCCACACTGTTTTAAATGCTTCATGGTAGGATAAAGCATAGAACCAAAACCATAACGAAAGGCGGAACAACTATGCAACGCGTATCTATTACGGAAGACATGTCTTACTCAAGACTCATCCACGGCCTTTGGAGGCTGGCAGACTGGAAGCAGACGAAGGAAGAAACATTGGAGTTAATGGAATATAACCTTGATCTCGGCATCACAACTTTCGATCATGCAGATATTTACGGAAGTTACACGTGTGAGGCTTTATTCGGGGAAGCTTTGGCTCTAAAACCATCCTTACGAGAAAAAATGGAGATCGTGACGAAATGCGGCATCGTCCTTCCTTCCAAAAACCGGCCTGAGCATAAATCACACCATTACAATACAAGCCGGGAGCATATACTCACCTCTGTGGATCATTCGTTGACCAACCTCCAAACCGATTATATCGACACTTTGCTTATTCACCGCCCGGATCCTTTCATGGACGGAGAGGAAGTGGCGGCCGCTTTCACTCAATTGAAAAAGGAAGGCAAAGTCCGGCATTTTGGTGTGTCCAATTTTAAAAATCACCAATGGACTATGCTTCAATCCTATTTGGATTTCCCATTAGTGACCAACCAACTGGAGCTCTCCGCCATACAGCTTGAAAATTTCGAAGATGGTACGCTGAATGCATGCCAGGAGAAACGTACGGCACCAATGGCATGGTCTCCTTTGGGCGGTGGAGATATTTTCCACTCCAATGACGAGAAAGACGTGCGCCTGCGCGACAGCTTACATAGGGTGAAGGATGAAATCGGAGCGGATGGTATCGATCAAGTGCTTTATGCCTGGCTGCTGGCACACCCGGCCTCGATTATGCCGATTATCGGTTCCGGCAAGAAGGAGCGGGTTCTCCAAGCTGTCCGCGCGCTCGATTACCAATTAAACCGCGATCAGTGGTTTGATATCCTGCAAAGTTCAATGGGGCATGACATCCCATAATGGATGTGTTAACGGCTTTAAGTGTTACACAGACTTTTTAAAAAAGGAGTTCCGGCAATGTTTGCCGGAACTCCTTTTGTTTTTATAATGACTGAACCGCTCGTTCAATGTCCGCGGCTTTCGTCACGGCCGATACGACAGCGACGCCGGCCGCCCCTGCCTCCATGACAAGATGCGCATTATGCTCATCAATGCCCCCGATACCGACGACTGGTAATTCGGGATGAGTCATCCGTATATCACGAATAAACTCCGGACCCGTAACTGGATTAGCATCACGCTTCGTGGAAGTAGGAAAAATCGGCCCGGCACCAACATAATCGACTAGATGAAGAGGACTTTGTTCCAGGTGATTCCTATCGGACAAAGATAGGCCGATCACAGCGTCAGGGTATGCCGCCCGGATACTCTCTACCTGAGCATCTTCCTGCCCCACATGAATGGCCTCGGCCTCCAAAACTTCGAACAGTCGGATGTCATCATTGACGACAAATAAGACGTTGTTTGCATCACATACCCGCTTCAAAGCACGCCCGAGTTCGACTTTATCTTCCCACTCCATAGAACCATCCCCCTTTTCCCGGAATTGAAAAGCCGTGATTCCGCCGGAAACAGCTTCAGACAGCGTTTCCAAAGGATCTTTTACACAGTCTTGGCTACCCATGACTAAATACTTCCGCAGACGATGGGAAAGTGTCATATGCCTTCCTCCAGATCCCGGCTGAGTGCATCAAGGAAATGCGGCAGGAATGTTCCAGGGCCCTGAACAGATGGGAGAGAAGCGGCCTGCTCCGCTGCACGACCGTAATGCTTCAACGCCGTTTCCAGTTTCTCGTACACTCCGCCATCGACACTAAGAACAGCGGCGAGAATGGAACCCAGGAGACAGCCGGAACCGGTGACGCGGCTAAGCAGCGGATGACCGCTCTCGTTCCGACCGCTTTTTCCATCGGCACAAAAGCGGTCAACGGCACCTGTGCAGACGACCGCTGTGCGGAATGCTTCAGCAACCGCTTGAACAATTTCCCCGGTATTCCCTTCCCCGACAGAATCGACTCCCTTCGTCTCCACTTCTATATCAACCAGCCGAGCCAGCTCTCCTGCATTTCCTTTGATGACCGTCGGTTGAACCTCCTTTACGATGCGTTGAAATGCTTCATAACGATACTTGGTCGCCCCTACCCCGACGGGATCGAGAACGACAGGAATACCTTTCTCATTAGCGGCTCTTCCTGCCAAGATCATGGATTCCACCTGGTAATCATTCAATGTTCCGATATTCAACAACACCCCGTCTGCCAACATCGCTACGTCCGCCGCTTCCTGATGGGCGGCTGCCATGATTGGAGAAGACCCGAAAGCAAGCGCACCGTTCGCTGTGAAATGGACGACCACTTGGTTCGTGATGTGATGAATCAGCGGCCGCTTTTCTCTTACTTTTTCTATGATGGTGTTCATCCTTTCATCGTCTCCTTCCTGGTGGCAAAATGATTGGTGGGTCCGCTTCCTGCTCCCAGGTCAAAGGAGTGACGAATGGCTTCGGTAACAAAGTACTTACTTTTACGGACGGCTTCTTTCAACGTATCGCCCCGGCTTAAGTATGCCGTAATCGCAGCCGAATACGTACAACCGGTGCCATGGGTGTTATTCGTATCGATTCGCTCTGCTTCCAAAACGGTCATCTCGTTTCCATCATATAAATAATCGACCGCATGACCTCTCAGATGACCTCCTTTGACAAGTGCTGCACCAGCTCCATAAACCTCGACAAGTTCTTCCGCTGCCTTTTTCATAGCTTCTTCCGTCTCTATCGCCTTACCGGTCAAATACTCCGCTTCCGGTATGTTCGGTGTTACGAGCGTTGTTAAAGGAACAAGCTCTTTCCTGAGATAATCCCTCGCCTTTTCCTCAATTAAAGGATCGCCGCTCGTTGCTACCATCACAGGGTCCATGACGTATGCAGCCTCTGTTTCCTTCAGCCATTGTTTAAGGACCTCCATCATATCGATAGTTGCCACCATACCCGTTTTCAGTGCATCGATCGGCATATCGTCTGATACTGCATAGAGCTGCTGCTTCAGCATCGTGACCGGAAGATGATGAACCGCAGATACGCCGGTCGTATTCTGAGCGACTACCGAAGTGACGACGCTCATCCCATAGCTTTGAAGCTCTTGAAACGTCTTTAAATCCGCCTGGATACCCGCACCGCCGCTTGGATCCGTTCCGGCGATGGTAAGAGCACACTTCACTCGGTTCATCGGTAAACCCCCTCAGCTACGGGCCATTCCTCGACGGTATAGGCCATTTCCCAGAAGGATAATTCCAGCTGGCAGCTCTTTCGGAAAGCTTCACGCATCTTATTCTTCTCCTCGTCTGAAGCTTGCTCTGCATAGGCATCAAGCTTCTCACAAAGCTGTCCTGTCAATCCGCCTATTTCTTCCTCTGCATAGAAATCGATCCAATCAAAGAACGGATGATTTTCGTCCGGTTGATAGGCTTTCGTTAGTTCTTTACCGATTTCGAGATATGTCCAGGGGCATGGAAGTAAGGCGGCAATAATTTCTCCAATACTGCCCATATGCGCATGGTAGAGCATATGTTTAATATAGTGGTCCGCTGTCGGTGGCAGCGGGTAACCCTGCAGTTCCTCATATTCTTTACCGATATATCGGCACAGGTTGTTATGGGGATGCACTTCACTGTGGAGCACAAAGTTGATCTGGTCATTGAAGAGCTCAATATCTTCTCTTTTTGGTGATTTGGAAACAGCAATGCCGTACACATGCATAAATGCATTCAAATATTCAAAGTCCGCTTTCACATAATGAGCGACAGCTTCTTTCGGAAGTTCTCCTTTTCCGAGACCTTCAACAAATGGATGGTGAAAAATAGCTTCAAACACGTCCTGATTTTCTTTTCTTAATTGAGTGGAGAATGACATAGTGGTGCCTCCCTGGGTTATTCGGAAGCTACTAGAGGATTGCAGAGGTCCAGACTACTTCCCTACGCTGGTACGAACCAGATCAGGTGTTGAGGGACAAAGGATAATCCTTATCTCAGCGATAATTCGCGCCCCTAGCAGTTTCCGTGTATTATGGTTGTAATAGAAGTTGTTCTGCTTTGATACGTGACAGCACAAACCAGCCGATGGCAGCTCCTGACAGACTGCTGATGAAGAAAGAAGGAACAAAGGCAAACGCTCCGGCCGCACTGCCCATGATGAATCCAGCCAGCGGAACGGCGAGTAATGCTCCAATGATTCCAGTTCCAATCACCTCGCCGACTACAGCTGCCCCTTTCCGTTTGTATATCCGATAAAACAAACCAGCAAATAATGCTCCGACCATTCCACCAGGAAAAGCCAACAGTGTTCCTAGCCCTAAAAGAAATCGCAGCAGGCCGATGCAGAAAGCAATGGCAGCAGCAGGCAGCGGTCCAAGCATCACAGCAGCCATGACATTTACCGCATGTTGGACAGGATATGCCTTCGCGATGCCTGCCGGGAACCAGAGCAGCTGTGCTCCGAATGTTCCAATGGCAACAAACAGTGCCATAATAGTCAATAAACGTGTACGGTTCAATACATTCCCCCCTTCCATAAGAAAATAAAAAAGCCAGGTCCTGGAGAGGACCTGACTTGGATCATAGACAGTCGATGAATAACTATTCGTTCGTCTGACTACTTCCCTCCGCTGGTATTAACCAGATCAGGTTCATAAGAGTCGAAAAGCTTTACGCTTTCCTCTCAGCCTGTAACAAGGCCCCCCTAGTAGTTGAATCGTACTATTTGCTTGGTTGAGTCTTATGATAACAAAGTTCGTATCTTCTGTCATGTGCAATATTCTGAATAATATCTGTATTCGAGAGGAGAATGACAATGAGAAACATCTGGACAATGATGGGGGCCGCTTGTTTGATTCTTTTGGCGGGGTGCAGTTCTGCACCAGCCGGCTCGGATTATGAGGAAACGGAAGCAGAGGCGCCTCCGGAGCAAGCAGAAATCAGCGGTTATGTGATGGAACAGGAAGGATCCAGTATCCTTGTCGTCACTCCGACTACAGAGTCAGAAGACAAAGGGCGGGCGATGTGGGTGTCTGAAGCTCCGGACAACGAATGGACAGGTAAGTATGTAGATGTTTGGACAGACGGCCCCATTAAAGAAAGTTTTCCAGAACAAGCACTTGCCGATAAGGTTTCCGAAGTGGAGATGAGTGAAGTAGAAGGGGCCCGATTGACGACCTCCGAAGCCTTGGCTTCCGCTCTAACCGATGTAGAAGATGACAAAATTGTCGCCGTGGCGGAAATTCTATTTGATGAAGACGATGACCAGTGGCAGATTGTTCTTAAGGAAAACGAAGGACCGAAGAAGGAAGTGCTTGTAGAAGATGAATAAAAAGCCGGGGATTCCCCCGGCTTTTGCTCATTTGGCAAGTGGAACAAGCGACGCTTGGATAACCGAATAAAGACTGCTGATATCCTTGACTGAATCGATGCTCGCTTGAAAGACCTCCTCTTTCGGTACACAGGACCAATCCAGATGGTAGCCGGCTTTCAAGGCGATTGTGCGGATGAACTCACGCAAGCTCCGACCATTTCCTTCCCGAAACGGATGAAGGACGTTCAACTCCGCCATATAGTGAGCCAGTTTCCGTGCTAAGTCCTCTTTGTCCATCCCTGCCCACTCTTCCTTCATTAGAGAATCAAAGATCGGGACAGAAGCTTCCTGAATGAAGCGGGCCTGCGCAAAAGAAAACCCGTCCTTCGTGATATTCTCTGTCCTGATATTGCCCGCAAAAGGATAAAGATCGGAAAATAAACGGGCGTGAATACGCTGCAAATGTCTGAGGTCGAAGTCCCCTTCCACAGGCTTCTCCTGCAGTTCCGACAAACGCTGGGTGGCAAGGATCGCCTCCATATACTCCAGCTGCTTGTCGTCCATAAGGTCATAGTGATTAATCAGCACATCAGTCCCTGCATAACAATAGCGGGAGGATTCACCCCCATACCTGGAACTAGGCATGGCGGGACAATTCCAAAGCCCGCTTGACGAATTCTTTATGGGATATGGCTCCTGTAAGACACTTCTTAACTAATGATTCCTGCTTCTTATTCAAGCTGAACCCTTCAATAGCCATGGACGCTTTCGCAGAACGCATCAAATGCTCTGCCTGTTCTTCTGTCCGAACACTCATTCTTTCCCCTCCGAACCACATGTATCTGTTATATATTATACTACAATGCCTCTTAATAATACAGTCAAAACGTTCGACAAACCCTTGTCACATAAGGGATTATGACGTCTTCTTCTTAGTGGAGGCAGTCGTTTTTCGTTTCGTGGTTTTTTTCTTCTTCGCGCCTTTGGTCCGCTCCAACGATTTCTCCAGAGCTTCCATCAAATCGGTGACATTGTCCGGTTTTTGTTTGTCTGCTGCCGTCGTAACCTCTTCGTTGTTCTTCTTCGCCTCAATCAAGTCCATCAACGCGGTTCGGTATTCGTCCGTATATTTTCCCGGATCAAATGTTTCGGTCAATTGATCGATCAATGTCACTGCGGTACTAAGCTCTTTCTTTCCTAAATCCGCCTCTGCCGGCACATTCGGGACATCCTGTACGTTCCTTACTTCGTCCGGGAAATGGATCGTTTCCATGAGCAATGTATTTTCATAAACACGAACAACCGCCAGCTGTTCCTTGGATCGAATAATAATTTTTGCTACACCTATTTTCCCCGTATCGGACAGAGCTTGGCGTAACAACCCGTATGCTTTCGATCCCCCTTCATTGGGCGATATAAAATAGCTTCGTTCAAAATAAATCGGATCGATTTCCTCTAACTTGACGAAGTCGAGGATTTCGACCGCCTTATCCTCCTGCTCCTTCTTCAGCTGTTCCAAATCCTCTTCATCCAGCACCACGAATTTGTTCTTGGCATATTCATAGGCTTTCACAATTTCTTCCTGGCTGATTTCCTCTTCACATACAGGACAGCGTTTTTTGTATTCCACCGGGGTCTTACATTCTTTGTGAAGCTGCCTTAGCTTAATATCCTTGTTCTCCGTCGCTGCATGAAGCTTGATCGGAATATTGACGAGACCGAAGCTGATGGTTCCTTTCCACATCGTATGCATAGTTCTCGACTCCTTTTTCTCCTAGCATTCACGACAGGTCGGTAAAATATGTTCGCCGGCTGTGGGTAAACTAAGCAGCATATAAAAAAGGAGCGGGTGTCATTGAAACCGATGCTATTGACTGCTGCAGAAGATTTGCCGACCGGACCGGATTGGATTTATGAAGTGAAGTATGACGGCTTCCGCTGTCTCCTCCATGCTTCGGAGGACGGGATAAAGCTATGGAGTAGAAACGGCAAGGACTTGAGTGGCCGCTTCCCGGAGATATGCGGGTTTATCCCCCCAGCCGACTCGCTCCCCTTCACGATTGACGGGGAACTCGTCATCCGTAACACACGGTGGCAGACAAACTTCTCTCGCTTGCAGACGAGAGGACGGTTAAAGAAAGAAGCTGTAATAGCCAGGGCCGCCCGGGAAAGGCCGTGTACATTTGTCGCATTTGATCATTTGACGGGGGGGAAACAGAGATTGGAAGAACGAAAGCGTAGCCTGTACGCTCTCGTTCAAACCATCCAGCATCCTCACATCGTGCTTTCAGAAGTACACACCAGCCTAGAAAAGATAAAAGCATTAGTATTGCTTCACAGGGCGGAAGGGATTGTCGCAAAACACAAGAAGAGCTTATACAGCGAAGGGGAGCGGTCCAAGCAATGGTTGAAATGGAAGAACTTCCGCAGCGTTTCCGGCTGTCTGACAGCCTATGATCCGGCCAACGGCTACTATGACGTCACTCTCATGGAGGAGACGTTGGGAAAGTTCAAAAATGGGCTGTCTGCCGAAGAAGCAGAAACACTTCAGATGTTTTTTAAAAGTAACGGAGAAAAGCAGGCAGGGAAGTGGTATGTAAGGCCAAGCGTCTGCGCGGATATCCATTGCCTTGATGCAGCGGATGGGGAAATGCGCGAACCTACTTTTCACCGATTCCGCTTTGATCTGACACCGGAGAACTGCACAAAAGAGAAGATGGAGTGGGACCTTTCCCTCTATCCTGAAGAAGTACCTGTCACGAACTCGGATAAACAGCTGTGGAAGAACGTCAGTAAGAAACAATACTTTCAATATATCCGTCATATCGCACCTTACATGCTGCCATTCTTAGCGGAGAAGAAATTGACAGTAATCCGCTGTCCGGACGGGATTACTGCTGAGTCCTTCTATCAAAAGCAAGCCCCGGATCATGCTCCGGACTATTTAGACACATGGGAAGAAAAAGACGGAAGCCGGATCCTTTGCAATAATCTCCCCTCGCTCCTTTGGCTTGCCAATCAAGGAGCAGTGGAGTTCCATATCCCTTTTGACAAAACAGATGCATCCTTACCCGATGAAATTGTCTTCGACCTGGATCCCCCAAGTCGGAAACACTTTTCACTTGCGATTACCGCTGCACAGTGGATGAAGCAGATGCTGGATGAAATCGGAGTCATCAGCTTTATCAAAACGTCTGGTAACAAAGGGATGCAGATTCATATCCCTATTCAAGCAGGCGACTTCAGCTATGAGGAAACGCGGAACCTTACCGAAGCTGTGGCGGAAACACTCGTACAAAAATGCCCGGACCTGTTCACAGTCGAACGCCTGAAGAAAAAACGAGGAGAGAAGCTGTATCTGGATTATGTCCAGCATGCAGAAGGGAAAACAATCGTTGCCCCCTATTCCGCTCGCCGTATCGATGAAGCCACGGTTGCCTGTCCGTTATTTTGGGAAGAGGTAAAAGAAGGACTGCGACCGGAATCCTTCACGATTAAGAACGTCCTGGCCCGACTCGAAGAGAGAGGCTGTCCGTTTCTCCAATATGAAGAGGCACGGAAGCGGCAGCCGGTCAAACAGTTGAAGCGACTCTTATGATTTTGTCGAAACATTTCCCGGGAAATGACAACAAAAAAGCGGTGCTCCCTGCGCATGAGAGCACCGCTTTCCCTTATTCCAACATAGCTGTCCGTTCTTCTCTTAATTTAAATTTCTGCAGTTTACCACTGGCGTTCCTCGGCAATTCTTCCATAAATACATATCGTCTCGGCCGCTTAAAGCGGGCCAGCCTTCCGCCTGAGGTGCAGAAAGCATCCAACTCTTCGGAGGACACCGGGTCCCCCTTACGGACAATGAAGGCGACCACCCGCTCTCCCCACATCTCATCCGGTTCCCCAACAACCGCCGCATCGAGCACACCAGGATGATCAAAGAGCACATCCTCTACTTCTCTCGAGTAGATGTTCTCTCCACCGGATAGAATCATATCTTTCACTCTGTCCCTTACCCACAGATATCCTTCTTCATCAAAGGAGCCGATATCACCGGTGTGATACCACCCTTTGTATAAGACTTCTTCCGTTTCTTCCGGCCTGTTGTAATAGGCCGTCATCATACTCGGCCCGCGGACGATAATTTCCCCCAGTTCGAACGGTTTGCAGATTTCATTGGGTTCCGCCGGTCCATGCTCATTCGTTCGCACGACCCTGACGTCATGATTAAGCAGCGGTCTTCCTGCCGATCCTGCTTTTCTTATTTGCTCCTCGTCCATCAATGCTGTAATGGCAGGGCCCATCTCCGTCATGCCATAAGCCTGGAGCAGTTCTACTCCAAGGGCGTCATGCAGACGCTTCGTGAGGGATGGAGCCATGGGAGCTCCACCGTATAATCCCTGTCGGAGCGTCTGGAAATCCTCTGCACTGAATTCTTCTTCCAGCACCATGTTCCACATCGTCGGTGCTGCAAACAAGCAGGTGATCTGCTCCTGCTTGACGGTTTCAATCAGTTCTTGCGCTTCGAAGTGGTGCATAATCACATTTGCTGCCCCTATCATAACGCGCGGGAAGAAGGCGCAGTGCAGTTCCGCACAGTGAAAGATCGGGGCAACCGTTAATCCGCGATCCTCTTTCGTGAGACGCAGACAAGCTGTCATAATCAGCGCTTGATCGATCATGTCACGGTGGGAGTGGATGACGCCTTTCGGTGACCCGGTCGTCCCTGACGTGTACATGATGGCATATGGATCGTTTTCATCGAGTTGACACACCGGTCGATCTGCTGTAACACTTGCCAGTCGATCGTGATAGTTTACGGCGTGCTCCTGCTCGACTTCATCAATGCTCCAAAATTCGATGGCAGGCATATCTGCAGCTATCGGAGCGACTTGTGACGCCGTAGCCCTCTCAAACAATACGACCTTAGGGGAGGCGTCGGTCAGAATATAGCGGATCTCCCGTTCTGACAGTCGGAAGTTGACCGGTTGGAAGACGGCACCGATCTTCATACAGGCAAACAGCGTCGTAGCAAATTCAGATGTATTGAAGAGGACAGTCGATACCCTGTCTCCCTTCTCCACTCCGGATGCCCGTAAAGCATTGGCAGCTCTATTCACTTCAATGTCCCACTCTGCATAAGTCCACCGGATTCCAAGTCGTAAATCCACCAAGCCTTCCTTATCCCCATGCTTCGCTACCGTTTGTTCGAACATCCCTTTAAGTGTTTGTGCCATCGTTTATCGACTCCTTTGTTTTTGGTTAGTCTAAAAACGGACCTGCCTCACCTGACGTTCTCCATGCAGTCATTTGATTCTTTCAATAATAGTCGCATTCGCCATTCCTAACCCTTCACAGACAGCCTGCAATCCGTAACGCGCGTTTCTCCTTTCCAGTTCGTGAACTAATGTTGTCATCAGCTTCACTCCTGTCGCGCCAAGTGGATGACCAAGCGCAATCGCTCCTCCGTTCACATTCACCTTCTCATGCGGTACCCCCGTTTCTTTCATCCAAAATAGCGGCACAGAGGCAAAAGCCTCGTTCACTTCAAAAAGATCGATATCCTCAAGAGCCAATCCGGCTTTTTCCAATGCTTTGTAGGTCGCAGGAAGCGGTCCTGTCAGCATGAGTGTCGGATCAGAGCCGATGACGGAGCGGGAGGCGATACGGCATCTTCCTTTAATTCCTTCTGCTTCCGCCTTCTCCTTTGACATAAGCAGTAGAGCGGCCGCTCCATCACTGATTTGACTGGCATTACCCGCTGTGATTTTCCCTCCTTCTTTAAACGGCGGCTTTAATTGTGCCAATGCATCCATGGATGTATCCGTTCTTGGTCCTTCATCCCGGCTGCACACATCCCCGTCTGCTGTCGTAATTGGATGAATCTCTTTATCAAACCGCCCTTCTTTTACCGCTTGTATCGCCCGCCTGTGGCTCTCGACCGCATATAAATCTAGCGTTTCTTTCGATATGTCCCAGCGATCTGCAATACGTTCGGCTGAGAGACCTTGATGAATCAATTCATATGCATCCGTCAGGCGTTCGTTATCTTTCACTCCCTGCCGATTCGAAAACATCGGAACCCGTGACATACTTTCGACTCCGCAGGCAATGACAGCGTCCATATCCCCGCTTGCGATTGCCTGTGCCGCAAAATGAACCGCCTGCTGGCTCGATCCACACTGGCGATCCAATGTAACACCAGGGACTTGAACAGGAAAACCCGCGGTAAGGGCGGCAATGCGGGCAATATCTCCTGCCTGCTCACCAACTTGCGTTACACACCCGGCAATCACATCCTCCACCTGAGAAGGATCCACTCCCGACCTTCGCATCAATTCTTTCAGCAATTCCGCTAACAGAAGGTCGGGCCTGACTTCACGGAACATGCCTCCTCTCCTTCCGACCGGTGTTCTTACTGCGTCAACGATCACTACTTCTCTCATTACACAACCTCCCCGCCAGACCCCTTCCTGCCACCCGCAGATGCGGGTGCTGGGAGCAGAAAACGTCGGCGCTCCAAATCCATGTCTCTCTAACTACGTTGCTGTATTTCTCTCTTTGCTGAATATATTCCTTCCTGATATTTAAATTGATTACAAAAATATGAAATTAGAAGGATTTCGACAGACCAGAATGACGAAAAACTTCACGATCCCCCACGCGCCTATGTTCTCAGAAATAAAAAAAACCTTGCAGCAAAAACCTGCAAGGTTATCTGTATCCTTTTATTTCAGAACTTTTTCAATAGCGCGCGCTACTCCATCTTCTGCGTTTGTAGCAGTCGTGAAAGCCGCTGCTTTCTTAACATCTTCCTGAGCATTCCCCATAGCGACACCAAGTCCCGCTTCTTTGATCATCGCCATATCATTCAAACTGTCACCTACGGCCATCACTTGACTCATGTCCAAATCCAACCACTTGCAGACTTTCTTCAAAGCAGCTGCTTTATTCACACCAACAGGGTTGATTTCAATGTTCGTTGGACTGGAATTAGTCACTTCCAGCTCTTCATTGTTATTCAATTCTTCCAAGATGACTTCACGCACCTCATCGTCTTCTATGTCGAATCCGAATTTCAACCAGTCGTACTGATGGACCTCATTCTCAAACGGATCTTGACTATTATAAAGACCTTGTACGGTTGTAGACCAGAAATACAGGCCGTGTTCTTTTTTCAGTTCCCACAGCCTCTCGACATGTGTATGGTGGAGCTTATTCTGCTCTACCAGTTCGAATTGGTGATCATAGATTTCCCCGCCATTGATCGTGACGATGTAGGAAGAGCGTCCTAAAGATTCCGCAATATCCCTGCACCGGGACAGCGATCTGCCTGTACTTAGTACGACATGAATTCCTTGTTCTTTTGCTTCTTTTACAGCTTTTTCGTTAGCCTCAGAAACGGTGCCTTCATGACTTACAAGGGTCCCGTCCAAATCCAAGGCGATCAGTTTGATATCTTCCTTCATTTCTCCCACGTCCTCTCTATTACTGTATCCATTCTAATACATCCATGCCCCCGGTACAATAAATCCGTAAGCCCGGCAATAGAGAGACCCCATGTAAAGACGGATCTTTACACGGGGTGCCTTTATAGAGCTTGGTGCTCCTTCTTTATTTCCTGAAGCAGGACTTGGTCCAGCAGCAGGGTCAATCCTGTCTGACTTAACGCCTTGGCTCCTTTCATGAGCGCTTCGTCTCCCGCTTTCGAGCGGGCAGCTTCCCGAAACTCGTCCGTATGAGCGACAAGCGAGTCCGGGCCTATTTTGATATATGGATGAAGGGTAGGAATGACTTGGCTGACATTGCCTGCATCGGATGAACCGAGACCTTTACGCTCGGCATGATACACTTCGCCGAGTGCCTCGATCTTCTGCCGGAACACTTCATCAAACGTTGGGGTTACTTTAAAATTATCTACTCCGTTTTGAATGCGCGTCATTTTGTAATCCGCGCCTGTGATTCTCGCCGCACCTGCAGCGATTTCTTCGACCCTGCGTGTTACTTCATCACATGCTTCACGCGTTGCTGCTCGTAAATAAAACCTCGCCCGGGCATAATCCGGAACGATATTAGGTGCCTGACCGCCATCCAAGATGACTCCATGGATCCGCACGTCATCCGGAACATGCTGGCGCAGGGCATTGATCCCGTTGTACAGTTGAATGACTCCATCCAAGGCGTTGATCCCGTCGTGCGGGTTGCTTGCCGCATGTGCACTTTTACCGAAGAATTCAAAATCGACAGGATCGACGGCCAGCGTAGGCGCCGATCCCGACGTCCTCCCCATCGGATGAACCATCATACAGACATCTAAATCCTGGACGAGTCCGTGGCGGACGAATGTTCCTTTCGCGCTGCCGTTCGGTCCGCCTTCTTCTGCCGGTGTGCCGAGTACGACGATATCTCCTCCGGTTTGACTGATCAATTCCCCTAATGCAATGGCAGCCGCACAAGAGGCTGTGCCGATAATGTTGTGTCCGCATGCATGACCAAGACCCGGCAGGGCATCATATTCTGCCAAAAAACCGATTTTAGGTCCGGGAACACCAGAGCTTTTCACCGCACGGAAGGCCGTTTCATGTTCTGGGATATTCCGATCGACGACAAACCCTTCCTTTTCTAAAAGAGTGGTCAGCGTATCTGCAGCGAAATATTCCTCGTTGCCTATTTCCGGGTGTTCATGAATGCTGTGACTGATGGATAGGTATTCTCCCCGCTTCCCTTCTATCTTTTGCTCAAGAAGGGTGGAAAGAGAAGTTGCTGTTTCTGTAGTCATTTCCTCCACTCCTTTACCAGCCGATATCTTCCAATGGGACAAATGTCGGAATAAGGGAATCGTTGTATGTTTTCTTAATGTGATCCGCTACATCCTCTTCTTGATAAAGCTCAACGATTTTCTGATAGACTTCTTTATCTGCTTCATCGGCACGAGCCGCAATGATGTTGATATAAGGTTGAGCGGTTTCATCCTCAATATAGACAGCGTCTTCCACCGGTACAAATCCTGCTTCAACCGCGACTCCATTATTAATGACGGATGCAGCGACATCGGGAAGGACACGTGGTGTCTGGGCAGCAACAATAGGTTCAAATTTCAAGTTCTTCGGATTATCTTCAATGATATCGAGCGATCCATTTCCGTCGAAATCTTCCGGTAGACCGATCAGACCCGCCTGCTCAAGGAGAAGCAGAGCGCGTCCCATGTTCGTTGCTTCTTTCGGGACAGCGATGGAACTTCCATCAGGAATGTCCTTTACATCTTTATATTTTTCGGAATAGACACCCATCGGAGCAATGATCGTCGTACCGATCGGCTTCAAGTCTAAATCGTGCTCTTCTATGAAGGAATCAAAATACGACACCGTCTGGAAAGCGTTCAAATCGATATCTCCATCAGCAAGTGCCATGTTCGGGCGCACGTAGTCCGCGAATTCAACCAGTTCAATGTCAATATTCTCTTTCTCTGCTTTCTCCTGAACTTTCTCCCAAATCGGGACGCCGGAACCATTCAGGCCTACCTTCACTTTCGTCTTCTCACCAGAGGCTGCGTCGCCTTCACTGGAGCACCCTGCTAATACAAAACTGATGATTGCGATGAAACTTAAAATAAATCCCCACTTTTTCATAATAATATCCCCCTGTTATTGTCTGCGTATTTTTCTTGATATAAAGTTTCCAACCGTCTGCGTAAGCTGCACAATCAGTACGAGCAATAGGACCGTTGCAATCATAATATCTGTTTCAAAGCGTTGATAGCCGTAAGAGATGGCCAAATCTCCCAAACCTCCGCCTCCAACAAAGCCCGCCATGGCGGAAGCACCGACGAGACCGATCGTTGCAATCGTCAAGTTAAGAATAATAGAACTCAATGCTTCTGGTATATAAACACGACGTATGATCTGCCACGGTGTCGCTCCCATCGCTTCTGCTGCTTCGATGACTCCTGGTTTCACTTCGAGCAAGCTGCTTTCCACAAGCCTCGCTATGTACGGAGCAGAGAAGATGACGAGCGGAACGACAGCTGCTGCTGTCCCGATCGATGAACCGACAAGCAGACGTGTAAACGGCAGGATCGCTACGAGCAATATGATGAACGGAATGGAACGGAAGAAGTTCACAACCGCACTTAATCCGTTAAAGAACGGTTTATTTTGAAGCAGCCCTCCCTGTCTCGTAACAACGAGAAGTATTCCAAGCGGCAGGCCGATAAGCGCTGCTGCCAGGAGGGATATACCGACCATGACAAGGGTCTGATATGTCGCTTCCCATATTTTCGGCCAAAAATCCATCAAATTAACCTGCATGTGCAGTCACCTCCTGTACCGTTACGGTTTGTTGGATATGGTGGATCGCTTTAAGAATTTCTTTCGCATCCCCTTGGAACTCCACGACTAAATGACCGAATGGAATACCCTGCAGTTCCGTAATCTGTCCGAACAGTACATTTACTTCCACATCAAAACGTTTTGCCACCTGTGAGAGGACCGGCTGTCCTGCGCTTTCCTCCACAAAGGTGATCCGGTAGATATTCCCGGAGGCATGGCGCTTTTCGATGCCGTCTAGAATAGACGCGGGTATATCATTCTCCATCACCGTCCTTACGAAATTCTTGGTTGTCGGATGCTGCGGATTGGAGAAAAGGTCGAAAATGGATCCACTCTCCATGACACGTCCGTTTTCCATCACTGCTATCCTGTCACACACCTCACGGACGACATTCATTTCGTGAGTGATCATCAGAATCGTAATGCCGTACTCGTCTCTCACCTTCTTCAAAAGTTCCAGGATTGACTTGGTTGTCTCCGGATCGAGAGCGGACGTTGCTTCGTCACATAATAGAATATCAGGGGAGGTCGCTAAAGCTCGGGCGATACCGACCCGCTGTTTCTGCCCGCCGGACAGCTGGTCCGGGTAATGATTTGCCTTTTCAGACAGACCGACGAAGGCTAGAATTTCCTTCACCCTTTGATCTATCTCTTTCTTCGGTGTACCGACAAGAGATAATGGAAATGCCACGTTATGATGGACGGTTTTGGACTCCAGCAGATTAAAATGCTGAAAAATCATTCCGATACGCTTCCGGACTGTCCTTAAATCCGGTTTGGACAGCTTCGTCAAATCCTCTCCATTGACGACGACCCTTCCTTCTGTCGGCCGTTCCAATAAATTAACAAGACGGACGAGCGTGCTTTTTCCAGCGCCGCTGAAACCGATGACTCCGAAGATTTCCCCTTTATGTATCGTCAAATCGACACGGTCGACGGCACGCAGTTCTTTCCCTTCGTGCTGATACACTTTCGATACGTTTTCAAACTGGATCATCGAATCCCTCCTATGCTTTCCTAAACAAAAAGAGCCTCTCTTCTTATAAAACAAGAAGAGAGGCTCACACGTATGTATATGAGATCCGTCTCTCCTCATCTGTCACGCCCACAGGCGTGCTGGAGTTGGCACAGTTTCTGACGGAGACATCCGTTCAGATCCGCTGCCGAGGTTTCAAAGGGCCAGTCCCTCCACCTCTCTAGATAAGAAGATCGATTCAATTCGTTATTCAATTATGTCACTGGTGAAAATGATAATACAGCCTCATCCACCTTGTCAATTCCATTTGTAACTTTTCTCAGAAAAATGGAGAAATTCAGATTCCATAGATACCTTAAAGGGTATGTATACCCATAAATCAGGAAATTAAAAAGGAGGATTCTATGTTTCATTATACAGTTGAAACGAAGAAGAGTGTCGAGGATGCAGTGGAAAGCCTGGAACAACAGCTGAGTCTGGAGCAGTTCGGGGTCTTATGGAAGTTCAATGTCAAAGATAAGCTGACGGAAAAAGGATTGGACTTCCATCAGGAATTTCGTATTCTTGAAGTGTGTAATCCGAAAGAAGCAGAAAACATCCTATCCGAGAATACCCTTGCCGGTTATTTTCTCCCTTGTAAAATGGTCGTATATGATGAGCAGGGTAAAACAAAGATCGGAATGCCGAAGCCGACTGCTCTCGTAAGTCCCATTGGTGATGCTGCCGTTCAATCACTCGCCTCCGATATCGAGGAACGGTTGATTCACTGTATAAGCAAAAGCGTGTGAAATTAGATCCCTGGTAGAGTGCGGATGGGTTCACCCATCCGCACTCTACCAGGGATCTCCATTTAATGCTCGATAGGCGGAATTTTCGGATCCGTACCTTTCAACGAGTAGTGAAAAGACCCCCGGTTGGTTACCGCTCCGTAGAAGATATCCGAAACCGCATGGGGAGTGATCTGTTTCTCTACCCACGCTTCTGTCTTTTCCATACGCGCTATCATATCCTTTTGCAAAATACCGTCCATAATCAAGGGGATGTCATAACCCCCACCCCTATTCCATATACCTATGTCTTCTCTAGTAACGGGCTCTTTTCCCTGCTTCAATTGCACCGTCAATCTCCCGTCCGGTTCTATGATTGCCGTGTATACGTCCTCGATCCGGAATACATCTTTTTCCCGAAGCATTTGTATTATATTATCAATGGAATAGCGAATTCGCTTAACGTTTTCACCAATCATCTTCCCTTCGAAAACGACAACAGTTGGTTCGAAGGTCAATAACTTTCCGAACCAAGGACTCCTCAGCTTCATCCATACAATGACTTTTTGTAAGAGCGCGATCGCTATAATAGCTGTCACCGTATGGATGTGGTTGATATTCGGATCAGCAATATCCGCTCCCACCACGGAGCCGAGAACCAGGACAACAACGAAGTCAAAGACAGGTAGTTCACCAATCGACCGCTTCCCCATAAAGAGACCTACGGCCAAAAGCAATGGCAGGATTGTGACGATTCTAAGCAGTACCTTCCAGGTATCCATCCAAAGTTCCATCATGTCACCTCTTCCTTAGCTTGGTATTCTATCGGTATTCTTATCCGAATCTTTTCTTGTTGACAAAAATACCACTAGGGGTATATTATTAGTCATGTACTGTTCAAAGCGAACAAAAATAACTGCTTAAGGGAGGCCGACGCAGTGGAATATAACACAGCTATGAAAAACAGAGTGAAACGATTAGAAGGGCAATTGAGAGGCGTACTCAAAATGATGGAGGAGAATAAAGACTGTAAAGATGTCATCACACAGCTTTCTGCATCCAGAAGCGCGATCGATCGTGCCATCGGTCTTGTCGTCAGCTCCAACCTTGCAGAGTGCATTCAAGGGTCCGATGACGATCAGACAACAGAAGCGTCCATTAACGAAGCTGTTCAATTGCTAGTCAAAAGCAGATAATTTTTTTACTTTACAATATACCCCTACACGTATTAGTATAACCCAATAAGGAGGCAGTAAAATGTCAGAGACGAAGAAAACGAACATCATTTTATTCAGCGGAGATTACGATAAGGCGATGGCCGCTTATATCATCGCCAACGGGGCAGCAGCCTATGATCATGAAGTTACCATCTTCCATACTTTCTGGGGACTGAATGCTCTAAGGAAAGACGAACCAATTAAAGTGAAGAAAGGCTTCATGGAGAAAATGTTCGGGAAAATGATGCCACGGGGTGCGGATAAAATGGGCATTTCTAAAATGAATTTCGCAGGATTCGGCCCTAAAATGATCAAAGACGTTATGAAGAAGCATAATGCTGTGCCGTTGCCGGACTTGATTGACATGGCTCAGGAACAGGAAATCAACCTTGTTGCCTGTACAATGACGATGGATCTCCTCGGTCTCCAAAAGGAAGAACTGTTGGATGACATCCAGTACGCTGGTGTAGCTGCTTATTTGGCAGATGCAGAAGAAGGAAACGTTAACCTATTTATCTAATCAGGAGGTTGAAACCATATGAAAACAATGACAGCTAAAGAAGTAGAACAGCAGCTGAGTGAGGCTCTGAACATCATTGATGTCAGAGAAGATGAAGAAGTGGCAGAAGGTAAAATACCCGGCGCTGCACACATCCCTCTGGGATTTATTGAAGAGCGGGCGGTTGAATTGGATAAAGATAAACCTTATATCATGGTTTGTCGCTCCGGCGGACGCAGCGGCCGTGCTTCAGAAATACTCATGAGTAAAGGGTTTGACGTAACGAACATGGAGGGCGGCATGCTCGCCTGGGAAGGCCCGACAGAATAAATGACATACCTATATGGGTAAGGAGGAATCACAGATGACAATTAAAACGAATCAGACGCTTGATGCCAAAGGCTTGGCCTGCCCAATGCCGATTGTGAAGACGAAGAAAGCATTCAAAGACCTTGCTGCAGGCGATGTCTTAGAAGTGCTTGCAACAGATAAAGGTTCCAAAGCCGACCTGCAGGCATGGGCGAAAAGCTCCGGACACGACTATCTCGGTATTATCGAAGACGGGGATGTCCTGAAACACTATCTCCGGAAAACCAGCGGCGAAGAAGCCCAGGAGAAGAAACATCCACACATCGTGGACAATGAAACACTTCAGGAAGTACGCTCACAGGAAGTAACCATACTGGATGTTCGTGAACAGGCAGAATTTGCATTCACGCACATCCCGGGAGCGGTATCCATTCCACTAGGAGAGCTGGATGCACGCATGAATGAGATCGACAGCACCAAACCTGTTTACGTCATCTGCCGCACAGGAAGCCGCAGTGACTTGGCTGCACAGAAGCTGGCAGACAAAGGCTTGGAGAACGTGTACAATGTCGTACCTGGGATGAGGGAATGGAACGGAGAAACTTCCTCCATTCATAATTAAATTTTTTTGCAAACCAATATACCTTAGGGGGTAAATAGGATGTCAGTAAAAACTATGCCGATTGCAGATATCGTCAAGAAAGTGCTGAATAAGGAAGAGCTGTTCCTACTGGATGTACGGACAGAGGACGCATTCCATGATTGGAAAATCGAAAGTGACAGCTTCACTTATATGAACGTGCCTTACTTTGATCTACTCGATGGCGTCGAGTCTATTACCGATCAGTTACCGAATGATAAAGAGATTGCCGTCGTTTGTGCCAAAGGCGGCTCCTCTGAAATGGTGGCAGAACTGATTAGTGAGGCAGGATATGAAAACGTATATTCCGTCGAGGGTGGAATGAAAGAGTGGAGTGAGCACCTGGAGCCGGTAAAAGTCGATGATTTGAGTGACGGAGGATCTGTCTATCAATTCATACGTATCGGTAAAGGCTGCCTGTCTTATATGGTCGTTTCTAAAGGCGAAGCCGTTGTCATCGATGCGACAAGAATGACCGACGTGTACAAAGACTTTGCAGAAGAAAACAATTGGAAGATCACACACATCCTGGACACTCACCTGCATGCCGATCATATATCCGGCGGCAGACAACTTGCTGAAGAAACAGGCGCTTCCTACTGGCTTCCACCCGAAGATGCTGCCGAAGTAACATTTGAATACAACGCGCTGCAGGACCAAACGAAGATTCAGGCCGGAAATGCAAAGATCGATGTGCATGCGCTCTATTCCCCTGGTCATACGAAAGGCTCCACGTCCTTCGTTGTCGATGATCGTTACTTGATGACGGGAGATATTTTATTCATCGATTCGATTGGAAGACCGGACCTTGCCGGAAAAGCAGAAGACTGGGTAGCGGACCTTAGAGAGACACTTTATACACGCTATAAGGAACTATCTGCCGAGCTGCTTGTTCTGCCTGCCCACTTCATGACGATGGATGAGTGGAATGAAGATCATACGATTGCTCGAAAACTGGGAGCACTATTCCAGGAGAATCATGGTTTAAACATCGAAGACGTTAGTGAATTCCGTAAACTTGTCACAGAGAACCTTCCACCACAGCCGAATGCTTATCAGCAGATCCGGGAAACGAACATGGGTAAAATCCGCCCGGATAAGGAGGAACAGCGCGAAATGGAAGTGGGACCGAACCGCTGTGCAGTAAGGTAACCATCAGACGACCCAATAAAACTACTGGAGGTATGAAATCATGAACGTAACCAAAGTATTAGATGCTAAAGGCCTGGCATGCCCAATGCCGATTGTCAAAACGAAGAAAGCGATGAACGATATAGAATCAGGAGAAATACTGGAAATCCATGCAACAGATAAAGGCGCAGAGAGCGATTTGACTGCATGGGCTAAATCCGGAGGACACACCCTTCTCGACCATCAGGAAAACGACGGTGTCTTCAAATTTTGGATTCAAAAAGCATAACAACAGCAAAAGGGAACCGTCCATTCGGTTCCCTTTTTTAAGGAGGTACAAGACACATGGAATTTGGATTTATTCTTACTATATTTGCTATCGGATTTGTGGGTTCCTACATCTCCGGGATGCTCGGGATCGGTGGCGCGATTATCAACTACCCGATGCTGCTCTATATACCGGCCTTCATCGGCGTCGGTTCGTTTACGGCATACGAAGTATCAGGAATCAGTGCGATCCAGGTCTTCTTCGCAACGATCGGTGGTGTGTGGGCCTATCGAAAAGGCGGGCATCTTAATAAACCACTGATCTTATACATGGGGGGCAGTGTATTAATTGGTAGTTTTATCGGCGGATACGGCTCTCAATTCATGCCGGAGAACGGCATCAACATCGTTTACGGAATTCTTGCCCTTATTGCAACCATCATGATGTTCATCCCTAAGAAAAGGACCGATGAAACACCCGTGAATCTTGTGACGTTCCACAAGCCTGCCGCTTCCCTGCTTGCCTTCCTCGTTGGTATTGGAGCTGGTATTGTAGGAGCCGGAGGAGCTTTCCTGCTCGTACCGATAATGCTCGTCGTCTTGAAAATACCGACAAGGATGACCATCGCCTCCTCTCTTGCGATCACTTTGATCTCATCGATCGGTGCAACCATCGGGAAAGTGACAACGGGACAATTCGATTATCTGCCTGCTTTTATTCTTATCCTGGCAAGCTTGATCGCTGCGCCGTTGGGAGCGAAGTCAGGACAGAAAATGAATACGAACGTTCTCCAAACCATACTCGCTGTCCTTATACTTGGCACAACCATTAAAATCTGGTTCGATATCTTTTAACTTATCTAAAAAAACCACCATTCCTGATCTGGAATGGTGGTTTTTCTTTTATTAAGCTGCTTCCTCTTGCTCTTCTTCGGGATTCACCATTTCTGTTTCATCCAGATAACGAAGCAAGTCTCCGTATATGATAGAATCGGATGTTTCTAATTCTTCCTGCGCAGCATCGAAACCAGTGTCACACGCTCCATTTTCTACAGGTTCTCCTGTTTCACGGTCATAGCAGGCACCTTGAATACCTACATATTCTTCATCAGCAAAGTTTCCATCACGTGTGATCATAAGCTGACGGCGGTCCTCGTCCAATAAATCATGGCCGAACTGGATCGGGTTATCATCTTCGATTCCAAGCAGGTTGGTGATGGTCGGACGCAGATCAATCTGTCCACCCACCGTATGGTTTTTCTCCGGTTCAATATCCTTACCATACAGAAGCAACGGTACTCGCTGCAGCTGGAATTGCTCATAATCATTAATATCTTTACCTAAATACTCGCCCATGGCCTTCTGGTGGTTCTCGGAAATACCAAAGTGGTCACCGTAAATGACGAGAATCGTATCATCATACAGGTCGGACGCTTTGAAGCGTTCGACAAACTCTTTCAATGCCTCGTCCTGGTAACGAATCGTTTGGAAGTAACGGTTCAGCGTGTTACTGCCTGTTTCACCAGGCTCAATCAATTGTTTATCTTCCGGAAGCGTAAACGGATAGTGGTTGGTCAATGTAATGAGTTTGGAGTAGAATGGCTGCTCCATTTCTTCCATCTTATCCAGAGAATCCTGGAAGAAATACTCATCCATATAACCCCAGCTGTGCGATTTCTCTTCCGTAATCTCATAGTCCTCTTTCGAGAAGAACTCATCATATCCGAGAGAATCATACATCACATTCCGGTTCCAGAACGTCTTATCGTTAGCATGCATGACGTTCGTGAAGTATCCGTTCTCGCTGAGTAGACCCGGCATACCTTTGTATTCGTTACCTGAATGGGTAAAGAATACTGCTCCACGGTTCAGCGGATACAAGGAATTGGCAAGCAGGAATTCAGAGTCGGACGTACGTCCCTGCTTCACCTGGTGATAGAAGTTATCGAAATATATACCATCTTCTTTAAGGTCATTAAAGTAAGGAGTCAGCTCTTCTCCATGAAGAGTATTATCAACTACAAAGGTCTGCGTACTTTCAAGAGAAAGGACGATGACGTTCTTCCCTTCGGCAATGCCTTCCAACCGGTCGCTGTCTTCCTGTTCGTTTTCATTGACGTAGTTGATGGCAGGGACCAGCTCATTGCTGTCCGCAAACGTCTTTTTCATTTCCGTCTGGCCTTGAAGCACGGCATCATACACGTGGTAATTAATCAAACCGATATATTTAACCAGCATATTACGGTCAAAAGCACGCTCCAACAAGTCTGTCCTTTCCGTTTCCGCCCATTGAAGATTAAGAAGGAAAAGCGGTACGGCGATAATAGCTAGCAGGAATCCTTCCCGGCGTTTCGGCTTGAATACCTGAAGACGTGAAGGCTTCAAGTAGAATAATAGAAAAGCAGCAAGCAGCACATCTACGAACAATAAAATGTCACTGGGTTCCAATATGGTCGTGATGCTTCCACCAAGGTCCGCCAGGTTGGCGACCTGGCTGATCATCGGGATTGTAATGAAGTCGTTATATTCTCTGTAAAAAAGCACGTTCACATATAGAAGAACGGACCCAAGAATATAGGACACAAACATCCCGCGGCGCCCGCCAAGCAGTATTCCGAGGCCGAAAATGAGCAGAATACTGCTCAACGGGTTAAACAGAAGGATCCGTCCTTCATTTGCATTTTCAACGTTCAGGGAGAAGATATTCCCTTGTATATAAGACATCTTTATCCAAAACACCAAAATGACTAGTGCATAGACTAATAGTTTCATTCCGAGTGATTTATTCATATGTTTTTTAATTGTAAACATTGTAAAACCTCCGTTAAATTTTACATTACCCTATTCTAACTTATTTGAACACCTTTTTGTACTACTCCCTGCATTCTTTAAAAAGTCTGACACAATTCGTGTCTAAACTCATAGATTCCGCACGAAAAATGAAACGGGAGACCTATTTCATCCGTACACACTTTAAAAGTTAACCTTATTTTTATATAGTTAACATTGGAGGAGTGATTGTAATGAAATTGAAAAAAGCATGGAGAAATATGCTGCTTTGTACAGGGTTCGCAGCTTTTACAGGCGTCATGGCTCAATTGGAGATTCCTTTACCTCTTATACCGATCAGCGGCCAGACACTCGCTGTCGGTTTGAGCGCGACGGTCCTTGGAAGTTTGCGAGGTGCTTCCGCAATGATTATTTACGCAGGGATGGGGGTTGCCGGGTTACCGGTTTTCGCAGGAGGAGCAAGCGGATGGGAGGTCGTTTCCGGGACAAGCGGCGGATACATTCTCGGATTCATACCTGCCGCCTACTTGATCGGCCTTCTCATAGAAAGAAAAGGAATTCAACTAACTACAGCGATTTATGCCAACCTGGTTGGTACAGCCCTTATCCTCCTATGCGGTATGATACAACTTCAATCGCTCCTCGATCTTTCTTGGAGCGAAGCCCTTAAAGCAGGAGTCATTCCGTTTCTCCCCGTCGGTATTATTAAAGCGCTCCTTGCCGCCTATTTCGGTGTGCTTATTCAAAAGAAGGGGAGAAATTCACCTCTACGGAAGACAGCCTGAACGCTATGAGTTAAGAAAATCGCACCTTTACATAATTTGGATGATGACGGCGCATCCTATTTAATGGAGGTGAATACGATGCAGCCATACCTTTGCCCCAACTGCAAAACGAACCGGTCCAGGTTCAACGTGATCGAGCAGAAGGCATCCGCCGTGAAAATGAATCCAAAAACCGGAGAAGTCGACACGGAATATTCCAATGAAAACATGGACGCCTTTCATACGCCGTACAAAGGACCGGATAAAAAGGTCCAGTGCGGAGCATGCGGTCTTGTGGAGGACGAGCGTTCCTTCGTAGCATTCGCACAAAACAACCGGTTGGATTGAAAGAAACCGATAAAAATAAGCCCACTCGCCATAATTGAGAGGGCTTATTTTTATCGGTTCATTCGGCTGAAGAAATCATCAAGCATATCGTCCTCGTCTTCTTCCTTGGTGTCTTCCTCTTCTACACGCAGATCCCCTTGAAGGCTGTCCAGATCAAGGTCGTCTAAGTCATCGTCCGTGAATTCAGGGATTTCCGCCACTGGATTATTAACGGGGACATCTACTTCTTTCTCTTCATTGGAAGCTGCTGCCTCTTCCTCCTGCAGATAGAGAGCATCATCGATATCATAAGCATTGCTGTTCATCGTGGCGAGCAGCGTGGTCGCCCGCATCGGGTCGAGCATCAATTGATAAAGAATACTACCGATCAACGCCTCGGAATGTTCATGCTTCATCCAGCTGCGCTGTTCCTTCGTCAACGGCTTCGGTAGAGGAATTGTCACCATTTCCTTATCTTTCGACAGTGTCTCACTGACCCCGTCCATGACAAACTGAGCAATTCTGCTTGAAAAGTTCCTTCGCTCTTCTTCTTTTAAACGGGTTAATTGCTTCAAAATATGATCAGGTGTGTCCGAGGGGACACGAAACGTGATCGATTGTCCCCTCTCCACACTTTTCCTGGAAGAACTCATAGAATCCTCCTATTATTTAGCGGATCCTGATTTTTGTTCTTGCTTCTTGTTATCTTTAGAGAACTCATTATTGTTTTTGCGGATGAAATCAGAAATCAGCTTGTAATAAGCGTTTGCCATCATCCAAATGCTTTCCTGCTCGTCCTCAAAGAACTCGATGTTGAAACCGTCCAGTTTGTTGTTCAGGGTCTTGATGTAATCTTTCAAAACAGCAGAACCGCCACCGACAAAGTAGCAGATCTCTGTCTGGGAGTTTTTCTGCCATACATTTCTCAAATAACGGTATTGTTTCTTCGCAAGTTCAAGAAGGATGCGGTCGGTAATGTCATGAACATTCGTACGGCTTCCGCGGACCATGATATGGTGGCGGTCATTCTTACGGGTGATGATATCAACGACATCGCGGCGGCTGTCCAATTCCACACCGTGTTTCGTCAGGATTTCATCACGAATCATTTCTAATGATTCAGAAACACCCAGGTTGAATCCTTGTGCTTTGTCATCATCCACATTGCGGTTACGGATCACAGCGATATCTGTGGACAGACCACCAATATCCTGAATCAAAATCTGTTTGTCCACAAGTTCTTTATTAATAATCGTCAAATCATTATCCATTACCAGGTTCACATAAGCTGCGAATCCTTCTGGATATACTTTAACTTCATCAAATTTCAAATTAACTTTGATTCCTTGATATTTAGGCGTTACAAGGAACTCGACCTGGTGAACAGATCCAAGCAGCTGCGAACGGTACCCAACGTCTTTTCCTTCTTTCACTTCTCTAAGTGGAAGTCCTGTACCCAGCGTGTAGTTCGCCTCTAATACGTTATTTTTGCTCGATTGAGCGTTTTTACCGGATACAGCATCCATAGCTAATGCAGCAAAAAGCATGACCAGCGTCTGATCTTCCTCTGACTTATAACTGCCAGGGTCGAGTTCAGTAGAGTTGGTCGTTTTTGTAGCCAGATTACCTACACGGTAAATTGCGTTGTTTTCCCTCAGAGCAGGGGAGTGCACGCGGATATGTAGGTTATCAAGTGGTTCTTTATCATCCAAATCTTCAATACCGATTACAGGTCGGTCCTCCAGATCTCTTGCAATGACGTTCGGGATATATAAAGAAGATTCTAGTTTTCCAAAGTTTGCTTTTACAGCATCGTTACCTACATCAACAGCTGCGATTCTTGAATTTGTCATATTATACAGCTCTCCTTTTCTATTACTAAATTTTGTCTAGCTTACTCTTAATCTATTAAACACGCTCCTAATAGTCAATGCGCCTTTTTGAGCATTCATTCATGTGTGCATGTGTACAAATATGTTTACAAGTGTACTATTTCGAACGCACGTTGATATATAAGGATGTGTACACTTTTGTTTTCATGCACACATATTTGAATACGTATTGTTTTCTTTTTGTACACATGTTTACATTAATGTGTTCTTGTATGCATTTTACGTAAACATACAATATCTTACACAAAAAGATGGGCTTAGTACTACTGCGATTTTCCAGAACCCGGGCTGATGTGAGGAAAGTAGGAGGGTGTGAAAAAGGGGGATGAACAAAAACCACGTCGATTTTCTAAATGAAATTATCTCTTAAGATAAAATCATCCTATTTGAAGCATAGGAGGAGGGAGATGGGAGGTTCCTATACATGAATGGGAGCGCCTTAATAAGCACCATATGCACGGGACCGAAGTGAAAGAGAGTAGAAGAACACGAAGAACGTAAGTGACCCGATATCAACAAACGTAAAAGAGGCATACGACTGTATGCCTCTTTTACAAGTATAGATGTCCCATTAAACAATAGGGTAATCCGTTTATTTTTCTGTATGAACACGAAAAATTTCTTCCAATTTATCTGTGAGAGCGAGTGTCATCAGCCCGTTTCCTTCCGCAACTTTACTAAAGCCGAGAGGGGTCGTTCGCTTGATCAGCTGTGAAAAGATCTCCGACTCTGACATAGAGCGCTGAAACTGTTTTTCCACCAAAGGGATTAACAGCGCTATCCCTCCTGAGACATGAGGAGTAGCCATGGAAGTGCCGGAGAGCTTGGCATACTTCCCTTCCGTGTAAGTGGACAGGACATCAACACCGGGAGCAACCAAGTCTATTTGATCATTCATATTGGTAAATTCCGCGATTCCCTTGGAATTATCGACGGCTCCCACCTGTATGACTTCATTATAAGCGCCGGGATAGCTGAATTCCTGTGTATCTTCCCTGCCGTCTCCGTCATTTCCAGCGGCACATACGATCGATATTCCACTGTCTACGGCATCTTTTACAGCCTGATGGAGTTCTTCAGTATCTTGAGGACCGCCAAGGGACATGGAAATGACTCTTGCCTTCTCTCCGGAAGGACCTTCCCAGTCGATCGCATAGCGAATAGCATTAACAATCCACTCATAACTGCCACTCCCATCACCGGAAAGGACCTTTAAAATAAGTAGTTTTGCTTTTGGCGCCACCCCTACTACTCCATTTCCATTCTCTAAAGCTGCGATGGTACCGGCAACATGGGTGCCGTGTCCGTTATTATCATTATAATCTTCTATACTTCCATTAAAGTCATCTGTGAAATTGTAGCCATCGATGATCTGCCCCTCCAAATCCGGGTGATCCATCTGACAGCCTGTGTCAATAACAGCTACGACACTGCCTGCACCTTGATCTGTCCGTTCCCACAACTCCTCTGCTTCCACCATTTTTATTCCTGAAGGAACCTCTGAAATGGACTCTAAAACAGTTTCTGTGCGATATGGAATCAGTTTCATTTGGTTCATGGGTATCTCCTCCTGCTTATGGTTTGGAGTTCAGTCATGAAGGGAATCTCTTCCATAATTATACCATCATCACTTATCCAGAGTGAACGAGGCATGTGTGTAAACAAGAAAACAGAACCATCTACCCATTTGAATAAATATGCGTTATAATCTTAATGAAACGTTCTTCATAAAGAACAGAAAGGGTGAAGGAAATGTTGAAAAAGATCTGCACGACTTGTCAAAGACCATCTTATCGATCCTCCTCCTCTCAATGGGTCTGTCCTTTATGTCATGAGAACTTATCACACGTTGCTTCCATTACCCCCCCACGCCTGCCGAAACGGGAAACCGTCCAAGCTATCTACAAAAGGCACATTAGGACACAAACTCCCTGATTGGAACATATAGTAAAGGAGCTCGAAGAGGAGGCGGCCTATTGTCCATGAATCAGGATCACTGCATCCGAGTCCCTGTTCTATATGACTGGGTTACCTTAAACGAGACATTTTATAAAAACCACAACATTCCTCTTTCCCAGATAGAATCATATCCTGTAGAAAAGCTCATTTTTAACATCGAAAGAGCATGTAAAAACAAGTATTACTTCCCTCTGTGGGAACATTACTCCAAGCATTCCTATGCGGTTACCATTAATGTTAATCAGGTCCATAAAA
The DNA here is from genome assembly GCF_000469135.2 of Bacillus sp. SB49. Taxonomy (NCBI): domain Bacteria; kingdom Bacillati; phylum Bacillota; class Bacilli; order Caryophanales; family Bacillaceae; genus Bacillus; species Bacillus sp. SB49. The sequence goes on from NZ_CP048117.1 coordinate 3,572,518, forward strand.
TGAGAGGACCGATGAAACTAGTCTTGAACGGGAAAGAGTCTTTCTCCATCGAGGCAGAGCAGCCGTTCTCCATCACGGTACAAAACATCACCTCTATTGTTTTAAAGGTTCCTGAATCCTGCACCATTACCGGGTATATAGGTACAGTAGAGGTGATCCTTAAGAAGGCATATCATTCTTCCGACAGGTATAAAGTATCAAGCTTTTTCACGTCTGCTCCGGATGCTTCAAATAATGCAGATTACTCCCCCTTACATGTCTATGTAAAAACCAATCGGAGAGAGCCCTCATCAACAATCCCCCAACGGTTTTCTGTGGTTATTAAAGGCTTCCTCGCCGTTATCCGGACAGATACAATAACAGAGGAACAGTGCCTGGTGGAGGTTCTACCAATCCATTATGAGAAAAACGTTCATCTCCATACCCCTGACGGAGCAGAAATTTCCTACACAATCCACGACATTCAGCTGCATTCTACATCTGCATGCATAGATCAGAGGCGCTGTTTGAAAATTTCTCATGAAATCCAGGTAGATCTTACACTAAAGTCAACAAAAATCCACACCATCGCCATACGAGGCTCTCTGAAACACCCCTATATTAAGCCAAGCGAATCACAGTAAGCGCAGCCCCCGTTGCCCCTCCTCCGACCAGAACAACCGTAGCAAGCAGACCAAAAAACTGAACTCTGATCGTATCACCAGCGTTCAAATTCACAATAAGATCATTATTATAGCTGGATGTTGAAAGGGATGGAGAGAGAATGGATCCAGGTACAGCCGTACCATTCCGAAGAATCCTCGTGCCCGCCAGCAGCCCGACTGTCGTATTTAACTGGTAGGACACATAGTACCTCCCCGAAACAGGCACCGTGAATACCTGATTGTTCGGCGTGGCTGTGAATCCTCCTAATACCTGATTATTCGGGAGCGGTACATTCGTACCCCCTGCAATGACGAGCAGGCTGGTTCCTGACGTGTTAGAAGCATACATCGAGTCTCCTCCGACAGGATCGGATTCACTATTACAGAACGGAATTTGTGCCATCTCCCTCTACCTTTCCTATGTTCAGAATTTATAATTTAAAGAAAAAGAAACTTTTACTGCAGAAGATCCTGTGCCAGCACCGCTGATTCCAATGGAGTTCAGATTATCCAGTGTAATTGCCCTGCTTTCTCCCGGTGCTACTGTAAATCCAGTCACTTCTGTATCGTTCACCAGCAGAGATGCCGTAGGTGATGTTTCCGTAATTCCGTTGTTCTCAATCATAATCGTTCCATTAATAGCAAAACCCGTACTGTCCTCCCACACTTCCACAGGCGTTCCCGCAGTCGTGTCCTCCAAGGTAATGGTAAAACACACGGCATCATTAACACTGCTGACAGACATATCACTGCAGCCGCCTAATAAAGCCATACTAAACACCCCCTTCTCCCCTTAGTTATTTCATCCTATGCACGAAAGAGAAAACAGTATAGCCGATTGTCCAGCGTCATTCCCCGGGCAATAAAAAAACGCACCGGCTCTCAGGCCGGTGCGTCGTATTGTATATTCTATTATGGTAAATATTTACGTGGGTTTACAGAGTTTGAACGAGCTCCATTGTACGATCCTTCGTGAATCTCGAAATGGAGGTGCTGCCCTGTAGAATCACCTGTGCTGCCCATATTTCCAAGGAACTGACCTTGGGATACGGTTTGACCAGCGGAAACAGCTGGAGTACTTCTCATGTGGCCATACACCGTTGTGTATGTCTGACCATTAATATGGTGGGTAATTTTCACGTTGTTACCCAGTCCTGAAGAATATCCAGCGGAATAGACAGTACCGGAAGCTGCTGCATGAATCGGAATCGTTCCAGGTCCGGCGATATCAATACCGGAGTGCAGACGGCTTGTGTTGTGGATCGGGTGGAATCGCATACCATATTCAGACGTAATTGTAGCATGTGCCGGCCAGATGAACATGGATCCACTGGACGTCGTGTTGCTGGAAGCACTTGATTCTGATTTGCTGCTGGAGCTGCTTGAGCTGCTTGAACTGTTTGAAGACTCAGAAGAGCTGCTGGAGCTTGACGCAGCTGCTGCGGTAGCTTTAGCCTCTGATTCTTTTGCTGCTGCCTTCTCGGCTGCTGCTTTTTCAGATGCAGCTTTCTCGCGTGCTGCTTTCTCCGCAGCGGCTTTCTCTGCAGCAGCTTTCTTTCTGGCTTCTTCTTCCTTACGCTGACGCTCAATTTCCTGCTTGATCGCATTTTCCTGAGCTGCAAGCTCTGCCTGCTCGTCTTCAATTGCTGTAATCTCTGAAAGTGCTTCTCTCTCTTCTGCAGATAAGCCTTCCATTACAGAATTTTTCTCTTCTTTCTTATCATCAAGGCCGGATTTCAGTGACTCCAGCTCTTTAAGGTTGGATTCAAGGGAAGCAAGTTCGTCTTCTACTTCCGCTTTCTTGGATTCGACCGCCTCTTTATCAGCACGGTGCTGATCCAGCAATTCTTTATCTTTTTCAGCAATCGTATTCAGGCTCATAGCACGTTCCACGAAGTTACCGAAGCTTTCCGCCCCCATAAGGACGTCCAGGTAATCAACGGCTCCTCCACTTTGCTGCATGGACTTCACACGATCTTTAAGAAGTTCATCACGTTCTGCGATACGCTTCTCAAGTTCTGCGATTTCTTCTTTCAATTGCTCAATGTTCTGCTTCGTATCGGCAATTTCATTTTCCTTCGCGTCGATCTTGTCCATCGCTTCCATGATTTGTTTATCCAGGCGGGCGATTTCTGAACTGATCTCGTCCTGACGTTCTTTCAGTTCATCCACCTGCTGCTTGGTTTGTTGCTTTTCCTGTTCTTTCTGTGACTGCTGCTGCTGGTTCTGTTCCAACTTCTCCTGATTTGTTTCGGCTGATACGGTGTTGAAGCTTGTTGGCAGTCCAGCAAGAATAAGACCGGTCGACAAAGCGGCAATTAATACTTTAGACTTCACTCTCTTGTTTCCTCCCCCGAATCCTTACCTGTGTAATAATGGTAGTTTCCTTGTTTTTTTATACTTTCAAATACTTGCGGATCGATGTGAAGCTTCCCCATAGTCCGATGATGACTCCCATGAGCAGCATCAGTGCTGATACTTGAAGGACGAATGGGTAAACCGGAAGTAGATCTATGAACAACGTCGGGTATCGCGTGCTGATTTCTGAGAAAAGGAAATCGTATCCGAATATGACAAGGAGGATTGGGATGACCGATCCTAATATACCGATCATAATTCCTTCTACGAGGAACGGCCAGCGGATGAACCAATTGGTTGCACCGACCATTTTCATGATTTCGATTTCTTTTCTTCTTGCGACGATTGTAATCCGAATCGTGTTAGCAATCAGGAACATGGCTGTGAACAACAGACCTGCTATGATGGCCAGTCCCACATTGCGGGCGATATCCATTACTTTGAACAGACGTTGAACCGTCTCTTCTGCATACTCTACTTTATCGATATTCTTGAATGTTTCAATTTCTTTTGCGACGGCAATAGTATCTTCAGGGTTCTCGGCATTGACGATGAATACATCGTTCAATGGGTTCTCATCCTTCAAGGATTCAAACACTTGCCCTTCATCTCCGAGGCTTTCGATGAGTTCATCGAGCCCTTCCTCTTTGGATTGGAATTTAACCGAAGATACTTCTGATATTCCTTCAATTTCTTCCTGCAGTGCATCTCGTGCATCTTCATCCGCAGTCACTTCGATGAATGCGCGTACTTCCACATCCTCTTCGATCTGCTTACCGATGTCATTCAAGTTAAGCAGTAATGTAGCAAAAACTCCGACTAGAAGTAATGTTACAGTGACAGCTGAAACGGATGCCACCGACATCCAGCGGTTTCTCGCAAGGTTCTTGAAGCCTTCTTTCATGTGGCGTCCGAACGTTCTAAATTTCATTTCGTCTGCCACCCCAAACGCTTCGTTCCTCACATACGCTGAATTCTTGAACGGTAGTCATGCCACAAGTTGTCGTCTCTTTGCGGTGATGTCTATCAAACAATTTATATCACTTCCTACTAAACACTCATTTTGTAAATCTATGTTGTCGATTCTATGTAATCTGTGTCGTTGCGTCGTTTACCTTCCCAATTATAACAAAGTTATTCGCTAAATACAGACAAATTATTATTACATTTGTGTTTCATAACGTTACATAAAAGTGACATGACTGAATATTCTTTCGACATATTTCATGGTTTTCTCTCCCTTTTCCGTAGTCTTAAATACCTATTAAAACCGCAAAAAAAGACAGCCGTTACAGCTGTCTTTTACCTGCTCTTTTCGATTGTCCTCTGCTGTTTTAATAACAGTAATTCCCGTTTTAACCGTTCATTTTCCTGCCGCATGGTTTCACGGGAATTTCCGTCAGGAATCAGGCAGACTTCATACCAAGCTTTACTGCGTCCGGCCACCGCTTCACTCGTTCGTTTCACCGTGGCTTTCGGATAGCAGGATCTCAGCGCAGCAAGTTCCTGATCCGACAGCCTGAGCTCCCTGTAATAGATCCCTTCTCTAAAGGAATCATGGAGAAAACGATCAAAGGTGCTTTCCGGCATCTGCTGTCACCCCTCTAAGAAAAGCGTTTTCTTAACTATATCGCGGGCAGCAGATTTTTATGACTTTTGGTACACCGATTCTTTTACGACCACGTTGGCCACGACTTCCATCGGATCGATCAGCGGTACAGAGAGATGATACGGCTTCAATACAAGACCGATTTCCGTGCATCCGGAAATGATCAGTTCTGCTCCGTTATTCAAAAGTTCCATGGATGCTTCCTTCAACTTATCCAATGGATCATGATCAGTATTTCCGCTTTTAATTCCATTCTCTCCATAAATGGCGTCCATGACTTTATTTTTCTGTGTCAATGGCGTAGGCGTAACGACCTCCAAGTGGTCGAAATACTTCTGGAACAATCCGCTCTCCAACGTCCCCGTCGTCGCCAATACGCCGATCTTCGTAACTTTCGGGTAATGGTCCTGAATGAATTTCTTCAATTCAAGAAAAGCATTCAGTAACGGGAAGGAAACGGATTTCTGAACTTCTTCTATGAAATAGTGGGCCGTCATACAAGGAATGACGGCGACTTCCACTCCTAATTTTTCCAAATTCTTCGCAGCATGGGTCATTTCAGGTACAGGACTTGCTCCTCTGCCTGATATCGCTTCTGTCCGATCAGGAATCTTCGCATTACTGTCTATGATGACGCGATAATGTTCCTGGTCTTTACTAGCGTCCGTTGCACGGATGATTTTCAAATAACATTCGGCTGTCGCTTCCGGGCCCATGCCCCCGAGAATACCGATCAGTTTATCATTCATATGATGCCTCCTAACAAAAGACCGGAACCAAGCAGTTCTTCATGAAATACCTGCCACTCGATTTTTCAGCGGCTTGAACAATATGTCCTCGTCCATTTCTGGTCTCGTTTTGTTTAACTGTTCCAGGGCGATCTTCGCTCCCGGATCCATTCCTTGACAACCGGCCAACAGAACAACATCGTTTTCCTTCACTTCAGACAAGGCATGTTGGACAGCATCATCCAACTCTTTGTATAAGTGGACACGGATACCCGCTTTGTCCATCATCTCCTGAAATACGCGCACCTCTTCTTCTGTCACAACGTCTTTCTCTGTGACGTGGGAATGACTGACGGTCGCAATCAGTTCCGTCAGACCGAGCTTAGGCGCCCATTCCATAATAGCCTGGGCATTCTCACGGTTTACAGTTACGCCGCGGCTTCCGCGGATGGCGTAGACCAATTTCAAATCGGCATAATCCATTTGTTCCAGCGTACTGAGGGTCACATTAATATTTCCGTAGTTCGCAAAGTGGTCGTCCAAGATCTTGAAATCGTCTTCGAACACCATTTCGAAGCGGCGCTCGACGCCTCCAAACCCTTTCAAGCCTTTCTGGATCGTCTCAATCGGAATTTCGTTCAACAATGCTGCTGCGATCGCAACCATGGAATTATAAACGGAATGATACCCCGGTGTCGACAGCTCGATGTCAAAGGACTCTCCGCCATACTTGCTTCCGCCGACTGTAAATGGCTTGCGGATCTCTACCGTGAACTTCGCACGGCCTGTGGAAAGGTCAAGATTTTTACAAATCAGATCTCCGTCTCCTGTCTCCACACTGAAGGTAAGGACGTTTGCTTCCGTCTCTTCTATAAGGGAGGCGGAATAAGCATCGTCCAGGTTAAGGATTGCCCATTTGCCTGCGCCTGCATTGCGGATAAGACTTGCTTTGCTGTTGAAATACTCTTCAAAAGAACCGTGGAGGTCAATATGTTCGCGGCTGATGTTATTCAGCGAGACGATGTCAAAATCAACGCTTCCGACCCTGCTTAAATCAAGTGCAGAGGAGGAGACTTCCATCGTTACATGGGATACATCCTGGTCTCTCATCTGAGCGAAGTAATGGTGGAGATCCAACGATTCCGGCGTCGTCAGTTTCGTCGGTTCCGAATAATCACCGAATTTGACAACCACCGTCCCGATCAATCCTGTTTTCCAACCATGCTCTTCTAAAATGGCATCGGTCATAAACGATGTCGACGTCTTTCCGTTGGTTGCCGTTATTCCGATTGTTTTCATCGCACGGGATGGATGACCATAGAAAGCGTCACTCAAGGCTGCCAGTGCTTTGCGGCTGTCCGTTACCTGGTATTGAGGGAGGTCGTCCCATCCTTCCTGGTAATCTTCTACAACGATGGCCGCAGCACCGTTCGCCAGCGCATCAGCAATGTAGACGTGCCCATCTGTTTTAAATCCCTTGATACATACAAATACATCGCCCGGTGTTACATTCCGTGAGTTGTAGGCGAGTCCCTGCACGTCCATATCCCGATCATTCCATGCTGCCACTATGTGAATGGATGATAGTAATTCTTTTAGTTTAGCCATTCTTATCTACCTTCCTGCCAATGTTTTATCCTTATGATCCGTACGTGTCATGATTCTTCCTTCTTATTATAAACGGCTGTTCCTCTTTATTCTGACGGAAAAACCATTATTTTCGTTTCGTCACTTTTCCTGCGACAAGCCCTGCAAGCTTCTTCCCGAAAGCGAACGCCGGTTTCGGATCTTTCGGGTCCCAAATCGCGTGTGCTTTTGGCCGGAAATACGATTTGAATACTTTTTTCGGTGAGAGCTGACCCGTCTTGATGTATTCTCTCACTGCAAGCAGATCTTCATAGGCATACCAGAATACGATGTTCTGATCCTCCTCTACCGCTTTCGGCGGCAGCGGATCACCTGTCAATTCCTTATAAGTGATGTAAGGAATATTGATGCCCGTTTTCTGCAGCAGATGATTCAAGTTCGTAATCCGAACGTTAATCTCAATCAGGTAATAGCGTCCTGTTTCCGCATCCTTCTTAAATTCTATTTCCGCAAAGCCCTTGTACTGAATTCCTTCCAGGAACCTGCTTCCCAGCTCGTACAGCTCCGGGACATACTTCTGCTGCGTATAGACGGAAGCACCGTAGTTAACAGGGAACTGACGCAGTTTCTGACAAGTCACCCAATGTGTAACCTTCGAATCCTGGTCCAGATAGGCGTCAAAGGTGTACATATGATCATCAAATCCAGGAATAATCCGTTGAACAATGACCTCAATGTCCGCAGCTTTGGATTCTTCCACTTTCTCCACCAATTCTTCTCTCGTGTGAACGGTGAACAGCTTTCTTCTGAACTTAGCCACAAACGCAGGGGAATCGACAGGTTTGACGAGACAAGGGTATCCAATTTCCGATTCCACCTTATCTACGTATTCCGCTCCGTCGACATGGACCGTCTCAGGTACCGCCACTCCGTGTTCGGAGGCGAGTTTATGCAACGTTCCTTTATCCATTATTTTAGTATATAATCCCTGCTCTTTTTGGGGAATAAGGAAATGTTCCCTTAATTCCGGAAGATAAGCATCGACGAATTCGACATAAGGATCTGCTGTCGGTATCAGCACCGGCGCTTCCTGTTGTTTTTTTGCGTAATCAATCAAAAAAGCAACCAGACCCTCTGGATCCTCTTTATAATGTGGACCGATCAACGCTTCGGAACAATACTTGGACTCAAGTCCATAGGCACCTTCCCACGCATAGTCGACGGCAGCAACGTGGACACCGTGAACGCCGAGGCACCGGATCGTGCTGAGACCGATATAATAATTCGCTCCTAATACAACTGCTTTGTTAGCCATGAAAAATCCCCTTTTTCACCTTTATGTAACGCAAATTTACTTTGATTTATATAGATTCGTTATCGTTTCATTTTTTCAGTACGTAAACATATCTATTTTATCACAATCGCACTTGTAAAAAAACGTTAAGGGTGTCGCCATGATGCAAAAAAGACAGCCCTGATGGACTGTCTTGATATATCTTCATAAATTGTTCAAATAATGGCAGACGGTTTCGATGCCTTTGGTGAAATTTTCGATATGGAAATGCTCGTTGGGCGCATGGAGGTTCTCCGACGGCAGACCGAATCCCATCAGCACCACAGGAGCATTCAGAACACGTCCGAATACTTCAACAATCGGTATCGAGCCCCCTTCTTTAGGAAACAGCGGGCGAGTCCCGTACACAGCCTCGAACGCATCGGCCGCCGATTGAATCATCGGATTATCCGAATCGATGGATACAGGATCCGCCTTAATGTACTGCTGCAGCGTCACTTTTGCTCCTTTTGGTTTAACGGTTTCCACGTGCCGGACGACAGCGTCATACACCGCGTCCGGACTCTGGCTGCCGACGAGACGACAGCTGATTTTCGCAGCAGCCTCTTTCGGGATAATTGTCTTCAATCCTTCGCCTTGGAAGCCGCCTGTGATTCCATTGATTTCCAGCGTTGGTCGAATGCCGACCCGTTCCTGGAACGTATAGCCGTCTTCCCCGTAAAAATCATCGAGACCGAGAGACTCCCTCACCGCTTCTTCTGAAAAAGGAATTGAGGCGATTTCCGCACGGAGCTCTTCTGTCGGTTCCGGAACCCCTTCATAAAAACCATCGACCGCGACGCTCCCGTCCGTATTGTGAAGGGAATCAAGCACCGTGACCAACGCATGGATCGAGTTCGGCACCGCTCCTCCGTAGGTTCCGGAATGAAGATCAGAATCAGCTGTTTTCACCGAAAGTTCAAGCGCAAGTGCTCCGCGCAGAGAAGTGCAGATGGCAGGCTGCCCCTCTTCAATAAAGGATGTATCGCTGATCAATACGGCATCGCAGGAAAGGGCCTGCTTTTTCTCCTCTATATAAGCAGGAAGATTCGGACTCGCCACTTCCTCCTCCCCTTCGATGACGAACTTCACATTAACAGGGAGCTCTCCTCTTTCCCGCATCAACAAGTCCACCGCTTTAATATGAATAAACAACTGCCCCTTATCATCGGTCGCTCCACGAGCAAACACCTTTCCATCACGGATGACAGGATCAAATGGTGGAGTATCCCATAAGTGGACTGGATCCTCCGGCTGAACATCATAGTGCCCGTAAACGAGAACCGTCGGTTTCCCTTCGGCGTGCAGCCAGTCCGCATAGACGATCGGGTGACCCTCCGTCTCCACCACTTCCACATGTTCCATTCCCGCCTTCTTGAGTGCCGCGGCCGTCCAAGCGGCTGCCTCAGCTACATCGTCCCTGCGCTGTTCTGAGGAAGAGATGCTGGGTATGCGTAAAAAATCCTTCAACTCCTCCAGAAATTCTTCCTTATGTAAAGCTACGCTCTCTTTCATTGTCATCCTCCTCCGCCTTCTTTTGTCTATCATTATACACGAGGAGACTGCCCGTATTCGGACAGTCTCCTCGTGTATGAATTAAATTAAAGAAATGATAAAGCTGACTACGACAATCAAGCCGATAATCATCAGAATAGTCCGGATCATAAGATCACCTCACTGAATAGGTGTATTTGCCATACCATTACCCTTATATTCTGTGTCCGCAAACAATCTATACGATAAATCGGTCTTTATACTCCCCAGGGATAGAAAAGAAGACAGGAAATCCTGCCCTCTCCCCATACTTCTTACACTATAACTCGATCCCAGTGCCGATGCGCAGCAATGGCTTTCGTGAAATCTTCGGAGAACTGTTTATAATCCGTTGCGGTAACGACACCACTGTTACCGCTCCATCCTCCCTGTTCTACTATATCCGCTCCGGCTCCGGTTGCACCGATCGGCTTGTAATGGTTGAAGGATTCCTCGAGGTAATAAGCAACACGTTTGCGGAACGACTCATCCATGTCTTTTCCTCCGACAACGTAAACCGCATCATAGAGTACCGGGTCTGTCGTCCGGAACGTATGATCAACGGTAACTTCGTTGCCCTCACTGGATTTCAGCTTCCCTTGTTTACTGCTGATGATTTCGGCAGCAACCCCGTTGGAAGAAAGGTGGTCAAGCACGGTCTGCACACCGCTTCCATCAAAACCGGCCGCCAATAGGACGCCGACCTTCCTGGTTGCCGCCTTGGAGGCAGAATTAGCCTGACTTAAGGCAGGAGAGGACTTCGTCACTTCCGAACCTCCCTCTGTCGGAACTGCCACACCAATGTTATCGGCAATGCCTTCAGCTAGATCCATACTGACGTTAGCAAACATGTCGACGACCTGTTTACGCACAGATTCGCTGCCGACTTTACCCAGTTCAAAGCTGAATGCTTGGATCAAGTGTTTCTTCTCATGATCGCTCATGCTGTTCCAGAACAACGTCGCTTGTGAGAAGTGATCTTTAAAGCTTTCACTCCGCGCCCGAACTTTACGGCCTTCTACTTTCTCCTGATAATGCTTGTATCCGCCCTCTTCCTCTGACGCCGGTGTTGGCGTGTTCTTGGCCAAAGAGTTCTTATGATAGCTGACCTGACCGGTATTGATGGTCTGGCGGCCGTAACCGTCACGCTGGTTATTAAAGAACGGGCAGACGGGACGGTTGATCGGAAGCTCATGGAAGTTCGGTCCTCCAAGGCGGATCAGCTGGGTATCCGTATAAGAGAACAAACGCCCTTGCAGCAACGGGTCGTTCGTAAAGTCGATTCCCGGTACGACATGCCCAGGGTGGAATGCCACCTGCTCATTTTCCGCAAAGACATTGTCTACATTACGGTTCAGGGTCATCTTACCGACAATTTGTACGGGCACGTCTTCTTCCGGCCAAAGCTTCGTCGGATCGAGAATGTCGAAATCAAACCGGAACTCATCCTCTTCCGGAATGATCTGTAAGCCCAGTTCGTATTCCGGAAAATCGCCGTTTTCAATGGCATTGTATAAATCTCCTCTATGGAAATCCGGGTCTTTCCCCATCACCTTCTGTGCTTCATCCCACACAAGAGAGTGCGTCCCAAGCACAGGCTTCCAGTGGAACTTGACGAAGTGCGATTTTCCTTCTTCGTTTACAAGGCGGAAGGTATGTACTCCAAACCCTTCCATCATCCGGAAGCTGCGCGGAATAGCGCGGTCGGACATCGTCCACATAGCCATATGGGCGGATTCCTGGTTGTTCGCAATGAAGTCCCAGAATGTATCGTGGGCGGAAGCCGCCTGCGGCATGCCGTTATGGGGTTCCGGTTTCACCGCGTGGATCAAATCCGGAAACTTGATGGCATCCTGTATGAAGAATACCGGTATGTTATTTCCAACAAGGTCGTAGTTACCTTCTTCTGTGTAAAATTTCGTAGCAAAACCACGGGCGTCACGAGCAAGATCGGCAGAACCTTTAGAACCAGCCACCGTGGAGAAGCGCACGAAGACAGGTGTTTTCTTAGCCGGATCATTGAGGAAATCGGCCCTCGTATAGTCCTTCAATGATTTATAAAGTTCAAATTCCCCGTGGGCGGAAAAACCGCGCGCATGTACGATACGCTCAGGGATACGCTCGTGGTCAAAATGCGTCATTTTTTCACGAAAATGAAAATCTTCCATTAACGTAGGACCACGCTCACCTGCTTTTAAAGAAAATTCATCCTCAGACACCTTCAACCCCTGGTTCGTCGTCAGATGCTTCCCTGAATCATCAACCCGGAACTGCTCCAACTGTTCATCCTTCTTCGATCTTTTGTCGCTCATGGAGATCCTCCTCGTACTATATTTAGAATGTTAAGTAACTAAGAAACATTACAAATATGTACCCACGCCCCCCGCACGATAAACGTTATATAAATATAGATTTAAGGTGGGAGGTAAAAAAAGGAAAACAAAAACACCTGAACGGCTTCCCACTCTAATTAGAATAGGAGTTCGTCCAGGTGTTTCTCTGTGGAATTTATTATGGAAGCTGGGTAGCACCCATCAGGTGACGGTCACATTCCCTTGCCGCTTCACGTCCTTCATTAATCGCCCAGACAATCAAACTTTGTCCGCGGCGCATGTCACCGGCAGCAAAGACACCTTCGACATTCGTTGTGTACTTTCCATACTGAGCAGCAACGTTGGAACGGACTGTCGTTTCAATTCCAAGCTTTTCGATCAAGTCCTGCTCCGGCCCGCTGAAACCGATAGCAAGCAGAACAAGGTCCGCTTCCCAAACTTTCTCTGTTCCAGGGATTTCTGTACGTACTTTGTTGCCTTTTTCGTCATAGGAAAGGGCAACGTCGATCGTATGCACTTCTTTTACCCGGTTATTCTCGTCCCCGACAAATTTCTTCGTCATGACCGCATAAGCTCTCGGATCCTTTCCGAACTTCGCTTCTGCTTCCTTCTGGCCGTATTCGATACGGTGGATGAGCGGATACTGCGGCCACGGGTTCGCTTCATTATCACGCGCGGAACCTTTCTTATCATAAATGTCGAATTGGACGAGACTTTCGCAATCATGACGCAGGGATGTGGAAATACAGTCTGTACCCGTATCCCCGCCACCGATAACGATGACCTTCTTCCCTTCGGCACTGATATAATTTCCATCGGCATGATCCGTGTCCAAAAGGCTCTTCGTATTGGAATGAAGGAAATCCATGGCATAGTGGATACCCTTCAGCTGGCGTCCCTCTACCTCCAGATTTCTAGGCGTCGTCGCCCCACCACAAAGAATGACGCTGTCATATTCCTCATTCAACCGGGAAACAGGATAGTTTCTGCCTACTTCTGTGTTGGTAAGGAAACGGATTCCTTCTTCCTTCAGAATGTTCACCCGACGCTCCACGACAGAATAAGGAAGCTTCATTTCCGGAATACCGTAAGTCAGCAGACCGCCGATGCGGTCGTTACGCTCATAAACAGTCACCCAGTGCCCCGCCTTGTTCAGCTGGGCAGCAGCAGCCAGTCCGGCTGGGCCGGATCCGACCACGGCGACATGCTTACCAGTCCGTGTCGCCGGTGGATTAGGCTGGACCCATCCTTCCTGGAATCCTTTTTCGATGATAGAACGCTCGACACTTCGGATGGCCACAGGAGGCTCGTTAATTCCGAGCACACATGCGCCTTCACAAGGTGCTGGACAAGCGAATCCGGTGAATTCCGGGAAGTTGTTCATTTCATGTTCTTTTTCCAGCGCTTCTTTCCACTGCCCTTGATACACAAGGTCGTTCCACTCCGGAATGAGGTGATACACCGGGCATCCGGAGGTGACTCCGTTAATTTCCATTCCTGAATGACAGGTGGGAACACCGCAGTCCATGCAGCGTGCCCCCTGCTTCTGTGCCTCTTCATCCGAAAGGGGAAGCGTGTAATCTTCCCAATCTTTCGTTCTGGTTGCAGGATCGCGTTCAGGTATCGATTGACGTTGATATTCCATGAATCCGGTAGACTTTCCCATCAGATTTCCCCCTTCTCCGTTATTTCACAGTCTCCACTGGCTTATTCCGTTCTTCAAAGGCGGTCATTTCCGCATCAAATTTCTCGAGTCCTTCTGCTTTCAGTCGTTTGATCCGCTCCTGCATCGTCAAATAATCCCTCGGGATGACTTTGACGAACTTGGCGACATAAGAATCCCAGTCTGCCAGAATCCGTTGACCAAGGCCGCTGTTCGTATAACTTACGTGCTTCTCGATCAATTGGTAGAGCTCCTGGATTTCTTCCGCATCATCCAGCGTATGCAGGTGGACCAATTCTTTGTTGCATTTCGTTTCAAAAGGTTGTTGTGATTCATCGAGGACATAAGCGACCCCGCCGGACATACCGGCAGCGAAGTTACGACCTGTCCCTCCAAGAACAACGACTTTTCCTCCGGTCATGTATTCACAGCCGTGATCACCGACACCTTCGACGACGACTTCGGCTCCACTGTTCCTGACACAGAATCGTTCACCGGCAAGACCGTTGATGTAAGCTTCCCCGGCTGAGGCTCCATAGAAGGAGACGTTCCCGATGATCGTGTTTTCCTCCGGAACAAACGTCGATTTCGGAGAAGGATGGACGATGATTTTACCGCCTGATAAGCCTTTTCCTACGTAGTCATTGGAATCTCCGACAAGACGGAGTGTTACACCCTTCGGAATGAACGCGCCGAAACTCTGACCTGCCGACCCTTTGAACGTCAGCTTGATCGTATCTTCAGGAAGTCCTTCTGCACCATATCGGCGGGTGATTTCACTACCAAGAATCGTCCCGGTTACCCGGTGTATATTACGGATGGACCCGGTACCTTCCACCGGCTCTCCTGTTTCTATCGCTTTCCTGCAAAGAGGGATAAGCTCTTGAACATCAAGCGTCTTCTCCAGCCCGTGATCCTGCTTCTGTGTTGCGAAGCGGCCGTAGTTATCCGGCACGTCCGGCTGGTAAAGCAGTGCGGAAAGGTCGATGCCTTTGGCCTTCCAATGATCGATCGCTTCGTTTGCTTCCAGCACGTCTGTGCGCCCGATCATTTCATTGATGGAACGGAAGCCAAGCTCTGCCATCAGCTCCCTTGCCTCTTGAGCAATAAAGCGCATGAAGTTTTCAAGGTGGTCCGCTTCCCCGGTGAACTTCCTGCGCAGCTCCGGATCCTGGGTTGCCACGCCAACCGGGCATGTGTTCAAATGACAGACCCGCATCATGACACAGCCAAGCACGACAAGCGGTGCTGTGGAGAATCCGTATTCTTCTGCGCCCAGTAATGCAGCGACGACGACATCCCGCCCCGTCATCATTTTTCCGTCTGTTTCAACAACGATACGGTCACGCAGACGATCAAGAACAAGCGTCTGATGGGTTTCGGCCAAGCCGATTTCCCACGGCAGCCCTGTATGTTTAATACTTGTCCGCGGAGCAGCTCCTGTACCGCCATCATACCCACTGATCAATACGAGATCGGCACGTCCTTTGGCAACGCCGGCAGCAATTGTTCCGACTCCGACGGCGGACACAAGCTTCACGCTGACTCTTGCTTTCGGATTGGCATTCTTCAAGTTATAAATAAGCTCAGCCAGGTCTTCAATGGAATAGATATCGTGGTGTGGTGGTGGAGAGATCAGCTCGACACCTGGTGTAGAACCACGAACTTCTGCCACCCACGGATATACTTTCTTGCCTGGAAGGTGACCGCCTTCTCCAGGCTTGGCCCCTTGAGCGACCTTAATCTGAATTTCATCGGCATTCACAAGGTAGTGACTGTTCACACCAAAACGTCCGGAGGCGACCTGTTTTATGGCGCTTCGTTTGGAATCTCCGTTTTCTTCCGGATTAAAACGCTTCGGATCTTCGCCGCCCTCTCCGGAGTTGCTTCTGCCTCCGATCCGGTTCATAGCAACCGCAAGCGCTTCATGCGCCTCAGCACTGATGGAACCGAAGGACATGGCTCCAGTCTTGAATCGTTTGCAAATATCTTCCACCGATTCTACTTCCTCCACCGGAATGGAGTAACGCTTCTTAAAGGACAACAAACCACGCAGAGACTGGAGGTTATTGTTCTCGTCTGTCAGCATTTTCGAATACGATTTGAACAAGTCATAATCATTGGAGCGGCATGCATGCTGAAGGGTCGCGATCGTCTGAGGATTGTACTGATGATCCTCCCCGTTCTCCCGGTATTGGAATTCATCACCGGCTTCAAGCTTACGATTCGATCCACGGCTTTCATCGAAAGCAACTTCATGACGCATCAATACTTCTTTCTCGATGATATCAAGGCCGATTCCGCCTAAACGGGAAGCAGTACGTGTGAAGTATTGATCGACGACTTCCTTCTTAATTCCAACAGCTTCAAAAATTTGAGCACCGCGATAACTCTGGATCGTGGAAATACCCATTTTGGAAAGTACTTTAATAATGCCGTCGGTCGCTGCTTTCACATACGTATCGACAGCCGCTTCATGGGATTCGACCTCAAGAAGATTGCGCTCCTGCAAATCACGCAGCGACTCATAAGCGATATAAGGATTGATGCCTTCCGCGCCATAACCGAGAAGCGTCGCGAAGTGATGGACTTCTCTTGCTTCCCCGGTCTCTGCGAGGATCGACACCTTCGTCCTTGTCCCTTGACGGATCAGGTGATGATGCAGACCGGAAACCGCAAGCAGTGTCGGAATGGCTGCGTACTTTGCGTCCACACCACGATCGGACAGGATGAGGAGGACATTTCCTTCTTCAATAGCCTGATCAGCTTCTTCAAACAAACGGTCAAGAGCCGGTTTCATCTCCTCTTCTTTCGCTTCAAACAAGACAGACAACGTCTTAGTCCGGAAGCCCTCCAAGTCCTGTTGACGAAGCTGTTCGAGCTCTCTGTTTGTCAAAATAGGAGAGGCAAGACGAATATGGCGGCAGCTTTCCGGCTGAGGATCGACAAGGTTGCCTTCTGCTCCGATCGTTGTTTCCACCATCGTGATCAGCTTCTCCCGAATCGCATCGATAGGCGGGTTGGTTACTTGTGCAAACAGCTGTTTGAAATAGCTGTAGAGTACTTGCGGCTTTTTCGAAAGCACGGCAAGCGGGGAGTCGTACCCCATTGATCCGACGGGGTCTTTCTTGTCTGTGACCATCGGCATCAGAATCTTATTCAGCTCTTCAGTCGTATATCCAAATGCAAGCTGTTGACCAATCAAATTCTCTACCGGCGGGTGCTCTGTGACCGGCTCCGGAAGGTCTTCTAAATTCCATTTATTCTCTTCGATCCATTCTTTATATGGATGCTCCTGAGCGATCTGCAGTTTAATCTCTTCATCCGGGATGATCTTCCCTTCTTCCAAATCGACAAGCAGCATCTTTCCAGGTGCGAGGCGGTCCTTGTACAAAATGTCATCCGCAAAGATATCAAGGGCTCCTACTTCGGAACCGAGGACGATCATTCCGCCTTTGGTTACGTAATACCTCGCTGGTCGAAGTCCGTTACGGTCAAGACAGGCACCGATCTGCTTCCCGTTTGTATAGGCAAGCGCAGCCGGTCCGTCCCACGGCTCCATCAATGTGCTGTGGTATTCATAGAAATTCTTCTTATCTTCCTGAATCGTATCGTCATTGGACCAAGGCTCCGGCACCATCATCATTGCCGTATGGGCAAGGGAGCGTCCGGACAAGTGCAGAAATTCAAATGCATTATCGAACATCGACGAGTCGCTTCCTTCTGCATCGATGATCGGCAGAAGTTTCTTCAAGTCTTCTTCACTGAAATATTCGGACTTCAGTAATTCCTGTCTTGCTCTCATCCAGTTGACATTTCCCCGGATTGTATTGAATTCTCCATTATGGATGGTGTAGCGGTTCGGGTGTGAACGTTTCCAACTCGGGAAAGTGTTCGTACTAAAGCGGGAATGCACTAAAGCGAGGGCAGTAATGAAATCCGGGTGATTCAAATCGATGTAGAAGGAGTCCAACTGCTCAGGAATCAGCATTCCTTTATAAACGATCGTGTTGGAAGATAAACTGCAGATATAGAAATCATCGTAGCCTTCCACACTTGCAATCTCTGCTTCTGCACGTTTTCGTATAATATATAAACGGCGTTCAAAATCCATCTGTGTCTCCACACCAGCCGAAGGGGCCACAAATGCCTGACGGATGAAAGGCTTTGTCTTCTTCGCATCGTTACCCACGAAGGAATCGTTAATCGGCACCGTTCTCCAGCCGAGGAATTCCTGTCCTTCTTCTTCCACAATCTTCTGGAAGCGCTGCTTACATTCCATTCTCAAGTCATGGTCATCCGGCAGGAAAATCATCCCGATGCCGTACTTCCCTGACTCAGGCAGGTAAATATCTTCTTTCTCACACTGCTTCTCAAAGAATTTATGAGGGATTTGTGTCAGGATTCCGGCCCCATCTCCGGTACTGACATCAGCAGACTGCCCACCACGGTGTTCCAGGTTACAAAGAATCGTAATGGCATTCTCGACGATACTATGGCTTTTCGTTCCATCAATATTAGCAATTACTCCGATTCCACAAGCTTCGTGTTCGTTCTCCGGGTGATATAAACCCTGCGGAACAGGATATCCGTTTTTTTGCATATTCATTCCCCCTAGCGGACTTATTCTTGTAGGTTACAGGCATAAAATTAAAAAATTCTGTCTTTTCAGTTTCTTACTAGTATAGCATGAAAATCCGGCCCCTTCACGTACCTAAAGCACATAAGTACGCAATTTTCCGACAAATAAAGAGGGATTACCAAAAGGAAAATCCAATAACACGAACGATGTAAGCGCAACCAACCAATTTTGTATTTTTTTATAATTTTTTCAAGAAACCGTGTCTTTTTGTTTCGGATACAGAAAGATTTTGTATAAAAAGTCATAAAAACGAATCAATATACAAGGAGGAATCAGGCTGTAAGTTGCGAATAGGAAGGATGGAGGTGTAATAATGGGTCATGAAGTTCGGAAGTATGGCATTTCAGTTGGAAAACTATCCACCGGGAAAAGGAACGCAATCACAGACGTCCCCGGCGTAAAGGTCGGGCATCACACGCTCGCTGAAGGGGATGTGCAGACAGGAGTGACAGCGATCATCCCCCACGAAGGGAATTTGTTTCAAGAGAAGGTACCGGCGGCATCCCACGTCATCAACGGCTTCGGCAAGACAGCCGGATCGATTCAGATAGAAGAACTGGGGACGCTTGAGACGCCTGTGATTCTCACCAATACTTTCGGTGTCGGGACAGCGATCGATGCCGTCATTGATTATACATTGGAACGTAACGAGGAAATCGGCAGGGAAACCGGAACCGTCAATGCGGTCGTCGGGGAATGCAACGATATGATACTGAACGATATCCGCAGGCGGACGATCCGACGGGAGCACATTCATTCAGCCATTGAAAAAGCAGATAAGCACTTCGGGGAAGGAGCCGTGGGCGCGGGGAGAGGGATGGTCTGCTATTCGCTCAAAGGCGGGATAGGATCTGCTTCCAGAATACTGCCGATAGGTTCGAAAGACTATACCATCGGTGTGTTGACGCTCACCAACTTCGGCACGCTGCGTGATCTTCGTATAGACGGAAGAGCAGCAGGGGAAGAATGGCACGCGGAGAAAGAAGCGAAGGAGGAGAAGGATAAAGGGTCTGTCATGATTGTGGTGGCGACGGATTTACCGGTTACCGACAGACAGCTGCATAGAATTATCAAACGTTCCGTCATCGGCCTTTCTAGAACAGGAGCGATGATCAGCAACGGAAGCGGTGATATCGCCCTCGGTTTCTCAACTGCTTACAACATCCCCGCAAAACCGTCTTCCGTTCACATGATTCCGACCATTCATGAAGAGGAAATCGATATCGCTTTTCGCGGCGTGGCAGAGGCGACGGAGGAGGCGGTCCTGCAATCCCTGTTTTGTGCAGAAACCGTTACCGGACGAGACGGAAACATCCGCCGATCTATAACGGAGTTACTATCAGAATCTCTTGTACCAAAGGGAGAAAACCCTTGAAAAAGAGACAATGCCCGTGCTACATTTCTCCAGTAACCGGAGGGATGCCCTTATGCGCAGGTGGCGGATACTAACTATTTTGCCGGCTGTCTTCATAGCCGGTCTGAATTTCAACGATCATCGTTATTTCTTTAGTATTCTTATGGACGCAATCGCTGTCGCAGCAAGTATCGACGTGGTAAAACGAATGAAAGCCCCCATCCTCTTAAGGACAGGGGCTTTCATTCGTTTTCTATTAAGCCGCTTCCTGTTTCCCATCTTCTCTTCGTCGGTGATAGATGACGTTGATTTCTGCTCCGACCATCAAGATGATACCGGTCAGGAAGAACCAAAGCATCAGAACAATGATTCCCCCAAGGCTTCCATAGGTTGCGGAATAGTTACCGAAGTTGGACACGTAGAAAGAAAAGCCTAAAGAAATCAGCTGCCAGAGGACAGCGGTAATGACAGCTCCAGGCAGGATATGATGAAACGGAATATTCTTATTCGGCGCAAAGTGGTACAGTGCCATAAGCACGCCTCCGATGACAGCGACACTGATCACCCACCGGAACACCTGGAACAGAAACGCTGTTTCCCCAGGAAGATTGATGGCATCAAGAATGACCTGACCGAAAACCGGCAGTACGAGTGCGACAGCAATGGCAATAATCATGCCGACAGTCAATACCACCGACAGGAGCCGGACTTTAATAAAGGACCTTGTTTCCTCCACGTTATACGCCTGGTTGGCAGCTTGAATGAAGGCATTGATTCCACTCGAAGCAGACCAGAGTGTACCGAGAATACCGACAGTAAGAAGCCCACCGTTGGGCTGCTCCACTACGTTTATGATGTTATCCCGGAAAATGTTTGCTGCTTCCGGTGTCGAGAAGCTGCCCACCGCATCGACGACCCTTTCCGAATCAATATTCATATAAGGCAGTATGGACAGCAGTAAAATAAGCAGCGGCACAATCGCAAGCAAATAGTAATAGGCCTGCGCCGCTCCAAGCATCGGTATGTTATCCTTTTGAAACTCTTTTATGAGATCTTGTAAATAGCTTTTCGCTTTCTTCATCGATCTGCTCCCTCCTCCACAGACATGTAATTGTCTATCCCCTTTTTTTGTAAGAACTAACCTTCTGAGGATGCGGGAGAGAGGAGAGGCTTACGTCTTTCGCCGGGAAGAGGATGGAATCCCCATCCCGTCCCGGTATTTAGCAACCGTACGACGCGAAATATCTACGTGAAAGGTATCTCTCATTTTATCTGCGAGCCGTTGATCAGACAAAGGACGGGAGCTGTTCTCCTCCTTAATCCAATCACAGAGAATGTCTTTGATCTGCAAAGAGGAGTATACTTCTCCAACCTGCGATTCGTACCCCTTCACGAAAAAAGACTTAAGCTGTTTCATACCGAGGGGGGTCTGTATCACTTTTCCTGCAACCGCCCGGCTGACGGTGGATTCATGGACCCCCATACGATCGGCAACCTGCCTCAGCGTCAAAGGCTGCAAAGGTTCTCCACTGAAGTACCTTTTCTGATGTTTCATCACTATCCCAGCCACACGCATCAATGTATGCTGCCGCTGTTCAATGCCACGCATCAACCAGCGGGCCTGCTGGAAGCAGTCTTCAAGAAACAGCTTCGCCTCTTCCTCCTCTTCATGCATCCTACTCAGTATACCATCCCAATGAATGTGTTTTTGGAAAGAGTAAGGATCGCGCAAAAGAAGTCCGTGGTCCTTTTTCTCCACATATAAATCAGGCAGAGCTGTCTCACGAGGTTGTACCTTCGTCTGAATGAGCGGTCGAGGCTGAAGCTCACGAAGAATGGCAAGAGCTCTTTCCGCCTCCACTTCCGAAACGCCAACTGTCTGCAGCAACTCCCAGTTCCTCCCTGCAAGATCCTCCAGGTGATCTGCTGTCAATTGATAGAGGAGGTGATCTTCTGGATACGTTTCTTCTATCTGCAGAAGTAGAAACTCCTGGAAGTGGAAGCAGCCGGCTCCGAATGGCTCCATATGCATAAGCTGCCGCCTGGCGGAAGAAACCGCTTCTACATCCACCGCCAGAATCATCGCAGCCTCCTCTTCAGATATAGTCAGGAAGCCTTTGTCATCAAGACTTTCAGCAAGAAAGCGAAGAATCTTCTTTTCCTTCTCCTCCCTCTCCAGCCACCTAATTTGTTCGATCAAATCTTCCCGCCAATTCGCGGCATCTGCTGCGAGTTGATCTATTCTATCAATATAAGCATCGTCGTTTCGCGAAGACAGGATGGAAGACATGGAAGCCGGTGGATCAAAAGCAATCATCGGGTTGCTCTCGACCACTTCCCATATGTAATCCCATACCTCAGCCGTCGTATATTGAAGCAGGTTGATGGCCTGTTTCATCTCTGTCGTCATGAATAAACCCGTCGTCTGTTTTTGAGCTAATTCCAGCTTCATCTTTCACACCCCTAAGATAACGCTTTCATATTTAATAATGAACGGTTTCTATCTATCTTTCAAGTTCCATTCCTATGTATAAGAAAAGCCGGCACAAGGCCGGCTTTTCTTCTGTCTGTTTTTAAGAGCGGGCACCTTCGTAAAAGGAGGCGCTTATCGTTTCACGTGGAACATTTTGCTAAAGCACGTAAGTAGCAAGCGTTTTCTGAACCGCTTCAATCGGGCTGTCTTTCTTAAACAGCTTGACGATCGGTTCGTGTGATCCGGATAACCAGATTTTCAATTCGGAATCCATATCGAAGCTTCCTGCTGTTTCCACACTGAAATGGGTGATGCTCTTATAAGGGATGGAATGATATTCGACCTTCTTACCTGTCATCCCCTGCTTATCTATGAGAAGAAGGCGCTTGTCGGTGAAAAGGAAGGAGTCCCGGAGCACTTTATAACCGCTCTGAATCGCTTCCTTCTCTGTTAAAATACCATCCAGCTGCTTTTCCAGCTTCTCTACGTCCACTTCACTGGCATTGCCAAGCAGTTCATTCAAAAATCCCATGGTCCTTGCTCCTTTCTACTTCATCATTCGCAGCAGCATACTTTCTCCCGGTTCCAATTCAAGCGTCAGCCGGTTATTCTTTGAGCTGAATATCCGCTTCTTGTTTTCCAGGTGCTGCCACTTCCCTTTCTCGATCGGGATATCGACTTCCCGCTGTTCGTAATGGTTGCGGTTGAACAAGTAAAGAAAACGTCCGTCCGATGCCTGATCACCGAAATGATCGACTCCGTTGTCTACCCAGCGTTCGAAGCAGAAGACATCCTTATCCAAGGCGAACGGCTGCCAGTGCCCTGTTCGGAGAGCATCGTGATCCTGCCTCCACTTTCCGATGTTCCGGTACCAGTCAAGCAGGTCCTCATCTTCTCTTCCCCATGGATACGGCTTCCGGTTATCCGGATCGGCCCCTCCGGTGAGACCCGCTTCATCTCCGTAATAGAGAGAAGGGATGCCCGGGAAGGTGTACATCCATAAGCTGAGAGCTTTGATCTGTTTCCTCACCATTCCCTCTGCACCCTCTTCTCGAAAAGAGGCAGGAAGAAAGCCTGTCAACATTGTTTTAATACGCTCGACATCATGGCTGGACAGCATGTTCATCACGGCATAGAAATATTCTTTCGGATAGTGTTCACATAACGTCAACAGACGCCGGTAGACACTATAGCCGTCCATTTCGCCCTTCATGAAATCAAGCATGATGCGACGGACGGGGTAGTTCATGACGGAGTCCAAAACGCCGCCGAGGAAGTAATCTCTCCGTTTCCCATAGGCTGTTTTGTTTGAGGCATCTTCCCACACCTCGCCGAGCAGCACGCTCGACTCATTCTCTTTCTTGAGCTGGCGGTAGATTTGACGAATCAGATCATCTGTTAATTCATCCGCAACGTCCAGGCGCCAATGGTTCATATTTGATCGCTGCCACGTTTTGATGACACTGTCTTCGTCGTGAACGAGAAAGTTCTGATAGTCTTTGTTTTCTTTATTCAACGTCGGAAGTGTGCCGACTCCCCACCAGGCATCATAATCATCCGGATACTGGTGGAACGTGTACCAGCTGTAATAGGGGGAATCCTTAGACTGGTACGCTCCCAGTGAATCATATTTTCCTTCTCGATTAAAGTAAATGCTGTTGCTGCCTGTATGACTGAATACACCATCAAGCATAACCTCGATTCCATAAGACGAAGCCTCTTCAATAAGCGTCTCAAAAGCTTCCTTGTCTCCAAGCAGTGGATCGATCTTATGATAATCGCCTGTATCATACCTGTGGTTACTCTCCGCTTCAAACACAGGATTCAAATAGATGACTGTCACACCGAGGGATTGGATGTACGAAAGCTTGGAACGAATCCCATCAAGATTTCCCCCGAAAAAATCCCAGCGGATCACTTCGCCCCGTTCGTTGCGTATATAAACCGGATCATTTTCCCAGTGAGCATGGACAAGACTTGTTTCCGGTGCCTTCTCAAGCGACAGCTCCCCTTCGCAATAGAAGCGATCCGGGAAGATTTGATACATCGTCGCATTTTTCCACCACTTAGGCGTCCTGTATGCAGGATCGTACACCGTTATTTGCCAAGACGGTGGGATATGCTCGTATATCTTTCCTTCTCCACTCTCATTACTGCGCTCCCGCCCGTAGTACAACGTCTGGTCTGCGAGAACCACCTCGAAGAAATACCAGATCAGCTGTGGTTCTTCCGGCATTTCTATTGTCACTTCGTAGGAAGCCTGTTGATGACCTTCGCTCCGAACATCCATTTTCTTCGTGTGCTCGTCGTCGGTGCGATCGAGGATATAGTGCAGGATGACCTGGGATGCCTGGTATCTTGCGTGGACATCGATCGCCAGAGTAACAGCAGAACCTCTCGGCGCTGCACCGAAAGGCTCTCGATAAGAAGCTTCAAAACTATTATGATACATCTCTTTTTGTTTCACTGATCCGACCTCCTCCAACATCACTTCAACGACGTTACCCGTTGGATGCCCCATATATCGCGGGCATATTCCTGAATCGTCCTGTCACTGGAGAAAACTCCGGATTGGGCGATGTTCACCAGACTCTTCGCGTTCCAAAGGCGTGTTTTCTGATAGTCCTGACTCACTTTCTTCTGCGCGAGCAGATAACTGGCAAAGTCTTTCAAAACGAAGTATTCATCGTTATGCGTCAACAAGGCATCATAGATTTCCTGGAAATCTCTTTCCCCTTTAGAGAAGGGACTGTAATGGAGCAGTTCATCAAGGGTATTACGAATCCGTTCGTCCTGGTTATACATCGCTTTCGCTGAGTAGGAACCGTTATGGTAATAATCCCATACTTCGTCCGAGCGTAATCCGAATATATAGATGTTGTCATCACCGACCAGGTCATGGATTTCCACATTCGCTCCATCCATCGTTCCCACCGTCAAAGCTCCGTTCATCATGAACTTCATATTCCCTGTTCCGGAGGCTTCCTTCGTAGCAAGGGAAATCTGTTCACTTACGTTGCTCGCAGGAATCATCTTCTCTGCAATCGACACCGAATAGTTCGGAAGGAAAACGACCTTAATATATTCATTCACTGCCTTATCGTTATTGACGACGTCAGCGATTCTATTGATTAATTGTATGACCTTTTTAGCAAAATGATAGCTTGGTGCCGCCTTCGCTCCGAAGAAGAACGTGCGCGGGACAATGTCCAATGTCGGGTCGGACTTTAATTCATTGTATAAATGCATAATATGAAGTGCGTTAAGCAATTGGCGTTTGTAACCGTGCAGCCGCTTGATGTGGACGTCAAAGATGGAATTCGGGTCAACGATGATCCCCTGCGTTTCCTTCACCCAGTTGGAGAAATCTTTCTTATTCTCCTGTTTGATATCATGAAGCCGATCTAAAAAGGAAGCATCTTCTTTATGATCCAGCAGACGCTTCAGCTCGCCTGGTTTGTCTATCCACCCATCACCGATCGTATCGGTTACAGCGGTGGCAAGTTTCTGGTTGGCATGCATCAACCAACGGCGGTGGGTGATGCCGTTCGTCTTGTTGTTGAATCGGTCGGGGAACGTATTGTAGAAGCGTTTCATTTCTCTTTCTTTCAATATATCCGTGTGCAGTTTGGCGACACCATTAACGCTGTGGCTGCCTACAATGGATAAGTGGGCCATTTTCACCTGTCCGTCCGCCACGATGGCAAGGTCGGCAATCCGGTTGAAATCCCCGGGGAACGTCCGCCAGAGCTCCTGACAGAAACGCTCATTGATTTCATCTATGATCATAAAAATTCTTGGCAGCAAAGACCTTACAAGCCCTACAGGCCATGATTCCAAAGCTTCGCTCAATGTCGTGTGGTTGGTGTACGACACGGATGATTGAGTAATCTCCCATGCCTCCTCCCAGCCTACGCCTTTCTCATCCATGAGAATCCGCATCAATTCAGGAATGACGAGTGCGGGGTGCGTATCGTTAATATGCAGGGCTGCTTTCTCAGGGAATTCCGACCACGGCAGATCCAACGCTTCGAACGTGCGGATGATGGATTGGACGCCTGCAGAAACAAGGAAGTATTCCTGCTTCAGCCGCAGCTTCTTGCCTTCCTCATTGGAGTCATCGGGATAGAGGAATTCCGATATCCTCTCCAAGGATCGCTTATGATGCAGGAAGTGGCCGAATTCCCCTTCCCGCTCCGCTTTCTGAAGCGTATCGGAAACAGTGGGCTCCGCAGACCACAGCCGCAGCGTATTCACCGTTTCATTGCTATAGCCGACGACAGGGACATCATACGGAACAGCCAGAATCTGTTCTTCATCTGTATAGTGGAATCGGAGGACACCGTCTTTATCCTTCTCGGACGAGACGCGGCCGCCGAAGCGAACCGTAACGGCCTCTTCCGGACGACGGGTTTCCCACACGAAGCCGTCCTGGAGCCAGTGATCCGGGAGCTCCACTTGTTTGCCATCGACGATGTGCTGGTCGAACATGCCGTATTTATAGCGGATTCCATACCCATGTCCAGCTAACTCCAGCGAAGCAAGGGAATCAAGGAAACATGCAGCTAAGCGGCCAAGCCCGCCATTACCGAGACCGGCATCGCTCTCCTGCTCTTCTATATCGGAAAGGGAAAGGTTCAGGTCTGCCAGCCCCTCCTCCACCACCGACAGCACCTTTTCATTCAACAAGTTGTTACCGAGCAGACGCCCCATCAGAAATTCCATGGAGAAATAATAGACCTGCTTTGTCTTACTTTGTCTATACTCTTCATTGGTCTTCAGCCAATGCTTATTGATCTTCTCCTGGAGCAGACCACTGAGCGCACGGTACGTATCATACGTCGTAGCGTTATCGATCGATTTCCCCAGGTTTCCTTCCAACCGCCTCTGGAACTCCTTTTTGAATTCCTCTTTATCACTGAACATCACCATAACGGTTTCCTCCTGTCCCCCCTGCTAACGGAACATAGATTGATAGAGATCCATGTACTGTTGGGCAGAGTTTTTCCAAGTGAACTTACTCTTGCAAATGTTCTTCACAAGCGTTTGCCAAGCATCAGCATCTTGATACATTGCAAGGGCCCTGCGGATGGTGTACAGCATGTCATGGGCGTTGTAATTCGTAAAGGTGAAACCGTTTCCCTCTCCCGTCTCCTCATTATATGGCTGGACGGTGTCTACAAGTCCACCTGTTTCCCGTACGATTGGTGCCGTTACATAGCGAAGTGCGAGCAGTTGCCCGATTCCGCACGGCTCGAAGCGGGACGGCATAAGAAACAGGTCGCTTGCCGCGTAAATCTGCCTGGATAAGGCTTCGGAGAAACGGATGTTCGTCGACATTTTCTCTGGGTGCCTGTCATGTGCCCATTGAAGCATCTGTTCATATTGATATTCTCCTGTACCGAGCAGAACGATTTGAACATCCTCATGATACAGTAGTTCATCAATGACCCGCCCGATTAAATCGAACCCTTTCTGCTCGACCAGCCTGGAAACGATGCCAATCATCGGGACATCTTTCCGGACCGGCAAACCGAGTTCTGCCTGCAGCCACATCTTGTTCTGCCCTTTCTTAATCAGGGAGCTGCGATACGGGAAGGCGAGCGACTCGTCTTTCATAGGATCATAGTTTCGGTCATCAATTCCGTTGACAATGCCAATTAATTCATCGGTGCGCTTTCGGAGTACTCCGTCTAGGTTTTCCCCATAATACGGTGTTTGAATCTCTTTTGCGTAAGTTTCACTGACGGTCGTGATGAAATCGGCGTAGTTCAAGGCGCCTTTCATGAAGTTGATGTCTCCAAAAAATTCGAAAGCATCGTCTCTCATCATCGATTCATCAAAGTCCATTAAATCGTGAAGCACGGATTGGGCGAAGACCCCCTGATACTTTAAATTATGGATGGTGAACACCGTTTTCATACCTTGAAGTTTCTCGACCTCTTTATAATGGGTATGTAAGAATACCGGAATCAACCCCGTCTGCCAGTCGTGACAGTGAAGAATGTCAGGAGTCCAGTCCATCCGGCATACCAATTCCATGACGGCCCGGTTGAAGAAGACGAACCGTTCGGCTTCATCGCCGTACCCATAAAGGTTCGAGCGTTTGAAGTAATACTCGTTATCTATGAAATATACAGGGATGCCTTCATACTCCAGGTACTCGATCCCGGCATATTGATTGCGCCAGCCGAGTTGGACATCAAGCGCCTCAAGGTGGGTCATTTGCTGCTTCCACTCGTCCGCCATATTCTCGTATTTAGGAAGGACCACACGTACATCAGCGCCTTGATCCTTCAATGCCTGCGGCAGAGAACCGAGTACGTCCGCCAATCCTCCTGTCTTGATAAAAGGGGTGCATTCAGATCCAATCATCAATACTTTCATTATTTATTCACTCCTCCAATTAATGTGCGGGGGACCGCCTCTTGCGTCTTACGCGAAAGGGACTGACCAGAGTGATGCGTCCAGACAGTCCCTTATGTTAGTCATTCATTTTTGATAACGTTCGTTTACATCGTCCTTCTCTTGGCGATAACAAACGGTTTCTCCGGGGCACCGATCAGCGTTTTGCCGCGGGAGATGCTGCAGTCTTTATCAAGGATGACATTCTCGAGAACAGCATTGCTTTCAATTTCGCAGCGCTGCATGATGATCGAGTTTTTAATGACGGCTCCTTCTCCTACTTTCACACCTCGGAAAAGGATGCTGTCTTCCACATGACCCTCGATGACACAGCCGTTTGCGACCATCGTATTGGTGACGTTGGACGTTTCCGTATAGTTGGAAGGCGCTTCATTCTTCACTTTTGTGAAAATAGGTGCTTCTTCCTTAAACAGTGCATCATGTTCGTCTGCATCAAGCAGTTTGGAACTGTTGCGGTAGTAGCTTTCCACGGAATTGATCAAAGCATGAGTTCCTTCATATTCATACGCATGGACATGGATGTCCGGAATCTTCGACTTGATCCCGTCCAGGAAAAAGTTCGAGCAGCCGTGTGCGATACACTTCTCGATCAGCTCATACAAATACTGCTTCTCGATGATGTACATATCCATGTACACATTGGAATTGCTGTGATCATTGTGAATAGCTGTCACCCGGTTGTCTGCATCCAGATCCAGCTTGTGGGCTCGATGGAACTCCGGATAAAGCTCTTCTACCTTCGTATAGACGACCGTTACATCCGCTCCTGATTCCTTATGTTCACGGAGGACATCCTGGAAGTCAATGTTGCAGATGTTCTGGGAACCGGAAACGACGATATAATCTGCAAGTGTCCGGTTGATGAAGTCTATATTGTTGTGGAAATGCTGCAGATCCCCGCGGGAAATGTCCGTCGGATCATTCCAGTCCGGCGGCAAAATGAATAATCCGCCGCGCATCCTGTCCAAATCCCATGCTTTCCCTTGTTCCAAGTGATCCATAAGTGAGCGGTACTTACGACGCGCGAACACAGCCACGGATTCAATTCTGGAATTGGTCATGTTCGAAATTGTAAAGTCGATCATCCGGTAACGGCCGGCGAATGGTACAGCCGCTCCGCACCGGAAATAAGTCAGTTCGTCCATCATGTCTTGTTCGTGATCTAAGTTTATGATTCCTGCAATACGATCCATAATATCCTCCCTTTAACTATTCGTTGCGTAGCTTGTCGCAAGGACGCTGCCTTCATCTGCTACAAGCGTGATTTCACTGTCTGGTGAAGGGTCGCCGATGACGGCTCCGTCTTCGATGACGCTGCCTTTGGAGATGATCGCGCGGTGAATCTTCACGTTTTTGCCGATCTTCACGTCCGGCATGATGACGGAATCTTTCACGACGGAAGACTCGCCGACATGCACACCGTAAAAAATAATCGATGTATCAACCGTTCCATAAATCCGGCAGCCTTCATTGACGAGGGCATTCCGGACGGAGCCTCTCGGTGCAATGTACTGCGGCGGCTGGTTCGGATTCTTCGAATAGATGCGCCATCTGTGATCGTTGAGGTCGAGCTCAGGGTTCTTCTTCAACAGATCCATATTCGCTTCCCACAGACTATCGACCGTACCGACATCCTTCCAGTATCCTTCGAACTGGAATGCCATCAGCTTTTTATAATCATAAAGAAGAGCAGGGATGATATCTTTCCCGAAATCATGGGAGGAATCTTCTTTCTCCGCATCATCGATCAAATAACGCTTCAATACTTCCCATTTGAAGATATATACACCCATCGACGCCAGGTTGCTCTTCGGAAATTCAGGTTTCTCATCAAACTCGGTAATGCTTCCATCATCATCGGTATTCATGATCCCGAAGCGGCTCGCTTCTTCCCAAGGGACTTCGATGACAGAGATCGTCGCATCTGCATCCGTCTTCTTGTGGTGGTCGAGCATCGCATTGTAATCCATCTTATAGATATGGTCACCGGAAAGCACCAGTACGTGTTCCGGATCATATTGGTTAAGGAATTTCAAATTACGGTAGATGGCGTTCGCTGTCCCAGAATACCAACCTCCGCCTGCTGCCTGCATGAAAGGCGGCAGTACAGAAACGCCTCCGTATTTACGATCCAAATCCCACGTGTCCCCGATTCCGATATAATCGTTCAGGATCAGTGGTTCGTATTGTGTGAGAACACCGACCGTATCGATGCCGGAGTTCGTGCAGTTACTTAATGGAAAATCAATGATCCGGTATTTTCCGCCAAAATAGACGGCTGGTTTCGCAATTTGTTTGGTTAATGATTTCAGTCGTGTCCCTTGACCGCCGGCCAAAAGCATCGCAACGCATTCTTTATTTTTCATGATTTTCCTCCTTGGATACTGAAGTTCTCTTCAAGAAGCTCACACCGAGCGGGGGAATCGTCATGGTAATATGTTGATCCTGTCCTTGCCATGGAGAAGGTACTGTTTCCAGCGGCAGTCCGTTCGTCTGCCCAGAACCTCCGAAGTGTTCCGCATCACTCGAGAAAATTTCTTTGTATGAGCCGTTTTTCGGGACCCCTACTTTGTAGTCGTGATAAACTTCCGGTGTGAAGTTACATACCACTACCAGCTGATCATTGGACGTACGGCTGTTGCGTACGAACGATACGATGCTCTGCTCGTAGTTGTTGGGATCGATCCATGTGAATCCTTCCGGTTTGTGATCGAACTCCCACAGGGCGGGCATGTCCTTATACAAACGATGCAATTGTTTCGTGTATTCCAAAATGGAGGCGTGGGATTCGTAATCGAGCAGTTCCCAATCCAAGTCCTCTAAGTCCTTCCATTCATCGAATTGACCGAATTCACCTCCCATGAATAAAAGTTTCTTCCCTGGATGGGCGTACATAAAGGCGAGAAAAGCACGCAGATTGGCGAATTTCTGCCAGTAGTCCCCAGGCATTTTATTTAATAACGACTTCTTACCATGAACGACTTCATCATGAGAAATCGGTAATACAAAGTTTTCGGAAAATGCATAATGGATCGAGAAGGTAATCAGGTTGTGATGGTACTTCCGATGAATCGGATCCATCTCCATGTACTTGAGCATGTCATTCATCCAACCCATGTTCCATTTATAATTGAACCCGAGGCCTCCGATATAAGTCGGAGCGCTAACCATCGGCCAGGACGTGGATTCCTCAGCCATCATAAGCGTATCGGGGATTTCTTCGAAAACGGATTCATTCATTTGTTTGATGAACGTTACAGCTTCCAGGTTTTCTCTTCCGCCGTATTCATTCAGCTCCCATTCCCCGTCTTCCTTACCGAAGTCGAGGTAGAGCATACTGGCGACGGCATCGACACGGAGCCCGTCCAGATGGTATTCCTTAAGCCAGTAAACAGCGTTTGAAATGAGAAAGCTCTTCACTTCGTTCCTTGCAAAGTCGAACGTAAGCGTTCCCCATTGGGTTTTCTCCGCTTTCTTAGGATCGGCATACTCATAAAGCGCTTCTCCGTCGAAGCGTCTCAGTCCGTGCTCGTCCTTGCAGAAGTGACCTGGGACCCAGTCCAATATGACACCGATTCCAGAATTGTGACAGCGGTCGACAAAGTATTTGAAATCATCCGGGGTGCCGTAGCGGGAGGTGACGGAGTAGTAGCCTGTCGCCTGATATCCCCAGGAGCGGTCGAACGGGTGCTCCGTCATAGGTAGTAATTCGATGTGGGTGTAACCGAGGTCCTTAACATACGGAATGACCATATCTGCATACTCCCGAAAATTATAGAAGACTTCCGGTTCAATATTCTTCCATGACCCTAAATGAAGCTCATAGATGGACATCGGAGATTCATACGGGTTCTTCGCCTTCCGTTCTTGCATCCACTGATGATCTTTCCACTCATAACCATCCAGCGGATAGACGACGGAAGCAGTATCGGGGCGCAGTTCGCTGGAAAATGCGTAAGGGTCAGCCTTCAATCTCAAATGTCCGTGTGCGGTCAGGATTTCGTATTTATAGATCGTCCCTGAATCGAGATTCGGGATGAACGCCACCCATATCCCGTTATCATTGACTTTCTCCATCGGGTTCTCCCGTCCATCCCAGTCGTTGAACATACCGACGACGCTTACACGGACAGCATTAGGGGCCCATACGGCAAAGCGGATGCCCTGCTTTCCATTCCGCGTTTCGGGATGAGCACCGAGCAGTCGGTAACTGTACCGGAGATTCCCTTGATGGAACAAGTAGATATCATGCTCTAAAGTTGTATCCTGAACCACATCATCACTCCTCATGAATGTTCTTCACCAGCCTTATACCGTTGTTTTACACCGGCCTGTTGAGAACGTTTTAATATGCTTATATTCATCATAAATTTTGGCGAACGCTTTTACAATTAAAATTAATGAAAATATTCTGAAAAGTTTTGTCGGATATTGTCGAATTTTCCCAAATTAATGCCAAAATCACTTATAATAGGTTCGCAATTTTCGGAAATCGCTTTCATATGATGTCGATTCCCTTTTTATTACAAAAGAAAACGGTTTATTACATATTTTTACACATCGTATAGTTTTCTCAAATGCGTTTCAGACAAAAAAAATAGTGGTATAGCTTTAGAAACCAAAATTAACGAGGTGAACAGTCATGTCATTAGCAGGGATCAGCCTACTAATCATCGCCATCGCATTCGCATTCATCAGTATCTATGTCGTCAAAACGCTGAAGGCGGCAGCCAGCACCATGACCAGCGTCTCCCATACATTAGAGAAAGTGGAGGGACAGATGCAGGGAATTACCACAGAATCAGAACATCTCCTTAAGAAGACGAACACGATCGCTTCCGATATCGAATCGAAAACACAAACCTTAGACGGACTTTTCGACACCATTAATAATGTAGGGTCGACTGTCGGTAACGTAAACCAGTCCCTGCAGGGCATGAGTGAGAGTGTCGCCCATGCTTCCCACCAAAAGGATGAAAAGGTGGTCAAGGCGCTCCAATGGGGCGATGCGGCCATCGAACTTTATTTGAAATGGAAACGGAAAAATGCAAAATAAAAGGAGGCAGCTCATATGGATTTCTTAGGAATTGGAGTATTGATCATCGGCATCGCCTTTGCCATCGTATCAATCTTCCTGATTAAAGCACTGAATAATTTAGCCAATGTCCTCAAAGGCGTAAGAAAGACGGTGGATCAGCTGCCGGAGCAGTTGGATTCTGTCATGAAGGAAACGACCGGCGTCCTCCATCAAAGCAACGATACGCTGGCAGATGTGAATGAAAAGATCCGTGCCCTCAGCCCACTCTTCTATATCGTGGGGGACATTGGGGAATCTTCCCGTAAATTGACCTCTTCTCTCGTTGATGTGACCCACACGATCAAGACGAGCACCCACGAGGGAGAACAGAAAATTAACGAGGAAGGCTGGCGCGGCATTTACGGGGCCCTCGCCTTGACGTATTATTTAAGCCAGAAGCGAAAAGCGCTGAAATCCGCCCAGATCAAGAGTACGTCTGTATGAAGAAGGACAGCGACTGGATAATCGGAGGAGCTTCAGGGGTTCTCGCGGGATATACGGCACGATCGATAAGCAAAGATCCATCCATCACGAAGATGAAATGGTACAGAAAGAAGAAAGAGCTATATGAAACAGGTCTTTCCGGACACCAGTATCTTCAGGAATCAAAGAAGGAGCTGCAACAGGCAGCTGCCGCAAATACGAAACAGAAAGGGGATATTAAGATGACACAAACGAATGGAAACGCAACACAAACAAAAAAACGAGGGAAACTGCCGTTGGCCATGCTGACTGGGGCAGTGATCGGGGGAGCATTTGTTCTAATTAAAAACCCCGAAGAACGAAAGCGTATCATGGAGGGAACGAAATCCACCAAAAATGCCGTAACAGGCTATGCTTCCGAGGTGAAAGAGGACCCGAAAGCGAAGAAGGATGACCTCTTAACCCGCATCCAGAACGTTGTAACCATCGCTAACGAAGCCATTACAACCGTTCAGGAAGTCTTCAATAACCAAGGCAAGGAAATTACTGAAAAAGTGAAAGATATTAAAGAAGAGTCCGAAGCCATTATCCATACGGCAAAAGACGCCGGAGAGGACCTGCAGGAGGTAGGCGGTAAGGCGAAGGAAGCGAAAGAAGAGCTGACAGAGTCGAAGGAAGAGCCTTCCGTCCAACAGGAAAAAGTCGTGGAAGTAAACGCTCAACGATGAAGAGGTAGACGAAAAGCGCCGGATCCGTAGTAGGATCCGGCGCTTTTATGTTATTCCGTTACTTGTGTAAGACGCTGGGAAGAAGCAGCGACATCCGTTACCGCTGCATTTATTTCCTGAATTGCTTCCGCAAAAGCAGCAAGCTCTGCTTCTACGCTGTCACTGAAAGCCTTGTTCTCCCCCATTGCCTCAACAATTCCGGTGAAGAATTTGTTGATGTGCTGCATGCTTTCGGTGCTCTGACGGACGGCCCCATCCATCTGCGTCACGCTTGCAGACACCTTGTGGATTTGAGAGCTTGTCATCGTGATAAGCGCTGCTACTTCTTCCACAGATGCTTTCGTCTGTTCGGAGAGCTTCCTTACTTCATTGGCAACAACTGTGAAGCCTGCTCCATGTTCCCCCGCCCGTGCAGCTTCAATAGACGCGTTTAAGGAAAGTAAATTCGTCTGCTCGGCTATGGACGATACAATGGTGACAATTTTGCTGATCTGTTCCGCTGTCCCTTGGAGGTGATTCATATCGGCTGTAATCGAATCGATCTGCCCTTTCATTTCATCCATTTGTGATTGCTGGACCTGCAGGCGGTCCTGTCCTTCTAAAGATTGTCGCTCTACATCATGAGAAATACGCACCCCTTCTCTTGATGCTGCGACGATGTTCTTCGTCTGGTCTGTCAGGTGTTCGGTAGAGGCACTGGCCTGCTGGGATACAGCTGCGACCTCCTCCGACATCCGGTCGATCCTCGTATAGGCCTCCATGCGCTTATGTACTTCCACTTCCCGCAGACCTGCCGCCTCTTCTTCAAACATTTCCAAAACCAACTGCTGCTCCAGATTCAAGATTTTTGTCACCGCACGAAGTGCTTCCAGAAACTGAGGACCGGTTCCAAGTTCCCGAGAGAAAATATCCAGGAAGGAATGGGTGAGATCCTGGAACGCGCACATATACCACTTAGGTTTCAGCCCGATTCTCAAATGAACAGAAGCGATCGTCCGCCTCTTCTCCAAAAACGCTTCGTCGATGATTCCTGTAAACATTTCTTCTATGTGTCTCCTGAGCGTCTGCTTCAGCCGATCGACGGAGCTGGTTTCCTCAATGATGGCGGTCAAGGACGGTTCTTTCTGTAAGTTGGCATAGAATTGATCGACGACTGCACCGATATTAGCGGCAACAACAGGTTGGAGCGACTGGAGAACGGCCAGATCGGGCTCTGTCAACCCGATCATGTCACACTGCCTCTTCACATCCGTCCCTTCTACGAGATGGAGCTCTCCACTGAATTTTTCTTCTATTGGTAATGTTGGCGTCTGCTTCTTCTTAAATAACAATGCCTTTTCCTCCCTCACTCACGCTTCTATACGTATGTATCGACATAGAAAGTACGGTTTTAAGCCATTTGATAAAAAAAGGAAAAGACGCAAAAAGGCCCGCCATATAGGCGGACCCGTATCGAAGTACCGTTAGTAACGGCCTCGATCGATATATTCATTCGGCTCTTGACCGAACTCCGTACTGTGGTTCTTGAATTGGGCAAGGCGGCCGTTTCGATGCTCACCTTTGCTCTTCGTCTCTTTAAACTGACGATTGTGTTTCTTCTCTTTATTGCCCATGGTTTTCACCTCGTGTAAAACATGATGTCTTACACCCCTATTCTTCGTCCATTCCGGCTGGTTTATGCATGGCTCCGAAAGGAAAGAGGAGGGGTTGTATCCCATTTTTCCAAATGACGGCGGAAGCAGTGCATGACAAGCAGATGGGCTTTGGCCTGTGTATATTTATAAAAGAACCAAGGGATCGACGGCATGTAATCATGAATCGCTACGATCGCTTCATTCTTACCGGGAATTTTTCGAAATTCAAGCCGGCCCCGCTCATTCTTATCGACATCGGCCAGAACGCCGCCGGAAATATAATAAAGCGCCCGGTCTCTCGTACTTCGATCAGCGGCATACGTAAGTTCAAGCAGGGGCGTCCGGTTAAAGATGACACCGATCCGGCAATGGCTGGCATCAAAAACCGTCGTCTTCACCCACGGATTGAGTACCCGCTCCAGCCAGCGCACGTAATATTTTGCAATCCAGTCTGCAGAGTGACCCGTTGGCAGCGGGATCCTCTGCACAGACCGCACATCCTGTTGGATGGGAGAGAACTTCGGCTTGAGACGGCCCTTTTTCTTCGGTGCTTCTTCCTCTAAAGCAGCCCTCGCCGCTTCTTCAAACGTTATGCTTCCTTCACTCAATCCTTTCACGCGGTTCTCTTCCTGCACAATCATCGGATGCACAAGGCTTTCAATTAATGGGTAAACCATTTCTTTAGGCGAACCTGTCACAAGACGCACCCACAGCTTGGACAATTGAATGGTTAGAAAAGGAACATCGATCATCTTCGGGCTGCGGTTCATGACGGCGGCGAGTTTTGCCATCATCTCCTCATAAGTCATCACTTCCGGACCGCCGACGTCGACAGCCTTCCCTGCCAGTTCTCTATTATCAATGCTCTTATCCAGCGTAGTGAGTACGTCCGGAAGAGCAATCGGCTGCGTCTTCGTCCGCGTCCACCTTGGTAAGACCATAAACGGCAGCCGCTTCACCAAATTCTTCAAAATCGGAAAAGAGGAGCCGGAGGGACCCACGATAAGCCCTGCCCGGATCGTCGTGACCGGTGTCCCGTATGCTCCGAGAATTTCTTCTACTTCCAGGCGGCTCCTTAAGTGAGGGGACAGCGGACGCCCATCATCCGGAACGATCCCGCTTAAGTAAATGATTTGCTGTACGCCCTGCTTTTTAGCTGCCTGTGCGAAGTTATCGGCAAGGATGACGTCCATGTCTTCAAACGACCCTTGGGTCAACTTCGCTGAGGGAAGCATCGAATGGACGAGGTAGACAGCAATATCGGCACCCTCCAGTCCTCTTTCCGCATCAATCAACGAATATAAGTCACAGGACTTCCAATGAATATGGGGCTCGTCCTCCTTATCATCCCCATTTCTTGATAATGCGATAATGTCATGATTTTTTACCAATTTTTTCATTAAATTACGGCCGATATACCCGCTTGCACCAGCGACTACGACCTTTTTTCTCGGCTCTGTCATGGCTTCACTTCCTTCTTTATTTCCTATGTACCCGGATACCATATGCTAATAACTCGACAAAATTCGCCGAATTTCGAGTTTTATGGTAAAATTCCCGAGGTGACACCTACATATTCCATCGTAAAGGGAGAGATGAAATTTGACAGCTAATGAAATCGGCTTTGCACTCCTTTACATCGGACTTTTTCTATTGATAGGAAAGATCATCCGTGTGAAAGTGACTTTTTTACAAAATTTGTTCTTACCATCTTCGATTATCGGAGGTTTTGTAGCATTATTGTTAGGCCCCCAAGTATTAGGTAAATTCATGCCGGATGACTCCTGGCTTTCTTACGGCGTCATGCCGCCGGTCGTGACAGAAGTCTGGGCGGATCTGCCTGGGTTGATGATTAACGTCGTGTTTGCTGCCTTATTCCTTGGCGCAACCCTTCCTAAATTGAGTCAAATTTGGAATTATGCCGGCCCTCAATTAGCTTTTGGCTGGACGATCGGCTGGGGCCAGTATGTCGTAGGACTTCTTCTCGTGCTGCTTGTTCTGACACCCGTATTCAATATTCCACCGATGGCAGGAGCCCTGATCGAAGTAGCCTTTGAAGGCGGACACGGAACGGCTGCCGGTATGGCCGGTACGTTCGAACAATTCGGCTTCGATGAAGCGTTCGATTTGGCGATCGGGCTTGCGACGATCGGCGTCTTATCCGGTGTCATCTTCGGAATCATCCTCATCAACTGGGGAATCCGTAAGAAAAAGACGAAGGTAATTGATGGAATCAACGATTTCTCCGATCTTCAGAAGCGCGGGTTCATGGAATATCAGAACCTGGAGCCGAACGGAAAGCTTACGTTCCGTCCGGAATCGATCGAACCTCTATCCTTCCACATGGCGATTGTCATGCTTGCCATCTTCATTGGTTGGGGAATCTTAGAATTACTCATTCAATTAGAAGCGGTGACACTGGGATCAGGCTTCATGGAATTCATTCCACTGTTCCCTATGGCTATGGTCGGTGGTGTGCTTCTACAGATCTTCTTCAGCAAAAAAGATAAATATAATTTAGTCGACCGCCGTATGGTCAACCGTATTCAAGGGCTGTCTCTCGATGTTCTCATCCTGACTGCCATCGCTACGGTTTCCATCGACGTCATCGGTGAGTATCTGGTTCCGTTCTTGCTGTTAGCTGCAGCGGGGATTATATGGAACTTGTTCTGTTTCTTGTACTTTGCCCCACGTTTCATTCCTGATTATTGGTTCGAGCGCGGATTAGGCGACTTCGGACAATCGACGGGCGTCACCGCTACAGGGCTTCTCCTTATGCGTATCGTCGACCCCGACAACAAATCACCATCCTTTGAAGCATTCGGATATAAGCAGCTGTTCTTTGAACCATTCTTAGGAGGCGGTTTCATCACAGCATTATCCGTTCCATTCATTGTGCAGTTCGGCCCATGGACTGCCCTCATCGTATCTGTAGCCATGATGGCTGTCGGAATCATTTCCGGGCTGTTCTATTTCGGCAAACAGAAAATGAAATAAACGATTTATTAGATCAGCGTCTGCCATGCCGGCAGGCGTTTTTTTTTTCATACGAGCGTCTCTTTGTTTCATACTAAGCAAGTCGATTGACACCCGGCGCAGGCATGCTATATGTTATAGTCCGTAATCATAAGTAAATCGATCAGAATTCATGATAAATATTGGTAAATAAAGGAGGTTACTTATGAGTAAACTGTGGAAGGGATATATGGAGACATCTCTGATTAAGAAAATCACCGTCGCACTTGTACTCGGGATTCTTGTCGGGCTGATCTTCGGCGATGGGGCATCTGTCCTTGCTCCGCTTGGAGATTTACTGCTCCGTCTTCTCAAGTTCATCATCGTTCCATTAATTCTGTTTACATTAATTGTCGGTGTCAATCAGACCAACACGCACGACCTCGGTCGAATGGGCGGGAAGGTGTTCCTCTACTATCTCGGCACCTCGGCCCTGGCGATTATCGTCGGAATCATTGTCGCAGGCTTGTTCCAACCGGGAACGGGCACGAGCCTGGATGGGAGTGAAAGCATTGACGTCCCGGATAATCCCGGTCTCACAAGTGTTCTATTAAATATCGTACCGGAGAACATTTTGACGGCCCTGACGGAGATGAACCTGCTCGGCATCATCTTTACGGCCATCGTCTTCGGAATCGCGATTGCATTCCTGCGTTCCTCCGCCGATTATAAAAAAATCGGTGACAGTACGTATCAAGTGATGGAAGGCTTGAATGAAGCGACGCTGACGGTCATGAAGGGAATATTGCAGTACGTACCCGTCGGAATCTTCGCGATTGTTGCTGAAATTGTCGGAACAGAAGGCAAAGACACGCTGCTGTCGCTTGGAAATTTCATTCTTGTCCTTTATGTCGGCCTGTTTGTCCAGCTGCTGATCTATGTCGGTATCCTGTTGGTTACCAAGCGGAAGCCGTCCGCTTTCTTCCGGGAAGCACGGACACCGATGATCACCGCATTCGTCACACAGTCAAGCTCCGGGACGCTGCCGCTGACACTGAATGCAGCTAAAAACCTCGGCTTAAACAAAAGCCTGTACGGGTTCAGCCTTCCGCTCGGGGCAACGATCAATATGGACGGAGCAGCCATCCGGATTGCTGTATCTGCTGTATTTGCAGCGAACGTCATCAATGATCCGTTGAGCTTCACGGATATGCTTCAGGTCGTCCTTGTTGGTACCCTCGCTTCTGTCGGTACAGCCGGAGTTCCGGGAGCCGGAATCATCATGATCGCAACCGTCTTCTCGCAAGTCGGACTTCCTATGGAAGCTGTCGCGCTGCTTACAGCGGTGGATGTCTTTGTCGGAATGGGGGCAACCGCCCTTAACGTCACCGGCGACCTCGTCGGAACGACCGTTATCAATAAATCAGAGAAGAAAACAAACCGGTAATATAGAAGAACAAAAGCGCTTTTCTATGCAAACGCCACTAATCGGTAGAGCGATCATTATGGTAAAGGGCGGAGGGAAAAAGGGCAGACTCCTGCGGGAAGTGTGGCACAGATGAGAACCCGGAAGAGCAACAGCGATGAGGAGGCTCACCGGCCACCCCGCGGAAAGCGCCCCATTTCCCGCAGCCCGCTCCTCTACCCGATAAAAATTTCAATTAGAAAGCTGTATTATGCGGCTTTCTTTTCTTTTTGCAGTCGAATGGTTAGCATTCTAAGGAATTTTTGTGGGAAAAAACATTAAGAATGCAATTCCAATGGAATATATGCTATCATTAATCGTTAGTCACCTAAGTATTTAGCTAAGCACCAAAAGAAAGAAGGGGTAAGATGACAGACGAAGAAAGAAAGTCCATTAATCGCGTCCCCTTGATGATCGTGCTCATCTCGGGGGCGT
The DNA here is from genome assembly GCF_000469135.2 of Bacillus sp. SB49. NCBI lineage: Bacteria > Bacillati > Bacillota > Bacilli > Caryophanales > Bacillaceae > Bacillus > Bacillus sp. SB49. The sequence goes on from NZ_CP048117.1 coordinate 3,613,918, forward strand.
TCGTTGCGATTTTGAACCAAACCTTACTTGCAACGGCCTTGCCGAAGATCATGGAAGATCTTCAATTGGACGCCAATACAGCCCAATGGCTGCAGTCGATATTTATGCTGGTGAATGGAATTATGATTCCGATCACCGCCTTTTTAATTGAACGTTTTACGACAAGAAGTTTATTCCTGACCGCCGTCGGATTGTTCGCTGCGGGTACGCTCGTTTGTGGGATCGCACCGAACTTCTCCTTACTGATGGCCGGACGTGTCCTTCAAGCTGCCGGGGCGGGGATCATCCTGCCGTTGATGCAGACCATCCTGTTCCTGATTTTCCCTATAGAAAAACGCGGTGCAGCAATGGGAATGTTCGGACTCGTCATCGCTTTTGCACCGGCCATCGGTCCGACATTGTCCGGATGGGTCGTCGAGCAATTCCCTTGGAGAAGTCTGTTCTTCATCATATTGCCGATCGCCATCGCAGATATTATTGTCGCTTACTTCATATTGAAGAACGTAACCAAACAGACCTTTCCGAAAGTGGACCCGATCTCCATCATCCTGTCTACCTTCGGTTTCGGCGGGATTCTGTATGGATTCAGTGTCGCCGGTAATAACAGCTTCTTCAGCGGGGAAGTAATGATTTCCCTCGGTGTCGGAGCGGTTACGCTGTTCCTGTTCATTACGAGACAGCTGAAATTGGAGAAACCAATTCTGGAATTCCGGATTTTCAAATACAAAATGTTCACCTTAACGACAGCTATCGGAATGATTGCCTTCATCGCCATGATCGGCGGTGCCGTCATTCTACCAATCATGATGCAGAACATGCTCGGATTCACTGCCTTTGAATCCGGTTTGATGCTGCTTCCTGGAGCGGTACTCATGGGGATCATGAACCCGATCACGGGACGTCTTTTTGATAAATTCGGTGCCAAATGGCTCGCCATCATCGGACTCGTGCTCGTTACCGGCTCCACGTTCCTGTTCACCGATCTTACGCCGCAAACAACGTTCACGTACCTGGCGATCGTCAACTGTTTCCGTATGTTCGGTATCGCCATGGTCATGATGCCTGTCACAACGGCAGGACTCAACCAGCTGCCGGAACATTTGATGCCGCACGGTACAGCGATGAACAACACGATGCGCCAAGTGGCCGGGGCCGTCGGTACGGCACTTCTCGTATCTGTCATGACGAGTCAGGCCGAACCGTCGGAAGGTCTGATCGGTTTGATCCACGGTGTCAACGTATCCTTCATCGTCGCAGGTATTTTCGCCATTCTTGGATTGGTCATGTCCATTTTCCTTACCAATTCCCAGCCCAGCCAAGAGTACAGCACCTAAAAAACGAAAAAATCCGAACGATTCTCTTTCTCTAAACAGAAAGGGAATTCGTTCGGATTTTTTTTGCATAGAAGCTTAACCGAGATCGACTTTCTCAAAATGTTCGACAGTCGGATGTGGATCATAGAAAGGATGGAGCAGCCTCGACCATTCTTTATATTCGTCCGATTCGCGGAAACCGATGGTATGGTCTTCGAGCGTCTGCCAATAGATCAGCATTAAATACTTACCATCGACTTCCAAGCACCGCTTAAGCTCGTGGGATATGTACCCGTCCATGGATGAAATGTACGTCGATGCTTCCCGGAACGCTTCTTCATATTCCTGTTCTCTTCCTTTTTCCACGTGCAACATGACCGCCTCTGTGATCATCGACTTCCTCCTATCCCTTCTGAAGGGCTGATTTGTAGCGCTGGTAGTAATTATCTACGTTATTTAATAGCAATAACTCCGTATACAAATAGGCTTTACTGTTAAAATCTGAAAAATCGATGTTCGTCAATTCCTGGATTTGTTTGATTCGGTAATTGAGCGTGTTCGGGTGAATGAACAGTTCCTGCGCGGTCTGTTTACCCTTCCCGTTATTCGCAAGGTACGCTTCCAAAGTAAGCAGGAGTTCCGTCTGTTTCTCGGTATCATTCTTGATGAGAAGAAGCAGATCTTCACTATAATAGTCTTCCGAACTGTTTTTCTCATATAAAGCGGCAAGGTAGCGGTAAATCCCCAGACGTGCGAATTCCCTCGGCATGGATTCAGGACGGGGGTTGATGAAACTTGCCGTCTCGATCACTTCCAATGCCTCCAGGAAGCTCTTTCGCATATGAATCAGCGTCGTGTATTCTTTACCGACTCCGATGAGGAAATGGTAAAATTCCTCTTCGCCCGTCTCGCGCTTCACTTCTTCGATCAGATCCCGCGCGATGTTACGAGAAGAGAAGCGGTCCTTCACACGGCCTTCGATCATAATAATGATCTGGAATTCCGTCTTCAAATAGTAGAGCTGTTTATCGGCACGGAAACGGTTGACTGTTGTCTCCAGCTCATCCAGCATGTATTTGTACTGGGGAGCGGTCACAGAGAAGACAACCACCGAAAACCTGTCAGGAACCTGAAGCATCGCTAAGGAAGCATCGTGACGGAACTGACGCTCGCTGCCGTACTCATGCTGCAGCAGCTGCCAGAGCAGTTCCTCCTTCCGTCCTTCCTTGGCATTCACCTTCATGAACTGATCATATATTAATTTCCCTAAATGGGGCGTAATTTCCTCCAAGAAATGTAAATCCGTTTCCTCCAGAGAATGATCCGACTCCTGGATCCACACATAGCCGAGCGTATGGCCTAGATGCTTGGCAGCGATGACGACCCGCTGCTGGAAGCCGAGGTCCTCGATTGGAGAAATACGGATCGCATCCGGCTGTTGATCGAGACGCTGGACGATCCCTTCCTTCTTCAAGCGGTCGATGATGAAGATCGGACATTTCTTGGACAAAATCGTTTTCTGCTGGGTTTGATCGAAGTCATCGAAAGCAGAGCTGTAGGACACGAGTTCAAAATTCTTATTTTCAATGATGACCGGTTTCTTCAGTTTCGAACTGATCAATTCTGTCGCTTTATGGATATCTTCTGCCTGAAGGATCAACTCTTTCACTTCCATAGGAATCCTTACCTTTCCAAGTAGGTTGAATGTCATGCGTTACCCTCCATTATATCCGTTGTGGTTGGAAAGAAAAAGCAATTGTACCGGAGAAAACCCGCCGGTTATGAAAAAAGCTCCCCCATTCCGGGGGAGCTTTGGTTTGTTGTAAGGAGTAGATGACATTTTCGAATACGTTTTTAGAACGTTTCCGAGATCGTCTTCGCCTGCATGTGCAGCGCCAGATAATCCGGTCCGCCGGCTTTAGAGTCGGTTCCGGACATTTTGAAGCCGCCGAACGGCTGGTAGCCGACAATGGCTCCTGTACAGCTGCGGTTGAAGTAAAGGTTTCCGACATGGAAATCATACTTCGCTTTTTCCAGGTGATCACGGTCATCGGAAATGACTGCACCAGTCAGTCCATATTCCGTATTGTTGGCGATATCGATCGCTTCATCGAAGTTCTTCGCCTTCGTGAAACAAACGACCGGCCCGAAGATTTCCTCCTGCTGCATACGGGAATCCGGCGCAAGGTCTGCAAATACCGTCGGCTTGATGAAATACCCTTTGGAGTCATCACCTTTTCCACCAGTGACAAGGCGGCCTTCTTCTTTCCCGATTTCCATGTAGCTCATGATCTTGTCATAAGCCCCTTTGTCGACGACAGGCCCCATATACACGTTCTCTTCGGAGGCATTTCCGACGGTCAACTGTTCGGCACGCTCTTTCACTTTCTCCAACACTTCATCGTAAACCGCTTCGTGTGCCACGACACGGGAACCGGAGGAGCATTTCTGACCGGAGAAACCGAAAGCAGAAGTGATGATCGCATCGACGGCTGTTTCAATGTTCGCTGATTCATCGACAACGACGGTATCCTTCCCGCCCATTTCCGCGATCACCTGTTTGATATGATTCTGCCCTTCCTTCACCTCGGCCGCGCGTTTGATGATGCGAAGACCGACATCACGGGAGCCGGTGAAGGAAATAAGGGCTGTTTTCGGATGATCGACGAGGTAATCGCCTACTTCGCCGCCGCTTCCAGGGACGAAGTTCAAGACGCCTTTCGGAAGACCGGCTTCTTCCAGCACTTCAACGAATTTGGCTGCAACGACCGGACTGTTGCTGGCCGGCTTCATGACAACCGTGCTTCCTGTCACAAGCGGTGCGACAGCGGTACCGGCCATGATAGCGAATGCCAGGTTCCATGGTGGAATGACGACGGCTACGCCTGTCGGTGTGTACACATAACGGTTCTGTTCACCCGGACGGCTTTCCACCGGTTTCCCTTCTTTCAGTTCAATCATCTGACGAGCATAATATTCAAGAAAGTCGATAGCTTCCGCTGTATCCGCATCCGCCTCTTTCCAAGGCTTCCCTACTTCGTACACAAGGTAAGCGGAGAATTCATGCTTGCGGCGGCGGATGATGTGCGCAGCGCGGAAAAGCAGCTCTGCACGGGCACGTGGATCCCATTTGCGCCAATCTTCAAAAGCGTCCGCTGCTGCCTGCACTGCTTTCTCTGCAAGTTCCGCATTCGCTTTCGATACCGTTCCGACAACCTGCTTCGTATCCGCCGGGTTGATGGACGTAATATGCTGATCCGTGTGCACGCGTTCTCCATTGATGAGAAGGTCATGATGCTGACCAAGCTCTTCCTTCACCTGCTTCAGTGCTTCTTCGAAAGCTTTCTTGTTCTCTTCTACTGTAAAATCTGTGAATGGTTCGTGCTTATATGGCTGGACCATAGGTAAATTCCCCTCTCTGTATAATAAATAGTTTATTTGCTGAAAATCCCTTTCATGGCGAAGGCGATGTTAGCCGGTCTCTCCGCCAGGCGTCTCATGAAGTAGCCGTACCAATCTTCCCCGTACGGCATATACACACGGACTTTATATCCCTCTTTCAGAAGGTCTGCCTGCATTTGTGTCCGCATGCCGTAAAGCATTTGGAATTCGAAACGGTCGTTCGGAATGTCATGCTCCTTCACGAGCTGCTTCGTATAAGCGACAATCGCATCGTCATGGCTTGCAATGGCCGTATAGTTGCCGTTTAACAAGTTCTTTCTGATCAGATGCTTGAGGTTATCATCGACGAGCTTCTTCTCCGGGAAAGCTACTTTGCCGGATTCCTTGTAAGCCCCTTTGACGAGGCGCAGGTATGGATCGTATTCATTGAGATCATCCAAGTCCTGATCGGAGCGGTACAGATAGGATTGAACGACAGTTCCGAGGTTCGGGTAGTCTTTCTTCAGCGCTTTGTATATGTCCAGCGTCGCTCCGCACCTGGAGGAATCCTCCATATCAATCGTCACGGTGATACCATGCTTCTCCGCTTCCTTCAGGATCAGTTCCATATTCTCCATCACAAGCTCATGGCTGATATCAAGCCCGAGGGAGGTCAGCTTCAAGGACACTTCCGATTGAAGTTGATGGGCAGCAATCTGCTGAATACTGCGGATGCATTCTCCGGCCCGGTCCCTCGATTCAGACTCACAGTCGACGAATTCACCAAGGTGATCGACGGTTACCACGAGTCCCTCCTCATTCAATTGCTTGATCAGCGGTATTGCCTGAGGGAATGTTTCTCCCCCGACTATCTTGTCCGCTCCGAATCTTGTGCCGAAGCGCTTGGCCATCCGATCTAACATCTTATTGTTGGAAAGGTATAAGAAGAAATTCTTACTGATGGCTTCCAAGATCCCCACACCCTTTCATCATTCTCTATCGATCCATACAAGCTTTATCCGGTGTAACTCGGAAATGTTTAATTGTTAAGAAAATTGTAACGAATAACGCTTACATTTGACAACGTGGTCGAAACACAAAGATACCCCCGCCTTTTTATTGTTTCAGCACAAAAGTGTCGAAAGGTGTTTTCACCACCCATATAATGGGAATATCCACTTTCTCTTACCGACCCATGATAAGTGTCATGGGTAAGTCCTGACGTTTGTGTCTTATCGTCGGTCCTCTTATCTCTTATGATGGGGATAACGACCAATCAAAGAGGAGAAAAACCTATGAACAGCGCCAAACAAAGAGAGTTGAAGAAAAGTGTTTCCGCATATGCGAAACCGGATACAGCCGCCGGCGTCCGCCAGCTGATCAATACACTGATTCCATTTATCCTGCTGTGGTATTTGGCTTACGCCAGCATGGCTTTATCTGTATGGCTCGCCATTCCAATCGCCATGATCGCCGGAGGTTTCGTGATCCGGGTCTTCATCATTTTCCATGACTGCACGCACCAATCCTTCCTGAAAAGTCAGAAGGCCAACCGTGTCATTGGAACGATCTCGGGTATTTTGACGCTCTTCCCTTTCGAAAAATGGAAACGGAGCCACTCGATCCACCATGCGACGAGCGGTAATCTTGATAAACGTGGTACCGGTGACATCTGGGTGATGACGGTCGATGAGTATGTGAACGCGAGTTTCAAAGAGCGTCTCGCTTACCGTCTGTACCGCAACCCGATCGTCATGTTCGGACTCGGACCGATTTACTTGTTCCTTATCTCCAACCGCTTCAACCGCAAAGGTGCAAAGCGCAGAGAACGTTGGAATACGTACATTACCAACGTGGCGGTCGTCGCCATCTACTCCCTTCTTATCTGGGCGATCGGCTGGCAGGCATTCCTGATCATCCAGCTGCCGATCCTTTACGTATCCGGTGTTCTCGGAATCTGGTTGTTTTACGTCCAGCACCAGTTCGAGGATTCCTATTTTGAAGATGAATCGGAGTGGGACTTCGTTAAAGCAGCGGTCGATGGAAGCTCTTATTATAAGCTTCCGAAGTTGCTTCAATGGGTGTCCGGAAACATCGGTTTCCACCACGTCCACCACTTGAGCCCGCGGGTACCGAACTACGCCCTGGAGAAGGCACACGAAGAGACGCCTCCCCTTCAGCACGCAACGACCATCACGCTGAAGACGAGCCTTGAGTCGATCCGCTTCCGCCTGTATGACACGGAAAACAAGACATTCATTTCCTTCAAAGAAGTGAAACCGTTACTGGAGAAAAAGCAGCGACGTGTCCAAAGCCGTCCAAGGTTCCAGGAAGACCAGTAATTCCACCAAAACCCATTCCTTTGAATGGGTTTTTTCTTTATTTTCCTTTATGCTTAAGTGAGAGAAACAAGGAGGCCGCCGCCATGCAGAACTGGTACCATATCATTCCGAAGAACACAGGACTCAGCATTTATGTCTGGATTATCTTCTGCGTCCTGCCGTTCTTCTTCATTTTCCGCTCCTCTTCGATGTATGAAATGATGTTCGGCATTTTGATGACGCTGCTCTTCTTCCTTGCGTATCGTCTGTCCTTCATCTCCAAGAGCGGATTCGTATATCTGTGGGTGAGTATCGAAATGGTGATCAGTCTTTTGATGACCATTTCGTTCGGATACATCTATTTCGCCCTGTTCCTCGCTTTCTTCATCGGGAACATTAAGAGCCTGGGTGGGTTTCTTTCTCTCTATATTGTCCACCTGGCAACGACGTTGATCGCCATCACCGTCACTTTCATCCATCAGCTTGATTCGGTATTTCCGAACCTGCCGTTCATTATCATCACCGTCATCGGTGTGATCCTGCTCCCCTTCACTGTCCGCTACCGGAACCAGCAGCAGAAGCTGGAAGGCGAACTGCAGGATGCCAATGAACGGATTTCCCAGCTGATGGTCATCGAAGAAAGAGAGCGGATTGCGCGGGACCTTCATGATACCCTCGGACAGAAGCTGTCGATGATCGGCTTGAAAAGCGACCTCGCCCGGAAGCTGATGGACATGCAGCCGAATCGAGCCAAGCAGGAAATCGATGATATCCGGATGACCTCACGCAATGCGTTGAAGGAAGTAAGGGAAATGGTATCGAATATGAGAGGGACGAAGCTTGAGGATGAACTCGTCCGCGTCCGGCAGATTATCGAGGCAGCGGAAATGACGTTTTCCTACGAAGGAGATCCGGTGCTTAAGAACACCCCGCTGCTTGTTGAGAACGTACTCAGTATGTGCCTGAAGGAAGCAGCGACGAATGTAGTCAAGCACAGCGAAGCTTCCACCTGCCATATTACGATCCATCCCTCACCAAATGAAATTCTCGTCACGATTGCCGACGATGGGAAAGGGATTCCGGAGACGCTGGAACCTTTCCAGGGACACGGCTTACAGGGAATGCGCGAACGGCTGGAATTCGTTAACGGAAGGCTGGAAATCCGTTCCGAAGAAGGAACCAAGCTGCTCTTTCACGTACCGAATGTGATAAAAAACAAGAAAAAGGAGGGTCCGGCATGATACGGATCGTCATTGCAGAAGACCAGCGTATGCTGCTGGGCGCGCTGGGCGCCCTGCTGGATTTAGAAGAAGGGATGGAAGTCGTCGGGCAGGCGGGAAACGGTCAGGAAGCAGTCAACCTTGTCCATGAAGAAAAGCCGGACATCTGCATCATGGATATTGAAATGCCGGTGAAAGACGGCCTGGATGCCGCCGAAGAAATTCAAGAGGAAACATGCAAAGTCATCATCCTGACGACTTTCGCCCGCCCCGGTTACTTCGAACGGGCAAGAAAAGCGGGAGTCAGCGGGTATCTGCTCAAAGACAGTCCGAGTGAGGAACTGGCAACGGCCATCCGTAAGATCATGAACGGCCAGCGCATCTTCGACCCGGAGCTGGTTGATCTTGCCTTCACCGAACCCAATCCGCTCACCGAACGGGAACAGGAAGTCATTCAGCTGATGGCAGATGGAAAAAATACGAAGGATATCTCTAAAGAGCTGTTCATCACACCAGGGACTGTCCGCAACTACATATCTGTCATTCTGGAAAAGCTGGAAGTAACCAACCGAATCGAAGCGATCTCTCGTTTTAAAGAAAAGGGCTGGTACAAACGGTCGAAATGATTCCCCTAAAAAAAACAGCCGGTCCTGCTTATACTCGCAGGACCGGCTGTTCTTTGGTGTTTTCTTATAGTTTGAAACGGCGGACATGACGATTCAGTTCTCCTGCCAGCTCCGACAATTCGGCGGCACTTCGAGACACTTCCTCCATCGATCCGCTCGACTGCTGGGCCGAAGCAGCTGCCTGTTCGACCCCCGCCGCCGACTCTTCTGTAATCGAAGCGATTTCTTCGATGGAACGGTTCATATCTTGTCCTGCGCCGGCAATTTCGCGAAGGTGGGCAGAAATCTCCTGGATTTTAGCTACCATGTCCGAAACGGAATGATGGATCGTATCGAACGTCTCTCCACTTGCCTCCATCTCGATAGACCCCCGGCCCACTTCGGTATATCCTTCTTCCAAGGATTGGACGACCTGCCCGGATTCCGTCTGAATGCCTTCCACGATATCGGTAATATCACCGACAGAAGCAGTGACCTGCTCTGCAAGTTTTCTCACCTCATCCGCAACGACGGCAAAGCCTCTTCCGTGCTCACCCGCACGGGCGGCTTCAATCGCCGCATTCAACGACAGCAGGTTCGTCTGAGACGCAATCGCTTCAATGACCTGGACAAGCTTGGAAATTTCCCGAGACTGCCTATCGAGGCCTTTCACTTTCTCGACCGAATCCTTCACAATCGTATCGATCCTGTGCATCTGGCCGATCGCTGCCTTCATCTGCTCCCGACCTCCTTCTGCAAGCTCGAGTACTTGAGAAGACGAATGCGACACGTGCCCGCCGTTCGCATCCGCAACCGCAATTTTATCTGTGAAGGTGCGCATCTGTTCCGCCAGACTGGAAGCACCGTCCGCCTGGGACTCTGCTCCGGAAGACATTTCCTGCATCGTCGAGGCGATCTGCACGCTTCCTTCCCTCACTTCTTCCGATGCCTGATCAAGCTCCCTGCTTTGCACCGTGACACGGTCGGAGGTCAGGGAAACCGATTCGATCACTTCCTTCAAGGCCGCCTGCATCGTATTCATCGCACCGGCAAGCGCCCCGATCTCATCCTTGCTCTTCACTTCCAGATCCCCTTTACTGATGTCGCCGCCCGCAAGGTGACGCATCCGTTCTGCCACACGTTTGATCGGCCTGGAGAGGTTATTCGCCATCATCCATGCGAAAAGGAGTCCGACCAGGATGACTGCCGCAGAGATAATCAATCCCCAGAACACCATAGCCGCGCCGCTTTCCAACACGTTAGATCCCATCTCCTGGATTTCTCCTTCTCTACGAATAGAGGCTTCTTCATAGATGGTTATCAATTCATTACTTACCGGAGTAACCGTATCTTCGAGCGCTTTCAGGGCTTCCTCTTCCCGACCGTCGTCAAACCGTTCAAACACCTCTGTCCGCACAGTCCCTTCCCATTCAATACTGTCCGTGACAAGCTTCCTGATGTCATCGGAGTCCGTCCGGTCCAGGAGATCCTTCTGCATCTTCATGCTGTCTTCCGAATACGCTTCAAAGGTTTCCCTGTATGCGTCATCGTTAAAGAGTACATACCCACGGGCTGCAGCTACCTTCTGTGATAAGTTATAGGCGAGCTTCTCATCGAGGATCAACAGCGGCAGTTCACGGTCGACGATCCCCTTCGTATTCTCGTTCGTCCTTGAAGTAGCGAAATAGTTGAAACTCGCGAGCAAAACCGTCAATAAAATGACCACTGAGAAGGCCGTCAAAATCTTTCCTCTTATACTTTTCATCGTTGAAACCAGGTCCCCTTTTTTATTATAGTTATCTATCTTTTATATCGGGTTGATGGACCTTTTTATGTAGTTCCTCCTCTCCCATGCGCAGGTCGGCATAAGCCAATGTGCAAAAACATTGTCGAAGATTTGGAATTTTCATCGTTCGTGTTGTATTTGAGGACAATTTTTGTTACGATCAAGCTAACTAAATATTTTCTTATTTCAAATTTTATTTGGAGTAAGGATAGAGGTGCAATGACATCAGTACGCATACGGAGGAGAATGAGCTCTGACGATCGATGCGGAAAGGGGAAATTGCCGAAGCTTCTCGAATCTCATCTTCCTGAAGCTGGTTCTGATACTGAAGAAGTGCAGGACTGTCATATAGGAGACTATATGGAGGGCTATCTTACGCAGGAACGGATACAAAGTTTCTACGGCAGCAGCGATTCCCTCGTTGCTGCCGTTTTTGTTTATTTACTGCGCTGAATGGTCCTGATGCCTCGGTCTGTATTTAAAAAAACTTACTAAAGGGTGTGAGGTTATGAATTTCGGCCAAGTATTAACAGCAATGGTAACCCCGTTCGACAACGATGAGAATATTGATTATGAAGCGACACGTGCTTTGATCGACCATTTGATCGACAACGGTTCGGATGCGTTGGTCATCGCAGGAACGACCGGAGAATCTCCGACGCTTACGAAAGAGGAGAAGCTGTCCCTGTTCCGCTTCACTGTGGAAGTCGTCGACGGACGTGTTCCGGTCATCGCAGGAACAGGATCCAACAACACACGAGCATCTATAGAGCTGACGAAGGAAGCAGAACAGACCGGCGTGGATGCCGTCATGCTCGTCGTCCCTTACTACAACAAACCGTCTCAGGAGGGGATGTATCAGCATTTCCGCACCATCGCTGAAGCGACTTCCCTCCCGGTCATGCTTTATAACATTCCGGGAAGAAGCGTCGTCAACATGGAACCGGAAACGATCATCCGCTTATCTAAGATCGACAACATCGTTTCCGTTAAAGAAGCGAGCGGCGATCTCGATGCGGCGACGACCATCATCCGCGAAACGCCGGAGGACTTCTCCGTCTACAGCGGAGAAGACGGCAACACGCTGCCGTTCGTTGCCATCGGTGGGACAGGTATCGTCTCCGTCTCCTCCCACGTCATCGGAAAAGAAATGCAGCAGATGATCCAAAGCTACCGTGAAGGAGACGGCGCCTTCGCAGCAACGCTTCACCAGAAGCTGCTCCCGGTCATGCACGCCATCTTCTCCGCACCGAGTCCATCACCGGTGAAAGCAGCCCTGAACGCTCTCGGCGTCCAGGTCGGAGGCGTCCGCCTGCCTCTGCTGCCTTTGTCGCAGGAAGAAAGCAAGCGGGTTTTGGATATAGTAAGCACGATCAGACAAGACGAACGAATGGCATCATAAAGAATAAAGGAAGGCGTGCTCTCTGGATAGGAGCACGCCTTCCTCTTTTTTAACCCATTAAAATAGGTGATGATTCGTTTAGAGGCGTACGGGATAAAAATTAAGAATGATCAGAGCGGGGTGGATAGGACCATTGAGTATAGTCAGTCCTTCCACAATGAGATGCAGTCTTTCATGGATGTTGCTTCTTTTATTTTTAGATTACCTTTTTTGTACATCTTAGGCTGGCAAGGACCGAACTACCCTTTATTCGTTACCTTGCTGCCTTCTGTGCTTTTATGGCTGGGGTTACAGAGTAAGTTACTCGTCCAATCCAAAAGAAAAGGGAAACATAGCAACAGGGGAGTCGCCGGAAGAGCAGCTTTCCCCTTCCTGTCCCTCCTCCAACAAAAAGAGAGCCTTCCACACCATTGGGAGGCTCTCTTCTATGCATACTATTCAAACGAAGCCGGAGGGTCTTTTCAGTCGATCGTGACCGTCCAGCCTTCCGTATCTTCCTTGCGGCCGCGCTGGATTCCGGTGATCGTGTCATACAGCTTCTGGGACAGCTCGCCGATTTCATGATCATTGATGACCATTTTCTTACCGAGCCAGTTCAATTCCCCGACAGGAGAGATGACGGCAGCCGTTCCTGTTCCGAACGCTTCCTCCACTTTCCCCTGTTCATACCATTCATACAGCTCTTCAATCGCAATTCGGCGCTCGGTGACCGGGATGCCCCACTTCTCCAAAAGCTCCAGGATCGATGCGCGCGTGATCCCCTTCAGGATACTGCCGCTCAAGGCAGGTGTGACGACTTCTCCGTCCACTTTGAAGAAAATGTTCATGCTGCCGACTTCTTCGATGTAGCGTTTCTCCACACCATCAAGCCAAAGCACATCGTTGTTGCCTTCCTCGACCGCCTTCGCCTGGGCCTGATAGCCGGAGGAATAGTTCCCTGCTGTCTTCGCCATGCCGGTGCCGCCTTTGACCGCACGGGTGAATTCATTCTCGACGTTGATCGTGACAGGCTTCAAACCGCCGGAGAAATACGGGCCGACTGGAGAGAGGATGATCATCAACTTGTAGGATTTCGACGGCGCAACGGCGAGGTTCGCTTCTGTCGAAATGATAAACGGACGGATGTACAGCGACGTCCCTTCAAAGGATGGAACCCAGTCTTTCTCCAGCTCCACAAGCTCCTTCAGATAACCCAGCACTTCGTCTTCATCAATCGCCGGAATGCTCAAGCGCTCACTGGACAAGTTCAAGCGTTCGAAGTTCTTCTCCGGACGGAAAAGCAGGACGCGGTCATCATCCGTACGATAAGCCTTCATCCCTTCGAAAACCGTCTGCCCGTAATGGAAAATCATCGCTGCCGGGTCGAGTGTCAGCGGCTCATAAGGGACGATGCGCGGCTCGTGCCAGCCTTTATCCGCTTCATAATCCATCACAAACATATGGTCTGTGAACGTTCTCCCGAAAGGAATCTCTTTCGATTCCGGTTTCTTCTTCTTCGTTTCGCTTTGAATGATGCTCAATGCCATTGTCAGGACTCCTTTATTTATGTAATCGCCGGCCGGGGCCGTTTTATAAATAATACTATCCATTGTACGCCCACTTCCGACAATTTTAAAGGGAATTTGCTTGAATAATCGAAATACGGTACGGAGAGCATCATGGTATACTGGAAAAAGGCAATATACGGAAAGCGTGGTGTCTTTTTTGTTTAAATTATTGTTGATTGAAGACGACCGGACGTTGTTCCAGGAAATGGAGGAACGACTGTCGCAATGGTCGTATGAAGTATATGGGATCGATGACTTCCAACAGGTGATGAACCGGTTCACCGATGTAAATCCCGATCTTGTGCTCATTGATATCCAACTGCCGAAGTTCGACGGCTTCCATTGGTGCCGGATGATCCGTGCCCACTCGAACGTACCGATCATCTTCCTGTCCTCGAGAGACCATCCGACGGACATGGTGATGTCGATGAACCTGGGTGCCGACGATTTCGTCCAGAAGCCGTTTCACTTCGATGTGCTGATTGCGAAGATCCAGGCGATCCTGCGCCGCGTCTACAACTACAATACGGAAACGAATGAGTGGAAGACTTGGCAGGGAGCCACCATTGACTATGACCGCAACCGCGTGTCCAATGAAAAAGGATCGATCGATTTGACGAAGAACGAAATCCTTATTTTGAAGCAGCTGGTGGATAAAAAAAGCAAGATTGTCAGCCGGGAAGAGCTGATCCAGCGTTTGTGGGAGGATGAACGGTTCGTCAGCGACAATACCCTGACCGTCAACGTCAACAGGCTGCGCAAGAAACTCGCTGAAATCGACTTGGGAGATGCGATTGAGACGAAGGTCGGACAAGGCTATGTGGCGAAGGAGGCTTCGCAATGATCGGGGCATTTCTGAAAGAACGCCTTGCTTGGATCGCCTTTCTTTTCGGTCTGCAGGTGCTGGCAGCTCTCATCGGTGCCATCGATCCGACAATCCCGGTCACCTCCGTTCTGTACTACAACTTTCTGTCCTTCCTTTTAATTGCGCTGTTTTTATTCATCCGGTACCAGAAGGAAACCCGCTTCTACCGTCAAATGCAGGAACGGGACCGGGACTTGGATCTTTCGACTTTTCCGGAAGGGGACAGTCCGTTTGAACGGATCATCGACGACAACGTCACAGACCATATGGAACGCTTGAAACAGGAGCTTGCCGATAACCAGCACCGATTGGAAGAGGAGAAGGACCAGCTGCTCTCCTGGATCCACGAAGTGAAGACGCCGATGAGTGCGATGCACCTCCTGTTTGATAAGATCGAAGATTACAAGCTGAAGTCCCAGCTGACGTATGAATGGATGCGGATCCACCTGCTTCTAGACCAGCAGCTCTATCAGAAAAGGATCCCCTTCATCGAGAATGACCTTTATATAGAAGAAATAGAGTTAGAGCCGCTGTTATTTCAGGAAATCCGTACCCTTAAGTCCTGGTGCATGCAGAAGGGAATCGGCTTCGATATCGATTTGGAAGCGACACACGTGTTGAGTGATGCGAAATGGCTCGCCTTCATCCTGCGCCAGCTGCTGACGAATGCCATCAAATACAGCGAATCGAGTGACATTACCATCACAAGCCGGCGGGAAGACGAGCGGGTGCACATAGCGATCCGTGATGAAGGCCGGGGCATAGAGGCGAAAGACCTCCCCCGCATCTTCGATAAAGGCTTCACGTCGACATCCGATCACCAGAACGGCGCCGCAACGGGAATGGGTCTCTATTTGACCGACCGCATCAGGAAAACGTTGAAGATGAAGATCTCCGTCACTTCCGAAGTTGGACAAGGGTCCACCTTCACCCTCCACTTCCCGAAGAAAGACGCCTTCACAACCATCCGAAGCATGTGACCCTGTCCTATGCTTCTTTTCTTTTACCTGCACGCAGCAGGGAGAACTCCTTTAGGGTGGGAAGGATCAAGGCCAAAGGATCGAGGAGACTTCCCGCCCCTCTCATCTGCCCATGTGACGAAACTGTCACTTCCATCCCCGATTTTGTTAGGTGAATGACAGGAAAACATCGGAAAAAGCTAATAGAATAAAGTCATAGAACAAGGGAGGTCATACCATGAGTATATTAGAAGCTACGAAAATCCATAAAAGCTACGGCAATAAATTCACGAAACAGCACGTATTAGAAGGCATCAACCTGACCATCGAAAAAGGCGAGTTCGTCACGATCATGGGAGCATCCGGTTCCGGAAAGACGACACTGCTGAACGTCCTTTCCTCCATCGACCGGGTGAGCCACGGAACCATCAAAATCGACGGACAGGTCATCACCGGCCAGAAAGACAAAAAGCTGGCTGAGTTCCGGAAGCATCACCTCGGATTCATTTTTCAAGATTACAACCTGCTCGATACGCTCACAGTGAAGGAAAACATTCTTCTGCCGCTGTCCATCGCCAACGTTAAAAAGAAGCAGGCGAATGAGCGGTTCCAGGAGGTAGCGGAAGAGCTCGGGATCAAAGAAATTGAAAACAAATACCCGAATGAAATCTCCGGCGGTCAAAAGCAGCGGACTTCCGCAGCGAGAGCGTTCATCCATGATCCGAGCATCATTTTCGCCGATGAACCGACAGGCGCGCTCGATTCGAAATCAGCGTCTGATCTCCTTAGTAAGCTCGGTCGTTTGAACGAACGGAAAGAGGCGACGATCGCTATGGTCACCCACGACCCTGTCGCAGCAAGCTACAGTACCCGCGTCATCTTCATCAAAGACGGACAGATTTACACACAGCTGAATAAAGGAGACCAGCAGCGGCAGGAATTCCTGAAAGACATCATGAAAACCCAGGGCGTCCTCAGCGGGGTGCACTATGAATATTAATCAACTGATTATCCGCAATTTGAAAAAGAATGTGAAGAACTATTACCTGTACTCTTTCGCTCTCATTTTCAGTGTCGCCCTTTACTTCTCGTTCGTGACGCTGCAGTATGATCCGGCGATGAGCATGGATGGATCGATCAAGGGCGAGGCTGCGCTGCGGGTCGCTTCCGTTCTCTTGATTGCGATCGTAGCTATCTTCCTCATCTATGCGAACAATATCTTCATCAAGCGGCGCGGGAAGGAAATCGGATTGTTCCAGCTGATCGGAATGACGAAGAACCGGATTTTCCGGCTCATCAGCCTGGAGAACCTGATCGTTTATTTCGGCTCCTTGATCGTCGGGACGTTCGCCGGTTTCGCCGTCTCGAAGCTGATGATGATGGCGCTCTTCCGGATTACAGACATCGAGGAAGTCGCCACGTTGTCCTTTTCCGGGAAGGCCTTGCTCCAAACGATCCTTGTCTTCATGGCAATCTATCTGTTCATCATGCTGCTCAACTACTTTTTCATCCGCAGACAGAGTATCCTGTCGCTGTTCCGGACGAAATCGAAGACGGAGACGAGAGTCGGGAACATATCCGTCTGGGAGATTCTGATGGGTATCTTCGGACTGACCCTGATCATCGCAGGCTACTACGTCTCCTCGAAGCTGTTCAGCGGGGATTTCAATTCCATGAACCAGCTGTTTGCGGCAATGGTCTTTATTCTGGCAGCGGTCATCATCGGAACGTACTTCTTCTATAAGGGATCGGTACGCTTCGTATCGAACCTGCTTCGCAAAAATAAGCAGGGATATTTGAACATCAATGAAGTGTTGTCCTTATCATCGATGATGTTCCGGATGAAATCGAATGCGATGCTCCTGACGATCATCACGACCGTCTCCGCCCTCGCTATCGGTCTGCTGTCGCTCACCTACATTTCGTACTATTCGGTCTATGATGTCGGAAGCATTTCTTCTCCGGACGATTTCAGTTTCGTGTCCGAAGAAGATGCGGCCGCCTACACGGAGGCGCTTGATCAGACCGGCATCGCCTACAGCGAAGAAAAGGTCGACGTTACAGATGCGCGGGTGATGGTCAAAGACATTTTTGGTACGAATTTAGAGGAAATGCAAATAGAGAACAATCAAATGGATATGCCGGTCGTCGCTGATACGGCTCTGGAGGACACGGTGCTTGAGGATGATCAAGTCCTGTTCGCCGGCTACAACGATGCGTACATGCAGATGTCCCAGCTGAAGGACGAGGGCAAGGTGCAGTTGATCACATCAGAAGGGAAGATGGACGCAGATTACATCGGCAGCACGAAAGAAAACGTCCTCTCCAGAGCCTTCACGTTCGGCGCACCAGCGGCCGTCGTCAGTGAGAACACCTTCCAAAAGCTGAAACAGGAGCAGCTGGACGATATCCAGACCACCTACGACACGTACACAGGGGTGAACGTGGAAGACAGAGCGGACATCGAAACGGCGGATGATATCTTCCAATCGATGACATTTGCGAAGGAGAACGAAAACCTGTCCCTCTATGCGCAGACGGAGTCACAGAAAAAAACAATGGGACTGAGTATGTTCATTGTCGGTTTCCTTGGACTTACCTTCCTCGTCACATCCGGCTGTGTTCTATACTTCAAACAGATGGACGAAGGGGATGAAGAGAAACCGAACTACACGATTCTGAGAAAGCTCGGCTTCAGCCGCGGCGATCTCCTGCGGGGAATTCAAGGGAAGCAGTTGTTCAATTTCGGCATCCCGCTCGTCGTCGGTCTGCTGCACAGCTACTTCGCCGTCCAATCCGGCTGGTTCTTCTTCGGAACGGAGCTGTGGACACCGATGTTCGTCGTCATGGGCGTCTACACCCTGCTCTATTCCGTCTTCGGATTATTGTCGGTCCTGTATTACAAACGCATTATAAAAGAGGCACTCTGATGAGTGCCTCTTTTTTCAGCTTGCTGAAGAAGTATTTTCATAGGAAGCGAGCGGGCTCCGGGGAATCGAGCGCTTTCCGTGGGGTGGCCGGTGAGCCTCCTCATCGCTCTGCTGAAATGCCCCCTGAATATTGGACAATATTCAGGGGGCATTTCTATGAATAAATGGAGTAAAGAAGAAAAGTTAAGCATTGTGTGGAGATATCAAAACGAAAACATCAGTATACGAGGACTTTCCGAAGAACTCGACATCGATAATTCTTCGTTACGATATTGGGTCAAATTGTTTGAGTATCATGGGAATGAAGCTTTTCACTTTCCCTATACAAACTACCCTCCTGCCTTTAAACTGAAGGTAATTAACTATATTCAGGAAACAGGAGCCTCCATACGTGAAGCTTCCGCTCTCTTTCACATTCCAGACTTCTCCATGGTTCGCCGATGGATCGTGAAGTGGAAACAGGGCGGCCTGGCGGCCTTGGGTCCTGCACAGGAGGATCAACTACTTATGGCTAAGGACAAATCCAATAAACCGTCTCGTTCTTTCAAATCGATAGAAGAAGAAATCGAATACCTACGCATGGAGAACGCTTATCTAAAAAAATTAAATGCCTTAGTCGAAGAGGAAACCAAGAACCAACCGAAAGGCAAAAAGCCCAAACGGTCTTCGAACTAAGGCACGCCTTCCCTGTATATAAACTCGTCAAGGTAGCTGGTATCCCCCGTAGTACTTACTACTATCACGTGAAGCAGATGGGGAAAACAGATCCTGATCGTGAGCTGAAAGAAAAGATCACGGAAATCTTCCATCAATCTGATAGGAAATACGGGTATCGTCGGGTTCAAAATCAGTTGGAGAATGAAGGTATTCATGTGAATCATAAAAAAGTTTACCGCCTGATGAAAGAGTTAGGCCTTCGATGCCAAGTTCGCATGAAGAAATACCATTCTTATAAAGGGAAAGTCGGTGAAGTAGCCGATAATCTCTTGAATAGGGAATTTACAGCTTCGAAACCGAATCAGAAATGGGTAACGGATATTACGGAGTTTAAATTGTTTGGTGAAAAACTCTATCTTTCTCCCATTCTGGACTTATTTAATGGTGAAATCATTACGTATACGATCGGGTTGCGCCCTACGTACGCCTTGGTAGCGGAAATGTTGGAGAACGGCCTTCAGCGTTTGAACCCGGAAGACGAATTAATGATGCATTCCGACCAGGGATGGCATTATCAAATGCGTCCCTATCGAGAACGTCTTCAAGAGGCAGGCATCACCCAAAGTATGTCTAGAAAAGGGAACTGTCACGATAATGCCGTGATAGAAAACTTCTTCGGCATCATGAAATCAGAGCTTTTATACTACAAAGAATTTGAAAGTATCGAGCACTTCAAAGAGCAACTGGCAGCGTTTATGGATAATTATAATCATCAAAGAATTAAGTCGAAACTCCGCATGAGTCCGATTCAATTTCGTGAGAAATTTAATAAAGCGTCATAAAAACATTGTCCAAGTTCATGGGTTCATTTCACTCCGCTCTTCCGGGGTCTCACCTGTGCCACTATTCCCACAGGAGTCTGCTCCATTCCCCTCCACCCTTTGCCATAATTCCCTTCCTTTTGTTTCATTCCCTTCATCCATCGTTATCGTTATTTGATGGAAAAGTTTCATAGAAGGAGGATTTTTATTCCTTCCTTCGATTTTTTAAGATTTCACAGCCGGAAAAAGGGAACCATCCCTAATCAGCCGAATAAATGAAGCAGCCATCCTGCACCGGAGAAGAGGAGCACGATCGCCAGGATGACAAGGAAGATATAAAACAGGACGGCAAGGATGTGAAAGGCCACCACGGCGGCCATAAGCAGGATGATCAGCAGCAGAAACAGCTGCAGCATGTCCTTCGTATGTACGATCAGGAAATAAGCGGCAAAGGCAGCTACGGCCAGCAGCAGAATCCTCATCGCCCACAGGCCTATATTCTTGAATAGGTTCGATTTCTCTCCCTTCATCGTATCCCCTCCTTTTCTAAGTATGTATGTTTTTGTTATCCAACCCGTGATTTCTGTGCGTTTCCATTGTGATATAATGGAAAAAACAAAACCATCGGAGGTGCTTCCATGAGCGCAGACAAACAGACAGAAGCAGAGATGCTGAAAGAAATCGAACGACTTCAGAAGATCGAGGAGCAGCAGCGGGACATTCTCGACAAACAACCCGGAGAAAAGCCGGCCGACCGCCTGCGCACAGACGGGAAAGGCAAAGTGATCATCGACAAGGACGACAAAGAACTTCGCAAGCTGTGGGATGTGGAGTAATCGATGAGTGATATCTACACACCCCAAATGAAGGACGTCGTCTGGGTGGACATCGACTTTTATGACAAAAAAACAGGGGAAATGAGCAATAAAGGCGCCCGTCCCTGTGTCGTCATGAAGGTGGAAGACGATCAAGTCCACCTGCGGACGTTGACCTCGCAGATCAAAACATATCCAGCGAACAAACACGGCGTCCTCGTCGAAAAAGACGACGTCAATAAACTGAAGAAGGATTCCGCCGTCCTCTGCACGTCCGATAACTATTTCTCCATGAGCAGAGAAGAAATCGGACACCTCGAAAAGTCAGGCGAGATCTCCACGGCTCAAATGCTTGACGTCATGCGGAAATCGGTCGCCTGCAACCGGATGGATATCCAGCTGAGAAAAAGCGTCCAGAAATCAGGATCCCTTTCCTGATGCCCTCTCCACAAGCAGGAAGCCCCCTTAGTTAAGGGGGCTTTTATTACAGCTGATTTTCTGCAGATTTTGTTTTCGTCTCCTGCCTGACACTGCTTTCCATCTTCGTAATCGTCTGCTGCGGGACATTAAACGTCTCCATGACTTCCTGCTTGCTGGTCCGGTACGTCTGCTCCGCGGACAGGCGGTTGACGAGATTTTCTTCCGTCAATTCGCCGCTGTTTTCTTTCTTCACCATATCCCACAAGTTCTGATACTGGGCTTTCAAATCCTTCATCGATTCTGCTTTCGCGCTCGCCTCCGGATTGACCAGATCAAGCCCTTTGGCATGCTCGAGTTCCTTCGCGGACAACATGAACGACGTCTGCCGCCCCTGCATCTGCGCTTCTCTCAATTCCGCTGCGTTCTCTTTCGTGAGCAGATCGGATAGGTGCACCCTTCTTTCTCCGTTCTCAATGATGCCACCCGGCTCGATGGCATATTCCTGTGTATGATCGGTATTCATATCCCGCAGCATCATATACTGCTGGCTTTTATCTGCCGGCTCGAATACGATCGTCCCCATCAGGTTCTCTTCTCGTTCCATCCTATCTCATCCTTTCTGTTAAAAGCAGCCCCGGCTTCCTGCAGGGCCGCCCTTCTTCAATCGGTTGTCTCAAGGAGCTGCTCGCGCTCCCGCTGTTCTGTCTTTTGAATCTTATCGTCGAATCGCTCCAAGTCCATCTTCAAGCGCTCTATTTCTTTCGCTGTCTCGTTCTTTTTAACTTCCAGTGCATTGATGTCATTGTCCGTCTGAAGTTTCTCTTCATCGGTCTGGTAGACTTTATCCTCGCGCAGGGAAGCGATCCGTTCCTCTGCATCCTTGGAATCTGCCTTCAGATCCTTGATGTCTTCTTCTACGGTTTGGATATTCTCTCTGATGCCTTCGATGATGAGGTCGGTCGTGTAGGAAATGTACTCGCCGCTCTCCCGTTCCTCAATCGATGCTTCTTCCACTTCCCTGTAGTCGGCATACAACGTCCTCAGGATGGAGCGGCCGGACTGCTCCTCTTCCGCCTCTTCCTCCTCGGGGACTTCTTTCGTTCCGATCAAATCGAGAGCGACCTGAGTATAATCAGTCGACAGTCCTTCCAAACGGACGACGTAGTGGTCTTCGTACTGGAAAACGACCTCGGTATCGACCTCGCTGCCGTCGCTTCTCTGGAAGGCTTCAAAATCGATCGTGTCGTATTCATTCTTCAGATGTCCGGTATCGATGATGACCTCCATCTGCCCCGTCTTCGGATCATAGATCCACCGGTTGATGACGACATTCTCCGTGGAGGAAACCTTGATATCTTCGTTGACAGGAGAAGACAGCACCTCCACTTTCTCCTCGAAAACAAACCCGGACGTCAGGAAAAACGCGAGCCCAAGAAAGACGCCGCCGAGGATGGTCATATACATCCGGTTCGACTTCCTCCTCAGATTCACTTTATCTTTGTTGAACATAGCTTCACCCCTTTTGTCACACGTCGTTCGCTTCCGGATCTTCCTCTTTCACTTCTTCTGTATCTGCGAACAAATCCTCGATGTCTGTCGCAATCCAAGCATCCTCTTCATAGACGAAGTGAACGCGCAGAAACATCTTGGACTTGTCTTTCTTTCCGGTTTCCAAGTAGTCGATTTCATGCTCGACTTCGATCAGCACATCGATTTCCTTCTGATTCGCATCCATGTTCTGAATGTAATACTCTTCGCTCAAAAGCTTCGACTCCACGTTGTTCTGATTGAATTCATCCGCCGGGAAGTACCGCTCCTGCAGGGCTTCACTCATGACGCCCGCCGCTTGGTCCTTCCGCTGCTGGTAGCCTTCGATCTTCTGGACGAAGACGAGGTTCACGAACAGCTTCGCCTGACTCTGCAAGTCATCGAACCGCTGCTCGCGTGCGGTATTGGAGATGTTCTTCTCCTTATCCTCGAGCACCCGGTTCTCGTCCTGAAGCTCCTGATTCGCTTTGGCGACCGCCTCGTACTCGTCTCCTTTCTTGCCATTGGCATAGAAGAAGTACGCATTGACCGCCAGCAAAAGGACGAGAATGATCAACGACACGTGTTTGAATAGTTTTATACTGTTCATATCGCTTTCTCCTTGCTGTTAAAATCCGAGAACCTCTTTCGGATCCATATGTCCGCTCCACATTTCTTTTTTCGTTTCCAAATGCAGGTGAGGTCCCGTCGATCTTCCTGTCGTTCCGCAGACGCCGAGTTTATCGCCCGCCTGAATTCGCGAACCTTCCGATACGTCGATGCTCGACAAGTGGGCATAGTGGGTGTACAGCTGATCTTCATGCTGGATGACGACGGAATTCCCATAAGTTCCCGCACCCTGGCTGTACACGACCACCCCGTCTCCGACCGAGTGGATCGGTGTTACGCCGCCCATACAGGCGAAGTCGATGCCGTTGTGCATCGATTTTTCCTCTCCTGTCACCGGGTGGGTCCGGTAGCCGTAATCACTGGTGATTTCCGCACTGCCCTGGATCGGCCGGACGAAATCACCGTTGAAGCTTGGGGAGATGCCCGCAATCGCGTCACTCGACACAGGATGGTAATACTTCAGGACCGCATCGACATACATCACATCTCCGTAACAGGCGCCGCTTGGAACGGAATCCCCGCGGATACAGCTGTAAAGCCCTGTATGCTTCAGCTTCTCGTACATCATTTGCGAAAAGGAAACAGCGAGGTCCTCGGTATAAGCACCGCCGCGGTCATTCACATAATCGATGAACCCGCCGCCGAAGTTATACGACTGGAGGGCCAGTTTAATATCCCCGTTCGCCTTCTCGAGGACGCTCTTGTAATGTTTGACGCCTTGTTCGATGGATGCCTTCGGGTCGGTGATGCAGCCAATGTAGCCGCACTTGCTCTCACTTGCCTGGAACGGGTCATCCCCGCCTCCGCCCGACTCCTGCATCATCATCGCAAGCAGGACGTCGACGTGGCTCTCGATTCCGAATTCCCTGGCATACATTTCGACATCGCTCCGGTAGCCTTCCACCGTATCATTGAGAGGAAAGGTACCCGGGGGAAGGCTGATGATTTCCCCGGATGTCCCACTGTTACTATCCGATCCGCCGATGAAGCTCTGGAAGATGCCGACACCGAGGACAAAAAGGAAAAAACCGACGACAACGACGAGCAGGATGATCAATTTCGCTTTGAGCGAGAGGAAGCCTGCTCCCAGTTTGACTGCGTTCTTCGCTAGATTGCTCAATGGATCAAGCACCTCCACCGAATAAGTCCAGCTCCTCCTTCGACACATCGACGTTCATCTTGATGTTCTTCACAGACGAGATCGACAACAGCACCTGTCCAGTCTGGAGGAATGGAATCTGATTCAATTCACTGTCATTTAATTGCCCCACGAAAACCTCTTTCAGCCTGCTCAACGATTCGCTGTCCTGTTCGGCGATGAATTTGTACTGCGTCAGACTGAACAGCTTCTTCACTTCTTCGGCGCTGTTCTGATCAGCGTTCTCCGGTACGAAGTCGGTGATCAGGTGGCTCGCGAAGAAAATGCCGCCGAAATATTTCCGTGCCTCCCGCATGAAGCGCTGCAAATACTGGACGCCGTGTTCCGAACCTTTTCTCGTATTAATGATATGGTGGGCTTCATCGATCAGGATCAAATAACGGATAGCATCCTCAAATTCGAGGCGGTGCTTGTTGAACGCCTGGAATTGCGGCTGTCCGTTATTCAACATGCCGTCCCACAGCATGTTCATGACGTTGAACAGCTGGGCCTGGAAAATTTCCGGCTTCAGCTCGGATAGATTACGGAGCGGAAACGATACAAAGTACTCGTGGTCGAAGTTATCGATGCTCGACGGTCCGTCAAATAAGTGCGCATAGTTCTGGACGAGGTTGGATATGTTCAGTTCGATATGTTCCAGACGCTCGCGGCGGACGACGCCGATATTTTCATAGACTCGCTGGGCATCAATGTCTTCATACAGCTCTTTCCGCAGGTAGTAGAGGAAGTCACTGAACGTCGGGTATTCCTCCGCCTTCCGGTCGGTGATGCGGTTCTCTTCCTCCCCTTCGACCCATAAGCCGTGCTCGACGTACAGGTTGCGCAGGAGATTCTCGTATTCTTTGATTTCCGCATTGGTCGTATCCGGGTTCAAAAAGCGGTAGAAGACGCTCATTTTACTAAGGTGCTGGGTGAACGAGAGCTGCTCGTTCGCCGTGCCGTCATCGTTCGATGCTGTCTTATAGACGTGCAGCGGATTGATGATCCCGTTCGATCCGTCGAGGGCGATGATTTTTCCGCCGAGAGCATGGGTCAGATCCTCAAACTCTCCGGTAATATCAAGAATCCGGACTTTGTGCCCCTTCACCGCATTATCAAGCGCCACCTTCTTCAGAAGCGTCGACTTCCCTGATCCCATTTTTCCGATCATGAGGGCGTTGTAGAACTTACGCTTCTGGTCTTTATGGAACAAATCGAAAATGACGTTGCCGTTGGTGTCCGTCGTTCCGTAATGGGTACCGAACGGATCGTTCAGAGCGGTGAAGTGGAACGGAAAGCCGCCCGCAAGCGACAAGGACGGAATCTCGACCCCTTTCCGTTTGTTCGGATATTTCTGCTGGGTCGAGTAGCTGCTGAACAGCCCTTCCCACTCGTATTCCTGCTCATTGAGAAACACACTTCCCCGGAAGTTGAGAGATTCGAGCGTATCGATGACTTCTTTGACGGTACGCTCCAGCTCATCGATCGTCTTCGCACTGACAAACAGACGAAGGATGATCCGCTTCAGCACTTCTCCCTGACGGATTTCATTGTAGATGTCCTGAAGCTCTTCATAGCTCTGGGATGCTTCGATCAAGTCCGAGGTATCCTTGGCATTCTCTCCGCGGACTTTCTGCTCGGCCATACTCTTGTTGATATTATCCATGACTTCCTTCCGGTTCGGGGTACTGATATCCAGGCTTGCCACGACGTTCGGCATGTTCATGATCTGCTCGAGCCAGAAGTCGGAAACGATCGTTTGGAAATCGTAGATGTGGATGCTTGTTTCATAGCCGTCCCCTTTACGGATGAAGGCTTCGTCGAACTTGATGCCGCCCTGACTCTGAATCTCAGACAGCAGATAAGGGTTGTAACCATAGACTTCTTTGTCATCTTTCTTCTCCGTGTCCGATGGCTTGAATCGGCTTAATATCGCTTGCAGCACGTCACATGTCCCCTCTCGCTGTTTTGTTCTTGGAATTCAGATTGAACAGTTTATACAAAATGTTGATCTTCTTCTCTTCACTCAGCCTCACGACCGGCAGCGACACGCTGATAAGCCGGTCGATATTCTTGATCCGCGAGTGCAGGGAATACTCATCATCGGCATAGATGAAGAGGTAATATTCCCGGTTCGTCCGTTCCTTCTCGATGAACTGAAGCTCCTTCAGCTTCTGCTCGAGGAAAAAGCGGTATTCCCGCTTCGTCGTCTTCTCGAGCCTGCGCAGAATATGGCGCTGCTGGGTGCTCGTGTCGACAGGGAAGTTCAGCGGGATGATCTTGATATCGTTCAAGTACCACTGGTAGAAATAAGCCAGCGTATAGATGTTCTTATCCTTATCCGATTGATTGAGGGAATAAATATCCTTCGATGTCAGCTGGACAATTTCGAAATAGCCTTCTTCATGGTTCAGCTGGAAATACCCGTTCGCCGTCATATCGATGACAGGAGAAATCTCAGCGAAACTGGATTTCACTTTGATTTTCTTCGACTTCCGTTCCTTCTGCTCCTGGATGTTCGCTTCGTCGAAAACCGACCGCTGCTTCTGCTCCGGCACCGACTGCCGTTTCATTTGTTTTTCATCGAATAAAGCCATCTGTATCACCTACCACTTCATTATTCTCATCGCTCTCGTCCACCTCATAATCAATGGCGATATATGTGTCCTTCCTTCTTCGCAGGGAAAGGTAGATCGCTTCATACATCCGCTTCTTCGGATTCGTCGCAGGCCGGATGATCGTCAGGCCCGCGACGATGATCATGAATATATAGAAAAGCCACGTGAAGGAAGCGTGAACGACATTGCTCATCACAAACGTAAACAAAAGCAGTCCGACGAGGATGCCGAGATCGGTCAGGTACAACGCCTTATTGATCTTCAGCTCACTCGTCACGTTCTTGGGTATGCGGTAATTCGCCATGGTTTCCCTTCCTTCTATCCTTTAAATTTCTTCACTTGTTTCTTGACGTTGCGCTTCATTGCTTTGCCGGTGTTCCGGCCGACTTGGTAGCCCGTGCGCGTATGCTGGACGGTCCGGTTGTTCTGGAAAGTATCGCGGAGCACGTGACCGACGTGGCGCTCTTCCACCACCTGCTCCTGTTCATGGATGACCTCCCGCGTTCCGGATCCGGAAGAGCCGCCGGAGACAGGGCGTGAACTGCCGCCGCTTGACGTTGTTCTCGTCGTCCGTCTTTCCTGTCTTGCCGGAGCCGGTGAAGCGCCGGAAGAAGGCGCTGCCGGACCGGCAGTCGTCGTCTTCGTCGTTGTCGTCACCCGCTCGACAGGAGCAGAACCGCTCGATCCGGATGCCGCCGGTCTACTGCCGGAAGAACCGCTGGAGGCAGAGCCCGCCCCGCGTGGAGACGATCCGGGAGAAACGGTGCCGCTAGAGCTCGATGCTCCTTTTTCTGATGTGCCCGGAGCCGTTTCGGTCCCTCCGGATCTTGATGCTGTGGAAGAAGAACCGGAAGATGCGGTTCCCGGACGGTTGCCCCCGGAGACTCCTGCAGCAGGAGCTCCGCTCTCTGTGGAGTGCTCCGCGGATGTTCCCGTGCTGCCACGGTCCTCCGCCCCTCCAGGAGCATTCGGCATCCGCTGCACGCCCTGCTCAGGTCCCGAAGCCGGTGCTCCGGACGTTTGTGCTCCAGAAGCTCCGCCGGTCGGAGCGCCGGAGCCGGTTCCGGATTTCTCTCCTTGTCCAGCTGCGCCGCCTTGCCCCGGTTTTCCGGCGTCGTTCGCCTTCTTCCCTTGTTTTGAAGGAGGCGTTCCTGCACCTGTATAGCCTTTCTTCGCCATTTCATCATGAAGGGACGGCGGACCCGCAGCTCCCGAAGCAGATTCTTCCCCGTCCTGCTTATCCATCTCATCATGGATCGAACCGGGAGCCTGCTCGTTGGCCGTGGTCGTTTCCTCGACACCGGCTGCCGCTTCACGTCCGCCACTCTCTGCTTCTGATTCGGCCGTTTGATTATTTTTCTGCTCGTGACTCGGTGCCGACTTAGGAGCTCCACCCTTTTGTCCGGCAGAGGCTTCCCCCGAGCCCTGCTGTTTGCCGGCTAAACCACCGGCGACGCCGACGAGTCCACCGACAGCGCCTGCCGATTTATTGACCATTGCGCCGCCTGTCCGTCCTGCACTTTTAGCAAGTCCCTGGGCTCCTCTTGCCGCCGCATATGTACCTGCCAACGCACCCCATCCGGACTTCAATCCGGCGTCGATGCCGAACAGCCGCTCGACGATATTCGGCCCTTCTATCACCGCTGCGGCAAAGCCGATCATGGCGATCAAATAGACGATGCCGTCGAAGTTCTCTCCGATCCAGCCGGTCCCGATCATGTACACTTTCATACTGAGAAAAATCATGATCGTAACGAGGAAGATGTTCAGGATGTTCTGTACGACCTGCTTCATCTTCTGTCCGTTGTGGATATCCGTCGGCGCAATGATGCCCGCCAGAACGTAGTTGAAGGCGAGCTCGAAGAACAGCTTGGCAAGCTTCACGGAAATGGTGATCAGCACAAAAGCCATGATCAGCAGTGTCCCGATCATATTGATCCAGTCCACCGTATAGCGGTAGTAATACTCCTTCGTAATATCCGTGATCCAGCTGCCGTCCTCGAGGTCGATAATTTTCCGCGATCCGTCACCGAGGGTCTCGACTTTATGGCTTAATATTTTTTCTCCGTCATTACTAAGGTTCTCTTCTTCCGTTATATCGCTGTCCTTTTGTAAGTAGGAGTTGATATTGATGTCTGTAGCGAATTCGGGATCGATGTTGTTCTTTTCCTCCAGCTCTGGATTATCCCAACCGTTGATATCATACAGTCCGATATCTGTAATATTGCTTTTCACGACCTGTGAAGCGATCTTCCCGCCTTCGCCGGAATAGTTGATTGCCTGGATCGCGTCATCCGTAAAGCGGTCCGCCTTCTGCATTCCTGTTCCGAGCACGACGATGATCATCAGTGCCATGATCAGGTTCGTGAAGACGCCCTCCCTGTTGAACTTCTTCTGAAAAATCAGCAGGTAGCCGATATATAACAGGTTGAAGGCCAGCAGGATGACGAACACAGGCTGGAATTGATCGACGAAATCGACGAAATCCTGATTGTTATAGAAGGATTTCAAGCCGAGAATCGTATCCGCTACATCTTCCAGCGCATCGACGATCCACGCGAGCCCCTTGACGAACATCCACAGCACCCAGCGGAAGGTATCCTGAATGATCGTCCCTTTCGTCAGGTAGTCTCCGAATTCCAACAGTTTCTGGAGTATTTCCTCATCACTCATTCCTGCTCCCCCCTATCCATTCGTAAATAGGAAACGTTCGACCGTCGAATCGACCGACTCGTCGTAATGATCGACGAGAATGCGGTATTTCGACGTGTCCGGATCCATATGGATTTTACATAATCCGTCCTGCAGCTGGACGACGAGTTCATGATCTTCCAAATGGTCTTTATGCTTCTCAAGCACCTCGACAAGGGAAAGAGGATCGTCCTCTTTCGCCCGCTTATACCAACCGTCTTTCATTGTCTCCCGCTCCTTCCCTTTGTCTCGCATCCGCTATTTTGTCGACGATGAGCTGATACGTATGACCGGCTATCCGCCCCTCTTCCTGAAGGCTTTCAAGCAGTTCAAGAAAATCATCCGCCGGCATGTCGCGAAGCTCCTCTACGTGGTGATCCGTCGCCCTGTCTACCGTCTGCTCGATAAAAACGAGGATGTTGTCCTCTCCCAGCAGCTCACCGATAGAGCCGGCACCGGCATGTTCCTTTTCCTCACCGAACCGGTACGTGACCTGCTTCAAGTCCAACGTTTCGTGCTGGCAGCGGATATCGAGTTCATGAATGGAGATCGATGTATCGAAGTCATCTGCCAAGTATTCATAGCGGTATTTCATCCGTGTTTCTCCCGTGTTGAAGATCGGGTAGGCCTTGATCGTCTTCCGCTTCTTATCCTGGCGCTTGATGCCGCGGATCACGACCGTTTCGCCTTCTTTCAGCTGGAACAATTCCGTCGCATTCAGAAGACTGCGGCCGTCCGTTCCTTCTGTCTTGCTTTTATCAAACGACAATGTGCTGCCGCTCCGGCTGTGGGAGGTGATCGTTTTCTCGCCGAGTTTCTTCGATACTTCTTCGGCCGTATCGTTGTTCGTCGTCAGGATATAGATCGTATTGGCACAGTTGCCATCGATCGTCTCCCAATCCTGTTCGTACTTCTGTTTCAACTGCGCGTAAGCCTGAATGACAAGATTGAACTTGATATTCCTGCCGAGACAGACGGTGATCATCGACCCCATATCGTCAATGACCGGCATATTTCCAAACTCATCGAGAATGAAGACGACCTCCCTGATGCACTTGCCGCCCTTCGTATGGCTCGCCGTTCTGGCAAGCTCTGTGTACAGCTGTTTCACATACAAGGAAGCAATGACGTGCAGCGACGTATCGTAATCGGGGGTGATCATGAACAAAGCGGTCGGCTTCTCGAACTGTTCGAACCGTTTGATACGGACGGCTTCTCCGCTTTTCTCCTGAACGCTGTAACGCACGTCCCCGTTTTCATCAATGGCGTCGACGGCAACCGTCATAGAAATGTCGCTGTCCTCGACTTCGATCCGCACGTGATCTCCGGCTGTCAGCTTTTCGTCATGATCGATAGCGAAGCGGCCTTTTTCATTTGTCCGTACCGATACCTGCCCTTCTGGAAAATGGACATAGACCCGGCTGAGCGGCTTCGTGAATCCGGTCATCGTTTTCCCGAAACCGATTTTCTTCATATCGAAACTGTTCATCGACGTCATCTTCGCAATCGGTGTCAGGGTGAAAATGCTCAGCTTGTCGAAGGTGTAAGAGAAAATGCCGGCGACCGTCTGGCTGGCTCCACTCGCGAATCGGATCGTGGCATACTGCAGCCTTGCCGGATGCTGTTCCGGTAAGCTGTCGAAAAAGCGGTCGAGCCCGGTTTCCGTATCTCCGGTGATTTCATCCATGTACTGTTCGCTCGCCAGCGTGTTCAAGGTATTGGCGACCGTGTACATCGTCACCTTCTCTTTCTGATGCGGGATGTTCTTCTCGCAAAGCCCGAGGATCAGTGCCGAACATAGAGCGGCGGCACTATCCTGCCAGAACTTATCCTTAGCGGATGGATCGCTGTACAGCATCGTGCTGATCGTCTTCGTATATTGCTCGGCTTTCGCCATATCCCCATCTTCATAGGCGTCGATGACCAGCTGCAGCAGTTGGTAGGACATCGACTGGAGCGGGTTGTCCAGGTTCAGGACCTCCACATGGTAGCCCCGCTTCTCAAGCGTTTCCTTCGAGGCGGCGAACAGCTCGCCCTTCGGATCGTTCAGCACCATCGATGCCTGCTCCTCCGCTCTTGAATAAATGTCGATCATCGGGAAGATCCCCATCTCCCCTTTACCGGAACGGGTCGTACCGATCCATAGGTTGTTGACCGGCGAATCGTCAATGAAGATGTTATTCTTATACCTCGAGATCGGCGCGCCGCCGGTCCCCGGAAAGGATGCCTTCTTCTCCGGAACAGCCTTATACTGCGCCTTCAATTCTTTCAATGTCGTAAAACGGCTCGTCCCCTTATCCCCGCTTTTCTCCAAGTCTTTGAAGTTCGTCCGCAGTTTGTAGTACAGAATCCCGAACACGACAAGGGTGAGGACGGCCATACCGATATACACCTGGGACGGAATATGATCGAACGCCAGCACCAGGGACTGGATCGAGACGTCGAGATCGGACAGCTGCAGGAATGAATCACTGTTCCAGACGTCCTGGACCGTGATGGTTATTAGATTGATCACCGTATTTAATAGAAAAAAGACAAACACGGCCCCGAGTGAAGCCATAACGATATGGACACTCTTCTTTCGCATAATGATCACCTCTATGTAAAATGAAAAGACACCCTGTTCCAGGTGTCTTAAAGACTTTCTTTCTCCGCCTCAAGTTCTTTCTTCTCTGCTTTCAGGCTCTTTTCTTCCTTTTCCTTCGCGCCTTTCAAATCTCCGTCGATATCGGCAAGCGACTGATCGATCTCTTCATAGCGGGCAATTTTCTCAGACAGCTCTTCGCTGTTGTTGTTCTCAAGCTCCGCCTTCGCTTTTTCGATATCTCCGGTTTTCAAGTAGGCGTACGTTTTCTTCTCGCTTCGGTCTTTCGTCGTTTCGATATTCTCAATGGAAAGCACCTTGTCGTATTCCTCTTCGGCATAGGCGATTTCGAACTTCGCTTCATTCGTCGGGTAAGCTTCATTGAAGGCTTTCAGCGCATCGATTCCTTGATTGTTAGCAATGAACGTCGCCGCCATCTTCGCGTCCTCCTCATACAACGACACGAGTTTATCGAACGCCTCTTCCTCTACAAGGTAGCCGGCGTAGATCTTCTGCTCTTCCCCGTCCAACTCGTCCAGATCCTGCTTGGCCAAGTATTCTTTCAAGGACGTGTCTTCCCCGAGAAGGGCAGCCTCATAGCGGGAGATGGCTTCTTCCTCGGCTTTCTTATCTGCCGCGACCTCTTCATATTGTGCCTGGAACGAAGCGATTTGGAGCAGGAAGAACGCGACGGTTCCGACTGTTGCCAGCGTGAAAAAGGCGGCAAGACCGTAAATCGTCCGGCGCTGCCACTTCTTCAGGCGGGAAATCCGGGATCGATCGAGCCTGCGGAACGCTTCCTCTTCCACATTCTCCTCCTGTTTGAACTCCTCACTGACCAGCTCTTCCATCTCTGCCATCAACGCAAGGCGTTTCTTTTCTTTCTCCTTGCTCGTCCGGATTACCGGAAGCTTTTTCTTGATATGCATGTATAAATTCGGCGCGTAATAGGAACCGAACCGGAATGTACCGGAGTAAATCGCGTCTCCGTTATTATCTTCTTCCAAAAGGTAGAACTCTCCATCGACCTCTTCCTTCTTCTCCCGCATTTCCTTCTCGATTTCCTGAGACAAGCGGACAGCTTCCGGAAACGGGATTTTCTCGAACTTGGCAATTTTGGAGTGTTCCACTTGAGTAAACACTACATATAACATTGATTCCGACCTCCAAACATACGAAAGCCACACCGGAAACAGCAGTGTGGCTTTGCATTAATATATAAGCGTTCTATTAAAACTTGATATTGTTGTCGATTCCGCTTGCGATACCGTACGCTCCCATAACGACGATCAGTCCGACCGCTCCTCCAAGGAACCAGCCGACAGAACGTCCGCGTCCGCGGTCGCCCCCGAACATCAGGAAATATCCCCCGACACAGAAAGCCAAAGCAGCTCCGATCAAACCAAGGCGCTGAGCCCATTGCAGAATCGACTGTCCCGTCTGAACGAGACCATCCATCCCATCAGCGGCTCCCAGCATCAACGTGTTTAACAGATTCATAGAAATCTTCCTCTCGCTTTTATTATATTGTCATGCCGATTACTATCGACTTACCTCTAAATCATACGTGTGCCAACCATACGGAAATTCAGGTGTGGGCCTGCTGTCTTTAAACCGGTGACGGGCACCTTGGCAGACATGGTCCATGATAATACCCTTTACTTTCTGGCTGGAAGTAAGAACCCTGTGGCAACGTGACAGCATCCGAATGCCGCTTGCCAATGCACATCGTTTTTGGCTGTGTACGAAGAACCAGTAGAACAGCGCTGCACATGTCGTGGCAGGTTTTTGGAATCGAACCCTGCAAACCATTCTGTGTGGACGGACGCCTACGCGCTGAATAAGCGGCCGCACCTCTATTCAATTGTCTATTTCCATCGTACAGCCCCTTATGAATGGTCCGCTACGAATGTACGCAATGTCTCCTGATCCTTCTCCTGAATCAACTCTTCGGTCACTTCCAGCTCTGCTGCCGGCTGACCGTTCTCTATGTATGCAATCGTATCGATCGGCAGGAACAGATCCTTCTTCTTGCTGTCTTCGTTGAAAACTTCGTGTACGTCGTCCGACGCCTGTTGATCGTTGAAGTAGACGAGCGTCTGCTCCTCTTCTTCAAACACTTCTTCCAGCACAGGGAGGTATCCGTTATCCTCTGCTTCATAATCACTCAGTATATAAGCGAAGCCGGTGAAGTCCTCCTTGGCAATCTCCTCTTTGAACGCATCATATTCCTTCTCCTCGACAGGCTCTCCGCTCCCACAGGCCGCAAGCATCCCTGCGACTATGGCGAAAAGCATAACCAGCATCCATCGTTTCATCGATTCATCCCCCTGACGTTTGACGCTTCTTCCATTTTCAAGCTTACCCATCTATCAAAAGCAAGGATCTCCTCACTTCATCTTTCGCTTCTCGACATAGGTGTACAATTCATCCTCCGAATGTTTCCGCTTGGCAACGATGCGGCGGTCGCTGTTCACCGCCGTTCTCACCCGGTAGTAAATATCCGCTACCGGCTGGATCTTTCCGTTGTCTTTATTGACGGCAAGGGAGCCCTTCAGTTCATATACCTCATTATCAAACGTTTTGACAGATTTCGCTTTACATGAAAGATCCACATGTGAAAGCCGTTTTCTCCTCACCTGATCACCTCAAAGTCTTACGATATTATAGGAAGATATCGCCTTTATCCGCATACTGGAAGCCTTTAATGTGCTTGAACTGGATTTTCCTCGTATCATTCTCTTCTTCTCTTAAAATCAGAAAATAGTTTTTGAAAATGAACAGTCGTTTGGCCGACACCTTTCTATGTGCGTCATAGACGACGAAATTGATCGGTTTCGACAAACGTCCCGTCTCCTCATCATATTTAATATCCAATTTATTTAAAGCCTGGTAAAATTTAGTGACAATATCCATCAACATAACCCCCATTATACATGAAAAAAATGACAGTGCAATCTATTTTACAAAAAAAAGAAATACAAATTTCAGAAGCTTTACACTATATTACAAGAATATCATAAAGACAGGGGAGGTATAAAGGTTGATGTTTATAGATTCTGTGAATAATCCTGTTAGTTTTGAACTAGATTACGACAAACTTTTTACTCATTTTTGAAAAGTGTTTTGCAGGTGAAGGCTCTCTTAGGGGTATAAAGTTATAAGCATAAAGTTACCGTATCTCTTCATTAAGCTTGTAACCTGCAATCCTTTCATTTCCTAATACATCCACAAAAAGGGATAAAAGGAGTGTCGGTGTTTCTCTTTTTTATTCTATTTCGTTCCCTGTTATAGTATAGATAGAATACTAATGAGGTGACATGATGGAGATACACAGCATTTTCCATAAAATCAAAGACCATGAACCGACCGTTCTCGGAAGCGAGCATCTGCGTAAATTCGCTGTCCTGCTGCCGGTGATCGAGAAAAACGGCGAGCCGCAC
The DNA here is from genome assembly GCF_000469135.2 of Bacillus sp. SB49. Lineage (NCBI taxonomy): Bacteria > Bacillati > Bacillota > Bacilli > Caryophanales > Bacillaceae > Bacillus > Bacillus sp. SB49. The sequence continues at coordinate 3,649,591 of NZ_CP048117.1, forward strand.
GTCCTGTTCGAAGTCCGGTCGAGTGAAATGAGGCGCCAACCCGGCGAGATCTGTTTCCCCGGCGGTAAAATAGACCCAGGCGATGCCGGTGCGAAAGCGGCGGCGATCCGGGAAACGGAAGAAGAGCTCGGCATCGATGCCGGACGCTTGTCGGATGTCCACCCGCTCGACTATTTGATTTCCCCGTTCGGCATGATCGTCTATGCGTATGCCGGCTACCTCGATACGACAGAAGAGGACCTTGTGCACAATCCGGCAGAAGTTCAGGAAGTGTTCACCGTCCCGCTTTCCTTTTTCCTGAACGAGAAGCCGCGCATCCACTACGTCTCCTTTGAGGCGAAGCCGGAGAAAGACTTCCCGTACGAACTGATCCCGGGCGGCGAGGATTACGACTGGCGGGCACGGCAGATGGAGGAATACTTCTATATCTACGGAGACAAAGTGATCTGGGGGTTGACCGCCAGAATCATCGCCCATTTCGTCGATGTCCTTAAAAAACAAGCAGAGGAATGATGGAGAGAACCCTGAAGCCGAGGGTTCTTTTTTTTGTTCACAGAGAGATCACAAAGAGGCGGTAGGATAGAGGAAACGTATAGAAAGGGATGATGTTTCCATGACAAAACCATTGACGAAACGGCAGGCAGGAGGATTTGTGTTATTCGGGATTTTATTCTGGTTCGTAGGCGCCATGAGCGTCCGTCTGATCGGCGATACCTTTTTCACCTCGGGGAATCCCTGGCTCTTTTTCGCCTTCTTCCTCGGTTTACCCGCAGGCTACTTCTTCATTAAAACGGCAACAGCCTTCATTCCGATTGCACGGGAGAAGATTTTTGAAGCGGTCGCCATCATGACGACATCTGCTGTCCTGTTCGACGGAATCTTCCTCACCTTCTTCCGTCAGCTGTATCACAGCGACTTCGAAGTTTCCCACTACGGAGCTGCCTGGATCCTCTGGTGCGGAGGTGTAGGCCTTGCCTTGGGATATTATTATTCCTACGCGAAAAGAAAAGCCGCTGCGGTATAATGAAACCATCGCAGACAGGGTGGGATGGGAATGGTCCAGTTATTAGTCGTAGAAGATGATCGGAATCTAAGAAAGATGATGGGGGTTTACCTGGAGAAGCAGGGATACGGCATCCATCAGGCGGCAGACGGGGAAGAGGCATTGAAGGTATTGGATACCTTCCATATCGACTTGATGATCAGTGACATCATGATGCCCCGCCTGGATGGATATGCATTGACGAAGAGCCTCCGGGACGCGGACATGGGGATGCCGATCCTGCTTGTTACAGCGAAAGACCGTCTGGAAGATATGGAGCAGGGATTTTTATCGGGAACCGACGATTATATGGTGAAGCCGATCCAATTGAAAGAGCTGTCCCTCCGCGTTTCCGCGTTATTGCGAAGGGCGAAGATCTCCCAGGAGAGGAAGATCACTATCGGCTCCTTCGTCATCCACTATGACAGCCTTACCGCTGAGGATGACGGAAGCACCTATGCTTTTCCGAAAAAGGAATTCTATCTATTATACAAGCTGCTCAGCTACCCGAATCGTATTTTCTCAAGGCAGCAGCTGATGGAGGAAATATGGGGGCTTGATGTCGAAGTGGATGAGCGCACCGTCGATACGCACATTAAGAAACTGCGCAGGAAGCTTGCGGAGGTCGATGCTTTTGACATCACCACCATCCGAGGGATCGGGTACAAAGTGGAGTGCCGGAAATGAGAAGGCTGCTTTCCTCCATCACCGTCAAGTTGACGACCATCGTCGTCCTGATCCTGCTCCTCTCCGCAGGTGCTTCCATTTGGATCGTAGCCGTTGCAGCCGAACAGCTTCCACAGCTTCTTCCGGAGTCCAATCAGATGAGAGTGTTCACCCTGATTCTAGCCACCGTCGGAATATGTGCCATTCTGGACACGATTTTCATGAGCTTCGCTTCCCTGTTCATCACGAAACCGATCAAGAAGATGGCAGAGATGGCCCAGGATATTGCGAAAGGGGAGTTCACGAGCCGGACTTCCTACAAGAGCAGCGATGAAATCGGATCCTTGGCCGACAGCCTCAACAAGATGGCGCAGGAGCTCGATAACATGGCCTACATGCGGAAAGATTTTATCAGCAACGTATCCCATGAGTTCAAGACACCGATTGCATCGATCCAAGGGTTTGCCGAACTGATGCAGGAACAGTCGTTATCCCAGGAGGAGCGCAGCGAATACCTCGGCATCATCATTGACGAATCCAAGCGTCTGCACAGCTTGTCGGAGAATATGCTGCGTCTCTCCCGACTGGACCGGCAAGTGCTGCCCGATAAACAGACGACTTTCCGGCTGGATGAACAGATCCGCCGCGTCCTCATGCTGCTGGAGGACTCGTGGGCGAAGAAAGACATGGCCTTCGACCTCGACCTCCCCCCGATTTCGTACGAAGGGGATGAGCCGTTGATCCAGCAGATCTGGATGAATCTGATTGCAAACGCCATCAAGTTCTCCCCGGATTCTTCCACCATCACTATTCTCCTCGCCTCCAAAGCCGAAGGTGTGGAAGTAGTCGTAGCAGACGAAGGAATCGGTATGCCGACGTCCATCCAGCAGCGCATTTACGAGCGGTTCTATCAGGGAGAAACCTCCAGGATGGACCAGGGCAACGGGCTCGGACTTGCCATTACAAAAAGGATCCTCACCATTTTGTCGGGAGAGATCCACTTCACCAGCACAGTAGGAAAAGGAACACGCTTCACCGTGTTCCTCCCTTATATTAAATAGAGTTCTCTATAACGTTCTTGGAATCCAGCAGGGAGTACCCGAATTACGATTCTTTCAGCAGGTGTTTGTATTCAGACTGGATCACTCCGACGATGGCGCCGAGCATTTCCGTCTTCCGGTCATCGGGAATCGAGGCGCCGTCGGGATTCCGGTAGTAATAGGTATCGACCGCTTCTTCATAGACGAAGCCGAGCGTCGCGAGCGTGTACTTGAGGGCTTGAGGAATCTCGGTCTCTCCGGTCTGCTCCGTGAAATAATCCGTCGGTGTCACCCAGACGTCGGCATCGGTCTGGCCGGTATGAAGAACGAATACATCGTCCTCTGAACGGGTGATCCACTGCTCTTTCGAGAAAATCGCGAGACCGGTTCCTTCCAATTTGGAGATCCCGTCCAAGTTGATGCCGAAGATCGTATTGACGGCCCGGCGGACTTCTCCACCGGTCAGTTTGCGGTCGAAGGCATGAATATAAATCGCAAGAACCTCCATTTTCGGAAGCTCCTCCAATTCTTCTTTCTCATACTCCGAATGCTCACACAAGAACGCCATCGTCTCCTCTTTATACGCACTCCGCTGTTTGCCGGCCCCTGTTTCAGACACATACTTCAAATCGATTCCATACGCATCCTGCACAACAGCAGCAACATCCTCCGGTTTTCCTGCCACCCTTTCCCACGATGCATCCAGACGCTCTGCCTTCGTTTCCCCGTGTTTCTTCATAATCTCCCCATCCTTTTTTTTCATCTACTTGCTTCTATCATGGACAAAGTTCCGCTAGATTTCAATCAAAAAGGAAATTTTTTACGTTAGACGATTGAAAGTGTCGTAACCTCCGGCAATGTAGGTACACTATAGAAAAAAAGAGGAGGAATGATGCATGCAGAACGGTGCTCTTGTCTGGTTTAGAAACGACCTCCGCGTCCACGACCATCACCCTTTGCATCAGGCCGTCCAAAGCGGCAAGCCGGTCATCGGGATGTACGTGTTCGACCCGGCAGCATACGAACGGGGGGAAGACGGGATCAGGAAGACCGACCGGCACCGCGCCCGATTCCTGATCGAAAGCATCCACGACCTGCGGAAAAACCTAGGGGCTCTCGGCATTCCACTGATTGTCCGCTGCCGCAGGACGACAGAGGCCATTCATGAAATAAAGGAAAAAATAAAGATAGACGCTGTCTATGTCCATGAAGAGATCGGAAGGGAGGAGCAGACGGTAGAGGAAAACGTGCGGCAGGCGCTGCCGGACACTGCTTTTCACGTGGAACACGGGCATAACCTTTACCTGCCTGATGATCTCCCCTTCTCCATCCAGGAGCTTCCCGATACGTTCTCCCAGTTTCGAAAACGGCTTGAGAAGTCAGGGACATCGGTAAGAAAAGCGATCGCTCCGCCCGCGCCGGAGGATCAAGCAGAGCTGCCTGTTCCAGAAGGTGACATACCCACATTGGAAACGCTCGGTTTCGATCCGGCAGACGAAGCACCGCGCTACCCCGGGGGCTCTTCCGAAGCGAGGAAACGGCTGATCGATTATATCTTTACGAAAGACCGGCTGAAAATATATAAACAGACGCGGAACGGCATGCTGAAGGAGGATGATTCTTCGAAGTTCTCCCCTTATCTCGCCAACGGCTGCCTCTCTCCCCGGGTCGTCTATGAACAGATCCAGGCCTATGAACGGACAAACGGCGCCAATGAGTCGACGTATATGCTCTACTTCGAGCTGTTGTGGCGGGACTATTTCCACCTCGTCCACCGCAAATACGGAGACAGGATCTTCTATCGGTCCGGCCTCTCCGGCAAGGCCATTCCATGGGAGCGCGACGAGCAGCTCCTTCAGGCGTGGATCGATGGAAAGACGGGATATCCGCTCGTCGATGCCGGCATGCGTGAACTGAAGGAGACAGGCTTTTTGTCTAACCGGGGCAGGCAGAATGTGGCCAGCTTCTTCACGAAGAACCTCGGACTCGACTGGAGGATCGGCGCCCGCTGGTTCGAATCCCAACTCGTCGATTATGATGTCAGCAGCAACTACGGCAACTGGCTCTACATCGCCGGAGTCGGGAATGACGCCGTCCCGTTCCGCGCCTTCAACGTCGAGAAACAGGCGAAAGACTATGACCCGGACGGCAGTTACCTGCGTCACTGGCTTCCGGAACTCGCAGCTCTCCCGGCAGACTGGATTCACCAGCCGCGGGAGATGGGAATGATCGAACAACAGCAGTACGGCATCGTTCTCGGCGAGGACTATCCCCTTCCCGTGGTCGACTTATACGAATCGATGAGGAAACGGAAAGAAGCCTTTGCCGCTGCCGACCGCTGATCCTTATAGAAGAAGCCCGGAGGTTATCCTCCGGGCTTTTTCATTCCTCTGATAGATGAAAGATCCGTACCATCGCCTTCGCCAGTACGAACCGTATCGGATACAGGACAAGCACGACGATCACAAAAAACACAACCAGCTGCAGCCACTGCCACGGCAGGAAAGCGACAAGACGATTCCCGACAACGTAGATGAGGAACGTACCGATAGCGATCAGCCCGATAAAGACGAAGACAGCCGCTCCTTTCTGCTGCCATGTGTACCTTCTGATTTCTTCTCTATACTTCCACCCTCCATATGCTGCGTATAACAAAAGCAGAATGACACCTGACATCAAAACGCCCCCTGCTTCTGTTTACGAAAAACGAATCGGACACGTTTCGTTCCTCCTGTTTTTTCCATCCTTCCTGTCCTTATCCACAAATGCCTATCCACAAAAGCGGAGCGTTCATATACTGTATGGACTATTTGCTATGAAAAGGAGTTATGGATACCCATGTTCCCTGAAATATGTGAAATTTTAAGTAATGGAGGGACGATCACCTGCTTTCTGACAGACGCAGACGGCGTCCCTGTTGATACGGATGCGCCGCTGGATTTGTGTGAAGCGGTTCGCCGGGTGACGATCCCGGTCACGCTTCCGAACGGAGTCGTCGCAGACCTTCAGCAAGTGACTCTCCGGAAGTCCGGTTTCGTCGTCCTGGAAGTGACCGACGGTGAAACGACCTGCCTGTCTGAACCGATCTCCTTCTGCTCTGTAGAGAATATCATCCTATGCGCACCGGATGGAACGGACATCGTGTGCGAAGTGACGGATTTCTCCTGCAGTCCTTGCGTCAGCTGTAATACAGAAGGGTTCGTCCAGTCCATCGATATTTTCTTCCGCATCTGCCAGAATGTCCAGGTCGTGGCCGATGTGACAGTGGAACTGACGACACGTCTCTGCCAGCCGCGGCAGGCGTTCGATGTCCCGCTTTGTCCGAGAAACGCCGCCATCCCGCCGCAATGTCCTGTATTATTCCCGGAGTCAGGAGAAATGCCAGAGGATATTGCTCCTGAACTTCCGACCATCTCCCTCCCCGCCCCGGACCGTGTAGTAAATCAGGAGGAGCTGGAGACGATTTGTGTCAACACAAGCAAGGTGTATGACTGGCTTGTGCTGACAAACGACTTTGAGATCAATCGTCTGGCCGACGACCTTATTTTCAACTGTACGCCGTGTGAAATGCGGTTGTTCGTTCCAGCCGTCACCCTTTGCGAACGGATCTATTCCGGTAAATTGCTTTGTGGAGAAGACCCGGTTGCTGGAGCAGCGGTCAATATCATCGCCGATCCTCCTATTCTGGAGATTGATCCTGACCCTGTAATCACCGATGAGTTTGGAAACTTCGAAGTGTTGGCTTCCGTGGCATCCGGAACCGATGACACGATGGTGACAGTCACAGCCTTCGCGGAACTTCCTGAAGGCTTGGCTTCCAAATCCTTGAACACGATGGCGTTCTGTCCGGAGCCGCCATGTTCCATCGACTTGTTCATTGAAGGACAGGAGGATTTAATCAGCTGCAGCAGCTTCCTGAGCGGCCGCGTGCGCTGTGGTAACACGGTCATCGAGGGAGCGACGGTCGACCTGGAAAGCAGCAATCCGGCGATCATCATGTTCGACAGTACGCCGGCGACGACCGGTTCCCACGGCAACTATTTCGCCGGAATATCCATCCCTGAGGATACGCCGGTACAAGAGGTCACCATCACCGCTACGACGACCATCGATGGAGAAACCATCTCGGCAAGTGTTGATATCACAGTCGAGTGTAATGAAACGCCTTGTCCTTAATTACGATTAATATTGTTCGAAATGGAGGGTAACAACGATGCTAAGCTTGAATGTTCCTGACCTCATCACATGCCAGGCCGTCATTACCGGGACACTCACGTGTGCAGAAGATACTCCAGTGGCAAACGGAGAGGTTTCTTTTTTGGATTTTCCGGAAGATAACGTGACCTATAACCCAAACCCTGCCATCACGGATGCAAACGGCAATTTCTCCACTACGGTAACTGTCAACCCTAATACAGAACTGCTTTCTTTAGTCGTCAACGCCAGCAGCGTCGTTTTTGGAGAAGTGCAGCAGGGAAGCGCCGGGACGCAGATCATCTGCTCCCCGGACCCTCCGCCTCCACCGGTCGAATGCCCCTGTAAATTCAGACTTGGAGTTGCCAGAAACCGTGCCACAGCGACGGCTACAGTCGTCGATAACGGGGCACCGTTTGACCTGACAGGAATCATTAATATTACCGCTGTCCAATGCTTTACAGCGAGCACGATGTGTAATCCGAACGTAGATAATTTCAACATCACCTTTAATGCCGGAGGGACGACGATCAATTTCGTTCAAGGAAGGCGTATCGAAATAGGCTGTGAAGGGAACAACGTCGCACGAATCCGTGGTACCGCCATCGGCAGAGGAAACCTCTACAGCGGCCTGTTCGACGTGAACATCGAGGTCATTGTCGATGAAAATAATGTCGGGACATGGACGATTGATGCCTTCGACGATATGAACCATTCGTTCTCGACCGTCTTCACCGCCCTGATGAACCCGATCACTTCCATCGGCGAGTGTGATGTTCAATTCTAATTTTTTTATGGAGAGTGAAACGTAATGTTGACTTTGAATGTACCGGAGGTCATCACATGTCAGGCCGTCATAACAGGGACGCTGTCTTGTGCCGAGACTACTCCGGTCGAAGGTGCAGAAGTATTTTTCAGTGATTTTCCAGAGGATACGGTCACGTATGATCCGAACCCCGCCGTCACCGATGTGAACGGGGACTTCACCACGACGGTCACCGTGCCCGTGGGGACACCGCTTGTATCCATTACCATCGAGGCATCGGCCATCGTTTTCGGGGAGGTACAAATGGGATTCGCGGGCACACAGATCGAGTGTCCGCCGGTCGAATGTCCTTGTAAATTCCGGATCGGCTTGAGAGATGAAGCGAAGGCGCAGGCAGACATCACCGATAGAGGAAAGAGTTTTTCTGTTTCCGGTGAAATCAATGTGAGTGCCATCCAGTGCTTCCAGACGGAGCCTGGATGTAACCCGGATGTCGATGACTTCAACATTTCCTTTGAAGGGAAAAAGGTAGAGCTGCGGTTTTTCCAAGGAAGACGTATCGACTTCTCTTGTGACGGGGATCGTTCCATCCGCTTACGCGGGACGGCGATTGCCAAGGGCTACTTCCGGGGCGTCTTCGACGTATCCATTGAGGTGACCATCGATGATAACAACATCGGGACATGGATCATCAATGCCGATAACGGAATGGGCCAGTCCTTCTCCACCGTTTTCCGCGGCCGGATGAGCAAGTCGACGTCCATCGGCGACTGTGGCCTGCAGTTTTAATAAAAAAAGACTTTCCCAGGTGCTTCATCGGGAAAGTCTTTTTCTGCGTCGCAGGAAGACGAAGAACAGAACGATCAGCACGATGGCGGCCCCAGCGGTAATCGCAATGTTTTTGATGTTCGGTACGGTGATCTCGACCATGATCCGGTTTTCTTCCAGAGCATCCAAATTCCACGTGAGAACGTTGCCGTCGACGTCATCGGCGTTGTGGGATTTGGGCTTCACCGGCAGGTCAAGCGTGAAGGTCAAGTCGATTCGGTCGCCGATAAAACGCGCGGCTCCGGGGATCGAGACGGATTCACCGAGATCGACATCGGCGACGATTGCATAGGTGCGCGTGAAAAATCCCTCCTCGACTGTCGTGTCGACCGGAATATCCTGCGCCCCGTCCGAAACGACGCCCGATGCCGGCAGCACGTCCATCTCTTGAATGTCTTCGAACGACTTGGATGCTTCAAAACCTGTGTATCCGCCGGACGTATAATCACTGACCTCATAGCCTCGCTGGGTCAGCTCGGCTTTTGCCGTTTCGACAAGTCCATCCGTCCGGTCGGCGAAGCGCCCGGACGCATTCTCATCCACGCCGATCCGGAACGACGTTTCGCCGCTTCCGTCCTTATTGATTTTCACCCCGACATTCCCCTGCACACATCCGGAAAGAATCAGGATGAGGACAAGTGCCGGAGCAATCCACCATTTTCTTTTCATTTACATCCCCTCCACAAGGATAATTTTCCACCTATGAGATGTGTCTTTATGTACAAGATTATAATTGACAGGAGGAATAGTTATGACGATTTCAAACACGATGGAAAATTTCCACCAGCATCTGCAGACGTGGATCGGTACAGACATCTGCATCACGAAACACGAATTGCGCGATCAAGATGCCGTCTCCATGCAGCTGCACGACGTTTCCTATTCTGTGAACCCGATGAGTATCGACGGCTATATGGGTCCCTATACGCTCTACCTGCACGGAAAGGGATATGTCAGCACGGACATGCAAGGGACAGAGCCCCTCCCCACCCCTTATTACGAAATTCCGCTGGAGGAGACGACCCATTACGAATGGAACGACGACCGCTTCTTTCTAAAGACGGCAAGAGGCGACTACACGATCGCAAGAAAATAAGAAAACAGCCGGCAGTCGTTGTCCGGCTGTTTTTTTTCTCATTGCGCTTTCGGAAGATCCGTAGACGGCTGCGGGCGCTTATTTTTACCCTTGAACGACCAATACGTAAACATCCGGATGATTTTCTCCATCGGTCCCTGGCGGAAATAACGGCTGTACCACAGGCTGAGTGCCGCCTGCAGGCTGAACACCAGCACGCCGATTGCGATTCCCGCCCAGATTCCGAGGGAAGCGAACAACCCCAGACCGAAGCCGTAAAAGATGAAAATACAGCAGACCGTCTGGAGCAGGTAATTGGTCAACGACAGACGCCCGACCGCCTCCATCCCCCGGACGAATAGTGAAGAGCGGCCGTGGAACGCTGCGGTGAAAAGACAGATGTAACCGAGAGCGAGCAGAGGTCCGCCGAGCGCGTACCCGACGCCCGACCAGCTCGAATCCGGCATCCAGACGATCATGCTCTTCAGCCCAAGCCCGGCAAGGGTAAGCCACAGCGCCCCGCGCTTCCATACCGCTATGTCAGCTTCCACTCTGCTGAACAGCTGTCGTTTTGCCGCATACATCCCGAAGAGGAACATCGGCAGGATCAGAAACGGCGAAAGTGCAAGAATGAGGAACATCAGACCCGGCCCGAGCATCAACGGGTCTTCCTGCGAACGGTGGGTCATGATTTCAACAAACGTCCCGCTCCCATATATATCGACCGTATCTTCCACATACGCATCCATCCTCGTCTGCTCTTCTGCCGTCATCGCAACCCCCCCGCTGCCGTAGGAGAACGACGACGTCAGAATAAGAACGACGACTCCCCAGATGAGCAGCGTCTTCGGCTTCCTTTTCACGAACAAAAGCAGGAAGAAACCCATCATACCGTAGGCGAATAGGATATCCCCTTCCCACAGCAGGATTCCGTGCAGGAGACCAAGGACGATCAGCGCCAGGAACCGGCGGGTGAATTGCCGCTTCACACGGAAACCCTTCTCCTTCCAGCTGCTGTACATAAGGATGATTCCATATCCGAACAGGAAGGCGAAAATCGGCATGAAGCTCGTTTCGACGAACACCTTCAAGATATCGTGACCGACAGCATCCGCCGTACCGAAGTCCCACTCATCCTTTCCGTAAATCCCGTACTGGAATATCAATAGGTTGGCAAGCAGGATTCCGAACAAGCTGAATCCTCTCAGCGCATCTATCACACCAATTCTTTGTTTCAATGAACTTCTCCCCTCTCTTTCCTTATTCATACGGGAGGTCGAGCAGAGAAGATTCATTTATTTTCCAATTATTTCTGATTTCCGGGAAGCAGCTGCTGCAGCGTCTCCTTCAACTGAAGGATGTCCGCTTCTTCCATATGCAGACGTTCGAGCAGCAGGTCCGGAATGCACTCCGCTTTCTCTTCCGCTTCCTTCCCTTTATCCGTCAAAACGACGTCAACGCTCCGTTCATCGCGTGTCGAACGCTCTCTCCTGATCAGACCTTCCGACTCCATCCGCTTCAGCATCGGCGTCAGCGTCCCGGAATCCAAATAAAGCCGGCGGCCAAGCTCCTTCACCGTCAGCGGACTCTCCTCCCATAAAGCGAGCAGCACCAAATATTGTGGATACGTAATATTCAAATCGGCTAAAAGCGGACGGTACATCTTCGTCATCTCGCGCGTCGCCGCATACAAAGAAAAGCAAATCTGATTTTCCAACTTCATTTTTTCATCGGCCATTCGGCAACCCTCCTGGTTCCATTATAGCAAATGCCTTGCCAAACACAATTCAATTGTGTACTATTTAATTGTGCACAACCTAAATAACAATTAAGGAGTTGTTGAACATGGTTAAACCTCTATACACAGCGAAAGCGACAGCAGAAGGTGGACGTCAAGGCGTCGTCAAATCTTCAGACGGAACATTGGAACTGGATCTTACGATGCCGAAAGCGCTCGGCGGCAACGGAAAAGAAGGCGCAACAAACCCGGAACAGCTATTCGCAGCAGGTTATTCTGCGTGCTTCGACAGTGCTCTCCAACTAGTCGCATCCCAGGCGAAAAAGAAAATCACATCGAAAGTGACAGCGGAAGTGAGCATCGGCAAACAAGGCGAAGGCTTCGGACTTGCAGTTAAACTGTTCGTCGAAATCGAAGGCGTAAGCCAGGACGAAGCAGACGAACTCGTCAAGAAAGCCCACCAAGTCTGCCCTTACTCCAACGCTACGCGCGGAAATATCGAAGTCGATCTGGAAGCAAAAGCCGTTTAATTTTTATCATAGAAGAAAATTTTTTAGAAACATTAAAAGGAAGGGATTATGCCCTCAAAGCCTTATTCCCTACAAGCTTAAGGAAGTAAATAGCAGCAGAGGGCGTAGGGAAGAGGGGCAGACTCCTGCGGGAGATGCGGCACAGGTGAGACCCCGGAAGAGCAGCGCGATGAGGAGGCTCACCGGCCGCCCCGCGGAAAGCGCCCCTCTTCCCGGAGCCCTCCTCCCTGCAGTAAAAAACGAAAGGCCGATGACGGTCTTTCTTTTTTTGCAGAAAAAGGATTACTGAACAGAAACCGTTCGGAGCACCATAAGAACAGGCTGTTTGCTGCCGAACCAGCCGACAATTACGGACAAAATCCGAAGCATATCGGTTGAACTCTCAACTTCAAGATATTATAATACGTGTGTTAATAAACTTGTGAGGACAACAACTTAGGAGGTTTTACAAGTGAACGTATTAGTTATAAAAGCAAACAACCGTCCAGACGGTATTTCAACGAAGATGTACGACGCGTTTTTGGAAAATATTGAGCAGAATCAAGACGTCAACGTCGAAACGTATGATCTGTTCGCCGAAGATACACCATATTTGAGCCAGGATCTATTCACTGCGATCGGTAAAATCCAGGAAGGTGCCGCTATGAACGAAGACGAGCAGCGCTTGATGGATGCGAAGCAGAAAGCGAAAGACGCGTTGAGCAAAGCAGACGTCGTCGTTGTCGCGTTCCCACTATGGAACTTGACGATCCCTGCGAAACTGCAGACGTTCATCGACTATGTAGCCGAAGCAGGCTTCACATTCAAGTACACGCCGGAAGGTCTGAAGCCGCTTATGACAGACAAACAGGCGATCCTTCTGAACGCCCGCGGCGGCAACTATTCCGATCCGTCCATGGCACCGATGGAAATGTCCTTGAACTACATGCGTAACGTTCTTGGTGGACTATTCGGCATGAAGATTACAGAAGAAGTAATCATCGAAGGCCACAATGCGAACCCGGATCAAGCGGAAACTATCGTTAACGAAGGTCTTGAGAAAGTCGCACAAGCTGCGAAAAACGTCGCTTACCAAAACGTATAAGGATTACAGAAAAGGCACTGGGATCGTTCCCAGTGCCTTTTTTCAATTTGATTTATCTTCTTTTCACCAACACCTAACTTTAGCCATTGATATCGAATAACAGCGGATTATTGGGCCGGTCCTTATCTGTATTTGATAATGAAGGGCCATGTCAGGCAAAGGACGGAGGGGAATGGAGCAGACTCCTGCGGGAGAAGTGGCTCAGGTGAGACCCCGGAAGAGCAACGCGATGAGGAGGCTCACCGGCCCCCCGCGGAAAGCGCTCCATTCCCCGGAGTCCGCCCTCTTCTCCAATCTTTTTCAATAAAAAAGAGACACCGGATCCGGTGCCTCTTTTCGCATGTGATTAATGGCCTTCTGCTTCATCGACGTGATGGACGTGCTTCGCGTTTACAGCGACAAACAGCACAGATACCAGCACGACAACCCCCGCCACATAGAACGGTACGCTTGAGTTATATACTTCCGCCAGTTTACCCGCAAGGAACGGTGCCAGCGCACCACCCAAAAAGCGCAGGAAGCTGTAGGCCGCAGAAGCCGTCGAGCGTTCGACAGGGCTTGCGTTCATGACCGCTGTCGTAATGAGCGTATTGTTATTACCGAGCAGCGCACCAGCGAAGATGACCGCAGCGATGACGACCCATTGTGTAGATGTCCAAGCTCCCATAGCAAGGAGAACAAGACCGAAGACGACGAGCATCAGGCACATCGACTTCACGGTTCCGAACCATTTTTGCAGCTTCGGAGCAGTGAAGACGGATGTGACGGCAAGCAGAATTCCCCAACCGAGGAAGACGAATCCGAGTCCGTGTTCATCCAGTCCGAGAACGAACGGGGAATAGGCGAGCAGCGTAAAGAACCCGAAGTTATACAAGGCGGCCGTAATTCCGAGCACCAAGAGAGAACGGTGCTTCAATGCACGGAACGGATCGCCGAGCGATGTTTTTTTCTTAGCAACGCCTGCTGCCGGCTTCGCTTTTGGCATGAGCGTCGTCAGACCGATGAAAGCAATGACCATAAGCGTCGCAACCCCAAGGAACGGTCCTCTCCATGACATCGCTCCAAGCCAACCTCCAAGGAGTGGACCGACGGAAATGCCGAGACCGATGGCTGCTTCATACAGGATGATCGCTTTTGCGTTTCCGCTGTTGGACAACGTGACGATCGCTGTTAGAGCTGTGGCAACGAACAGGGCGTTACCGAGTCCCCAGCCTCCGCGCAGGAAGACAAGCTCCCAGATTCCGTTGGAAAGACCACCAAGGGCGGAGAAGATCGCGATAATGACGATCCCTGCAAGAAGCGTCTTCTTCATTCCGATTCTCGAAGTGATGAACCCCGTGACGAGCATCGCAACGGCCATGACGGCATTATAACTAGTGAATAAGAGCGTAACCTGACTTGGTTCTGCATCCAGCTGCTCGGCTATGGCAGGCAGGATCGGATCGACAAGACCCAGTCCCATGAAAGCGATGATACAGGCGAAAAAGACCGCCCACACCGATTTCGGCTGATGTAAAATTCCAGGTTCCTCGGCAATAGTCACCGGTGGGACCTGGTTTGTTTGTGTAGACATAATAACATGTCCCCTTTCCTTATAATTTCGAATGGAAGATGTGGCGGATCACATCACCGCGGCTGATGATCCCGACGAGTCTGCCGTCCTCTTCAACCGGAAGCTTTTTGACCTCGTCTTTCCCGAGCAGGGCGGCGACTTCCTCCCCTGCTGTCTCCACCGACGCCGTAAGAACGGAATCATCCGCAAGCTCCATAACGTTCAAGTCGAGGACCTCTTCAATCCGCTCATCGAACGGATGACGATCTCCGGGTATGACCGCTACTGTGTACAAAGAATCGACGAAGAAGTCTTTGTGCTTCCCTATATAACGCATGATGTCTTCCTCACTGATATAGGCGACGATGTTTCCAGATCGATCCGTCACCGGCATCCCGCTGATCTCCTCATGAATCAACTTGGCAAGAACGGTCCGAATCGAATCCGTGTGATTTACGCGATGCACGTCATGCATCATCATATCTTGTGCCTGCATGGTATCTCCCTCTCCCATTTAGTTGCATGATACAAACAATTACTTGTATAATACAACTATAAAAGTTCTTATGTCAAGACAATGCGTTCAACTATGTTATGATAAAAGGAGGAAAAGGATTAATGGAGGTGGCAGGATTGAGTGACAGATCCGTAGAAGTGATCGAACGACAAGTCACAGACTTCATCCGCCGGATCGTATTGACAGAGAAACAGGACGACAGTCTGGAACGTTCGGCATATATTCTGCTCCGTCAGCTGACTACTTATGGTCCGGCCGGAGTGAAAGCCCTTTCGGAAGACCTGCATCTGGACGTTTCGACGATCAGCAGGCAGGCGGCGGCTCTTGTTGCCAAAGGGTATGTAGAGAAGATACCGAATCCAAACGATGGGCGCGCCTACTTCTACCGGATTACAAAGCTCGGTTCCGAAGAACTGGAGGGCAATAAACAGCGCCGGTTTGAGCGTTTGTCCCGCGTGCTTTCTGACTGGACGGACGAAGAACAGGAAACGTTCGGAAGACTATTGAAGAAATACAATGAAACGATCAATAAACGGCTCAACTTATAGCCGAAAAAAAGCCAGGCATGGGTCTCTCCCGTGCCTGGCTTCTATTTGTTCTCAGGAAGCTTGGTTTTCATCGACTTTCGTCAGTGCTTCCTCGAGCGGTTCCCTCAATCCGACAGCGAGCGTCTTCGAATAAAGCGTTCCGATATGGTGTTCATCCCGGTACACGTACACGTTGCCGATAACCGGCTTACAGCTGTCTTCCTCACAGAAGTAATCCGACAAATCAGCATAGGTCACGTTCCCAGGCAGGTCTTCTGTATTTTCCCACGGTACGACGTCCGCCAGCGCTTCCCTGCGCGGTACCGAACAGTCATCGACAGAATCATTCTGTTCGAGGCAGATGAGCGGATCCTCTTCCATACGAGGATTATCCCGGATGGCGAAAACTTCCGTAATACCTTCGAGTTTCCGCCACTGTTCTTTATACCCGTCCGGAACTTTGTCTCCGGCACCGACCGTCGCTGTCGTGACGACAAGGTCCGGCGGCTCTTCCAACAGTTTCGCAAGCAAATCTTCATTCCATTCCACACACGTCTCATTCAACTTGCCGTTGAAATCGTCGGCAGAGAACCGGCAGGCATCTTTATTATAAACATCGATCTGCAGGTTAAAGTCTTTCGACAATTCCTCAAGCGCCGGGAACCAGTGTCCGGAATGGGAACCACCGACAAGGGCGACCGTATAATCCGGATTTTCCGTCTCCCCTTTGGAGCAATATTCAAGCCCTTCTTCATTCGTGTACGTGAAGCAGCTGTCATCTTCATAAAAAGACGGCAGGTTCTCCTGGACTTCGATCGGCGTCGGATATGGACCTTTATCGTCAGCAGGCTCGATATCCCCCATAACCGCTCTTGCACCCGGGTAGTCTTCTACGACATAGGCCGATCCCTTCACTTGACTGCTGTAAAGGTCCCAAGCCGTATTGAGAGCAAGCGTCGGGATGATGAAGAAGCTGAGTGCGAGAACAATTCTTCGTTTCGCCGTCCGTACGTTCAGCTTCCGGATCGGCTTTTCAATATAATTCACAGAGACGTAGGCAAGAACGACCGTAATGGCAAGAACGATGATTCCAGCCCCTGTGGAGATCGTATCGGTATTGAAGTAGGAGTAATACAAAATAAGCAGCGGAAAATGCCACAGATAAAATCCATACGAAATCCCGCCGAATTTCAGGAACGGCTTCGATCCGAGCAGTTTGTCGACACCGAAGCGTCCTCCGTTCTCCGCAGAAACGATGACGAAGATGACCCCCATTGTCGGCAGGAGAGCGATGTAGCCCGGGAACATCGTCGAAACGGGAACAACCATCCCTGTGAAGACGACGATGGCAAGGCCGACCCACCCCATGACGATGCTGATTCCTCGTTTGAATTTTAAATAAGGAAGCAGCAAGGACAGAATACCGCCGAGGCTGAACTCCCACGCTCTCGCAAACGTATCAAAATAGGCCCACGGCTGATTGACTGCCGTCTTGTAAATCGAATACGCGATGGAACAGGTGAACAAGACGAGCAGCACGCCGAGAAGCGTCTTTCTCACCGGCGTCTTCAATACTTTACGTGCTAAATAATAGGCGAGCATAATGACAAACGGCCACGTAATATAGAACTGCCCTTGCAGCGACAGCGCCCAGAAATGCTGGAACGGGCTGGCAAGGTTGTTCTGAGCCAAATAATCAACCGAACTGAAGGCAAGCTGCCAGTTCTGGAAGTAGAAAGCGGACGAGAACCCTTCCGCAATGATCTGCTTCCACTGCGCCTGCGGCATCACGATGAACGAAAGCACGATCACCGTGAACAGAACCGTGAAGGCAACCGGGAACAGCCGCCTTGCAAGACCAAGGACATATTCCTTGACGTTCAGGCTCCCTTCCCTTACCATCCGTGATAACAGCGAAGTGGTGATCAAGTATCCGGATACGATGAAGAAGACGTCGACCCCTCCGGAAACGGAACCGAGCCATATATGGTAGATAGCGACGAGAAGTGCAGCGACCGCCCGCACACCTTCAATTTCGGGCCGGAACCGCTTTTCCGGCGCTCTTAAATCTTTCATACTATCAAAACCCCCAAGTAATCAACGACGCATTGCTGCAGCATCATTCAGTATAGATACGTTAAGCATAACAGTTTTCCCTAATTTTTTGACCAATTTCCAATAATTTAACAAATGAATTACAATTCGAACTATTCCCTTTTTCAATAGAATGCTAATGATTGAGAATTAACCGGCCCGTTTCTCATCCGATGAAATTGGATATACTAGTAACACATCCGTAAATGTGACAATTTATCGCAGCGGTTGACAAACATGGAGTTTTATTTAATAATAGGTGTCGTATTAGAATTATTATAAATTACTGCTTTTTGAAGCAGAAAACCATAACTCAGGAGGAATTCAACTATGTCTCTAATCGGTAAAGAAGTACAACCATTCGAAGCAAAAGCATTCAAAAACGGTGAATTCGTAGACGTAAGCAACGAAACATTCAAAGGTCAATGGAGCGTTGTCTGCTTCTATCCTGCAGACTTCTCTTTCGTATGCCCTACAGAATTGGAAGACCTTCAGAACCAATACGAAGATCTTAAAGCACTTGGTGCAGAAGTTTACTCTGTATCCACTGATACGCACTTCGTACACAAAGGCTGGCACGACAGCTCTGAAAAAATCGGTAAAATCACTTATACCATGATCGGGGATCCTTCCCAGACGATTACCCGCGGCTTCGACGTCCTTGATGAAGAGTCCGGTCTTGCAGATCGCGGAACGTTCATCATCGATCCAGACGGCGTTGTTCAAACTGTAGAAGTGAACGCAGGCGGAATCGGCCGTGACGCTAGCACGCTTGTAAACAAAATCAAAGCAGCTCAATATGTACGCAACAACCCAGGTGAAGTATGCCCTGCTAAATGGGAAGAAGGATCTGAAACACTTACACCTAGCCTTGATCTAGTAGGTAAAATCTAAGGAGTGACAGTGACTTATGGCACTTGATGCACAAATCAAAGCACAACTAGACCAGTACCTCCAGATGATGGAAGGGGACGTCGTGCTGAAGATCAGTGCAGGCGAGGATGACACATCGAAAGAGATGCTGGCTCTTACAGAAGAGCTGGTATCCATGTCTCCTCGGATCACTGCAGAAACAGCACAACTGAAGCGCACCCCAAGCTTCAGCGTCAACCGTCCGGGCGAAGAAACAGGCATCACATTCGCCGGCGTACCTTTGGGACACGAATTCACTTCCCTCGTCCTTGCCTTGCTGCAAGTGAGCGGAAGAGCTCCCAAAGCTGACGAAAACGTCCTTGAACAAATCAGAAACATCAATGGAACGTACCATTTCGAAACGTATGTCAGCCTGACATGCCATAATTGTCCAGATGTTGTCCAAGCGCTTAACTTGATGAGTGTCGTCAATCCGAACATCACCCACACGATGATCGATGGTGCCGCTTTTAAAGAAGAAGCAGAAAGCAACAACGTCATGGCTGTACCTTCCGTATATCTGAACGGCGAATTCTTCGGCGGCGGACGCATGAGCCTGGAAGAGATCGTCAGTCAGATCGGAGACGGTCCGGACCCGGATGAGTTCAACAACAAAGATCCGTATGAAGTCCTTGTCGTCGGCGGCGGCCCTGCAGGAGCATCTGCAGCGATTTATACCGCCCGTAAAGGAATACGTACTGGAATCGTTGCCGAACGCTTCGGAGGACAGGTACAGGATACGATGAGCATCGAGAACTTCATCAGTGTGAAGAAGACCGAAGGCCCGAAACTGGCTGCAAGTCTGGAAGAACACGTGAAGGACTATGAGGTCGACGTCATGAACCTTCAGCAGGCCCGCTCGCTTGAGAAGAACGATCTGTTCGAACTTGAGCTTGAGAACGGCGGCGTACTGAAGAGTAAAACCGTCATCATCTCCACAGGTGCCCGCTGGCGTCAGCTCGGCGTACCGGGAGAAGAAGAATTCAAGAACAAAGGTGTCGCTTACTGTCCACACTGTGACGGCCCGTTGTTCGAAGGCAAAGACGTAGCAGTCATCGGCGGCGGAAACTCCGGTGTCGAGGCGGCGATCGACCTTGCCGGTATCGTGAAACACGTCACGGTCCTCGAATTCGGCGCGGAACTGCGTGCGGATGAAGTGCTGCAGGAACGCCTGCACAGCCTTCCGAACGTAACCGTCCTTACAAATGCACAGACGACGGAAATCACCGGCTCTGATAATGTGAATGGTCTCACGTACATCGATCGTGAAACCGAAGAAGAGAAGCATGTCGAGCTTGATGGTGTCTTCGTCCAAATCGGTCTCGTACCGAATACCGAGTGGCTCGGTGACTTCGTCGATCGAACACGCACAGGCGAAATCGTCGTCGATAAACGCGGCGCAACGAGCGTACCCGGCCTGTTCGCAGCCGGCGACTGTACCGACAGCCCGTACAACCAAATCATCATTTCCATGGGAGATGGAGCGAATGCAGCCTTGGGTGCGTTCGACCACCTGATCCGTAACTGATGGAATTTAAGCCCTGTCTTTTCGAAGACAGGGCTTTTTTAGTCTGCCGCGAAAATCTAAGGAACAGGTAAAGCCTTCCCCCCTTTGAAATATGAATCAGGCTGCATCAATAAATCAAAGGAAAGGCGTGTATGGTAAAGGGTGGAGGGGAATAGAGCAGACTCCTGTGGGAATGGTGGCACAGGTAAGACCCCGGAAAGCGCTCTATTCCCCGGAGCCCGCTCTCTACCTGAAAATCACTTCCTCTTTTCGAAGTCAGAACTTAACAGGCTGTCGGGAAACTTAAGTGGCTAAAGCAAATATAGTTAACCTACGGAGAGTTTTGACGGTGAGGGAGTTATCTGCTATGATAAGCGCGTTATTCAGCGGACTCTTTCAAGAGCCCAGTTTTCCACTGTCCGCACCGCCGGACGGTTGGCATGGAGGCTTATTCAAACATGAAGGCAGGAAAGATACTTACCCGTATCACCCACCGCCAATGGATCGTCATCACCCTGCTCGCCATCACCTGCATCGCTTCGATGGTATTCGTCAACCATAATGCCGGACTTTACGGCCGCACGATTGCAGAAGTGACCGATACGAAGACGGTCGATACGGAGAATGTTACAGACATCCACGACAATAAAGACACCATTTCTACACAAACCATTTCCGGGGAAATATTGAACGGACCCTATAAGGGTAAAAAAATCGACATGAGCAACGAATACTCTTCTTCGGAAGCATACGACCAAAAGTACGAGGAAGGGAATGAAGTGTTTGTTTCCATCGATGAAGATTCGCTGCAGGAAGATGGACTGACCGGTGCGATCATCGATGCAAAGCGTGACAAATACGTCCTCGCTGCCGCCTGGGTCTTCCTTTTTCTACTGCTGATTGTCGGCAGAAAGCGCGGCGCACTCTCGATTGTCAGCCTCGTCGTCAACGCAGCCTTGATGTACTTCGCGCTCGATCTTTATATCGCCAATTCCGACGGTACCCTGCTCTTTATCTGCAGCGGGCTCGTCATTTTGTTCAGCATCGGTTCACTCCTTTTCTTAAACGGATTCAATCAGAAGACGTATGCTGCCATTCTATCTACGCTGATCGGCATTTCCGTTTCTTTAGCGATCGCCTATTTCGTCATCCAGGCCCTGCAGGGGAACGGCCTCCGCTATGAGGAAATGCAGTATTTGACCCGTCCGTACAGGGAAGTATTCATGGCCGGGCTGTTCATCGGCTCGCTTGGTGCCGTGATGGACGTATCGATCACGATCGCTTCGTCACTGTTCGGACTCTATGAGAAGGATGCCGCCATCACAGGAAAGGCATTGTGGAAATCCGGTATGGACATCGGAAAGGACGTCATGGGGACCCTGACGAGCATCTTGTTCTTCGTCTATGCGGCCGGCTCGATCCCGTCGATTCTTCTCTACTTGAAGAATACATCGCCGCTCGGCTTCACGCTGTCCATGAATCTGTCGCTTGAAATAGCCCGGGCGCTTGTCGGCGGCATTGGCATTGTCCTGACAATCCCGATCAGTGTCTACACTACACTGTTCATCATTAACGCAAAGAGGAAGAGATCATGAATGTACTAGTCGCCTTAACCGCCATATTATTCCTATTGATGGTCCTCGTCGGAGGAAAAAAAGGAGTGCGATCGTTCGCTTCGTTATTCTTCAACTTCGTCATTCTCATCGTCGCGCTGTTTTTCATGCTCGATCCGCACATCAATCCGATCATCGTGACCATCATCGCCTGTGCGGTCATCAGCTACGTCAACCTGATTTACGTGAACGACTGGAATTTGAAGACGGGCACCGCGTTTCTCGCTACGATGGTCACGATCGCCATTTTGCTCGTCGGCATCCATTTGATTACAGATATGTCAATGATCCAAGGGTTCAGTGAAGAAGATTCCGACAGCCTCGCGCCCTACTCGTTATACATCGGGCTTGATTTCGTGAAAATCGCCGCCTCCGTCATCATCATCGGGACGATCGGCGCCATCACGGAAGTGGCGATTTCCATCACGTCATCGATGAGTGAGGTGCAGCACCACCATCCGGAGATCTCAAGGAAGGACTTGTTCGTCTCCGGCATGAACGTCGGCCGCGACATCCTCGGAACGGATACGAACACGCTGTTCTTCGCCTTCTTCGGCGGCTACCTTGCCCTGCTTATCTGGTTCAAGGATTTGGACTATTCGCTGGGCGAAATCGTCAATTCCAAAGTGTTCAGTGAAGAGATGATTGCGATCTTTTGTGCCGGCATCGGCATTGCGCTCATCATCCCGGTCGCAGCGGCCATCCATTCCTTTTTCGCGGTGCGGAAGAAGGCGATGGCTGCTGAATAATAGCCCTTAGAAGAGGACGGGGCGTCCCCATTTACCGGAGCCCGCTCTCCAAACAAAAAAGCGTCCGGCTCGTAAGCCGGACGCTTTTTCTATACTATCTATCTCCAAACTTCCTCTGCAATTTCAAGCACGTGGCGGATCTTCGCCCACTGTGCTTCCTCTGAAATCACATTCCCCTCTTCCGTCGAAGCGAACCCGCACTGCGGGCTGAGACAGAGCTGGGACATCGGCACATAGTCGGATGCCTCTAAGATCCGGGCTTTGATCCGGTCCGGGTCTTCCAGTTCGCCGGTCTTCGATGTAATCAGGCCGAGGACGACCGACAGATCCGGGCGGTTGACGTGACGGAGCGGTTCGAAGCCGCCGGAGCGTTCATCATCGAATTCCAGGAACAGGCCATCGACGTCCAAACCGTCGAAGATCGTCTCCGACAGCGCTTCATAGCTCCCTGTCGTCATGAAGGTCGAACGGAAGTTTCCGCGGCAGATGTGCATCGTGATCAACAGGTCTTCCGGACGCTCTGCGATCGATTCGTTGATCGAACGGGCACACAGGGTAGCGGCACGTTCCGGATCGCGGCCTTCCGCAGCAATCGCTTCTCTGCCTTTTTCCGAGAAAAAGCTTGCCCAGGCGGTATCATCGAGCTGCAGGTAGCGGCACCCTTCTTCGTAAATCCGCTGAATGAATCCTTGGTACGCATCCACCAAATCCGCGAGCAGCGCTTCATCCGTCGGGTAGATCTCCCTGTCGATGTCGGCACGGAATAGGAGCATGTTGGGGCTCGGAATCGTCAGCTTTGCGACGGAATCGCCGGCGATCTCTTTCAGGAAACGGAAGTCCCTGATGGCCGGATGATCCGTGAACCCGACCTTTCCAGTCACTTTGACACCGCGCGCCTTCGTCTCCACCCCGTCGAACGGAAGTCCCTTCTCCTTGTCGTAGCCTTCCACTCCATCGAGTCCTTCAAGGAAATCGAAGTGCCACCAGCTGCGACGGAAATCCCCGTCTGTCACGGCAGGAAGTCCTGCCTCTTTCTGTTTCGCGACAAGCTTCGTTATCTCTTCGTCTTCGATCCGGCGCAGCTCTTCTTGGGAAATCGTCCCCTCCGCTTTCTGCCGGCGCGCTTCCTTCAAACGCTCGGGTCTCAGGAAGCTCCCGACATGATCGCCTTTGAATGGAGCTCGTTTGATGGTTGAATTCGTCATCTCTATCATCCTTCTTCCGTTGAAATTAAAAAAATCCACACTTCTCACCATAAGAAGAGCGGATTACCTGCGTATCTAACCTCTTCTCATCTGCAAGCACGTACGCTTCTGGAATTAGCACAGTACCACCCGTCAGGAGTCTGCTGCTAAGGCTTCAAAGGGCCAGTCCCTCCACCTTTCTCGATAAGAACGTTTATCTATGAAGTTGTTAGCCCCACTATACAGCAATTCTCAAACGATTGGCAACCTGTTGTCGGAAAATTTTGTCGATAAGTCGGACGTACGACCTGTCTCTATTTTATTGCTAGCTTTTTCCAATTCAGCTACTTTAGACATATGTTCCATGAATCAAACATTTGTCCGGAGGGCTGTCTATGTTACCAAACAAACTGACCGACCGCGAACGTCAGGTCTATGAACAGATTGCAAATAACCCGTATATTTCCCAACACGACCTCTCCCAAATCCTCGCCTTGTCCCGGTCCACCGTCGCCAACGTCATCTCCCAGCTTGTACAGAAAAACATTCTGCTCGGCCGCGCCTATGTCCTGAATCATTCCCGTCCTGTCCTCTGCATCGGTGCCGCCAACGTCGACCGCAAGTATCACTGCCTGGAGCGCTTCGACTATAAGACATCGAATCCGGTGCGGTCGACCGCAAGCGCCGGCGGCGTCGCCAGAAACATCGCAGAAAACCTCGGGCGCCTCGGAAACCGGCCGACACTCATCACTGCTGCCGGCAGAGATGCCGACTGGGAAATCATCGCCCGCGCCTCTGCCGAGTATATCATAATGGACGGCGTCCTCCATCTGCCGGACCGGAACACAGGCACGTACACCGCTGTCCTCGACGAGCATGGAGAAATGACGATGGCCTTCGCCGATATGGCTATTTACGACGCTGTTCTTCCGGAGGAGATCCGTCGTCACGAGAAGAAATGGAAGCAGGCCGAATGCGTCATCGCCGATTTGAACTGCCCGCAGGAGACGCTCGCCTTCCTGCTTAAGGAAGCAGCCGCCGACCACACGCCGGTCGCCTTCATCACCGTCTCGATACTGAAAATGAAGCGGCTGCCCTCGGATATCAGCGGCCTGACGTGGCTGATGACGAACGTCGAAGAAAGCGCCGCACACTTCGACATTCCCATTCAAAACGAAGCCCAGTGGAAAGACGCCGTTGAACACTGGCTCGCCTGCGGTGTCCGCTATGTCACGGTGACGTGGGGCAAGCGGGGTGTCATGGTCGGGGAAAGCGGCGGCAGCATCCGCCACTATCCCGCCCCTGCCCTCGACACGACCGTAGACGTCACCGGCGCCGGAGATGCATTCTCCGCTGCTGTGCTGCACGCCTGGCTCGACGGCAGTCCACTGTCCGAAGCCGTCCATGCCGGACTGAAGAGCGCCGCCCTCTGCGTCCAGACGACAGCGACCGTCCATTCCGATTTGACGACCCATCTATTAAAAAAACAGGAGGAGTTCCTATGAATCTCAATCCCTATCTCTCCCTATCACAAGAAGTGAACGAAGCTTTGGAAACAGGAAAGCCTGTCGTCGCCCTCGAATCCACCATCATCTCCCACGGTATGCCGTATCCTGAAAACATCGAAACGGCGAAGGAAGTCGAGCGGATCATCCGGGATAACGGAGCCGTCCCGGCGACGATCGCCATCCTTGACGGCCGGATCAAAATCGGACTGACAGCGGAAGAATTGACAGCGCTCGCCTCAAGGGATGATATCACCAAAGCTTCCCGTAAAGACCTCCCGTATCTGCTTGCGACCGGCCGCTCCGGTGCGACGACGGTAGCCGCAACGATGATTTGTGCCGACCTCGCCGGCATCCGCCTGTTCGTGACCGGCGGCATCGGCGGCGTCCACCGCGGGGCCGAAACGACGATGGACATATCGGCAGACCTGGAGGAGCTCGCCAGGACGAACGTCGCAGTCATCTGTGCCGGTGCGAAATCGATCCTCGACCTCGGCCTGACCCTCGAGTATCTGGAAACGAAAGGAGTACCAGTGATGGGGTATCAGACCGACTCCCTTCCTGCCTTCTTCACGCGCACATCCGAGTTTGCCGTCCATTTCCGCGTCGATGACGCAGAGGAAATCGGGCGCATCCTTCATACGAAATGGGAGCTCGGTCTTCAAGGAGGAGCCGTCATCGCCAACCCGATCCCTTCCGGTCACGCCCTTGATGCGTCCTACGTGACGGGCGTTATCGAAGCGGCGCTCGTTGAAGCGAAGCAGCAGAGCATCACAGGCAAGGACGTCACACCGTTCCTGCTGGATCACGTCAACCGCGCCACCGAAGGCAGAAGCCTCGCCGCTAACATCGAACTTATCAAAGCGAATGCCGGACTCGGAGCCGCTGCAGCCGTCGCTTTTTATGAACAAAAGAAAAAAGCCTATCAGCGATAGGCTTGTCCAGGAAGAAGCTTTGTTTCCATCCGCCGGCGGGAAAAGGGGGTACCTTTCCCCTTCTCCGACCCGATCGGCGACTGCTTTTGGAAAACGATATGCTTCTTATTTTTTCTTCTTTCTATACACCCCTAACTAAAGATCAGTTCCTTTTTTGCCAGACCAAGCGCCTCATCTGTCGTACGGTGGATATCCTGGATCATCCGCGGGTGATCGACGAGCGATACGCCGTAGGATGGAATCATCTTGGCGAGCTTCGGCTTCCATTGATCGATATGGTCAGGGAAGCAGCGGTTCAGCACATCGATCATGACGTGCACGGCTGTCGACGCCCCCGGGGATGCCCCGAGCAAAGCCGCAATCGAACCGTCCGCACTGTTCACGACTTCCGTCCCGAACTGGAGCGTTCCTTTGCCGCCTTCCTTCGTATCCTTGATTACCTGGACACGCTGGCCGGCAACGACGAGGTCCCAGTCGGAGCTCTTCGCATTCGGGATGAACTCCCGTAAAGCATCCATCCGCTGCTCCTTCGACAGGAGTACCTGCTGAATCAAATACTTCGTCAGCGCCATTTCCTTCATTCCCGCTGCAAGCATCGTCAAAATGTTGCCCGGTTTGATCGATGTGAACAAATCCATCAATGAACCTGTCTTCAGGAACTTCGGCGAGAACCCTGCGAACGGACCGAACAACAGCGTCTTCTGATCGCCGATATAGCGGGTATCCAAGTGCGGCACCGACATCGGCGGTGCACCTACAGGAGCTTTGCCGTACACCTTCGCTTCATGCTGTTCGACAATCTCCGGATTCTTGCAGACAAGGAACTGCCCCCCGACAGGGAAACCACCGATTCCTTTGCCTTCCGGGATGCCGGACTTCTGCAGAAGATGGAGACTTCCACCACCCGCACCGAGGAATACGAAATCCGCCTTCCGGGTTTCCAGCTTATCGTTCTTATCATCGTACATCTTCAATTCCCAGCGGCCGTCGTTCGTCCGATATAAATCCTTGACGTGGTGATGATGCTGCACTTCCACCCCTTTGGCCTCCAGATTCTGAAACAGCTTCCTTGTCAAGGAACCGAAGTTGACGTCGGTACCGCTATCCATCTTCGTCGCCGCGACCGGTCCGTGAGTATGGCGGTCGTTCATGATGAGCGGAATCCACTCTTTCAACTGCTCTGGATCTTCCGAATACTCCATCCCTTTGAAAAGAGGATTTTGTGACATCGCATCATAGCGCTTCTTCAGGAAGTCGACATTCTCTCCTCCGAAGACGAGACTCATGTGGGGCAGTGGCCGGATGAACTGTTCCGGGTCCTTCAACTGGCCGGTCTTCACCAAATGAGACCAGAACTGTTTGGACACCTGAAACTGTTCATTGATCGAGACAGCCTTCGTCATATCGATCGAACCATCCGCCTTTTCCTTCGTGTAATTCAACTCACACAAAGCCGCATGGCCAGTCCCTGCATTATTCCATTCATTCGAGCTTTCTTCTCCGGGCGTTCCGAGCTTCTCAAAAACGGTAATGTTCCAATTTGGGGCTAATTCTTTCAAGAGTGAACCGAGGGTCGCACTCATAATGCCAGCACCTATCAAGATCACGTCTGTTTTCGTTTCTCTGCTGCTCATATTAA
Organism: Bacillus sp. SB49; assembly: GCF_000469135.2. Taxonomy (NCBI): domain Bacteria; kingdom Bacillati; phylum Bacillota; class Bacilli; order Caryophanales; family Bacillaceae; genus Bacillus; species Bacillus sp. SB49. Next base: position 3,677,288 of record NZ_CP048117.1, read on the forward strand.
CCATCCTTATATCATGAAATTTGCAGAAAAGATGCCGAGGTCACAAAATCGCACCTCTCCTGTCATTTAATGACCCTGTCTCTATGATACCGCTTTATACACCGAAAAGTCACTATTATCTAACAATTATATACAATTTTTCATATCGGAAAACGGCAGGAAAGGCGTCTGTCCGCACATGACCAAGGAAAAATACGTTCTCCGATATAGTAAGAAAAGAAAGCATGTCCCGTGCATGCAAAAAACACATGGGACGAAAATTGGAATCGTGCTACCATTTCCCATAGAAAGGGTGCTATGTATCTTCCTGAAACCATGACAAAATAGGTTCCGGATCTCCTCACATTTTTACTTTTGTATCAGAAGAAAGGATGCTCGCCGTGAAGGGCGGAGGGAAATGGGCAGACTCCGACGGGATTAGCGGAAGAGGTGAGACCCCGGAAGAGCGCAGCGATGAGGAGGCTCACCGGCCGCCCCGTGGAAAGCGTCCCATTTCCCGGAGCCCGTCCCTCTTACCTGAAAATATTTTTTTCAAAAAGCAGAAGAGAGGCGTAGATTACGCCTCTCCTGATTCCTTCTCCTTAAGCAGCTGCCGTCTCTTCCTGGCAACGGTCGAAGCGACGACGGCATAGCCCATCAAGAAGATGGCAAGCAGACTGTACGCCGCTCCTTCAAAACCTCGGATCATGACGAAGCCGACAAAAAACAGGATGGTGGCAGCCAGGGCCGCCAGCATCGTCGGCAGCATCTTCACCAGCAGCGGCAGATTCTTCTGCGCCAGCCAGTACGAGAGTATCACGACCAGCACCCCGGGAATCGTCGCAACGAGAAATGGTCCCCCAATCATCATCCTTTCCGCCTCCAATCCGATTAGATTAAGCTAATACTATCCAATATTAACCCGTTCAGCAAGGGGCATTCTCCCAATCTACAAGAAACGAAAAAAAACGCCGGAGTCTCCGACGTTTTTCGTCATTTTTCATAGTAGTAACAGGGACAGACCAGGGGCAAGGATCGACACGATGACGGCGCTCAGCACCATGGCGATCGTACTGATCGAGCCTTCCAGCGTATCGCGCTCCATCGCCGTCGCTGTTCCGATGGCGTGGGAGGCACTTCCCATCCCGACGCCGCGCCCGATCCGGTGCGTCAGGTTCGTATAGCGCATGACGAACGGATGGATCAGCACACCGCCGATGCCGGCGATCATGACGAAGACAGCGGCGAGCGGCATCGCACCGCCCGTCGATTCGGCAATGGACATCGCAACAGGCGTCGTCACGGATTTCGGGACGATCGAATGGATGATCAGGCTGCTGAATCCTGCCCACTTACTGAGGAGCAGACCTGACGTGATGCCGACGATGGCACCGATGAACGTACCTGTGACGATCGGGACGAGCATACGCTTCAGAATCTCCCTGTATTGATACAACGGATACGCAAGCGCCACGACGGCCGGCCCCAGCAGGTGATCGATCCATTTCCCGCCTGTCATATACGTTTCATACGGCAGGTGGAAGACGAGGAGGAACGCGATGATGATCACCGTGGAGACGATGATCGGCGCCGTGTACATCCGGTTGTGCTTCCGGTAAACGAAGGTCGCCGCCTTATAGGCAGCCACCGTGAGGACGACCATGAAGATTCCGATACCTATCTCCTTCATGCTTCCTCCCTCCTTCTGACCATCCGCTGGGTGACGACTCCGGAGAGCCCCATCACAAGCGCGGTGCTGAGAAGGGCGATCACGATCAGAAGCAGCCCTTTTCCTTTAAAGACGTAAGCGTAACTGATGATACCGACGGTCGCAGGGATGAAGAAGAACGGGAGGTTCGCGATCATGAAGCCCGTCCCTTTCCGGAACCACTTCTCCGGTACCGCCTTCAGCATCAATAATACGAATAACAGAAGCAGGCCGATGACGCTGCCGGGAATGAACAGGTGGAGCGCCGACTGGATCCACGTCCCGATCAGATAAATAAGATAGAGTCCGGCTATTTGTAAGAGAATCTTTGCTGCTTTTGACACAATGAATCCTTCTTTCCTTAATGAACTTCCAACCCCTAGTATAGTACGCTTCCCGTCTCAGGTCACCGTTTTTGCAGGTAGAAAAATGCCCCCGATGTTACGTAAGCGTCTTCTTTTGCCTGCCCATGCGCTTGAACTCATACATCTTCCGGTCGGCTGCCGTGTACAGTTCCTCTGTCGACATGCCCGGCTCATACGCTTGATAACCGTAGCTGAAACGAGTCTGGCGGAGAAGCGCCTCCTCCTGCCGCTTCAACTTCCGCTCGACTTCCGTGACCGCAGGCACGACGTTCCGGATCTCCTTCTCGACGACGACGATGAATTCATCCCCGCCGAGGCGGGCGCAAAGCCCTTTGTGCTGGAAGACCTTCTTCAACACACGGGCAAAGCCGACGAGAACCTGATCGCCCTCTCGGTGGCCGTATTTATCGTTGACTTCCTTGAAATGGTTGAGATCGATCAACAGTATGCCGAAGGGACGACGGATCTCGATCAGGTGATTGACATAGACTTCATAACTCTGCCGGTTATAGAGCTTCGTCAGGAAATCCTCCTCCGTCGTCGCCGATTCAAGAAACGTATAGGAGACGAGAATCCCGATCACGATTGCCGTCCATGAGAAATAGATCCGCGATTCGAACAGCTGGACGACCATTCCGACGATCGGCAGCGCAAAGAAAAGGAGGAAGAGACCGGTGACATACGAGGGCAGCCGCTTTCGATTCTTAATAACGAATGCGAACATATAGACATATTGACTGCCGAGGACGACGTAATGGACGTCTTTGAACGCGGCGCTGCTGTATTTATTGATGCCCGGTTCGACGTCGAAGTAGATAGGATGATAGATATTGATGAGAAGGACAGCAAGCGTCACGATGCTGAGCTGCTGGTAGTACATGCGTTTCTGCACACGGGAAGGATCTTTGAAAAGGTGGTAATCGACATACGACAGCATCAGACCGCCGAGGACCGGTCCGATCAGGAACAGGAGGAAGTTGGTCGAATACTCGAGTACGAATGCCCCGGGGAACAGCTTCTTGTCGAAAATCCACGTCATCGGTTCGAGAACGATCGCACAGGCGGTCGCTGCCATGATCGTCTTCAGCACCTTCTTCCCGAAGCTCTCCACCTTGGACTTCGCCCGCATGATCATATACAGGACAGCCAGAATGACAAGGGCAAATAGATTGATTTGAAACTGCACGATGATCTCCATACACCGCTCCCCTATACCGATAGATTTTCTTCTTACTTTCTACCTTTCTCCCATACTCTCCTGCATCCCGAACAGCAAAACGTCCTTTTTCAGTAAAAAAACAACAAAAAACGCCCTCATCCGAGGACGTTTTTCACCATCATTTTCTTTCAAGGAATGCACGCATATAACCATTGACCTCTGCCGGCTTCTCGTGGTGCGGCGCATGGCCGACCCCCGGCATACGGTGGATCGTGATATCCGGAACATACGCTTCGATCCCGTCCAGGTTACTGTTCTCAAAAGCGATATCGTCATCGCCCCAGATCAGGAGTGTCGGCGCTTCGAACGTGTCATACGGCAGGCGGAGCGGCTTCTTCAGATGCTCCTCGAACGGGAAGAAGGAAATCGCCCGGTAATAGTTCAGCATCGCGTTCATCGCTCCCGGCTGTGTCCAGGCATCGACGTATTTCTGCGCCTCCTCCTCGGTCAGGTAGCCTTTCTCGAGCCCCGGATAGGTCACAATCTTCTTCACCCGCTCCGCATCATTCTGAAGCAGGAGCTCATGCGCATCCGGACGCTGGAAGAATCCCATATAGCTGCTCGCTTCCCGCTGGGCCGGATTCTCCGCAAGCTCCCGACGGAACGTATGCGGATGCGGCGCATCGAACATGATCAGTTTTTTCACATAAGAAGGGTCCGTATAGGCAAGCGACCAGGCAATCGCACCGCCCCAGTCATGCGCGACGAGGATACATTCCTTCTCTCCGAACGCTTCGATCACTTTCTTCACATCATCAACGAGAATCTTCATCTTATAAGCCTCGACATCCTCCGGCTTATCGGAGAGGTTGTAGCCGCGCATATCGACCGCGACGACCTTATAATCCTCCGCGAAGGCTTCCATCTGATGGTTCCAGTTGTACCAGAAGTACGGGAATCCGTGAAGGAACAGCATCAGCTCTCCTTCTCCTTTGGTAACGTAATGAAGATGGACATCATTCACTTTTACATAGTCTTCTTTCCACATCTGCCTCATCCTTTCTGCTAAAACTTTCCACATCGAGACACTTTACTCCTCCCCCGGAATGGAATCAATGAAACAGACCTCTCTACTGAAAAAACAGGAAAGGAAGACTAACAATCAGGGAATCACGGAAACGATCTGAGCGGAAGGTCACAGAAGAGGCGGTCAGACAGTCGGAGTCGGCGTGTTCTTTTTTTGAAGTAAAAACGTTCCTTGCTCCGGTAAAGCCTCCAGACTCCCCTCTCCCCGTTCTTCAAATCTACCGAACTCTTTGCGGAAATACATTGGAATGTCTCCAACCGGGCCGTTCCGGTGCTTGCCGATATGGAGATGGATTTTATCCTTGTGTGCTTCATCCTGCGGGTCCTGGGATTGGTAGAGGAAAGTGATCATATCGGCATCCTGTTCGATATTGCCGGATTCGCGCAGGTCAGACAGAAGCGGAGGCTTCTCGCGGCGCTGGTCGACCTGGCGGGAAAGCTGGGATAGGAGGATGATCGGAATGTTATATTTCACCGCCATTTTCTTAAGGGAGCGGGTAATGTGGCCGATTTCGAGGTCGCGGCGTTCATGGCGGTCATTCGTGGACATCAGTTGGAGATAGTCGATGATGATCATCGGACGCGGAGGTTTATGTCTGCGAAGGTAAGCTCTCGTATGAGCGTGGATATCCTCGTAGGTAGAGGCGTGGGTATGGATGTCGAGTTCCCATTCGGAAATCCGCCCGACCGATTCCACGACGCCTTCATAATCGCTGTCGCTGAACATCCTCGACCGCCATTTCCTGCCGTTCACCGACGCATCCGCCGAAATCATCCGCTGCAGCAGCGGCTTGACGGCCATCTCCAGGCTGAAAATCTGGACACTGCCTCCGCCCTCACAATGATTGGCCGCAAGATGAAGCGCATAGGCCGTCTTCCCCATCGACGGACGGGCCGCCAAAATCACCAAATCGCCGGGCTGAATGCCGCCGGTTTTAATATCGAGCAGCTCATTACCTGTTCCATAACCGGTCTTCCCCTTCTCCGCTTCATCCATCTCACGGACGATTTCAAGCAGCGTTTCTTCGATCTGCTTGTCGGTGCAGTCCAGACTCAACTTGCGGTATTTCTCCGAGAACTGATAGAGTTCTTCGATTCCGTCATCTGTCGGGTCGTTCATATAGCGGGTACAGGCCTCTCCCAACGCCCTGTGACGATAGGCATCGAGGACGAGCCGCTGATCGTGCCGGAACGTAGTGGTCGTCGCAATCGATCCTGCCAGTTCCGCCAAATACCCGACGCCTCCCACTTTGCCGATTTCTCCCTTCAGCTCTGTCGTGACCGTGAGGATGGTGACCGGCTCGTTGCGCTCATGGATATTCTTCATCCCCTCATAAATCCGCCTGTGCCCGGGATTCGAGAAGTGGACCGGAAACAACAGCGCATCCTCCATCAATCCCCCATCCAACAAAATCGATCCGATCACTACTTGTTCTGCCGCTTCATTTATAAACATCCTGCGTCACCTTCCTCATCAGATTTTTCATCGCTTCTTCGAATTTCCGCTTCGTTTCCATGGATACTGCCGCCGCTTCCTGCGCCCATTTCCGTTCTTCTTCCAGCTGATCCTCCACTTCTTCCGGATACGACGCAATATCCACGAGCCGCGGTGGAAAAGGATTCTCCCACACATACGCCGTGAGACGCTTCATCACCGGTACATACTCCATCTTCTCGATTTCCGGGACAAGCATGGCGATCGTGTTCTCAGTAAGCTGGAATTTATCCGGATAGAAATCCTTGATCGTCTTCAGCACCTTTACCGCTTCTTCATACGTCATTGCTCCCGCTCCCTTCGGAATGCTTCGAACAGGTCTTCCCCGCCGCCTGCCTTCTCCTTCATCGAGTCGATGCGGTCCACATCAGCGACCGTCTTCACCCCGTCTGCCGCCCACCGTTTCAGGATCGCTTCACAATACCGGAAGAAATGCTTGTTCTGCTCCACGGAACGTTTGACGGCCTCGATCACAAGCCTGTCCGAAAGCTCCTCACACCAGTAGGTGATCCGTTCGATGATCAACGGATTCAATGGGCCGATATGCTGCTCGTAGAACGTATGAGGATCGATCAAAGGAGCGTCCGCCTCCTCATGCTTGTTTTGTTTCTTTTCCTTTTGTTTATATAAAGGGGCTGTCCCACGGGCTGTCCCATGGTCCGGCTCAAGGGCCGTTCCTCCGGCCGAACCGGCGGTCTGTTCCGGACCCAGCTGCGAGATCATCTCATACACCGGAGCACGGTTTCTCGCAACGAATGTGTGCTTGATATACCCCTTCTCCTTCAGCTCCTTCCGCGCCCGTTTGAAGGACGTTTCCGACAGGCGTGCCTTCGTCATGAGCACCATCGACGGCAGCGCGAACTCCTTCTTCCATCCTGCTTTGTTGTTGAAATGCATGAGCGACACCCAGAGGATCGCTGCTCCTGCGCTCATCTCCTCCATCTCCAATCGGTCCAGGAACACGTTCAACTCTTTCAAATAATTCATCCTTCCAACTCCTTTCATTCTCTGGAGGACTATAAAAAGCCTCTCAATCTATAATCGAAAGAACCTCGCATTTTGGTGTCACGTTTTTGCAAAAAAAATATTTTTTTCTGAAGAAATTCGAAAAACGATTCTGTTTACAAACCTAAAAAGTGGGAATATAATAGTCGTGTGTTAAGTTTTTACCTCAGGCAACTTTTTATGATAAAGGCAAAATATACAGAAACAGGTGAAGAAACATGAGTAGTACCAGCACAACCACATCCGCAGCAGAAGCGGTGCTGCGCGGGGATGTAAAGGGGCTGAAGCGTCTCCTTCCGTTCCTCGGACCCGCGTTCATCGCAGCCGTCGCCTACATCGACCCCGGGAACTTCGCAACGAACATCGCCGCAGGCTCCACCTTCGGCTACCAATTGTTATGGGTGATCGCCTTCTCGAATTTGATGGCGGTCCTGATCCAGTCGATGTCCGCGAAGCTCGGCATCGCGACCGGCCGTAATCTCCCTGAAGTGGCACGCGACCGCTTCTCGAAAAAGACGTCGATCTTCCTCTGGATCCAGAGCGAGCTCGTCATCATCGCGACCGATCTTGCCGAATTCATCGGAGCGGCACTCGGCCTGCACCTGATCTTCGGCATCGGCATGGTTCCTTCCGCCGTCATCACGGCACTTGCGAGCTTCGCCGTCCTTGAAATGCAGCGGAGGGGGTACCGCGCCTTCGAAACGACGATATCCGCCATGGTGCTGATGGTCGTCCTGGCCTTTGCGCTCCAGACGTTCTTCGCGCACCCTGACTGGACCGAAGTCGGCCACGGCATCGCCGTCCCGAGTTTCGAAGGCACAGACAGCATCATCCTCGCCGCCGGCATCCTCGGCGCGACCGTGATGCCGCATGCCATCTACCTGCACTCGGCACTCACGAACAAGCGCGTCGTCGGCAGGACCGAGAAAGAGAAGAAGCAGATCTTCCGCTTCGAATTCATCGATATCGTCCTTGCGATGATCATCGCCGGTGCCATCAACATGAGCATGCTCGTCATCGCAGCCGCCCTGTTCTTCGACCGCGACATGCGCATCGACGACTTGACCGTCATGTTCAACGAACTCGGCTCGACGCTCGGACCTTTCACAGCGATCCTGTTCGGCCTCGGCCTCCTGATCGCAGGACTCTCGAGCTCATCCGTCGGCACGATGTCCGGCGACGTCGTCATGCAGGGCTTTATAAGAAAAAGCATCAACCTGTACCTCAGACGGGCCATCACGATGATCCCGCCGCTTGCGATCATCCTCTCAGGCGTCAACGCGACGAAAGCCCTCGTCGCAAGCCAGGTCGTGCTGTCCTTCGGCATCGCCTTCGCGCTCGTACCTTTGATTATGTTCACAAGCAACAGGGAGATCATGGGCGGATTGAAGAACCATCGCGTAACGACGGCGGCCGCCTGGGTGATCTCTTTCATCGTCATCCTGCTGAACGCCTATTTGATCGTCGATACGTTCCTGTAAAAAAGCACAAAAAGAGCCGAACCTCGTCCTGAGGTTCGACTCTTTTTTTTCGTCTATGAAATTATCCTGCTGCCCGTTCGGTCTGATGCTCCGGGAACCTGCCCTTCAGCTTGTGGTCGAGCACGAAGTTTCCGAACGGAATCACGGAAGCGGCGAGGGCGCCGATCATCCATTTCTTGGACCAACGGACTTGATAGGTGACATAACCGACGACGAGGACATACAACACGAACAGCGCCCCGTGGATCATCCCGTTATACGTCACGAACTCCGGAATGTCCCATATATACTTCAACGGCATCGAGATGAACAAAAGAAACAGAAACGACAAACCTTCCAGGAATCCCGTCACTCTCAATTTTCCAATCGTTGTATTCAGCATGTGCAATCTCCTTTAATCAAGGTGTTAATAGAATCTACCTCCATCTTAATCGCTCGGATAGACGGGCGCAATCCATACGGGAGGGGGATTCCTGCCGTTACGCAGCCATTCCGTCCTTCCTTTCCCTTCCGAACGTTGATAGGACAGGCTTCACGGGGACGGAACTCCATGAATCGAGGGTTTGTGACAATTCGTTGAAACCTGCTTTTCTGCACAAAAACAGACACGGGAGCGCCTCCCATGTCCTGTCACCTAAAGCCCCTGTGGAAAGCGGAACACGTTGTACGGATCATACCGTTCATTCACCATGTCCAGCCGCTTCGCATTGGCTCCGAAATATTCCCGTTCATAATCCTTCAACCCGCTGATTGGAAAATTCACATACGACCCGTCCGTGATCCGCTTGATATACTCGAAGCGCTCGCGGACCCATGCCTTGTTCTTCTCAGCGAACATATCCTCTGTCCATACGGATTGAATCCCGATGATATAGTGCGCATCCCGGTAGTAAAATGCCGTATCACGCTTATCGATCTTCGAGATCTGTCCCCCCATCGCATAGAACGAGACCGCTGCATACACCGATCCTTCCGCCGGATTCTGGACGAGCCCGGCTATCGTCTCGAGCTCCTTATCCGTAAATCGCCGATCGACGAACCGCCCCGTCGATTTGAATTTCTCCGACGGCGGATACGTCTCCTCCACCTTCTGCACCGCCTCAAGGAACGGCGACTCCTCAAGCTCCACCCGGAACCCTTCCACTACCGCAAACGGCGCCAGCAGCAGCCGCGCTTCTTCCGGCGGACCGTAGAAGAACCCTTGAGCGAAGATGCCGAGCCCTTCTTCCGCCGCATGATAGAAGCTCGCCACCAGCGTCATCCGCTTGTCGAGACAAGGCAGCCACTCCTGCCAAATGTCCATCACCGCCGCCTGCTTCTCCACCGTCGTGCCGACATAGTAGAAACGGACAAGCGTCACGTGACTGTTGACCGGCTTCGGCAGCTGGAATGTCATCTCGACGACGACACCGAAATTCCCGCCCCCGGCGCCCCGGCACGCCCAGAACAAATCTGCATGGCGGTGCTTGTTCGCTTTCACGATCTCCCCTTTGAAATTGACGAGCTCCATCTCCACCAGACTGTCGCACCCAAGACCGAGCAGCCGGCTGGAAAATCCCCAGCCGCCCCCGAGCGTGAACCCGGCGACACCGACCGTCGGACACGTCCCCCCGGGAAAAACGTAGCCCTTCGAACCGACAAAATCGTACACTTCGGTATTCTTCGCCCCAGCCCCCATATAAAGGAGGTGGTGATGCTCATCCAACCGCAGCGCATTCAACCGGCTGATATCGATCACCAGCACGAAATCCCCCGTCGAATACCCCTCATAATGATGCCCGCCCGACCGGATCCGGATGCTCACCCGGTGCCTGCGCGCCCAGCGGATCGCATTCTTCACATCCTCTTTCCGCTCACAGTACACAATCACGAGGGGAAACTTATCGATCGCCCGGTTCCACTCCTGACGTGCCTCTTCATATTCCTGGTCCTTCGGAGTAACCACCTCTCCTGTCAGACCTTTCAAAAACGGTATTTCCGACCCCACTTCTTCCACCTCTATTATGATAATCGTTATCTATTATTCTATTCTTGCGTGGGAGAAAGGTGAGGGTTCCAGAATCGCAAAGCCCTACGATACCTATACTTTTATCAGGGATTATTTCCGATAGGCCATAACCCATTCACTAGGAACGAACGATAGCCACTTCCTTTCTTATCCGCTCATACCGCAGGAAACGATCGTCTAAAGGAGATATTCCCCGCAGCTGAAAGACTCCTACGAACCGATACCTGTGAAAACCGAGATGATCTTTGTATTTAGCAAACACGACACGCTGCTGATCCGCCTTCCCTCCTGACCCATACGTCTCTTTCCTTTCCGCAACAATCGCAGCATCTTCGTGGGATTCATCGATATAGGACCAATCCTCTGCCAAACGATTGATCCACCCCGCCGCAGCCGACTTCCAACTACCTTCTTCGACAATCGATAACTTCGGACACCACAACCACGTCTGTTCTCCAATAGAAAAATAGCTGCGTTGGTACCGCTTTGAATTTTTACCGAAGACCGTATTGGCAATGTCCTTAATATCTTTGAAAGTATAAGCGTCGTGCACGGATAAGAATTCCTGGGAGCGGCATTGTTCCAGCTCCTCTTCATATGTAAACCATTCCGCATGAACCTTTGTTGCTCTCCGGTTAATCTCTGCCACGACTTCGTCTATTCTCCTATGAAGATCGTCGACAGGAAGCGTCGCATCTATACGTAAGACAAGGAAATCTTCTAATTCATCCTCTTCCACGGCAGCAAGAATATCATCCATCCGAAGCCCATCCTGTGTTTGGTTGCTTTTATGGAAGGCTTCGTCCACTTCTATGCCGATGTGGAGCTGTGGAAAATATAAATCCAAGAGCGCAAAGGATTCTCCCCGCTTTACGTATTGCTGGCTGACCGGTTTTACGTTCAAGTTCCCGAGCTTATGCCAAACAGCGGTCAATATATAATTCTCGTAATCCTTCCTTTTCGTCCTGGAAAAGGTTTTGACCAAATAATCCCGTTTGTCCACCCTGCATACCTCCCTGGATTTAACTGTTGAATGGTTTTCTCTATATTAACCCCACAACTAAAACTTCACTAGTATGAGCGAAGCATAAAACAGAACAAAACTCCCGGTCCTATGAACCTTATTTAAAGGAATTACATGTAAAAAATGATAGAATGAAGACAGGATAACCAAGCAATTAGGAGGAGACACATGGAAGTAACGAACAACACCCGTCTACTGAAGCTGCGCGACATCCTGTTCGAGGAAACAGACGAAAACAATGAGCTCAGCATCACAGAAATCGAAGATAAATTGAAGCTTCATTTCGGCACGGATGCAAGCTTCGACCCACGTACGCTGAAGCGGGACATTGAGATCTTGGAGGAATCGGGAGTGGACATTGCCCGTAACAAAGGCAAATACGGGAAGGTGTATTATAGCTATCAGGATCACCTATTCGAAACTTACCAGCTCCGCTTCATCAACGATGCCGTCTTGTCAGCCAAGTTCATCACGGAGAAGGAAAAGAAGACCCTGATCCAGAAGACGAAACAGATGACAAGCCGCCACATAGCGAAGACTTTACCCGACCCTGTGCTTTTTTCGCAGTCGTCGAACGAAGATTACCAACTAGTCAAATTGAATATTGATTACATACACAGAGCTATTTCTGACCAAAAAGTACTCCAGTATCATTACGGCAGGTACAACTTAAAGAAAGAATTCGAATTCAGCCGTAACGGCGATCTGTACGAAGTCGAGCCATACGCCCTGATCTGGCAGAGTGATTACTACTACTTGATCGGCAAATTCCGCGGCAACGGAGAGATGCGTCATTACCGCCTGGATCGGATGCGCCACATGGATATGAAGGAAGAACGGTTCCGCCGCGATGCATTTACTATCCAGGACTACGTGGACCAAAGCTTCCACATGTTCACCGGAGAAGACAGCCGTATTAAAATCGAATTCGACGCCTCGCTCCTGAACGTCGTCATCGACCGTTTCGGAATCGATGCTTCCATCACACCCGTCACTGACGACCGCTTCATCCTGTCGACACAGGCAAAAATCAGCCGTGGCCTCATTAACTGGATCCTGACCTGGGGAGCCAAGGCGAAGGTGCTGTCTCCGGATAAGCTTGTCGAAGATATCAAACAGGAAGTGGAACACATGTACAAGCACTACCAATAAATAAGAACACGCGTTGGGTGAGCAAATTTTTGCTCACCCTTTTTATTATGATGAACGTACCAAATCGAAAGGGAGAGGTCATCATGAAATCATTTGTAAAAGTATTAGGAGCCGTCATCATCGGAGGAAGCCTGCTCACCGCCTGTGCAGCCGAAGAATCGACGATGTCAAGCGGAGACGAACCGAAGCAGGCGGAAGCAGAAGAGAAAGCCGATCAAACCGAAGCACAGCTGGAAGTGAAATCGGAGACGTTCGACGCTTGGGAAGACAGCATCGGAAGCATTTACGCGAGTTATTCCGCAGAAATCACAAACACAGGAGACGCCCCCGCATCCGTTGGTGATATCCAAGTGAACTTCGAAGGAGAAGACGGTTCCATCCTTGGAACGATGCAGATGGTCCTGCCCGTCCCTGAGATTGTCCAACCGGGAGAGACCGCCTACATCGGCGAAAACACCATCCTCGATACCGTCACATCCGCAGAAGAGATTGCCAACGCCACGATGAACATGGACTTCAGCCAGACGGAAGAAGATCCTGCTCTTCTCACGACGGAAAACATCAAACTAACCGAGGGTAAAGATGAATACTCCAGCGTCTACACCGTGACAGGAACCGTCCTCAACGAAACGACGGAGAAAGCCGACGATATCCGTCTTGCCGCAGGCCTGTATGATGCAGAAGGCAACTTCCTCGGCACCTTGAACGGCAGCATCGAGGTCAGCCTGAACCCGGACGGCAAAGCAGGATTTGAACTGAACTATCCGGAACTCCCTGCCAATATCAAAGGCAAAGCGACAGAAGCCAAAGTGAAAGCCTATAACTGGTCATTCTGATTAAAAACCAAGGAGGAATGAAACATGAATAGAACGACAGAAATGGTACTGGGAATCATCGGTGGCCTGATTGGGTTCGGAGGCGCATTCTTCGCCCTCTTCATGGGAGCCTTAGACGAATCCTTCAACGGAACGAGCGAACTGAACGGCCTTGGGTCGAGCGCATTCCTGTTCAGCATCCTCGCCATCATAGGAGCGATCGTCGTCAAATTCAAACCGAAACTGGGCGGATGGCTCATGCTGATCAGTGGTGTCGCCATCCTGATTTCCATCAGCCTGTTCGGTGTCGTCCCGGCACTGTTCCTTGTAGCGGCAGGGTTGATGGGGATTCTGAGGAAAGGGAAAAAGTCGCAGCGTGCGGCTGCTTAAAAAAAGGGAGGACCGATAATCGGGCCTCCCTTTTTCGTTCTATTCCATTCTTTTAAACATACCAAGTAAAATAATAATCGCACCTAACACAAAACAAAGAACCTGGAAATAAATTAAATGGTAAGCATTCATATCGTCTATCCCCAGTTCCATGTAAGCCGTAAATACCTTCAAGAAGAATATTAATACCAATTAAAATAGAAAACGCGCCAAAAATTATGTAGCTCTTGTTTATTCTCGCCAGTCCTCCAAAAAGATAAAAAAGGAAGCAGGAACGAGTAGAGTTCCTGCCTTTGTTACTTTATTCCGTTAAAAATTTAAAGATTTTTTCCTTAACATTTTCTTCAGGTTTTTTATCACCTTTAAAAGAATACTTTAAAATAATGTCTTTATTAAAGTCTGTGGAAGCATTAGTTAGCCAGTCCTCTAACTCCTCTACATCCTCTACAATACAAGGCTTTAAGTCATCTTCTTTGGACATCTCAAGCAAGAGCGTGGAAGAGTCTATTTCGTTCGTTCGAACAAAAGTTCCTTTCTTAAAAGAAATGACTGCTCCTTTTCCTATATAAGAATCGAGAGAATTTACAAAGTCATACTCCCCCTTTTTTAGCCGTTCTGTAAGTTCATTTTGCAACTCATAATTTTTACTATGGAAGAATTTCGTTTGTGTAATTCTTTTTGCATTAGACGTAAATAGTTGTACAAAAAAGTTTTGATAGAAACGTTTTATAAATGAATCCTCTCTATCAATAGTCTGACTCTTAAGCAATGAACTGGTTTTCTCAAGTTGTTCACGAGCCTTATTAATTACACTTTCATGATTGTGCCCTATTTTAACTTCAATAGGATAAAGATGTATTTTTACACCATTATCTTCTTGCTCCAAACCAATTAAAAGGACGTCATCACTATGTTTGCCCGAGACACCCAGGTTCTTAGCTGTAAAGATACCACCGGATTTGTTTAGGCTAACTGCACCAGCAACTCTTAATACCTCTTCCAACGAAACCGGAACCCACAGAATATCTTCATGATTGAAGTAAGCTAAAGCAGTTTTGATAGCAGCTAATATACTTAATTTTTCTTCAGTAAAATATCCTCTATTACCTAGTATTTTCAGTAGCCATTCTCCGTTGATCGTGTTAAAACCAGAAATAGCCTTATGTGCAGTCTTTAGCCGATCATCAGAAGTTATGTTAATCGAAGCCAAAAACTCTCTAATAACATCGTAATATTGTTCAGCACTACTCGTTACAGTTATAGCGTCATACCGACTAGATGAAGAATACTGATCATTGTAATGTATAACAAGCGAACCTTCCACTGTGTTTTCAAAGAAATCAAGATCAACACCAGGATCTATAAAGGTGACCCAGTTGGAGGATTGCAGGACACTTTGAATAACATGTAAATCGTCTAACGTCGTACATGCTACTATTCCTCGACCTTTATCATACGTGTTACTTGGATTATCCATATTAGAGGCTAACTCATTTAAGTAGTATGCACATTTAATCAATAGGTCGTCTTCCTCGAATTTGTAATCCATAATTCCGAAACCACTTCTATAGTCTTCTACATGTTTCTTAGCGGGAACAGTTGTGTAAAGCCCCTTCATAGACACGCCCGATTCTAATTGGTCCATTGGCTGGGAAGCAAACTGCTTTTGAGATTCCATCTTATAAAAAGATATATGAGCATATTCGAAAATGGAAGGTGGTTCACCTACATAAAATTTAATATTTTGATGTAATTCTTCTAGCAAATCTTCGGAAGACAGATTTGGATCATTGGATTTAAGCTTTAAATTAAAAACCTCTTCGAACTCATGGACACTTCTTGTTTCAGCAAATTTTTCACAAAAGCTGTCCTCTGAGTGATTGCGATATACATTGACAATTAGCGCTGGCATTCTATATGCACTTTGCTTATTCTTCTTATCTAAATACCACTGAAGAAGTCCACGAATAGCTCTATAATCATTCAATATGTTTATAATATTCACTTTGACTGGAGCCTTTGAGTTTTTTAAGAATAAATAAGAGAAATGTTCTTCAAATTGTTGTAACTTATCTTTAACTACTTTATCTAAATAAAGATCCGCATCCGCCACATTAGAAGTATCCATCCCCTTATAAACCATCCATCCTGGGATATTTTCTTGTGAGTCTGGACTATACACTACTTCCTGTTCACCGAAAATATAAGGGAGCAAACCATCTGGTTTCAAACGATCAAGTATCCCCTGATCTATTTGTTCATCCCTTAACTCAACAAGCTTTCTTAACTCAAAAGCAACATTTAATGGATGAAATGGAGTTAGCCACATTTCTTCCCCATTATTCTTATTTATGGTTCCTAACTTAAATAAACCTTTACTTTTGTTACCTGCTGGTTGTGTAGGATCCATATTTTCAACTTCTTTAGTAAACTGAGTAATATACTCTGTAGCTCGTTTCGTGATCTTTTCATCCCAATAAACAATGGAGGGTTCTCTCTTCATGAAAATATTCACAAATCGGTTATAAGCATTCCTGAGTTCAGGGGATAACTTAATATCTTCATCGATTATGAAATCCCCGCCAACATACGCACCTGCGCACGCCAATTCATCCACCCATTGATATTCTACATCCAAGAAAGTTTTATAATCATTTGGAATATAGTAATCTTGAGCGTGATTTCCGTTACTTGTTACTTTTGTTCCCTCTCTAGCAAAACTTAACTTTTGTTCGCGCTTAAGTTTAGCTAATCTGTTTGCTTTTATTGGGTGTGCATCTGGCTTTTCCCCATCTAATTCAATCCAAATATCAGTTTCTGAGTATCTTACCTTATAAACAATTCGGTCATCGCTATCTAACAGGACACTAGGAATTACGTATTGAGAACCATCAGAACTTTTCACATCCAAAACTTGGGATTCATCATGTATGTCTTCTATAGAACTTGGATTAATTCCTAGAGTAATTTTATCACTATCAAATGGCAGTTTAATGTATTGCTCTTTTTTCTTAACGACCACTTCAAACGAGCTATGGTAATCTTGAAAAATATGATCTTCAAATGGTAGAACACAAATATTAAACTCTGCACCTTTAGATGCTTTATCTTCATGCTTATAAACAAGTTTTTCATAAAGAGGTCCTTGGGAATCTCTATTTGAGAAAGACACTTCTAGCGATCTTTTTCGAACTTTAACATCTGTACCTAGAATCGGTTCTTTTAAGAAGTTTTTATGGAGTCCATCAACTTGGCTATTCTTTACGTCTATGTTTATGTGAAAGTTTAATTTCTCGGGCTGATTTGTATAGAAAAGAAGCTGATACTTTCTTTTTCCCGCCCCTTTATCAGAAAACGGCCGTAAGTAATAGTGGCAACTCACATTAGTTGGAATTTTTATGTCTTCAAATGACACTTTGGTTCCTTTGTCAACTTCCTTCCTAGCCTTGTTCGATTGAAAAACTACTGCAAAATCAAGTTCTTTCCAATTTTCTTTTTTTAGTTTGGGAATATCCTTATCTAAAAAGAACCTGGCAAACTCTTCGTCTTCTTGATTTAGTTCATTAAGCTGCTCTAATTTCAAATACAACTCTTTATTTTTATTTAGTCTTTCATCCAAATTATTACCTTTGGATTTACTCAGTTGTTCATCTCTAAACATCCCTAAATTTTGGTAATCTTGTTTTGATAATTTTTTTCTATTAATTATTTCAATTAGCTCTTTGTAATCATAGAATGTGGTAAACTGAACGATTCTCTCTTGATCAATTTGAGAGAGATAACTGGTTAGTACAATTTGGTCGGTAGAATCGCTTACACCTTCCTGAATGTTCTCTCTCAGAGTCTCAGAAAGAACATCTGGGTGCAGAGGCATTCCTTCACTCTGAAGCGAAACGCTTCCCCCACTTATAGAATCTAAATCATCAGAAATTATGCTGAGGAGAGCTTTTCCTTGCCAATTGTCTACTTGATCCCCGACTCGATTTCGCAGCGTGACCAAAAAGTCGTTAGTAACATAGCTTCCCGTATCCGCAATAACTAGATTCGCGCCTTTCCCACATTCCAATTGAGTTGTGGAATATTCTCCGCCACTCTCTAAGACATACTCAAAGCCTTTACTATTACTACAATTATTTAATGCTTGTTTTAAGGCTGATACATCTTCCGCATTATTTAATCTTAGATAATACCTTTCACCAGGTGTTGGATTAGCTCTATTAAAATAGTTATTAATTATCCTTGCTATGAATTCAAAGAATTGGTTTGACATATTGCGCATCACCACTATCACTCTTCTTTTCAATATAATTTTGTTGTTCTAATAAGCGAACCGCTTCCTTTTTGGAGTACTGATCAAACGTCATCCCTCTTCGTTCAAGTTCTTTAAAATAAGTTTTTAGAGGGATCTTTTCCTTACCAACAGCCACTGCACTTAATAAAAGAAAATCTTCTTGCTTGAGAGATAAAACAAATCCATGCTTTCCGCGCGCTTTCAAGAACTTTCCTTTGCCCAATTTTTCAATATTGTCCCCATACTTTTTATACACTCCTTCACTCATACCCTTATGAAGTTGACTAAACAAAGTGTTAAATAGTTCACTGAAAGACATATCGGAGTGCAAATCAGAAGGAATCGTTAAATATGCCAAATCAGAATACGTACGAATCCAATTTATTAATTTCTCCTTCTCCATCATTTGCTCTTCATTATTCAACCGATCAAGTTCTTCAACCAATTTTTGGTATGATTGTATATCTTTATTTGGGTTACGTGTGTTATGGCTCAAATGCGACATCGTGTGAATGTGAACAAAAAGATTTTTAGCATTCTTTTTGATGAACTGGAAATCCAGAACAGCATTTCGATAGCTTCCAACGCCTGTTTCCCAATCAAAGGTGAAGTGAAGAGGATTCATAAATTCTGTCGAATGAGCATTCCCAAACCTTTGAGCGTTCCTTAAGAATTGGAGGACGTATTGAAAAACATAATAGTGTATGAGATGAAAGAAATGAGTAATAAAGTAATCCTTATGTTCACTTAAAAACATAAAATCACACGCAAACATTTCTTTTATATCTGGGCTAATACTTGAGAATTTAGTTGCATTTAAATGATCTCCTGTATTAGCCTCCAAATCCGGAAGTGAAGAAATGATTAGCTCTGTTAAAAGGTTGTCTGTGTCTTTTTTAGAGAACAAAGAGGATATTTCTGGCTTGTTATAGAATAATAAATCATAAATAAACCTCGCGTACTTTCCTTTTTCTCCTTTGTTTTCCGTGCTTGTAATATAATTAAACAAGTATAGGTGAAGCGGCTTTAAATCTGACCCATTCTTGTATAAATACTCCTCCAAAAACTTCGTAAGTACCTCCTGATGCATATCTTCAGGAAAACTCACATCTTCAATTACCATGTTTACTAAGGGATACTCAGAAAAATAATAATCCCCTTCATACTTTAAATTGGGTTCTTTTAAGCTATTACTTAATCGAACCAACTCTCCAATGATCTCGTTGATTCCCTCGCTAAAAACGTTAGACTTACGAGAAGAATTAAAGGGGAAAGCGTTTTTTATATCCCCTGTATCATGTGACAAACGACCATCTTTTTGCTTTTTACGTAAGATTCCTTCAATAGGTTCAAAATTAAAAAATCCGCTCATTAATCTTCCACCTTCTCAAATGCAAATAATCCCGTAAATTGCTTTTCCAAGCTAAACAAATCTTTTTCCCCATGATAATGAATAAGAAGATCCGAATTTTTACTTTTCGAGATTAACTGATCCATAAATGTTATAAAACTCAGCCCGTCTTCATAATCCTTTTTGTTAGGTCGATATCCATCGGATACCTTGGAGAGTAACTGAAATAATGGATAGTCTATTTCTAGGCAAAGGTCATTAGATGGCATACTCCCAACGAATCTCAAGGAAATAGTTGTGCTGAAAGACTCAAATTCTTCGTGTGTAATTTGTGCTTTTGAAGTATCTAGCAATGGTCTATATTCGAGTTTTTGAGCCACTCTATAAGATTCACTCAAGTTGTTTATATATATATATCCTCGCTTAGGTGAACCTTTCCAAGAAAAAATAACATTCCTAATTTTTTCATAGATTTCTGTGATGATTTTTTTGTCACCGCGATTATATCCATACAGAAAGCGAATATACTGCTTCATATATTGGTTATCTAATTCCTCTTGTAAGATAGGATCAGTAAGATAGCCAGCGCGCAGAAAGCACTTTGTTAATGATTGGAACACTTCGTCTTCAAGTGAGTTCTCACTTTCTTGAAGCAATTCGATAATTGGATTAAAGATTTTTTTGTAACTCTTCTCACCTATATTTTCATGAACTACTTTTTTGAAATTATTAGTGCTGTAAATACTATTTATAACTTTATCTAAAGTTTTTGACCTTAAATGTATTGGGTCATACTTATAAAAGCGGTCAATTAATTCACTTTTGCCTCTGTTACTAAAGATAAGGGAAGGCAAAGAGTACTCTATGCGCTCAAACTCTGTCATATTCTCAATACGGATATCTTCTAAATCTGTATTTGATGGAATTAAAATATCAGCAAGGAAATTTAAAAATGATCTAGTAGAAATAACTACTTTATCCTCTAAGATCATAGAACAAAGAAGCTTATTTAAGATTCTTTGCGTTTGCTCATTAGATAGTAGTTCATAATTTAAATGAACAGCAGTATAAACATTCTTTTTAAGATCTGATTGAAATGCTTGGTAAAAAGGATTACTTTTACTTACTTCCGTAATCTTATTCATTATTTGGTCAAAATATTGCGAAAAAGCCTTCGTTTCTTGTAATTTGAATGCTTGATAATCTGAAAAGTTAATAATGGATAAACAGTCTTCGCTATATACCTCCGTAACCTCTTCAGAGAACAAACCACTATCTTTAATAAAACCCTCTAACTTTGAAAAAGTGTGCGAAGAATGTTCGTAGCTAATAAAGTTATGTAGCACTCCTAAATTAATCGCCAGTATTATTTTTTCGTTTCCTTCTTCGTAATGTTCATCACTAAAACCTGCAAGTTTATCTGTTAGTGTTTCTAAACTGCTTTTTTCTGGGGAATCACTTTCCGTAGCATCATTGATTATAGTGAAATCCTTAATTAGTTCAGACTTATTTTCCGTTAAGTAAGAGAGCAAGTGTGACTTACCATCTCCTACACTTCCCGAGAGTAAGACGAGTTTCTTAGTCTCACCTTTAGCATTTTCGAGTTCCTTTTCTAAGTTAAACTGAATATTTCTCTCTACATGCATATAATTCTTAAACTTGGAAAAACGCCCTACATTCTCTAGCGCTTCCTGCGAAGAAGCCTTTAACCTATTTAGCTCTCGTATTAAATAACTTTCGTTCTCATCTAAGTCTTCAGAAATCTCAAAAGTAATTTCGCTTTCTTCTTCGTAAGTCTCCATACCTTCTTGTGGACGAGCTTCTGGTATAAGATTACCCTCCGTGAATTTACTAATATGCTGTTTGATCAAGTCTTGTATATGTTCCTCACTTAAACTTTGGGCTGGTTTTGGTTCTTCGTATTTCGGCATTTCAAAATCAGCAGATCCGTAAACCTCTTTATACCAACCGGCTAACTTAAAAACTTTCTTATGTACTTTTAGAGATGCAATCAGTGAGTGGTCTCGAGTATCATGTGCCGCCTTATTCCCATGAAGTCGTAAAAATTCTAAGTCTTCTTGTAACTTCTTAGAGAATACCCCTTCTCTATATAATTCTTTCAACATATCATAAAGTTTCGGACAAGCTCGTTCATCCTTTACATCTTTTTCAATTATATATATTTCTTTTAATAGAGTCTCTGTGAATTTTCTTCCCTGAAATACAGCGGAAGTAGCATCAACGTAGACAAGGTCATCCACCTTTTGGGCTATTTTGTACAAGTTCTCGCTAAAATCTTCTAAAAAAGAGCAAAATGCACCTTGTTGTTGCATAAGAATATACCTCCGAATAAATGTCTAATTTACTGCAATCTTAACATAAAATAACACTTAATTAGATAGTTAATATTTTTTGGTATTTACAAACATGAATTCTTGTGATGAGAGCTTATGGCAGATATAATATAATCATGAAACTACGTACGTAATCAGGAGGATGGTCATGGATTTTGGTTTTAGTTACAACTTCCCTGCTATAAAAGGGGTGCAAGCTGGACAAGAGTATTATATTGCCATGTGCCCGTTGAGAGTGATACCAAAGATTTTCTTGTTTGATGAGGAAGAAATACCACCAGATTACCGTGCACAAAGGATTATTAATAAAAACCGCATTCCCGAAATGACCAACTATATTGTTAATAATAAGGATGATTATGTATTTTCTTCACTTACTGCGTCGATTGATGGAGATGTGGAGTTCCACTCTATTTCAAGTCAACCCTCTCTCAATGATATAGGCATGCTCACCATTTCATTAGACTCTCGATTCTTAATTAATGATGGGCAGCATAGAAGAGCAGCAATCGAAGAAGCTTTAAAGATAAATCCGGAACTTGGTAGTGAAACGATCTCTGTAGTATTCCTAATAGATTCTGGCTTGAAAAAATCGCAGCAGATATTTTCAGATCTAAATCGTCATGCGGTGAATACTACTTCTTCTTTAGGAATTTTGTATGATCATCGCGACCAATTGGCGAACGCTACAAGAAAAGTAATAGAAAATAATACATTTCTAAAGAGATATACTGATCGAGAAAGAGTTTCCCTATCAAAAAACTCACCAAAAATAATTGCACTGAATCATATTTTCAATACTAATTTAAAACTTCTCGGAGTGTCTAAAGGGCAAAACATTAACAAAGAAGATGAGGAATTCTTGATTGATTTTTGGAATACATTAACCGACTCTATTTCAGAGTGGAAGCAAGTTCTAAACAGGGAGTTAACACCTAAAGAATTGCGGATAAATTTCATAGTTGGGCACGGTGTATTCGTTGAGGCTCTAGGATATATAGGAAAAGAATTACGTGAGACACATCCACAACATTGGAAAAAGATTATAAAATCTTTGGATAAGATTGATTGGTCAAGAACCAACACAATCCACTGGCAAGGAAGAGCTATTAATCACAATGGACGGGTCCAAAAGACAACGAACACCGTCCGATTAACCGCTATACAAATTAAAAAACAATTGGGTCTTTCATTAAACAAACAGGAAGAATTAATAGAAGACCAATTTATGAAAGGAACATCATAAATGAAAGGCATAATTTCACAAGCATTTGACGAAAAGACATCCATAACAGACGCGGCTAAAGAGGAGGTAAAACAAACATACTTAGGAGATGATCGTCCCTGGGTTATTGGATATAGTGGAGGAAAAGACTCCACTGTTGTAGTTCAATTAGTCTTTGAAGCCCTTTGTGAGCTTCCAAAGGATCAACTAACGAAAAAAATTCATGTCATATCATCAGATACTTTAGTAGAAACTCCTTTAATCATTCAATCTATCAACACCACACTTCGTCGTATTGAAGAAAAAGCTTTGGAGTTAAAACTTCCTATTGAAACACATAAAGTTAAACCGATGGTTGATCAGTCATTTTGGGTAAATATAATCGGTAAAGGTTACCCATCTCCGAACCAACAATTTAGATGGTGTACCGATCGCCTGAAGATTGATCCTGCCAACCAATTTATAAAAGATAAAGTAGATTCTTTTGGGGAAGTTATTATGGTATTAGGTGTTCGTGAGTCTGAAAGTGCAACTCGTGCCAACGTTATAAAGTCTCACTCTGTCGAGGGTAAAACACTTATGCGACACTCGACCTTATCTAATGCCTACGTATATGCTCCAATTCGAAAGTTTGATATTGATGATGTATGGAATTATCTCCTTACATTTGATTCTCCATGGGGAGATGATAATTATGAGCTTCATCGTTTATATAAAGAATCTGGAAGTGGCGAGTGTCCTTTAGTAGTAGATAAAACTGTTAAAGAATCCGCAGGGTCTTGTGGTAACTCAAGGTTCGGATGTTGGGTTTGTACAGTAGTAAATGAAGACAAAGCTCTAAGTGGGTTTATAGATAGTGGTCACGATTGGATGAAACCTTTACTAGACTTCCGGAACTGGCTTGCTTCAATTAGAGATGACAGGACAAGAAGAATGAAATATCGAATGGATGGACAGGTATACTTTAGGCCAATGCAGATTAAAGAGATTGACGATGTCTCCTATGTTCTAATACCTAAAAAAGGTAGCCGTCGCAAAGATCTAATTAATTTAGAAGAATTCGAAATTATTGAGAAATCTGAGCTAAAACAATATTTAAACAGCCATAATATTGACCTGTCTTCTTCTGATGATCCAATGGTGTTAATTAAAGATGAGAAAGGCAACTTATGCCGCCTTGGGCTTGGTCCTTTCACACTCGAGGCTAGAAAGGAAATCCTTCAAAAACTATTAGAAGTGCAACACAATCTTACACACCCTTTTGATGAAGAATATGACTTGATTAAGGAAGAAGAGCTAAAAGAAATTAGAAAGATCTGGTTCAGTCACGGGGATTTCGTTGACAGCTTGCCTACTATTTATGAAGAGGTTTTCAATGAAAATCTTAATTGGGAAAAAGATGAACGTTTATTCTTCGATCAAGATGAACTTCACCATCTTGAAATGTTATGTCAAGAACAGGATATAGATTTTAAGCTTGTAAAAAAACTGTTATTGATTGAAAAAGATTATACAGGTTTTAAAGTACGCCGGGGATTAATGGATCAATTATCCTCAGCACTACAACAAGACTACTTACACTTATAATGTGCAACCATTGAAAGGAACATTCACTTTATGATCTTAAAAAAGATTATTATAAACAACATCGGCCCATATGAAGGGCTAAACTCATTTAACTTCCAAACAAAGGAAGATGCCAGCACTGTTCTAATTGGCGGAAAGAATGGTGCAGGTAAAACTACTTTTCTTAACAGTGTGCGCATCGCTTTGTATGGACCGTTAGCTTTTGGCTACAAAACTGTCTCAAATGAATATATAAAGAAAATACGAGCTCTTTTAAACTCTCAGGCCGTAAAGCAAAACCAAAATGATTTAAAAGAATACCAAAATGAATTTAAAGTACGCATCGATTTTTCAATGATAGAAAATTTTCAAAGGGTACATGCATCTATAATCCGCTATTGGGATATCACTGGTACCTTTAGAGAGAATGTTAGTGTAATCAAAAACGGTGTAGAAGTAAATGAGGTAGAGAAAGATCAATTTTTCACTCACCTACGCACAAGTTTCCCCCCTTCCTTGTTAGAACTTTGTTTCTTTGACGGGGAAGAAATTTCTCATTTAACAGATGAGAATAATTTATCTAATTATCTTAAGGTACTATCGTCTAAAATCTTCAATTTAGACCTTTTCCAAAACTTAGAAAAAGATTTAGGTTTGTATTTAGATCAAAGCTCCAAATCTGAGGAGCAAGCTCGACTAGAAAACGATGAAAAACTAGCAGAAGAAGATTTGCGTCAACTACTTAAGCATATTAGTGAGCTGAATGAGGAACTAGAAAACACTCAAAACGAATTAGAGCTGAATAAGCAAAAATACAGTGCTGTAAAAAATGATTTTTCAGTACATGGTGGAGTGGCTTATGACGAGAGAGAGAAAATACAGGACAAACTTAACACTATTGAAGGTCAAAGGAAGCACCTCTTAGAGAAAACCAAAGAATTTATAGCAAATGAGCTTCCGTTTTTCATTGCCTTCCCCACTGTGTACGATTTAGTAGAGCAATTAAAGAATGAAGAAGAATATCACGTTTCCAATATTCTGAGAGGAAAAATAAATCAGCTTCCAATGGAGTCCATGTTAGAAAATCTTAACTTGAACTTATCGAACGACGATGCACAAAATTTAAAAGAAACACTTTCTTCCCATCTGGTTAATACAAACAGTACTCAAATAATACACAATGCTTCAAATACCGAAGCTAACCAAGTGTACACGTTGCTCGAAGAAACAAATTTAATTCGCTTGAATGAAATAATAGAAATCATTAGACAAAATCACAGTCTACTAAAAGAGGCACAAAGGTTAAGAAAAATTCTCAAGGACAATCATGAATCAAATGAATTCAATAAAATGATAGAAAGCATGGAAGACTACAGTAGAAGGATTGTAGATCTTGAAGATAAGATATCGTCCTTAAACAGTCAGAAAGAAGAAGCGAGTATTAACGTAGACAATAGAAATAAAGAGTACGAAAGAATTAAGCAGCAGCTATACAAGATACGTAAAACTAAATCATCCTTTGCTGAGTCCCAAAAAATTATTAATATCAGCCGAAAATTCCAACAACAGCAACTTAGAAATAAATTAAAAGATATTGAATACTTCTCTTCAAAAATGTTTAAAGATCTTTTACGCAAGAAATCATTTATAAAACACATCATGATTGACCCAGAGTCTTTTGAACTAACAATTATTGACCACAATAATGACTCTATAAATAAAGATATACTTTCTGCAGGAGAAAAGGAATTACTGGCCCTTTCCATAATATGGGGTACTATAAAATCTTCTAAAAAAGAGCTACCACTCATCCTTGATACGCTTTTAGGAAGACTTGATAATGAACATAAGCTTGCCATTATTTCTAAGCTTCTACCACGCCTTGGCGTGCAAAACATTGTTCTTTCTACCGATTCAGAAATTGATTACAAATTATACTCAAATCTTCGTAAAAATGTAGCTAATGAATATACACTAAATTACGACAACAACAACAAGAAGACTAATATTGAAAGACACTTCTTTAATTTTGAGAAAGAAAAGGTGGAGCAAGAATGAACTTTCGTCTGAAAACAACGGTTGAAACCGCAGAATTACTCAAAGGCCTTCAAAATTCCACCGGATTGACGCCAAATATTTTAGCTAGACTTGCAATCTCACTATCTGTATTAATCCCTGAAGAACCCGAGTTGGTCTCTTCCGATAGCAAAGGGTTAGAATTTAACCGGAATACCTTAACAGGTGACCGTGATTACTTTTATAAAGCAATAATTCGGCAAAATGCAGTGAGAGAGATTCATGAAGATGAGTACTTCCCCACTATGTTTAATGCACATTTGTCTAGAGGAACAAAGCTTTTAAACGAAGAATATAAGCACTCTGGTAATTATGATAAACTGCTTAAAAATTTACTTAAGCTTGCGGAAGAAAACATAAAGGGGGCGTAGGTGATGCTCTATCTGGATAACAGCGCTACTACACATATTCTTCCAGAAGTAAAAGAAGCTATGGAAACGTTCCTAACATCTGAGTATGGAAACCCTTCAGGTAAATATTACAATTTAGCAATAAATGCAGAATCAGCAATTAGTCAAGCTAGAGAGCATGTTTCTAAGCTTATTAATTCATCGAGTAAAGAGGTCATTTTTACTAGTGGTGCTACAGAGAGTAATAATATGGTCATTAAAGGTGTTGCTGATTATTATTCAGATAAGGGAAAACACATAATTACATCAAAAGCAGAACATAATGCAGTACTAGATGTTTGCGTGTTTCTTGAAGAAAAAGGCTTTGAAGTTACTTATTTAGACGTTGATCAATATGGAAGAGTGAATCCTTTAGAATTTCAAGCTTCCATTAGAAAAGATACAATCCTAGCAACTATTATGTGGGGTAAT
This sequence comes from Bacillus sp. SB49, assembly GCF_000469135.2. NCBI lineage: Bacteria > Bacillati > Bacillota > Bacilli > Caryophanales > Bacillaceae > Bacillus > Bacillus sp. SB49. The sequence continues at coordinate 3,704,639 of NZ_CP048117.1, forward strand.
AATGAACTTGGCTCACTTAATGATATTAATTATCTATCAAAAATCTGTGCGGAAAACAATATTCTATTTCACACCGACGCTACCCAAGTTATGGGTAAAGTAGAAATTAATTGGAATGATTTAGATAGTGTGAGCTTCTTGTCTTGTTCTGCACACAAAATGCACGGACCAAAAGGAGTCGGGGCGTTGGTCATTAGAGCAGATCAATATGGAAGACTAATCCCTTTTACTCCTCTTCTTCATGGTGGTGGGCAAGAGAATGGGATTAGAAGCGGAACCTACTCTGTCCATAATATTGTCGGCTTTGGCGTAGCAGCAAAAATAGCCAAAAATAATTTACAGAAACATATGAAACATCTATGGAATCTAGAAGAGAAACTGCGAAAAATACTGATGGATCAGTTTGCTGATAACATTGCATTTAATTCAGATGATGAAAATAAGATTCCTGGTGTCTTGAATGTTAGATTTAAAGGGTTAAATAACGAAGTTCTACTAAAGAAACTGGCACCTGTAATTGCTGCCTCTTCGGGATCCGCTTGTAGTAGCGCTCATCCTTCTCATGTTTTACAGGCCACGGGGTTAAATTTAAAGGAGGTTAGAGAGTCTATACGATTTTCCTTCTCCCCTTACACTAGCATAGAAGAAGTTGATATTTTCACGGAATTATAAAGAGCAAGGTATAATACCTTGCTCTTTTTATTACAAGTTCAAATCTTTTAATAAACGATTTTTATTTAGCTCTTCACAATCACTAATCGATTCAAATTCTTGAATATAATCAATGACTATTTGTAACGCATTTTTTTCATCTTGCATAATTAATTCTTGTAACTTTTTTATCCCAGCGCATGCATACTCTTCAGCTATTGTTATTTTACTGTGAAACTGTTCTTCTGATCCATTCATTGCGAACGAAAGATCCCCTGTATCTAGCACAGCAATTAAATTAATCAAAGGTTCGTCCGTACGCTCTTTAAATACTTGCCATGGAATTGGCTCTGCTGATTCATTAAAAGAAATACGTTCACTTTCTAAGAATCCTATAACCAAAGACAGCATAAATATATCCTTATACGTGTCAAAAATACCAAATTCTTTTTTATTAGTTAATCTTAAATATAGCTCTTCCTGATCTTTTGGCCTTCTTATTCTCCGATTGTACATACCTTTTACCACCTCCGTATTTCTGTATATTCATGTGAATCATTCTTTCGAGGATCATGATAATGTAATTCATAGTGATTACTTACATAAGGAGACAAGGACCTTTCTACTTCGCCCTTCCACTGAGAAGTGGAGACTATTACTATTATTTGTTCAGAGAGCTTCGGGATCCCTTCAGCGACTCTTTCTCTATGATTAGAATCTAAAGCTCCAAAAGGAGAATCCATTACTAATGGATAAATACCACCTTCATTTATTACTTTCGTTGCTTTTCTTTGATAATGCTTCCGCGCAATATCAACAATTGCTCCAATAAAAGATAAACTAGTAATTTGCCTTTCCCCTTGAGATAATGGTACCTTTTCTCCATAATGATTCTTAACCTCTAGTTTAAAGTCATCCGTTAAAGATATTTTGTATCCTTTGCGTAAGAAATTACTGTACACCCCTTCTATCGTTTCCTGAAGATCTGTTTTCACTTCTTTTTCTTTTAATACGTATATTTTCTGCATAACTTCTTTAAGTTTGTTACTGGTGTTTAGTCTTCTTTTTGCTAATTGAGCTTTGTCTTCTATCTGCTGTTGCTTGCTAATTTGTTTCGCTACTTCTCTTCTTCTCTTATCAAGATCCTCTAAAGTATGTTCTATAACTCCGATTCTCTTCTGATATTTAATACTTTTCTCCTGGTGTTCCCTTCGATTATTCTCAAGAGCTGATACATTCTCTACACTACGATTACTGAGGTCATGGCTTATTTCTTCTAATCTGTTTCCAATATCTCTAACTAATTCTTTTAATTGATACAGTTCTCTCTCATGTGTGGATACATCTTCCATAAACCACTCTTTTTTATCTAAAATTAGAGCTATTTGAGAATATAAATTATTCTTTAGCATCGTTTGGTTTTGCGGCCCCAATTGCCCCAACAAAGATTCCAAATGTTTTTTTTGTTGATTACATAAGTCCTGTCCACAAATACAGACATTTTTATTCAGAATTGCTTCTATAAGATCAGTAGATAAATTTGGATAAACGATCCCCTCTGGTTCACCAACACTTTTAAATTTTTCTTTTGCCTTCTCTGAAAGAATGCTGCTCATCGCCAAGTAGCCATATTTACTTACTAATCTACTGAGAGCATCTTCTTTGTGATCCATTTTTTGTTTTGTTTCTTTTAAATTCGCTTCCAGTTCTTTTCTTTCCTTATACCTTTCTTCAATACCCCTCACTAAGTTCAACTGTCCGTCTATATCTGCGACTTGTCTTGTAAGTATTTTTATATTACTTTTTAATTGTGCTTCTTCTTCTATAAGATCTGTCTTTTCTGACTCTAAGGCCTCTTCCGTCTCTAGTAATTCCTTTGTTTTCTCATCCGCTAAGCTAATCCATTCTTTCTGGAATTCTTTTCCTACATCCTCTATGTGTTTAATTCCTCTATCAATAATTTCTAGGTCCATTACTATTTTTACAGCATCTTGTATTTCACCATTATCCTCATGTCGGGATAAACTGTCTATTCGTTCCCCATCAAAAAAGAAATAGTTTCTTAAATTCTCAGGCATAACTCTATTAATTTCTACTGAAGGGTTACTAAGCTTTTTCAACCGGCCCTCTTCATAAAATTGAAGCAGTACATCACTTTCCTCATTTCTTATTTCTCCAGTATTCTTCCTACCTGTCTTGCTTCTTTTAAGTATGTAGGTGATTTCTTTAGATATAAACTCCATTTCTACAAACATAGCTATAGTATCTCCACTTTCGGTGGTCTCAACAGCCTGTGAGTTCATTAATTGGTTAGAGTCAGGTAAGTCCGTTACCCCGTATAAGCACCAGTTAAAGGCATTAAGCAGCGCTGTTTTTCCCGATCCGTTCTCTCCATGAATGACAGTTACATTTTTATCGTTTGAATTGGAAAACTCAATGGTTTGGGTTCCATAGTATTGACGAAAATTATGCAAAGTAATTTTATTAATAATCACTTATTTCACACCCTCTCGGATGAAATTGTATATGTCTTTCTTAATAGAGGTCCCTTGAAGAGACTTTCGATGCAATAAATCTTTTTCAGCCTTAACAATCTTCATAAATATTTCTTGCTCATTGTTTTCTAACTCATCTAAAATACGATATAAATCATTCTCGTTCATGTAATAAACACTCCCTATATATCCATTAAATTGAATTCTTTTTTAAGTTCCCATATAACATCTTCCGCTTCAGGTCCATTAATAGCTAAACTGGAAAATTCTTTAAATCTCAAAAATTCTTTTTTTAACTGCGACCTAACCATATTGTGGTAATCATCTGAAGCGTCCGAAATTTCTGCTAGATCGGGGGGGACCACAATGAAATCATATATTGTAGCCGCCTTCTTACCGCTATGTTTTCTAAGCACTCTTCCACGCCTTTGTACAAACTCCTTAGGGTTACCGGAACTTGCTATCAAATACGCGTATTTAGTTGCAGGGACATCAATCCCTTCATCTAAACACTTGATTGCAACTAAAGCCTGCGTGCTACCGGCCTCAAAATTTGAAAGGAGATCATCTCTTTCCAAATTTGTTTCCCTGGATGTAAATCGACTTGCTTTTAGCTCAAAGTGCTCTCTTAATATCTTTACTACCACATCTACCTGTCTTTCCCCTTCAAATTCTCCATCCCCACAATAAAATAAAGAGTGAGAGTTGACTCCTGTTTCTTTTAACAGTCGAATGAGCTCATATAATTTATTTTCGGCAGACTGAATAATACGAGCACGTCGTAAAGATAACTTTTCCATCGATTCCTTAGCAGAAGAATCCTCTTTAGAACGAAAGTACAGTTTCTTAATTTTCTTTGTAAGCTCGACATACTCTTCAGTCTCACGATCATTTAAATGAACTAGCCTTGGATAATAATAATATTTAGTTAAAAAACCCATTTCTATAGCTTCTTTTAGGGAAAAGGAAAAGACAACTTCATTTCCAAAGTAGGATAAGAGGTTATCCGTCCCTTCTATATCTCTCCATCTAGTTGGAGTAGCTGTCAAAGCTAACCTATACTTCACGTGCTGTGGTAAGGACCTATTTAATTTATTTGCGCCGAAGTAATGGGCTTCATCCACAATTAATAGTGTGTTTTCGTCCATTTTGTTTAATTTTTCTTGAAAAGAAGGCATGGAGAAGGTAGCATTTGTTGTTACAGTCACTACCAAGTCCGTATAGCCCTTCTTGTAAGCTCTAATGGCGTCATCTAATTGTGCTTGCCATAACTTTGAAGCTTGGTATCCTTTTATGGGTTTCAAGCCGAAGTTTCGGCACTCATCCATCCATTGGGACGATAACTGAGTAAACGGAGTAACAATTATAATATTAAGTCTTTTCATATCCTGGAATAGATCACTTGCCAATGCCAGTGCGGTAATTGTCTTACCCGTGCCCGTGGCCATTTCCAGCAAGCCCGTACCTTTATTTTGTCTCCAATTTCTTATTGCCTTCTTTTGATAATCCCTTAGCTGAATATATTCAGGTAAGTGAAAAGTCATGTATAACACCCTCTCTTCCTAACACTATTCTACCAAATCATTATTCAAATTTTTAAGTCAAATTACTATCACACCTTGCTTATAAGCAATATTAATTAGTAAAATGAGAGTAGTTCTGCTAAAAAAGGAGAAAGTATATGCATTATACTGAAAGATTATTGGTTCATAAATTAGTGAAAAAACATAATATAAGTTTTGAAATGGTACAAAAACTTCTAAAAGAGTCGAAAAAAAGTTCCTACGAAAATCAAAAAGACTCAAAGAAAATTGCTGAAATAGAAAACCTTATTACGTTCTATGTAAAGAAAGAAGAAAAGAGTGATTAAGGATGAGATTTAAAAAAATTGCATTTGAAAATTACAAAACATATTATGGAAACCAAGAGATAGACTTATCTCTTTCGAATGACGATCAAGAACATGGGCGAAACATTATATTATTGGGTGGATTAAATGGTGCTGGTAAGACTACTATCCTAAAAGCAATTCGATACGCTTTATTTGGAAAAAGAGGGATCACCAAAGAAGAACAAGAGCGGCTGGTAGCTAACACTATTAATAATACATACTTTGAAGAAGGTGGAAGGGATTGTTCTGTTTCCTTATCTCTTCAAATGGATTCAGGAGAAGAGTGGCGTTTAAAAGTTAAATGGCGCTTTGATTCTCGCAAAAAAAACACAGGAGAATATAGAGAAATATTTGTAAAAAAATCTCCTGCTTCCTTAGAAAAAAAATTAAATGTTACCGATCTAGCATCATTTAACTACTTCATTGATCGGATTATTCCATATAATGCTGCGCCATTCTTCATTTTTGACGGAGAAGAAATTAAAGAATTAATTACCAAACAAAGCAGTGCAGAAATGAAAAGAGCCATTCACCAAATTACTGGATTGGACAGCTACAAACTATTAGTTAGCAATCTAAATACACTAGAGTCTCAATTGTATAAAAAACTTTCTTCTGCTACTAATCAAGATACAGTTAATCAAAAACAAAAAGAGCTACAATCATTAGAAAAAGATATTCTGAAATATGAAAAGTATATTAAAAAAACAAAAAAAGAACTACAAGAGGTCGACGAATCCTTAGCAAAAGTGACAGATGAGAGGAACCAAAAAATATCCAGTAATTCTAAGTCTCGGGAAACACTGGTGAAGAAACAAGCAGAGCTTGCTACCAAACTAAAGTTAAAGAAAGAAGAATTTGAGACAGTGTATAAAGACAATATTTTATACATTATCTTAAGTGATGAAATTAAGAGCTTAAAGAGTAGCTTGAAGAAAGAAAATGATGTTAAAAACAAAAAGATCATGAGAGAGAATGCACTAGAACCTTATAATACATTCATAAACAATTTATTAGGAAAAGATATTGATCCTCCATTAACAAAAGAACAACTCAATCAGATCAAGAAGATTGGAGAAAGTGTTTGGTTGAAAGAAGACAACCAATCATCCGAAGTGAAGGCACCTGAAATCCACGACCTATCTACAAGAGATCAGTCCATATTAAATAGCTTACCTATAAAGGATAGACACCTTCTTTATAAAATTAAAGAGGACTTATCTAAATTAATAGAAAAACACCAGCTAATGGAGCAAGAGATCCTTTCTGCGCCCGAATCTGTAAATATAGAAAAAGAAAGCAAACAAATTGCTTATTTACAAGAGAAACGAGGGGTCTTAAACGATAATATCCGCAAGGCATTTAAGAAGTTAACACCGATGAAAGAGCAATTAACAAATGTCAGAAATCAATTAACACGCCTTACATCTTCAGATGTATCATCTGAGGAATTAACTAAGAAATTAGAATATACTACTTACACCAAAGAGTTTGCAGAAGAATTCTTAAATGAAGCAACTCAACTTAAAGCCACAATGATTAGAGATGAATTTGAAGCTATGCTCAAAAAACTCTTCAGAAAGACAGATGAATTCGATGACGTGGTTTTCGATATAAACAATTATTCTATAAGACTTTATAATGAGCTAGGACAAGAAATCAGCATTTTAGATCGTTCTGCTGGCGAAATGCAAATGATTTCATCTGCTCTTATTTGGGCTCTCATTAAGGCTTCAGACTTAGATCTTCCTATGGTAATCGATACGCCTTTGGGTCGCTTAGATAGTGTCCACAGAAACAATTTAATTGAAAACTATTATAAAGAGCTTTCGGATCAAGTAATTATTCTATCGACAGATACAGAAATTACAAAAGAGTACGTTGATATGATGAAAAACCATTCCGCAAAGCAATATCTTTTAGACTATAATGAAGAACATAAATATACATTAATTCGTGACGGATATTTTGATATAGTGGAGGTAAATTGATGGCAAATAAAAAAATGAACTTATCCAAAACAGGAAAAGAACTTCTAGAAAATGCTATCAATTCATTAGATTTGGATAGGCCTTTAGTAATAAAAATAGCATTAGCTAAAGGGCTAGCCTACAATGGTGAATTTGAATTTAATACTGATTCGACACCAAAATGGCCAATACCAGAAGGAATTATTAAGAATAACGAGTACTTAATGTTTAAACACATCATCATTAACAACCTTCAAAAAACTATAGAAGACCAAGAGGTTTCTACCTACATGTTACATTACTTGGAAAAAGGATTACGTGTTATTGATTCTGTAATTAAAGAGAAAAATAGCCTAGAAGACAGTAGGTTTGTTATTTTATAAAAAAAGCAGTAAAAGGTTTCAAGTAACCCTTTTACTGCTTTTTTTCATTCAGAAACCGCCAACCGCACGACAAGCTCCAATCCCGTTTCCAACACATCCTCATCCAAATCGAACTTCGGATGGTGGTGAGGATACCGGCTCTTCTCCCCCTGCATGCCCACGTTGATGAACACTCCTTCTTTCTCCTTCAAGTAATAAGAGAAATCTTCCGCTCCCATCACCGGTTCCAGCTCCATGAAGGCGTCCGCACCGAAGCTCGTTTCGATGAGGGCTTTCGCTTTCTTGCAGGATTCCGGATGGTTATAGAGCGGCGGGGTGCCTTCGATGAATTGGTAGTGGCCTTTGGCACCGAAGCTGTCGCTGATTTTTTCCGTGAGGGTCACGGTTTTCTGGTGCATCATGTCCGCGCCTTCGAACGTGAGGGCGCGGATCGTCCCCTTCAAATGGACTTTATCCGGCACGATGTTGTAGGAGTGTCCCGCTTCCATCTTGCCGAAAGAGATCACGCCAGGGTGCATCGGGTTCAGGTTACGGCTGATGATCGACTGGAAGCTTTGGATCAGATGGGTCGCGATATAGATCGGATCGACCGTTTCGTGCGGGTTGCCGCCGTGGCCGCCGTTTCCTTCGATCGTGATGTCGAAGTCATTGCAGGACGCCATCGCGTAGCCCTCGGCGAAGCCGATTTTTCCTTTCGGGACGTTGGACATGTAATGGATGCCGTAGATGGCATCCACGCCTTCGAGCACTCCGTCTTTCACGAGCTGCTGGGCGCCGCTCGGCGATTCCTCTTCCGAGCTTTGGAAAATCAACACGATGTCGTGCTTGATCTGATCCGGGTGCTCCGTCATCCATTTGGCCGCACCGAGCAGCGTCGCCGTATGGCCATCGTGGCCGCAGGCATGCATGACGCCGGGCACTGTAGAGGTATAGGGATTGTCGCCTTCTTCCTGAATAGGAAGGGCGTCCATATCGGCACGGAGGGCGATCGTTTTCTTCCCTTCCGTCCCTTTGAAAAGGGCGACGACGTTCGGTTCCGAGAATCCAGGCAGAACCGGGATGCCGAGTTCCTCCAGCTGTTTCTTTACGTAAGCGGACGTCTCGTGCTCCTGACCGGACAGTTCCGGGTGCTTATGGAAGTGTCTCCGCTGGTCGATCGTCCATTGGGTCAGTTGTTTATCTATCGCTATCGTTGTCATCATGTCAGCTACCTCCGTTGGTCATAAAGCTTAGAATGGGCCGAATTGGATGGCCTGGGCGATCAGCAGGAAGACGATGGCCATGCCGATCTGGATAAGGATGAGCGGGTACACCCACTTCACCCACTTCGTATATGGAATGCCCGCCATGGCAAGTCCTGCGACGAGGACGCCCGATGTCGGGAAAATCGAGTTCGAAATACCGTCGCCGAGCTGGAAGGCGAGGACGGCTGTCTGTCTCGTCACACCGACGAGGTCCGCGAGTGGTGCGATGATCGGCATCGTCAGCGCCGCCTGTCCGCTTCCGGACGGGACGAGGAAGTTCAGGAACAGCTGGACGAAGAACATGCCGGTCGCGTTCAAGGCAGGCGTCAGTTCTCCTAAGAAGCTCGCTGCATAGAACAGGATCGAATCCATCAATTTCCCGTCCTGGAAGACGACGATGATCGCCTGGGCGAAACCGATGATGAGGGCGCCCGCCATCACCTGTTTGGCACCGTCCATCAGGCTGTCCGCGATTTTATTCGGGGACATTCTCGCAATGATTCCGACGAGGACGCCGAACAAAAGGAAGAGTGCAGCGATCTCTCTGATATACCAGCCGAACTGTAGCACACCGTAAATCAGTACGCCGAAGTTCGCAAGGAAGACGAGAAGGATCCATTTGTGATGCGTCTCCATCTTCACTTCCGATGTCGTCTTGAATTTATCTTTCGGAGCATTTCCGAAATAACGGAGCTCCGGATACTTTTTCACTTTTTTCGCATAGCGGTAAATGTAGAAGACTGCGACCAGATAGAAGCTCGCAAGCAGGATGATCCGGAATCCCATGCCGGAATAAAGCGGCAGTTCGGCGATCCCTTGAGCGACAGCGACGTTGAACGGGTTCATCACCGCACTCATGAAGCCGATGTTCGCCCCGACCGCAACCATGGCGTAGCCGACGATCGAGTCGAATCCGAGTGAAATCGCAAGCGGAGCGACGATGGCGATGTAGATGATCGTCTCCTCCGCCATCCCCATCAACGACCCGAGGATCGCGAAGAACAGGGTCAGCACAGGTATCAGCAGCAGTTCCTTATCCGCAAGCTTCTTCGTAAGCGTGAAAATCAGCGCATCCAGCGCCCCGGTCGCCTTCAGGATTCCGAAGGCACCTCCGATGATGAGGACGAAGAAGATGATCCCCGCTCCGTTCACCATTCCGGTATGGATGCTTCCGAATACGTCGAAGAAGCCGACCGGCGACTGATCCGTGAACTCGAAGGAATCAGGATCGACGACCGTACGTCCGTCCTGTTCGACCCGCTGGTATTCCCCCGCCGGCAGGATATAGGTCAGTACCGCGGAAAGGATGATGACCCCGAAGATGAGTGCAAAGGCGTTGATGTTGATTCCCTTATTCTCCTTCGGTTGATTCGGTTGTGGTGTCGTTTGCTGATTACTATGTGCCATCTGCCTGATCTCCTTTTCGTGAAGCTGGAAGTAAACGAAAAACAGCAGCGTCCCCGCCGCTGCTGCATCAGTAGGTATGTATCCATCATGCCGTGACAATGATTCCGATCCAAGCTTCCCTCTGACTGCGCTTTTGACGTCCAACTCTATGAATGTTTATGCATTATATCGTATATTAAAACAATCAATAACGCAAGGAGATAATCAATTAATTTGAATAAAAAGATGGATTTTTGTATAAATATTCGTTTTACAGCTTCATACTCTCATAGATTTCCAGAAGCGTACCGGCCGGATCCCGGAAATGGGCGACCTTGATCCCCCAATCCTTCTGTTCCGTCGGCGTAGTAAGAAACGTCACCTTCTCCCGCATCTCCTCATACACCGCTTCCACATCATCCACCCGGAAGATCAGCGCCGCCGTATCGACCCGAGGGATTTCCTCCTTATATATCTCCCCGACCGCCTCCATCATCTGCCTGCGCTCGAACAGACCGAGCGTACAGCCTTGGAAACGGAAGTCAGCATAGTTCGAATCCTCATCTCCCCAAACGACCGCAAAGCCGAGGACAGTCTTATAGAAGTGAAAGCATTCCTTGTAGTTATCGACAAGAAGGCGGGTGTGCGTCATTTCCATCTGCAGGTCTCCTTTTACGGTTTCCTTCATTTTACCAAATTTTCTAACTATTTTCTCCACAAAAAAAAGCAAGGCTCCATAGAGTCCTGCTTCTTTCATAGCGGTCTGTCCAGCCAGCCTCAGCCGATGCTTTTTCTCATCTGATACTGTTGGATGACATCCCCCGCCACAAGATCCGCCAACCCTTCATATTCCTTCGTATCCATCATTAAATTATGAACGGAAAGCTGTTCGATTCCGAAGTCCACCTTCAACTGCTGGAGGATGGCGGGGATGCGGGACGTCAGCGATTGATCGGTCACCTGCATCTGCAGGACCATCGCCTTCGCTTCTCTCTGCATGAAGGATATCCAGCCGACCCTTTCCCCGTCCAGACAGATGTGGTACGCATTCCCCGTCCGTTCCAGGCGGTTCTGCCACGGCGTGCGGTACGGTTCCGTCACATCCTCCTCCTCTTTTTCAAAGCGTATGTCCGGAAGACCATCATCCGGGGACGGCAAAGCGCCAAGCCCGGCGACCATCAGTTCGTTGATGGTTTCGAATCCGTATGCCTCATAAATCTGCCAGGCACGTGTGTTTTCCGTGATGACTTCAAGCAGGACTTCGGCACAGTCCGCTTCTTCCGCGGTTTTGACAGCGAAGTCCAGCAGTTTTCGGGCGATGCCCCTTCCCCGGAACTTCGGACGGACGGCCATGCCGCCGATCCACGCCTGCTTCGTCTCCTGGAACACATCGATCCCGAGCAGCAGAACGGCGGCGATTTTCCCTTCTTCTATGTACACGACCGAGTGCTCCTTCGATAATCCCTGCTTCTCGATACGGTTCGCGAGTTGCTCTTCTGTCATCTGCATCGGCACGACGTAATCGGAGAATCCGTCGTTCATCGCCTCCGTCACATCCCCGAGCGGCACAGCTTGCATAGATTGGAACATTTCCAACGCCTCCTCTAGCCCTTTTCTATTATTATACCAAGAACCCCCTCCCTAAAGTCATAGAACGATAGGTACATATCCCCCGAAACCCGTTGAAATCCTTTCCAGTTATGTTACGGTGGAATTAACTGGAAGTTATCAAACAACTAAAGGAGTGGAGCGCATGAGAAAAAGCTTTCAGCTGTTAGGCATGGCCGTCGTCCTTTTGGTTTTCGGTTTCAGTCTCCCGATCACATCCTTCGCCGCCGGCACGGGTGGACAGTCGGGATCGATCGACCTTGCGAACTTGAATGATAACGAAAACGTTACGATTGAAAAATTGACCTATGATGAGATGATTGAAGAAATCGCCGCCAATGAGGGTATTTCCGTCGAGAAGGCGAAAGCCCAGCACCCGGATAAATCGAACGAACTGCAGAACGCCGCATCCAAACGTGCGACGACAGAAGGAAGCTCTTGCGGAGCCGTCGACCCGCACCGGATCGGCGTCAGCCTTGATGTGAGTTCTTCGTACAAGCCGACCCTGAACCTCTATGTCTGGACATGCGGTAGCGGGTCCTTCTATTCTTTTGAAGAAATCGAGGATGTCGATATCAACCGCTCCTACAATGGAACATCAAAAGGCTTCGGTGGCAGCATCAAAGCCGAATTGACGAGCTCGACGACCATCTGGTGGAAGGTGAACGGAGATTTCTATAACAACCAGGAAATGACGATCTCCGGCTCTGCGACAGCGAGCGGCCTCGTCTGGTCCGGAACAGCCTCTGTCAGCAGCACATCCAACCACTACGCCTATATCTACGACTATGACACGTATTCCATTTATTAAAAAAACGACCAAATAGAGGCATCCGCCTATTCAACAAAATCGGTCCATCTGTTAAGGTGTCTATAAATACGGCTCCAAAGAGGTGCATACCATGAAGCTATTCAAATGCTTGATTGTCGGTTTATCCGCCCTGGCTCTGGTCGCATGCCAAAGCCAGGACACCGCATCCGGAAACGAAACGGAAGATACCGGGGCTTCGGAAGAGGAAGCGTCCTATGACGGGAAGCCCCTCGTCTTTGCTTACGCAGGGGAAGACGAACCGCCGGAAGTGGAGAACCTGGAATTGGTCCCTGTCGATTTGGCAGAGCTTGAGAGCGATGAACGCGACTATGACGGCTTGATCGTATCGAAGGATGCCTTCGATACGGCCGACGGGAACGAGTACGTCGAGTTTTACGAGCAGTCCCCGTACCCGATTTTCTTCCTCGGAGCGGATGAGACGCACATTCATGCGTTTCTGATGGAAGACCTGTCTGTCGGTACCGTGAATAACGAAGGTGCCGGCTACGTCCAGGGCGTCTACAACAGCCCGGACGGCGAGAAGAAGACGTGGGACATCTACCCGGAAGAAGGAGAGGAGAACGTCGATGAAGCGATGATCTACGAGATTGCCGACGTCGTGGAGACGTTCCAGAACGAACAGGAAGCATGATCATAGAAGCCGCCGCGCCTGTCCCCCGATGGGCGCGGCGGCTTCTTGATGTTTTGACTCCCATAATTTTCTTCCCGTATGATGGAAGGGACAAAACCATAGGGAAGTGTAACCAGTGAATAAAAGGATAAACCAGGAGCTGCGGGAACATCTCGACCAGTTTCCCGGCTTTGACGACTACATGAACGAAGCCTATCTGCCTGCGATCCGTGCGAATTCCGCGGAAAGGAAAGAGCCGTACACGGATCCGGCCGTTTCCATTACCGATGAGACGATCACAGGACCGGACGGCGATGCGCTGAAATGGAAAATCTACCGGCCGAAGGACAGCGACGAGACGCTGCCCGTCCTGTTGTGGATGCATGGCGGCGGATTCATCCTCGGCGCGTATGACGAAAGCGACGGCCTGTGCAGCGACATCGTCAAGACGGCCGGCTGTGTCGTCGTTTCCGTCGACTACCGCCTTGCCCCGGAGCACCCGTATCCCGCTGCCCTCGAGGATTGCTATGCGGCGCTGACGTGGATCGCCGACCATCACGAAGCGATGAACATCGACCGCGACCGGATCGGCGTCGCCGGCGTTAGTGCCGGAGGCGGCTTGACGGCGGCACTCGCCCTGCTTGCCCGTGACCGGCAATACCCGTCGATCTGTTTCCAAATGCCGCTCTATCCGATGATCGACGACCGCAACGACACTCCATCGGCGCACGAAATCACCGAAGGGATGGTCTGGAACCACAAGACGAACGCCTTCGGCTGGCGGATGTATTTAGGTGCTCTTCACGACACGGACGACGTCCCCGCCTACGCCGCCCCTGCCCGGGCCGCGGACTACAGCGGACTGCCGTACACGTACACGTGCATCGGCCAGCTCGACCCCTTCCGCAGCGAAACGCTCACCTATGTCACGAAGCTTGCCGAAGCAGGGGTGGACGTCGAATTCCACCTCTATCCCGGCGCCTACCACGGCTTCGAACAAGTCGCACCGGAAGCAGCCTTATCGAAGCGCGCCCGGGAAGAATACATCCAGGCCGTGAAGCAGGCCTTCGAACGGACGGAAACATAAAAAGGACGGAGCCGAAGCTCCGTCCTTTTTTTCTGATTCATGCCATCCGATCCTCCGTCACCGCTTTGCGGAAGTCGGAATGATAGACGATGTGCTCCCGGTTGAACTCGACGGGCGACTTCAATCCGGCGATGGCGGCGAGGTCGAAGAGCCCTTTACGGAGTGCGATCAAATAATTGGTGACGCGGTACTCCTTCTCCTCGATCGTCAACGCCTCCTGAAGCTTCTTGTCCGTCGTGGCGACGCCGACCGGGCACGTGTTCTTATGGCATACCTGCGACATGATGCAGCCGACGCTGATCATGAAGCCGCGGGCGATGTTGATCAGATCCGCCCCGAGCGCAAGCGCCATCGCGATCTTATCCGGCGTCAGCAGCTTCCCGGAAGCGATGATCTTCGTCCGCTCCCGCAGGCCGTGCCGCTTCAAGGCGTCATCGACCATCGGAACTGCTGAGAACGCCGGCAGTCCGACCGAATTGGCGAGGGCATAATAGGACGCGCCCGTACCGCCCTCGCTGCCGTCGACCGTGATGAAATCCGGGACGATGTTTTCCTCCTCCATCGCTGTGATCAGCCGCTCCAGCTGGTTCTCGCTTCCGACGACGATCTTCATGCCGACCGGCTTGTCCCCGACCGTCCGCAGCTCCTCGAGAAAATGAAGCAGCTGTGCCGGCGTATCGATCCCGGGGAAGCGGTTCGGACTGTCGATCTCCTCGCCCGCCTTCACCTTACGGATCTCGGCGATTTCTTCGGTGACCTTCCTGCCGTCGACGTGCCCGCCCCTCGTCTTCGCGCCTTGGGCGAGCTTCAGTTCGAAAGCCTTGATCTGATCGGTCCCGGCATGGTTACGGAACTCCTCCCAGGAAAAATCGCCGTCTTTCGTGCGCACGCCGAACAAGCCCGGGCTGATCTGCATGATGATATCGACGTCGCCCTTCAAGTGGTAGGGCGACACACTGCCTTCCCCCGTATTCATCCACGTACCGCCCGCACGGCCGAGCCCTTTCGACAGCGCCGTGATCGCATGATCGCCGAGCGACCCGAAGCTCATCGCCGACTGGCCGATCAATCCCTTCGGTCTGAACGGCTGTGTCACCGTATCCTGCCCTAACACGACACGATCGTCCTCATGAAGATAGACCGGATCGAGCTCGCCATCCTCCGCATGCTCCCGCCGGCTGAACAGCTTCTCCTTATCGACGTCATACAGCTTCGTCGCGACCGGTGCCGCTTCCTCTTTGCGCAGCTCCTCATCCTTGACCGGGAACATGTCGTTCACCAAATAGTACCCGTCTTCCGTGAAATCCCGCTCCGCGCCGTACGACATCAGCCGGGAATTGTATTTCGCCGCCTTGTTGACGAATTCGAATTCCTTGCGGTTGAACGGCTTCCCTTCCCTGTCATTATGGAACAGATACTGCCGCAGCTCCGGACCCATCTTCTCGATTATGTAGCGGAACTTCCCGAGCAGCGGATAATTGCGCAGGACCGAATGCTCCTCCTGCTTCTCATCATGAATATACAGCCGCAGCAAAAGCACGACCGGAACAAAAACGACAATCGCGAACAATACGGACAAACTCACCAACAGCACACTGTCCACTGTGCTCCACTCCTTCCAAATATGGGAATATAACTTTTCTACCCCGGAAGAAGCCGATAAAACATGAAAATCCTTGATGTAAAGGATTTCCTACACATGGAGAAGCCCCGTTCCCTTGCACTTTTCGGCCAATACCATTAAAGTATATACTGGTTGAAATCCAGTCTGACTGGTTATAGATAAAGTAAGAAGTCATTCACTGAACAATTCTCATAAAAGAAAGGGTTTCCTATATGATGAAAGATAATTTTTGGCATGAGCTGCCGCGGCCGTTTTTTGTTCTTGCACCGATGGAAGCTGTGACGGATGTCGTTTTTCGTCATGTCGTGACCGAAGCAGCGAGACCGGACGTGTTCTTCACGGAATTCACTAATACAGAAAGCTACTGTCATCCGAAAGGGAAAGACAGCGTACGGGGACGCCTGACGTTCACGGAAGACGAACAGCCGATCGTCGCCCACATCTGGGGCGACAAACCCGAATACTTCCGCCAGATGAGCATCGGCATGGCCGAAATGGGCTTCAAGGGCATCGACATCAACATGGGCTGTCCTGTCCAGAACGTCGCCGGGAACGGCAAAGGCTCCGGCCTGATCCGCCGTCCGGAAGTCGCCGCCGAGCTGATCGAAGCAGCCAAAGCGGGAGGACTTCCCGTCAGCGTCAAGACCCGCCTCGGCTACACGAAAGTCGACGAGTGGTTCGACTGGCTCAAGCACCTTCTCGAGCAGGACATCGTCAATCTGTCCATCCACCTCCGCACGAAGAAGGAAATGAGCAACTACGATGCCCACTGGGAGCTGATCCCGGACATCGTCAAGCTCCGCGATGAAGTGGCTCCGGATACCCTGATCACCATCAACGGGGACATCCCGGACCGCCAGAAAGGTCTTGAGCTCGCCGAGAAATATGGCGTCGACGGCATCATGATCGGACGTGGCATTTTCCACAACCCGTTCGCCTTCGAAACAGAGAAGAAAGAGCACACGAGCGCCGAACTGCTCGACCTGCTCCGCCTGCAGCTCGACCTGCACGACAAATATTCCGAAGAACTGGAGCCGCGTCTCTTCAAACCGCTCCGCCGCTTCTTCAAAATCTACGTCCGCGGCTTCCGCGGCGCAAGCGAGCTGCGGAACCAGCTGATGAGCACGAACTCGACCGACGAAGTGCGCGCGCTTCTGGATGAATTCGCAGCGGGAGACGGCGTGGAGGAAGCAGAAGGGTTTTCGGTTAAGTAATGGCATAGAGTGATGAAGAGAGGAGGGCCGTCGCGGCTCTCCTTTTTTTATTGGAAAAGAAAAAAGCCTTCCATGGTGTTGGAAGACTCACATTTTTTGCTGTTCCCATCTCTTCCTAGCTCTCTACCCCTTAACAGATAGAAAATACCTATCAATAACTTCAGTCCAGGATGGTAACACTTTGTTGTTCATACAGTTTCTTTATATCAGGATTGACCTTCTCGGTTATCAGATAAGTCAACTCTTCCGTAGGACATACGATATGATTGGAAATGGTGTCGAGCTTATCACTGGTGACCATGCCTAGAATTTCCGTCGATACGGCGGCCATTTTCCGTTTGACGAGCGCTTCCGCCATACTGGGGACGCTGATTCCATTCTGAGCATCGATTTTATAAATCCCCATGATATACAAATCGGCTCTCATGGCATTCAAAGATTCGAACGTATCAATGCCTAAGTTGACCATCGACTGCTTGAACAGCGTCCCACCAACCATAATAACCTCTACCGATTCATGATTAGTAAGAGCCGTCGCTATCGGAGGACTGTTCGTAATGACCGTGGCCTTTAAGGACATGGGAAGTTGATGGACCAACTGCAGGTTCGTCGTTCCACCGTCAATCAACAAAACCATGTCGTCATGGATAAACTCCAGCGCCTTGGATGCCAGGCTCAATTTAGATTCGTTATAGATCCCCTGTCTCGTTGAGAAGTCTTCAACGGGAGGTCCCTTCCTCAGTGCTCCGCTGTGAACCCTCTTGATCACCCCTTGATTATGCAGTTCTTTCAAATCTCTCCTTATCGTATCTTCCGAGACCGAAAGCCGTTTACTCAAATCACTGGCGATCACCTTGTGTTCTTCGTTAAGAATATCAACAATTTTTTGTTGGCGTTCCTGCTTCAGCATATGTGAAATACTCCTTATTATCATTTCTTAAATTATAGCACACCCCACGCACAAACATGCAAATCCAAGCAAAGAAAACGCTTTACTTTTCTGATAACCTGCATTAACATGATAAAAAAGGCATTAACAATTACTCAAGGAGGCACAAACATGCAAAAAGAAGTAACCATTGCCCCATCTATCATGTGCGCGGATCTTCTCAATTTAGAAAGTGGAGTAAAGGAGCTGGAAAAGGAAGGGTTGGATACCTTACACATCGATATCATCGATGGATCGTTCAGCCCAAGCATGCCGCTCGGTTTATCCACGGTTGAACAATTGCGAAAGAAAACCGACATGAATTTCGATGTCCATATCATGTCCGAAGACAACGAATTCTTCATCAATGAAATGCTGAAGATCGGAGCGGAACAGATCACCTTCCACATCGAAACCAGCTCCCACATCGACCGCTACATCAAGCTGATCAAACAGCAGGGCGCAAAAGTCGGTATTGCATTAAACCCTGCCACGCCGCTGTCGGTTCTGGAGTATGTACTGCCACAATGCGATACCGTTCTTTTGATGCTTATCAATCCAGGTTTTGCTACGGACAAGAATGAAAAACAAGTCTCGTATGCCGTAGAAAAAGTAGAAGCATTGGCACGGATGATCTCAGACAAAGGACTTGATACAAAAATAGAAGTAGACGGGCGTGTCTCTTTCGATACGATACCAGAGCTGGTTAGCGCCGGCGCAGATATCTTAGTCGCAGGGAGCACGAGCTTGTTCCAATCCGACCATTCTACAGCGCATAACAAGAAATTGATGGAACAGTTGATTGCAGAAGGATTGAAAGAGGAGGTCAAACAATTATGAGCAGCTATACGGCAGCACAAAGAAAAATCACTGAAGAGATCACAACCACGTTGACCAACGTAAACAGCGAAGATGTCGATCGTCTGATTGCAGAAATAAACAAAGCGGAGAAAGTATTTTTTGTAGGAGTCGGGCGCGTGCTTTTATCCCTGAAGTCCATAGCAAAGCGTTTGTCCCATATCGGAATCCAAACGTATGTCGTCGGGCAGATTACAGAGCCCGCCATTACAGATAAAGATCTATTGATCGTCGGTTCAGGAAGTGGAGAGACACAGTTCCCGCTGATCATAGCCGGCAAAGCCAAGCAGTTCCATGCAAAAGTCGCTCATATCGGAACAAACCCGGACAGCTCGATGAGCAAATACGCGGACCTTTTCATAAGAATTCCAATCACTTCAAACACCGAAGATGAAGGAGCTGTCGTATCGGAACAACCAATGAAAAGCCTGTTTGAACAAAGCCTATTATTGCTTGGGGATACGTTAGCGTTGATGATGGTCGACGAAAAGAACATCGAATTGAACTCCCTTTGGGAATATCACGCAAACCTGGAATAGCCAGAAGAAAGGAGGCCTTCTTATGAAATCGCTGCATTTTGGTGCCGGGAATATCGGAAGAGGATTGATCGGCTGCCTGTTGAACAAAACCGGATTGGATGTCTGCTTTGTCGATGTTAACGAAGAGACCGTGGATCAGCTCAACCGCCAAAAGGGATACGCCGTCAAAATTTTGGATGACCAACACTCGAAGTATTGGATAGAGCCCGTTCACGCGATCTCCGGCCGCTCCGAAGATGTGAGCAAAGCCATTATCGAAACGGACCTCATCACAACATCGGTAGGGCCGGATAATTTGGCTAAAATCGCTCCCGCCATTGCCAAGGGGCTAATGGAACGAGTAAAGCAGGACAAGAAGCCGATCCAAGTCATCGCCAATGAGAATATGGTGAATGCCTCTACTAAATTACAAGAGGAAGTATACAAACACATCCCGGAAGATGAAAAGAGTGCTATACTTTCAAAGGTCGGCTTCCCGAATTCGGCCATCGACCGTTTATCCCTTTCTGAATCCAGCCCGGACGGCGAAATTACGTTAGTAGAACCTTACTATGAGTGGATCATTGAAACCGGAGGAAAGCGCAGCCAAGACCTGCCTCCTATAAAAGATGTCACATATGTCGAAACACTGGGTCCATTCATAGAAAGAAAATTATTCATGGTCAACCTCGGCCATGCAGCGGTGGCATACACCGCCTTCCTTAAAGGACATTCCACCATACAAAGTGCACTGGATGACCCGGAAGTGGAAGGGATTCTTAAGAGAACCCTTCAAGAATCCTCTGCCTACTTTATGGAAGCTTATGACTTTAATAAAACAGAGATGGATGAGTTCATAGACAGAACCATCCAACGCTTCAAAAATAAGAATATACGTGATGACGTCACACGTGTCGCTCGTTCTCCTATCAGAAAGCTGGGCTTTCAGGAAAGGATCATTGCTCCGATGCGCTCCTTGTTCCAATTGGAATTACCAATCGACAACTTGTTGAGCGTAGCAGCGGCTGCTCTTTCCTACGATAATCCGGAAGATGAAGAGTCCGTCGCACTTCAGAATCATATTCGTGACCACGGCATAGAAGAAGCGATCATCCACTTCACTTCCATAAAGGAAAGCGCTTTACGTACGAGGATCAAAGACTGCTATCTCAAGGTGCAGAACAGTCAAACAAAGACAATAAATAACGGAAGGTGATACACATGTTAGCTAACTATTTAGAAGGAAATATAAGATTCCTATCATCCGTAGATTCTTGGGAAGAAGGCATTCAAGAAGCTGCCGCCCCGTTACTTCAAAGCGGGACCATAACTTCCAAATATATTGACGACATGATACAAAACGTACATGTGAACGGTCCTTATATCGTTATCGTTCCCGGAGTGGCCATGCCGCACGCTAAAAATGAAGGAAGCGTGGTCAAAACCAGCGTTTCTTACTTGAAACTGGAAGAAGCAGTGAAATTCCCTAAAGACAAAGAGGTAAAGACATTCTTCGTTTTGGCCGCAGAAGACAGCACCGGCCACTTGGATTTGATTTCTGATTTATCCACGATTCTGATCGAAGATGAACTTAAGAACAAATTGGAAGAGTCCAACAGCGAGAAGGAAGTTTTGGAAGTATTGAAGATGGTTGAACAGTAAACCATGTCTAAGGTTCAAAATTTTTAACCTGAACTAATTGAAAATTCAGAAAGGGATGACGGATATGCCGAATACAGCACAGGCTTCGAATAATGTTGTAGATTTGAACCCTCCCTCTACCCGCGCCAGAGTACAAGCATTTGGCGGTTTCTTAACGAATATGGTCCTGCCTAACATCGGTGCCTTTATTGCATGGGGACTGCTGACCGCTTTATTCATACCAACCGGTTGGTTCCCGAATGAGGACCTTGCCCAAATTGTCGGTCCTGCCATCACGTATCTCCTTCCTTTGCTGTTAGCCATCACAGGAGGACGGATGGTCGCCGGGCAAAGGGGAGCGGTCATCAGTGCCATTGGTGCCATCGGTCTCATAGTCGGATCGGATATCCCGATGTTTCTTGGAGCCATGGTTATCGGACCCTTAGGCGGATGGGTCATTAAGAAGTTCGATCAAATGATTGAAAACAGAATTCCTGCAGGGTTTGAAATGATCATCAATAATTTCTCTCTCGGAATTATCGGTTTCCTGCTGATGATTCTATCCTTTTACGTCATCGGACCGACCATAGAATCAGCGAACAATTTGGTGACAGCAGCCATCGAAGCATTGGTTGCTACAGGGTTGCTGCCTTTGCTCTCTGTCATCAACGAACCCGCCAAAGTGTTGTTTCTCAATAACGTGATCGACCAAGGCATTTATTATCCCCTGGGAATGCAGGCGGCAGCAGAAGCAGGTAAGTCCATCTACTTCACTGTAGCTTCCAACCCTGGTCCAGGCCTTGGATTATTACTCGCCTTCACTGTATTCGGTCAAAAGGCGGCGAAAAGAACGGCTCCAGGCGCCATTATCATTCACTTTTTCGGGGGAATCCATGAACTGTATTTCCCATACGTATTGATGAAACCACTTACAATCATTGGTATGATTGCCGGAGGCATGTCCGGTATAGCTGTATTCAGCTTGTTTGATGCAGGTCTCGTAGCAGGACCAAGCCCGGGATCTATCTTCTCTTACCTTGGATTGACTCCGAAGGGGAGCTTCCTGGGAATCATCGCCGGAGTCCTAGTAGCAGCGGCCGTCACATTCTTAGTCACTGCCGTCATCTTGAAACTGGACAAAAGTAAAGAAGGCGACCTCTCTGAATCCATGGAAAAATCCAAAGCGATGAAACAGGCAGGTAAAAAAGCTCCAAAACCCGCTCAAGAAGAAAAAGCTATCCAGAAAATTTCGTTCGCATGTGATGCCGGAGCCGGAAGCAGCGCAATGGGTGCTACTACGTTCCGAAAGAGGCTGCAAAAGAATGAAATCGAAGGACTGGACGTCAAACACTACCGGATCGAAGATGTCCCTGAACACTCGGATATCATGGTGGTCCATGAAGATTTACAGGAACGCGCGCGAAGAGCTCACCCGGAATTGGAAATTATCACGATCAGCAACTATTTAAGCGATCCAGCCTTAGAACAACTGATAGAACGCTTGAAGAAGTAGAAATCCGTCGTTCTTAAGCGATGAACAAAGAAAGAGGAAGAGACTAAGAAAACATGGATGAATGTTTCTTAGTCTCTTCCTCTTTTATGGAACTCTCCTTATCCTCTATCCACAAATCGCGTCCGTAGCCGCCGCGCAGCCGAGACTTCCGATCATCCCGCAGACTGCCGCAAGCGCTACTCCACCGACACCAGACGTGATCCCGAGCGCTCCTGCAAGGGCGTAGCACCCGGCACTCCCGCCCGCACCGCAGAGAGCCGTGACCGCATACTCACAGAAACCCAAGCTCTGTACGTCGTTACCTTCCGCCTGCTTGCCGAGCATCTCCTTGATCTTATTATTCGCGTCTGTCGTCACCTGCTGCTGCGTAAGCGCAAGCCCGTCGATATCCGTCAGATTCCCGTCCTTATCGACGTCCACGTTGTAAAGCTCCGTTTCCTCATCGCCCACTCCGTACAGGACACTCATATTAAAGCTGCCGTCCGTCCCGAGCGATTCCGCAAATAATCCCTGATCCGCAACGACCTCTTTATTCTTCATGTCATACGTGAACTGCGCATACACGAGGTTGCCGCTTTTCGCAGACTGATTCTTATCGAAGACGAATTCGATGTACGCATAATCCCCGCCTGCCCCCTCCACCTTATTGATGACGATGTTATGCTTGGAAACCGCATTGATTTTCGTTTTCGCCTTATACTTCTTATACGCTTTCGTATGCTTCAGATCATTCCTGATTTTGTTGAATTCTTTCTGGCTGACATTGGATTCCATATTGGCAGTGAAATCACCCGAATGAGCCGTAACGACCGTGGAGAAAGAGAAGCTGGACAAGATCAAGGCGAGCATGACCATCACCAAAGATACCGACTTGAACCGACGCATTTTTTTCATTCATTCACTCTCCTATTTCTTCTTGTTATTGAATCTCATCAGAGCCAATGTTCCAAATAAAATGATAATAAAAGCGATGACGACAAGGGTCCAGTCCACTTCCCTTCCTCCTCTCTCCAGGTTCCATTTACCCTACTAAAGGTAAAATAACCCATAATTGTTAACATTTTAGTGTAATTAATTGGAAATATAGTTTAATTATGATAAACTCATTTCTATAAAAAAATCTATTAAACCTACACATAGGGAAGGAGGACATTGGTTTGTTTGACGAAACCAAATATGTAGATGCCAGGAATCGCTACGAGCGTGAAAAAAGTGCTGGCGGGTTAATAGTCTTAGAATCACTACTTGTCGCAATGATGGTGCTGGGGTACTTTCAATCTTGGAGAGCAAGCTTACTAGTATTTTTAGGCCTCCTGTTTTTTGGATGGATTCGTCCAATTTCCATTATATTTTCAATTACCTTTAGTATATGTTGGACTTTAGTGGGTTTCTTATTAGGAATAAGTGTTTTTAACTCCAATATAGTTGCCATTATTTTTGCAATCGTTGCTTTTATTATCTCATTAAGGCTTCACTTTGAGGTTTTTCGTATTACTTAATGCTCTCCAATTATTATTTCATAAGGTTTGTGATAGAAAAAATCAAGGCCTGTTCGTAAAGGCGCTAAAGAGCACTTTTTACATGCCTTGATCTGTTTCTGCTTAAAAATAAATTACTTGTACATAGCTTAGTTACAAAATGTTTAGAGGGAAAAATTATTAATATAAGCAATTTAAATAGCTAAATAATATTTTCACGTCATTAAATTTACTATTTCCTTAAATACTCCATTTACGTTCCTCATCAATTGATTATAGGTGAAAGAAATGTTACCCCCACCAGAGCTCACCGTAACCTCCTCCGCACTCGCCTCTACAGATAACTCCTTAGAAAGAGGATAATAGGAGGTAACTTTACCAGCCTCTCTAAGATCCTTATGGTCAAGACTTAATCGAATCTCTTTAGAGAACCTCCTAAGTAGCTCCCATAGCTGTTTTTCTTTAGCATTCTTCATATAAAGCTGCGGCAATTCTTTGGCTGTTTTTAAATTAGTCAATGTGGTTAAGGTAGACGTACTAATTCCATAGCCTACTGGCTTAATTTTATGTTTCAGCCTCTTCCAGGAAGCTATGCGGAAACTAATTCCGTTGCGACTATACTCTACTTCCATTTCTAATAATGTAGCGTATTGGGAAATCCCACATTCCTCTTTGAAAATGGATTTCGGTTTATACAAGGCGATTTGGCTAGCGGATTTCCAACCTTTACACAAAGAAGCATCTGATACAAACACGTAGCCCGTTTGAATAATATTTCTTAAGTGCTCTTCACTTTCTACCTTTACGACCAATACTTGCTCATCTATTCTAGAGTTCCATTCTTCGATGGTGCCTTTAGGCAAGATCCCTTCTTCTTGCAATTGCTTTGGGGAACATTCAATTAATCGATCTAAGAAGCGCTCGACTAACGTCGTGGATTGAGGTAAAAAAGGGAACCCACCTATATTTACTTTTTGGATACTCTGATAAAACGCATGCTTTTCGTACTCCTGCTCATCCCCCCATGGGAACAACACATACGCTCCGAAGGTATTGTGCTCATAAGTATCATCCTTACTTTGCACCAATGCATCGCGATAACGATGCATCGTATTAATATCTTCCTCTAGTGGACCAGGACTACCATACGCTCGTCCGTAATAACTTCCCTCTGCAGCAAAGTCGACCCGATATTTTGCATCGAAAACGTATTCGTACACGTGGTCTTTCCCAGCCTTTTCTATACTTAGCATAGAATCGGGTTTCTGTCTGACTGTCGGCAATCGGCCGGAATGGTTCTGAAAATATAACGTGATGGTTTCATTCGTATGAGGATGGCGGAAAACTCTTTTCGCTGCTTTGGACTGATTTAGCGTTATGAATAGCCCATCACGATTTACTTTGATAATATCCTGGCTTATCATTGTGTACTTGGAAGCTAACATTTGTCCGAGCTTAAGGAACGTCCAATACTCGTAAAGCGTAGCCACATCCTTCACAGACATCCTTGCTAATTCTCCGTGTAGTACTAGGCCGCGAGATAAAGTGAGATACGTTTGATAAGCATCCCGATATCCAGGTGCCATTTGCAAAACGAGAGACATAACAGATCGATCCAGCTTACTAATACCTCTCCAAAAAGGGGAATCCAGCCTTGCTTGAATGGAGGTTTCCATCTTTTTTATGCGGTCTACTTTATCTTCGTTCCTTTGTGGGTAGGAAAAAGGACTACGTTCTTCCAGCTTTCGCTTCAATGAATCCATTCGATGGGAAAGCCGGACCATCATCCATTTAATGAAACGGTTCTCTAACGTATAGTAGGTAGGTTCCTTATGGACATTCCACCCTTTTGTAGGCATTATCTTTTGATTATAGATAGGCACGCCACGGGCAGACTCCACAAACAAATCCGGACGTTTTCGGAGGTATTTTAATCCTGCCGTATCTTGCCTTTTAAGTTGGTCACCTCTCACTAATCTGTGTTCCTTTTTTAATTGGTGATGTGGTTGACGTTCAACATGAGAAACAGCTCTTACGAATTGGTTAAAATAACCCATTAGTAAGCGATAGAATTCTGTCCAGGAAGAGTCCACTGTTTGAGTAGTGGTAGCCTCTAAATAGGTTCTCTTTACGAAATGATAGGATAAGTTATAAATTTCTTCATTTACTTCTTCCATTAGCTGTAGGTAATCTTCTTTATAAGACAGTTTAGATGGAAACACCTCTAACGTAATTTCTAACTGCTTCTTCCCTTCACAAAGAATAGTGAAAGTGGTATAGCCCACTTCATTAGTAAACGTAAGATTTCCCATTAGCAATTGGTAAGGAGGCTTCCCTACCTTACTAACCGCTTTCCTTAGCCCGGGATGTTCATGATCAAACTCTAGTGACACGTCCCTCTTAGGTGTAACAACAAGCTGGTACACACCATTTTCAAAGAAAAGTGGTGGAACGGTCGTGCGCTCTGTTAATTGCTCTTCTTTTACATCAAAGATTTTCACAGAGTTAATGGATGCTTCTCCATTTACTGAGAAATGCATGGATTCGTGAGGCTGAATTGTTTTATATTGCTTCAAGCTCTCGTATCGACTGTGATAAGGCTTCCCCTTTATATATAGAGATAATAAATCCGTCTCAATTTCTATTAACTCTCTTTCCTCAGCTGCTCCAGAAGGATGTGAATCCATCTAAATCACCTCGCTGGATCATCTCAAACACCTTTTGTCCGCTTCTAGGGAAACGCGAATCATTTAATATATCATCTAATTGAGTGGAAGAGGTATCTTCTTCGTAAGAATGATTCGTGAAGAAAGTAAACAAATCTTTCAATACTTGAAAAGCCCGACCATTACTCGCCGTTAATCTTGGTAAAATCTTTTGATATATTTGATAATCTAATGCCTCATCCAACGACAATAAGTAGCGGCTATAAATGGTATAAAAACAAATTTCATCTCGAACACGATAACCGACATGTGCCTGAATAGGCTTAAGGAGTTCATTTAATGCAACTAACTCTTGTGTTACGTGATTTATGGTTTCTGAATTAGCAGAATAAGCATCCTTTAAGCGAAGGTAATTAGACTTCAACCGTTCATTTGTTAATGTTATCGGGTTTACGAACTCTTGCTGCTCATCAAGAAAAGCTAAATTATCCAAATGAACATCGTTACACTCAATCGTATTGGCACGATCTAACACCTTTTTACTGAATGGATGGGTCGTTTCATCCATATTTACGGTCCCGATGATATATAAGTTAGAAGGAATAGTTAACCGTTCTCCTACTTCCTCTTCCTTCATAATTGGGAAGGTTTCCACTTCGCCATTTACCCATTTTCTACTTTCCATTACGCTTAGAAAATCACTAAAGTAATATTCCACACGGGACAAGTTCATTTCATCTAGCACAACGAAATAGGGAAGTTCTTTATTCAAGGAAGCTTCTTTAATCACAGAAGTTAACGGTCCCTCCTTAAAATCTCCCTTAATATCGGTATAACCTAATAAATCAGACCCGTCGCTCCAATCAGGCCGAACTGGAATTAAAGTAAACTGCTTATTCTCCTCCGTCGCCCCAACACTCTCCGCAAACAGCTCGATAATTTTCGTTTTCCCTGTACCTGATATTCCAGATAAAATGACGAACGGCTTTGTTTTAAGTGACAAGTATAAGTTCTTCACATCTTCCAACCTATAAAAGAACCCTTGATCTCTTATGTAAGCATGAATATGGTCAATTATCTTTTCGTCTGTCCACTCTATCTGTTCTCCTCTATCATCTTCTACCACACGTTCACTTTGAACCTTCACATAATACTCATAGATTTCTATCATGGATAGTAAATCCTGCTGCAATTCATCTTCAGAAGGGAGAGAGGCAGAATCATATGGTATGTAAAGAGCTGTGGACTCTTCATAATCTTTTGCTTTAGAGCTGCTTCCCAGGTTTATCTCGTCATCTTTATGTATGGAAGAAGTAGCATATTGGTCCGTTTCAATCGCACCTCTAATATTATCTTTCATATATTTCAGCTGTTCTTTAGTAGATTCCGTAACACCTTGAGCAAAAGTTAAATAGACCCTACTCATATCCTCACTAAATAAATAAACTAGATAGTATCCACGTTGCGTACTAGTCGTGATGCTTTTATGAAGAATGGAAATCCAAGGTACCTGCGCCCAATTTCCTTGGCCAACAGATCCTTTCACTACGAAGTGTTCTTCGTCAATAAATCCGAGAGAGTTAACGATCTTTGGGACTTCTGATCGGACAAATTTCCCTAACGTATTGCTTTTAAACGGAGACTGTCTTTCCATCAAATATTCGCTTGTTATTTTAGTTAATAATTTTTGAAGTTTGTTGTTATCTATGTTCCATTGATCACTCATCAGACCGCCCTCTCTTAAAGTAGAAATGTAAGTTGCTTTATGTATTATAATAAACCTTCTAATTCCACCACATTATACCATTTACTCCTCATGAAAAAGAGAACCCCCACCCTCCCCTTCTAAAAAAACCTTGCAGGTGACGTAGCGTCATCTACTATGGTTGAATTATTCAATCTGTAGAAAGTGGGTAGTCGAATGAACAATCAAGACACGAGCTGGAAAGAAAAAGATCCATGGGGCAGGAAGGAATTATTATTTTTATTAGGAATCGAGTTTTTTGTGGGGATCATATTCATCAAATTCGTTCTTCATCCTATCTATTCAGACTTTCTGGAGGATGATTTATATGCAGGGACGTTAGTGGGGCTTACATTAGCCATCACGTTAATTTCGGGGGTCTATTTCATTGCTCTTCGACCTAAGAATCTCTCTTGGAGCGCAGTAGGAGTGAAACCATTCCGTAAAAAGGATTGGAAGTTGATTTTCATCTATTCCATAACATTACTCGTCGGTGCTGTCATCATCGTCGTACTCACCAGTTTCATAGGGAATACGTGGGAAAATAATAAGACCGAGGCGCTCCAGCGGGACGTCACGTTTCTTACCGTCCTCCTTGCCTTCGTCTCTGCAGCAATCATCTCACCGATTTATGAAGAAATCTTTTACCGCGGGTTTTTATACAGGTGGTTCCGCACCCGTTATGGGTTATGGATTGCCGTCCTGCTAAGTTCGTTCGTCTTCACCATCGTCCATATCCCGACTTACAATGTCATGCCCGTGAATTTCTTCAGTGGGATCATTTTCGCCTTGGCCTATGAACGTACCAACTCCATTTGGCCTGCCGTCCTTATTCACGGCCTCACGAATGGAACGATGGTTTTATTGACGAGTTTGGGATAGGCGGGGTTACCGCCCGTCTTCCTTCATCTATTCTTGATCGCTTCTGCCAGCTCCTCCAACGCATGCTTGTTCAGAATCCGATAGTTTCTCCCTTCTTTTTGAAGGTACCCTTTTTCGCAAAACTGTGCCAAAACATGCAGGAGATGGCGGTAGGAAACGCCTAAATAGTCACAGACGATCACGTGCTTTTCTTTGTATATCCCTTTGTCTGCCGTCTGTAGAATGAAGTCCGCCAGCCTGTTTTCCAAAGGAAAAGCCAGGCTTTGTGAATATTTAGCTGCCATGGACGTCGCTTTGACACTCAGGAACTTCGTCAATTCCCGAAGAAACTTCGCGTCTTCCATTAACTTCGTACGATACTGCAGAAACGGCAGGGCAAAACAAATCGTTTTTGTGGAGGCCTGGATCCCTTTTGTATAGTACACGTCATTCAACAGTTCCATCTCGCCGATATAATCGTGCGCATTAATGAAATTGATCAGCGAAACTTTCCCGTTTTGATGCGTTACATAGATCTTCGCTTTTCCTTCTGTCATATAAAATAAAAAGTCCGGCCGCCTGTCTTCCCGGATGATCCATTCATCCCGCTGATACTCCCTCACTTCAAGAAACTCTTCCATCGGAAAAGAAAACCGATCGGCAATGGAATGCTCCTCTATATACATTCGCTTCTTTTCACCTTTGTAAATTTCCACTTTGCGCCTCCAAAATGTGAGATATCTCCTATTATTCGTATCTACTCCCATGATACCATGCGATTATCAATAAGGAGGATGCGTATGAACACACAGCGTTGGATGAGCACACACTTTTTCAGCTTCTTTCTGACATGGGGGATTTTTCTACCCTATTGGGCAGGCTGGATGATCCAGACGAAAGGAATCAGCGTTTCAGAAGCCAGCTTGATCATGAGTATCGGCTTAGTGGCGAGAGGGCTTTCCACATTATTCGCTTTCCCGTATATATTAGAACGAGTGAGCAATAAAACACTGTTGAACATTGCGGCAATCGGCACGCTGCTGGGAATCCTTTGTTACATACCAGCTGATTCATTCCCAAGCTTACTCATAGTAACCGTCTTTCTGCATATTTTTTATCCGACGTTAATGCCGGCCCTGGACAGCGTAGCCGGTGTCCTTGTCCAAAGCAAGGAATTGAAACACTACGGAAAAAGCCGCCAATGGGGATCGATCGGGTTCGTCTCTGTAGGAATCCTGTTAACTGTATTTACAGGAATGTTCGGCGATGACGTGATTTTCTGGGCGCTCTTGCTTGGCAACAGCTGCTTTACAGCTCTCAGCTTCACACGTGCTCCGGACATTTTAACCCGGAAGCCTCAAGCCGACCAGGCGAAAAGAGTGAACATCTTAGACCTGTTCCGCACCAAACATTTTTTAATCGTACTGATTATTGTCGTCCTGCTTCAAGCCGCCCATGCTACCTATTACAACTACGGCTATATTTTCTTACAAGAGATTGATGCCCCCATTTATTTAATTGGAGTCATCATCAACATTGCCGTCCTGGCCGAAATCATTTTCTTTTCCATTGCAGATAAGCGTTTCAACCGCTTTTCACCCGGAACCTTATTGGCATTGGCCGCGGCTGGATCTTCCCTGCGGTGGGTACTCGTATTCGCCTTTCCGAACGTCCTAGTCTTTTGTTTCGCACAGATCCTGCATGCCTTTTCCTTTGCCATGGGGCACTACGCCTTTATGAAGTACTTAACAGCAAACATCCCACACACACATATTCCGAAAGCTCAAGGGATCTACTCCGCTTTTGCGCTCAGCTGGAGCACCGCGGTATTCACCGTTTTCGGCGGCTTCTTATATGAAATAGAGCCGAGGTTCGCTTTCATTGGAATGCTTGCGTGCAGCCTGCCTGCGATGTTGGTTGCGCTTATGTATCGCAAGTTGGAAGGGGAAAAGAAGGTTTTATTGTCTGCTTAGATATTCGGTTCAATGAAAAAGAAGCTGGTGTATGGGAAACCAGCTTCTTCTTTCTTATATAAATTGAACTTCTATTTATGGTACGGTTCATTCCGATTAATCTTAAACGCCCGATACACCTGCTCCACCAGCATCAACCGCATCAACTGGTGCGGGAACGTCATATTCGAGAACGACAGCCCGAAATCACTCCGCTCCAGCACCTCATCACTCAATCCGAGCGATCCGCCGATCACGAAGGCCACTTTGCTTTTCCCGTAAGTCGCAAGCTCGTCCATTTTCTTCGCCAGCTTCTCGGAGGTGAGCTGTTTACCTTCGATCTCCAGGGTGATGACGTACGTATCCGGGGAGATCTTCGCAAGGATGCGTTCGCCTTCCTTCTGTTTCACTTCGAGCATTTGGGCTTCGCTCAGGTTTTCGGGTGCTTTTTCGTCAGGGACTTCGATGACGTCGACTTTGGCGTAGGGGCCGAGGCGTTTCGTGTATTCGGCGATGCCCTGCTTCAAGTATTTTTCTTTCAGTTTTCCGACTGTTACGATCGTTAGTTTCATTCGTGTTCCTCCGTCTCCTCGTTTTTCTGCCTTTAGTGTATCATGAATCCTCGTCATTCTGCGGGGAGAGGTGTATGGGCAGAGTCCGGGGCATCACACAAACAATCCCCGCAGCTCATATCTGCGGGGATTGTCATGGATGTCGAGAAACCCTGTGCTATGGACGAAAAGGGTAAACATCCCGATCAACCAGCGATAACTATAGATGATAGAAAAAACAAAAGAAAGACATGTATGGCTTAGGGCGGAGGGGAATGGAGCAGACTCCTGTGGGAATAGTGGCACAGGTGAGACCCCGGAAGAGCATGAAATGAACCCATGAACTTGGACAATGTTTTTATGACGCTTTATTAAATTTCTCACGAAATTGAATCGGACTCATGCGGAGTTTCGACTTAATTCTTTGATGATTATAATTATCCATAAACGCTGCCAGTTGCTCTTTGAAGTGCTCGATACTTTCAAATTCTTTGTAGTATAAAAGCTCTGATTTCATGATGCCGAAGAAGTTTTCTATCACGGCATTATCGTGACAGTTCCCTTTTCTAGACATACTTTGGGTGATGCCTGCCTCTTGAAGACGTTCTCGATAGGGACGCATTTGATAATGCCATCCCTGGTCGGAATGCATCATTAATTCGTCTTCCGGGTTCAAACGCTGAAGGCCGTTCTCCAACATTTCCGCTACCAAGGCGTACGTAGGGCGCAACCCGATCGTATACGTAATGATTTCACCATTAAATAAGTCCAGAATGGGAGAAAGATAGAGTTTTTCACCAAACAATTTAAACTCCGTAATATCCGTTACCCATTTCTGATTCGGTTTCGAAGCTGTAAATTCCCTATTCAAGAGATTATCGGCTACTTCACCGACTTTCCCTTTATAAGAATGGTATTTCTTCATGCGAACTTGGCATCGAAGGCCTAACTCTTTCATCAGGCGGTAAACTTTTTTATGATTCACATGAATACCTTCATTCTCCAACTGATTTTGAACCCGACGATACCCGTATTTCCTATCAGATTGATGGAAGATTTCCGTGATCTTTTCTTTCAGCTCACGATCAGGATCTGTTTTCCCCATCTGCTTCACGTGATAGTAGTAAGTACTACGGGGGATACCAGCTACCTTGACGAGTTTATATACAGGGAAGGCGTGCCTTAGTTCGAAGACCGTTTGGGCTTTTTGCCTTTCGGTTGGTTCTTGGTTTCCTCTTCGACTAAGGCATTTAATTTTTTTAGATAAGCGTTCTCCATGCGTAGGTATTCGATTTCTTCTTCTATCGATTTGAAAGAACGAGACGGTTTATTGGATTTGTCCTTAGCCATAAGTAGTTGATCCTCCTGTGCAGGACCCAAGGCCGCCAGGCCGCCCTGTTTCCACTTCACGATCCATCGGCGAACCATGGAGAAGTCTGGAATGTGAAAGAGAGCGGAAGCTTCACGTATGGAGGCTCCTGTTTCCTGAATATAGTTAATTACCTTCAGTTTAAAGGCAGGAGGGTAGTTTGTATAGGGAAAGTGAAAAGCTTCATTCCCATGATACTCAAACAATTTGACCCAATATCGTAACGAAGAATTATCGATGTCGAGTTCTTCGGAAAGTCCTCGTATACTGATGTTTTCGTTTTGATATCTCCACACAATGCTTAACTTTTCTTCTTTACTCCATTTATTCATAGAAATGCCCCCTGAATATTGTCCAATATTCAGGGGGCATTTCAGCGCAGCGATGAGGAGGCTCACCGGCCACCCCACGGAAAGCGCTCTATTCCCCGGAGCCCGCTCGCTTCTTATGAAAAGTACTTCTTCAACAAGCTGATAATCCCCGCAGCATGCCTGCGGGGATTGTTTTCATAGAATGCCGATCGTGTTCAAAAGGATGACGGCGGCGACGGAGATGACCGGAATGAGGACAGCGACGACGAAGATGTCTTTGTAGCTGTCTTTGTGGGTCATGCCCGTAATGGCGAACAGGGTGAGCACGGCGCCGTTGTGGGGCAGGGCGTCGAGTCCGCCGGATGAGAGGGAAGCGACGCGGTGGAACGCTTCCGGGCTGATGCCTGTGTTCATGGCGATTTCGTAATATTTCGAGCCGAGGGCTTCGAGGGCGATGCCCATGCCGCCGGATGCAGAGCCGGTGGCGCCTGCGAGGACGTTGACGGCGATGGCTTCGGAGATGAGCGGATTGCCTTTGATGCTCATCAGGGCCTGGGTGAGGCTCTGGAAGCCGGGTACTTCACGGACGACGGTACCGAAGCCGACGGCTGCACTCGTGTTGATGATGGCGATGACGGAGCCGGATGCGCCGCCGTTGATGGACGGAATGAATTTCTTGAACATCGTGATGTTCAAGAGCATGATCAGTACGATTCCTGATATAAGGGCGATAACGATATCCCAGTCCAACAGATTCAAAGTAAGTAAGACGGTCAGTAACGGCAGGAGCGACAGGAAGAAGTTCGGCATTCTCGTCTGTTTCTCGGTTTCTTTCTTCTCTTGTGGTTCTGTGAAGACTTCCCCTTTTTGGGTGAGCTTCTTCTCCCTCCACCTTAAGTAGAAGTAGCCTCCGACGGCCATGATGATGGCTGCAATGATTCCCATGGCTGGTGCGGCGGTAGCGCTCGTCTGGAAGTATTCCATCGGGATCAGGTTCTGGATCTGCGGCGAACCTGGCAGGGCCGTCATCGTGAAGGTGAAGGCACCGAGGGCGACGGTCGCCGGGATCAGCTTCCTGCTGATGTTGGCTTCGCGGAACAGGGACAGAGCGAGCGGGTAGACGGCGAAGACGACGACGAACAGGCTGACGCCTCCGTAGGTCAGGACGGCTGCCGAGACGAGGACGCCGAGGATGGCGCGTTTCGTTCCGATCAGCTTCGTAAGGGCGACGGCGACGGAACGGGCCATGCCGGTGTCCTCCATCAGTTTTCCGAAGATGGCTCCGAGCATGAAGACGGGGAACCAGTCTTTGGCGAAGGCGACGAAGCCTCCCATGTACGTATCTTTATAGGCATCGAGCAGGTCGAGGCCGCCGGTGATGGCGACGACTCCTGCTGCGATCGGGGCTACCCAGATGATCGACCAGCCGATATAGGCGAGGGCCATCAGGACAGCGAGTCCGAGAAATATTCCTAGCATCGAGGGTTCCTCCTCTTTCTGTTATTGGGCTTCGACGACCATGGCGATTCCCTGGCCGCCTCCGATGCACAAGGAAGCGACGCCGTAGCGCTTGCCGCTCCGCTTCAGTTCTTTGATCATCGTGTACAGGACGCGGGTTCCGCTCGCGCCGACCGGATGGCCGAGGGCGATGGCGCCGCCGTTGACGTTGGTTTTGTCTCGATCGAGGCCGAGTTCTTTTTCGACCGCGAGATACTGCGAGGCGAACGCTTCGTTCACTTCGATCAGGTCCATATCGGCAAGGCTCAGACCGGCTTTTTCGACGGCATCACGGATGGCGGGCGCGGGTCCGATGCCCATGTATTCGGGATCGACGCCGGCGACGGACCAGGAGAGGATCTTCGCGATCGGCTGGACGCTGTTCTTGGAAACATAGTCTTCGCCTGCCAAAATGACGGCCCCCGCTCCGTCGTTGATGCCGCTCGCATTGCCGCCGGTGACGCTCCCGTCCTTCTTGAAGGCGGGCTTCAGGCGGCTGAGCTTCTCGACGTCGGTGTCTTCACGGATATGTTCATCTTCTTTTATGGTGACGGTGCCTTTTCTCGTTTTCACTTCGACAGGGGCGATTTCTTCCTCGAACCTGCCGCTCCGGCGCGCTTCGGCTGCGAGCTGGTGGCTGCGGACGGCGTATTCGTCCTGGGCTTCGCGGCTGATTTCATATTTATCGGCAAGGTTCTCCCCGGTCATGCCCATACCGGCACCTATGTACTCATCGGTCAGCGCGGCCCAGAGCGTATCGTCGACCTTCGGTGCGGACAGCTTCGTCCCGAACCGGCTTCCCCTTAAGGCATAGGGGGCGAGGCTCATGCTGTCGACGCCGCCTGCGAGTGCGGTGTCGCCTTCACCGAGCTGGATCGACTGGGCAGCGGAGATGACGGACTGGAGGCCGGAGCCGCACAGTCGATTGACGGCGAGTGCCGGACTCGTCGTCGGGATGCCTGTTTTCAAGGCGATGTGTCTCGCTAAATACGGGGCGTTCTGGGAGGAGTGGATGACGTTGCCGATGACGCTGAAATCAATGTCCTCCGCCCGGATGCCGCTCCGTTTCAATGCTTCCTTACCGGCTGTGACGCCGAGGGTCGTCGGATCGACGTCTTTCAGCGCACCTCCGAATGTCCCGAACGGGGTACGTGCTCCTTCGATGATATAAACAGATTTCATAGGATCTTCTCCTTTCGTTTATTGGGTCGTGTAGCCGCCGTCGATGACGGTAGCCTGGCCTGTGATTCCTTTTGCCTGGTCGCTTGCGAGGAACAGCGCGTAATCGGCGATCTCCTCGACTTCAAGCAGACGCTTCTGTGGAACGAGCGGGTAAATGACTTCTTCCAAGACCTTTTCAAGCTCGATGCCGCGGTTGGCGGCGAGATCTTCCAGCTGGTTGCGGACGAGCGGCGTATCGACATAGCCCGGGCAGATGGCGTTAACGGTGATGCCGTGCTCTGCCCCCTCGAGCGCCGTCACTTTGGTCAGGCCGATGACGCCGTGCTTCGCGCTGTTGTAAGCGGATTTTCCGGCGAATCCGATCAGGCCGTTGATCGAGGACATGTTGAGAATACGGCCGAAGCCCTGCTTTTTCATGATCGGGAAGACGTGCTTCGTCGCCATGAACGGCGCGACAAGCATGATCTTCGTGATCAGCTCGAACTTCTCCGTCGGAAAATCTTCGATGGACGCCACGTGCTGGAGTCCCGCATTGTTGATGAGGACGTCGAGTCGGCCGTATGTGTCGACCGTCTGATCGACAGCTGCCTTGATCTGCTCTTCCTTCGTGACGTCACAGACGAGTCCGATCGCCTCCAGTCCCTCCTCCTTCAAGCCTGCGGCCGCTTGTTCGACCTTCTCCTTGTTGATGTCGCTGAGGGCGACCTTCGCTCCTTGTCTTGCGAAGGCGGCACCGAGCTGGTAGCCGATTCCGCTTGCTGCTCCTGTGATGAAAACAATTTTATTGTTGACCATGGGGGTTCCTCCTCTACCGGGTTACGTAGTCATTTTTACGAGCTCATCGCTGATGATGAGTGCTGCTTCTGTCGATGCCTCGATTTCTTCGACGCTCCAGCCTTCGGCGATTTCGACGAGCTTCAGCCCTTCTTCCGTCACGTCCATGACGGCACGTTCGGTGATGATCCGGTCGACGACGCCTTTACCGGTCAGGGGCAGGCTGCAGGACTTCAGGATTTTCGGATCGCCATGTTTATTGACGTGATCCATGATGATGACGACCTTCTTCGAGCCGTGGACGATATCCATCGCGCCGCCCATGCCTTTGATCATTTTCCCCGGGATCATCCAGTTGGCGAGGTCGCCGTTCTCTGCGACTTCCATGCCGCCGAGGATCGCCAAGTCCAAATGCTCGCCGCGGATCATCGCGAACGATTCGGCGCTGCTGCAGTAGGAAGCACCGACGGATGCAGTGACCGTCTCCTTACCTGCATTGATCAGATCCGGGTCGACTTCATCTTCGGTCGGGAAGCGGCCGATTCCGAGCAGTCCGTTCTCCGACTGGAGGACGACTTCTTTGTCTTCCTGGATGTAGTTCGCGACCATCGTCGGCATCCCGATCCCTAAATTGACATAGTAACCGCTTTCAATTTCCTGTTCGGCACGTCTTGCGATCATTTCTCTCACTTGCTTCTTATCGAGTTGTACAGCCATTGTTTCTCCTCCTTCGTATTATGCCTGTGTGACGGTACGGCGTTCGATCCGCTTCTCCTGTGCGCCTTCGATCAATCCTTGGACGTAAATGCCCGGCGTATGGATACGATCGGCATCGAGTTCCCCCGGTTCGACGAGCGTTTCGACTTCGGCGATCGTGACGGCTCCTGCTGTCGCCATCATCGGGTTGAAATTACGCGCCGTCTTGTTATAGACGAGGTTGCCGTAGCGGTCGCCCTTCCAGGCACGCACGAGGCTGAAATCGGCGGTGAGCCCTGTCTGCATGAGGTACTCCTTGTCGCCAAACGTCCGCACTTCCCTGCCTTCCGCAATCGGCGTTCCGACGCCCGCCGGTGTGTAGAAGGCCGGAATACCCGCGCCGCCTGCACGGATTCGTTCTGCGAGCGTCCCCTGCGGCGTCAGCTCGACCTCGAGCTCCCCTGCGAGCACCTGGCGTTCGAATTCCTTGTTCTCCCCGACGTAGGAGCCGATCATTTTATCGATTTGTTTATTTTTAAGCAGAAGTCCGAGCCCCCAATCGTCGACCCCGCAGTTGTTCGAGATGACGGTGAGGTGTTTCACGTTCGATTCGACGAGGGCGAGGATCAAGTTCTCCGGAATACCGACGAGCCCGAACCCTCCGACCATGATCGTGGCATGGTCTTTTATGTCTTTGACCGCTTCTTGATAAGATGAATAAATTTGTTTCATGTGTTTTCCACTCCCTTCACCCTTATACATGCAAGTTCCATGCCAACTTCCGAACCGCCGGGTCTGCGCCGTTCGACAGATTCCTTTTTCCAGAATACCGGAATAGATGAATAGATATTCATGAAAACCCTTACAAAGAGGGCAAAAAAGAAGCCTTCCATCATTCCGGAACAGTTTCCGGAATCGTGGAAGGCATCAGAGGCCGTATTTTTTCACTTTGTCATAGAAGCTTGATTTGCCGATCCGGAGTCTCGCGGCGGCTTTCGTCTTGTCACCGCCGCAGGCGTCCAGTGCGCGGGCGATGGCTTGCTTCTCCGCATGCTCGACGACGTCCTTGAGCGACTGCTCCCCGTCGAGCCCTTCCTGCATGCTGGTGAGATGGGAAGGAAGATCGATCAGCGTAATTTTCTCCCCGTCGGCCATGTGGACGGCGGACTCGATGACGTTTTCGAGTTCGCGGACGTTCCCGGGCCAAGGGTAGGACGTGAATAAGGCTTCGACCGCTTCATCGAACTCCCGGATACGCTTCCCTGTCCGGGCGGTGATTTTTTGCAGCAGGTATTTCGCAAGGACGCGCTGGTCATCGCCTCTGGCCCGGAGCGGCGGGATATCGATCTGGACGACGTTGATCCGGTAATAGAGATCTTCCCGGAACGTCTGGTTCTTGATCATCTCCTCGAGCGACTGGTTGGTCGCAGCGATGATCCGGACGTCGATGTCCTGCGGATGGACGGCACCGACCGCTTCGACCTCCCCTTCCTGAAGCACGCGGAGGATTTTCACCTGGGCGTGCATCGGCATGTCCCCGATCTCATCAAGAAAAAGCGTCCCGCCGTTCGCGAGCTGGAATTTGCCCGGCTTGCCGCCCTTTTTCGCCCCCGTGAAGGCACCCTCCTGATAGCCGAACAGCTCCGCTTCGATCAGATGCTCCGGAATGGCGGCACAGTTCACTTTGATGAACGGCTGATGGCTGCGTTCGCTCAAGTGATGGATGCTGTGGGCGAACAGCTCCTTGCCCGTTCCGCTCTCGCCGCGCAGGAGAATGGAGATGTCGCTGTGGGCGGTCTTGCGGATCTTCTCCTTCAGCGCAAGCATCCCGGGCGACTGGCTGATGATATCGTGCAGCGAGTATTTCGCCCCGTTCAGCTGCTGCATCTGACTCCGGTATGTCTCCAATTCCAAAAGAAGGTCCTTGATATGGGAATTCATGATCTTCCACTCATCCGTATCACGGAAAAGCACCATGCCGAGCGCACCGATGATCTCGCCGTTTTCATAAAGCGGAATCCGGTGGGCGATCATGTAGTCGCCGCGGATCTGCTGAAGGTCCGCCATCTCCTCCTCGCCGGTCTCGACGACGATGTGCATCCGCGTGTTCTCGATCACTTCCGTCACATGCCGGCCGCCGACCTTCGCTTGATCGACCGCGAGAAACCGGCAGTAGCTTTCGTTCATATAAGAGATGAGTCCTTCCTTATCGACAACGACGATACAGTGCTCGACATTTCCGAACAGTGTCTCCAATACGTGGTTCCGTTGGTTTTCCAATGAAAGCATCTGCTCCGCCTCCGTTTTTGATAGCGTTTCCAATAACCGTCATTTCCAATTTTACCAAATGTTCAGAAATGGAACCAGCTCAAAAAAGGACACCCTTGTGCAGGGCGTCCCTTCCCGTCATTCCGTTTTCTCCACATCCTTGCCGTATGTCTCCAACATATGGATCCGTTCCATCATCGTCGGGTGGCCGTAGCGCAGGTACTTCACGAGCGCCGGCGGGTCGACGTCGCTGAGTCCGTTGACGGTGAGTTCCTGGAACGAACCGATCGCCGCCTCGGTATCCTCGGTCATTTCGATCGCATAGCGGTCCGCATCCGTCTCCGCATTTCTTGAAATAGCGAGCTCGATCGGATTGGCTAGGAACGAAAGCAGCGTCAGAAGCAGATAGAACATCGGCAGGCTCGAGATGTCGGAGACTCTATCGAAGCCGAGCTTCCTGCCCCATTTGCGGACGGCTGTCTTCATTAAATGGTACGTGAACAAAAGTCCGAAGAAGGTGGAGACGATGACCCCCGCCAAATTCCAATACAGGTGGTTCATCACATAGTGACCGATTTCATGGGCCATGATGAACAGCACTTCGTTCTCCTTCAACCGGTTCAACGTCGTGTCCCACAGGACGATCCGCAGGTTGGAGCCGATGCCGTTCACGTAGGCATTCATGCTGTTCGTCTTCTCCGACATGTTCACTTCATACACCCGCTCCGCCGGTACGCCGGCATTATCGGCAAGGGTGAGGATCTTTTCCTCGAGCTGCTTATTCTGCAGCTCGCTGAAATCGTTATATAACGGATCGATCACGACCGGCTGCAGGTACATCATGAAGAAAAGAAACGGAATCATCAAGAACCAGGCGATCAGCCACCAGCGCCGTTCGAACTTTTTCATCAGGAAATAGAGGACGGTGATCAGGAGCGCCATGATGAGATAGCCGATCCAGAAACCGATCAGTTCATCCCGCATCCAGCTCGAGAACGACTGTGTCGAGATGCCGTATTCGACGGAAAGCCGGCGTCTGGCGTAGTCGAACGGGAACGTCAGGATCGTCGTCAACGTCAAAAGCAGCAGTACGAACAACGGCACACGGATGATCGTGAACCGCGAGACCTTGCTGCCGAATTCCTTGAAGGCCTTCGAAACACCGAAAATCATCACGCCGAGGTAGATGATCCACTCCAGCGGCTCGGCCAGAAAGGAAAGGAAATTCTGATAACGCGAGTATTCCTGACTGAGCATGAGCTCCCGATCGCTCATGAACGTTTTCGGATCCGCCGCGGTCCCCTCATAGGCGGCAGGGACGCCGATGTCGCTCCACTGAAAGAAATAAAGAGCCAGGAAGATGCCGTAAACGGCATATAGAATAAGGGTCCAAGTGAGAAACTTTTTTTTCACTTCTCCACCTCCATTGGAAAGTAAGACTCGTCTCATTGTACGAGTTCCCCGGTACGCTTAGAACTTCTGTGCTATCCCTATCCATACTACATAGACGGGCAGAATTCCTGTCGCCGGTCCTCTTTTCACTCATAATGCCCGGTCCTGCACATACATATAGACGGTACCATCCATTCCAAAGAGGAGATGATCAGATGAGTCCGAACAACAACTCTAAGGATAAGGAACAAGGCCCGGAAGGAAAAGACGGCTTCTTCAAAAGCGTGTCCAAGGAAGCCAACCACGTCGTCCAAAACACCGTCGACACCTCGGGAAAAATCATTAAATCGATTACCGGGGAAGGCGGCCTGATCGGCAAGA
This sequence comes from Bacillus sp. SB49, assembly GCF_000469135.2. Classification (NCBI taxonomy): domain Bacteria; kingdom Bacillati; phylum Bacillota; class Bacilli; order Caryophanales; family Bacillaceae; genus Bacillus; species Bacillus sp. SB49. The sequence goes on from NZ_CP048117.1 coordinate 3,746,214, forward strand.
CCCTTGATTCCTCCGGCAACATCATCAAGAAAGCGTCGGAGAAAGGGACGGAAGCATTCGATAAGACCGTCGATACATCGTCCGAGACGTTCAAAAAGATTAAGGATAAAGCCTTTAATAGGAAGAAATAATTTTCCGGAGCGTTCACCGTCAGCCCTTTCCGCAAGTCTATCTCTTCCCCCTCGCTTCGATCCGGTCCGTAGATCCTATAAAGAAAAACACATTCGATAGGTCGTTGTACACCTTTTTCCCCTTTTAATGGTAATATAGTTCTTGAAATGACAAAGGAATAATTTGGAGGGGAACCATGAACATTTACAAGGACTGGTGGATTTTGTGGATGGCTGTTGCAGTTGCCGGAGGAATTGCAGCTGGTGTAGGGGATGCGTCTTTGATCACAGACACGGAAGATTTTGCTTTGGAAGAACCTCTTACAAGCGAGACGGAGCCGACGGAAGAAGCTGCTCAGGAAGAAGCACCTGTGGAGGAAGCAGCAGCAGAAGACGCCTCTGTTTCCCAAGAAAACGCGGACGGAAAAGCCGTGGAATACATCAACATATTGGCCTTTTCGAAGAGCGGGTTGATCGAACAATTAGAGTTCGAGGGGTTCTCCAATGAGGAAGCGACCCTGGCTGTCGAGAGCTTGGATGTCGACTGGAACGAACAGGCCGGCAAGAAAGCACAGGAATACCTGGACGTCATGTCCTTTTCAAGAAGTGAATTGGTCGATCAACTGGAGTTCGACGGATTCACTCCGGAACAAGCAGAATATGGTGTCGATCAAACAGGGCTGTGATGGCTTGCTGTAAAGGTCCGTCTCTTCTTTTAGAACTCCCAAAAAGAAACCCGTAACGGGTTTCTTTTTTTCTTCTCTATCCCATCTCCTCCATTTTCTTCATAAAACCTGCCGAATTCCCTTCCAAATTCCCGCCAACGTTCGATTTCCGGGAAATAATCCTTGCTGAAAAACGTTTTCACGTGCGATACTCGTCCCTATACTCGTACATTAGAAAAGGAAGGGACAGAAAATTGGAACGATTAACAGACGTATTCATTCATATAAATAGTTTCTTATGGGGCCCGGTCATGCTCATTTTCCTTCTTGGCACCGGCGTATGGCTCACGCTCCAGCTTCGCTTCATCCAGGTCCGGTATCTCGGAGAGGGGTTCAAGCAGACGTTCGCTCCCCTGTTCAAGAAGGAGAAGCAGGAAGGTATCCATTCATTCAAAGCCCTCGCGACATCCATCTCCGCCCAGGTCGGAACCGGTAACCTCGCCGGTGTAGCGACAGCCATCGCAGCCGGCGGTCCGGGAGCGATCTTTTGGATGTGGATCAGCTCATTCTTCGGGATGGCCACGATTTTCGCAGAGGCCGTACTCGCTCAACTCTATAAAGTGAAGAAGGGCGATCAGGTGCACGGCGGCCCTGCCTACTACATCCGCGACGGACTCGGAAGCAAGTGGCTGGCCGGCTTTTTCGCGGTCGCGATCATCATCGCTCTCGGATTCGTCGGCAATATGGTCCAGTCGAACGCCATTACGACAGCGATGAACGAGGCGACAGGGACCACATCGCCATTCGTCAACCTGATCATCGGCGTCGTCATCGCCGTGTTGATCGGCTTGATCCTGTTCGGCGGCATCAACCGAATCTCAAGCTTCGCAGGTAACGTCGTTCCCGTCATGGCTCTCTTGTACATCATCGGAAGTCTCGTCATTCTCATCCAATATTGGGATCATGTCCTGCCGACGATCGCCCTGATCGTTGAATCGGCCATCAGTCCGGAAGCAGCGGGCGGCGGTGTTCTCGGTGCAACGATCAAAGAAGCGATTCGTTACGGCCTTGCCCGCGGCTTGTTCTCCAACGAAGCCGGAATGGGTTCGACCCCGCACGCACACGCAGTCGCGAATGTGAAGAAGCCGTCGCAGCAGGGACTTGTCGCAATGGTCGGTGTGTTCATCGACACAGCCATCATCTGTACGATGACGGCGATGGTCATCCTCGTCACCGATGCCCATCATTCCGGTCTCGCAAGCAGCGCCATCACTCAGGAAGGCTTCGCCCGCGGCTTAGGCGAATTCGGCGTCCCGTTCATCGCCGTCTGCCTGCTGTTCTTCGCCTTCACGACGATCCTCGGCTGGGCATACTTCGGAGAAGTCAACGTCAAGTTCCTGTTCGGGGAGAAAAGGGTTCCCGTCTACCGCGCCATCGTCCTTGTCTGCATCGTCCTCGGTGCGCTTGTGCAAGTCGATTTCGTCTGGGAAATGGCCGACACCTTCAACGCTCTGATGGTCCTGCCCAACTTGATCGCCGTCCTGGCATTGACGAAGCTGATCAAGAAGACGTGGAAAGAAGACAAAACAATCGGATAAAACGAAAAAACCGGATGCTTGTCCGTCCTCTCCATAGAGAGGCGGGAGCGTCCGGTTTTTTTCGGCCTACTATCGGGGGACGTTACTTTTAGACAAAATCCAGCGGATCTGTCCGTGAATTTCCACTCCTTTTTCAAGAAAGAAAAAGCCAATTTATTATTCACATGTGGAAAAATTCCGCTAACGGAAATAGTTACCCACATTTGTCCACAGACTTATGCACAAAACTTGTTAATTTTCTGATATTCACAGGTAACCCCACACTATAAACAGGTTATACACAGATTTTATCCACATATTCACAAGCGACTCAGCTATATGGTGGCGAACATAGATTCTTATACCATATATATGACTTATCCAGAGAAGTATTCACAGGGTGTGGATAAGTTTCTGTGGAATAAAAGCGAAAATTATCGAATGATGACAAAAGAAAAGCACCCGATTGTGGGTACTTTACTCTTGTGATCCTAAGGTCACGGTTGTCGTATTCTTTTCTCCATCACGATAGTACGTGACTTCCAACTCTTCTCCCGGATCCTTCTCATCATAGAGGTATTTCCGGAGGTCGATGATATTCTCGACTCCATTGCCGTCCAATTCCGTGATGACATCAAGCGGCTCCAAGCCTGCTTTGGCAGCTGGAGACATTTGACGGATGCTGCGGATATAAAGGCCGCCTTCTACATCCTCCGGAAGATTCAACGTGCCTCTCCATTCGGATGTCGGTACTTCATTCAATCCATAAGCCTCCACACCGATATACGGGCGGTTCACCTGTCCGAACTCTTCCAACTCATCGATGATCGGTTTCGCCGCATCGATCGGAATGGCAAAGCCGATTCCTTCCACAGCGGATTCCGCAATCTTCATGGAGTTGATGCCGATCAGCTGACCGTCGATGTTGATCAGGGCGCCTCCGCTGTTCCCCGGGTTAATGGCAGCATCGGTCTGAATAACTTCCGACTGCCAGTCATCCAGGCCGTCTCCATCGAAATCCTGCGGAATGGCTCGTTCTTTCCCACTGATGATTCCCTGAGTGACGGATCCTGCGAAGCTGAGTCCGAGCGGGTTACCAATGGCAATGGCCGGTTCGCCGACTTTCAGCGCATCCGAGCTCCCGATTTCCGCTACATGCTCCACTTGGTCTCCCGGCATTTCCAGCACAGCCAGGTCTGTGAATATATCACTTCCGACCAGCTCTGCCTGGATGCGGGTGTCATCGGATAAGACGACTTCGATTTCATTCGCCCCTTCGATGACGTGGTTATTCGTCACGACATAGGCCGTTCCATCCGCTTTCTTATAAATGACTCCGGAACCGACGCCGGCCTCCTGTTGGCCGCCTTCCTGCTGCCAGAAGTTCTCCTGCGACTGCAGATTGACAACGCCGACGACCGACGGTGTCACTTTACCGACGATATCGGTGATCTGGGTCGTCACATCCAGTTCGACATTCTTCTGCGTATCCCCGGTCAGTTCCTGGTCGTCGTTAACCAGTCCGCTTTCATCTTCCGGAATAGTGATGTCATATGGCAATAAGTCCGTCTGAACGAGCGCGGGCAGCGCCAGCAGGACCAGTACCGCGCCAAGGATGCCGCCGACGACCGTCGGCATGACCCAGCGCCTGCGCTGCTTCTTCTCACGCCCGGACTGGGAATGATCATCATAATAGCCCAAACCTCTTCACCTGGCCTTTCCTCATGGGTTTGTAAAGTATTGTTACCTTATTCTTCGCAACTTCAAACCATTTAAACCTCAAAGATAGGAGTCGCCTGTTCAGGGTCGGTGTCATGGAGTTGAATTCTCGATCCAAGCTCGAATCCCCGCTCTTCCAATACGTTCTTCACAGACATACGTGCCAGGTCCTTCATGTTGTTGTCGAGACTGAGGTGTGCCAGGTAGATCCGCTTCGTCTTATCTGTGATGATATCCGTCAACGCAAGCGCACAGTCTTCGTTCGAAACGTGGCCGGAATCCCCGAGGATCCTCCGTTTGACGTTCCATGGATAGCGCCCCATCCGCAGCATGCTGACGTCATGATTCGATTCGAAAATATAGGCATCCGCACCTTCTACCGTCTTCTTGATCCGTTCGGATACATAGCCGAGGTCGGTGACGAGCGCCACTTTTCTGCCGTCCTGATGAAAGGTGTAAAACATCGGGTCGGCCGCATCATGGGATACGGAGAACGATTCGACATCCAAGCCGCCGAACGTCTGCGTCTCTTCCATCTTGAACTCGAATTTCTGGTCGACCGACAGCTTGCCGATATGGCCTTCCATCGCCTTCCACGTTTTTTCATTCGCATACACAGGCAGGTTGTAGCGCCGTGCCATAATTCCGAGACCCTTGATGTGATCACTGTGCTCATGGGTGACGAGGATTCTCGAAAGCGTACTCGGATCGACGCCGACCTGATCGAACAAACCCTCTATCTTCTTACCGCTCAGCCCGGCATCCACCAGAATCCGCTCTTCCCCTGATTCAATAAAAAACGCGTTCCCCGTACTGCCCGAAGCAAGTACACTAAAACGTAATGTCATTCGATACACTCCATTTAATTCGTTTCTCCTTAATCTCCCTGTCCATCTGATTCTTCTGAAGGGCTTTCGTTGAGATCATATCTCGACAGGACCCCTTCGATGAAATCCGACTCCGATATGTCGATGATCGTACCGGAATACGCATATAAGAACTTGTTGTCTTCTTCATTGACCGTCACTTTCCACGTCGGTGCAAACATCTGCGGGCCATAGTCTTCGCCGGGCTCGAGATTGAAGCTGCTGTGGTAACCGATACTCATCGCTGTAATTTCATCACCAGAGCTGATTTCACCGGCATCATACAACTTCTTGACAGCGTTGACCGGTCCGATAACGTCGCCGCCCTGACTCGCCTCTCCGGCTTCCGGTTCCCCGAACGAAAGCATGGCTGCGACATAGCCGTTCATGTCTCCTCCCGAGACGTCGACAAGCAGGTAGCCACCCTCATTGAAATAGACGGTCCTGTCATTCGCCTTCTGGAAGAACAGGGCGACCCCCTGCTCCTCATTCCAACCCCAGAACGAATACTGGGACCCGAAGGGAATGTGTTCATTCACTTTATTTTGAATATCATCCTTCGTCACTTCGATCGGTTCATTGAAGGTGCCGCGGACGACGTTATCTTCCACCTCGACCGACTGTTCATCTTTATCGACCTCCTCCACCTGCGAGTCGATCTCCTCCAACAGTTCGTCATTAATCCGCGATTGCAGCCCTTCTACGTTAGGCACCTCCTCCGCAAGTACATCGTCGGCAAAGGTGATATCGTTTGAAGCAAGCTCTTCTTCCGCGTTTTCGGATTCTGTTGATATTTGACTCAGCTCGGTTTCTTCCTGTTTATCAAGGAACTGGGTGAACAAGAAGATGTCCAGCACAAGGAAGCTGAGAATGAATAACAATTTAATTTGACCCCACTGCATCTTCTCCGCCTCCCTGCTTAAGAAATCTCTTCATTCTGACCTTGGTTCCTTTCAAATAACGGCTGCCATCCGGAAGACGTCTGGATATACCATTCCGGAATCAGATTATAAGCAAGCCTGTTCGTCTGTTCCTCCAGCGTGTAGCTGATCCGGATATCCTGAATGGAAGCGTAGTCGATGTTATTGTTCTGCAGATAACGAACGACTTCTTCTCCGGATTCCAGCGCTCCGATCGTTTCCGAAATCGTCTTGAATTTAACAAGTGGACGGATGTAGCGCTGGATCTCGTCCTGCTCATACGATAGGGCGATCGTCGCCAGCTGATAGGTCCCCTGCCCTTCCATGACTGGAATATCATTGTATTTCATCCGGTACTGGACCATATCGGAAGAATTGGAGACGAGCTGGAACTGGTTCGTCCAGCCAAGGTGGCCGTTGACGTCCGTAATGCTGCGTCGCAGCAGCTCATAGCCGTCCAAGTTGCCGGAATTGACCGAGTTCGGAATCATGTAGAGATATTCCATCCGCCGGTCGCCGTCCAATACATCAAGGCGACGCCCTTCGGAAGCCCGGAATCTCGGTTCCCCGCTGCTTGTTTTGTACCTGGATACAAGGGAAGTCGACGGAAACAATGCATTCCTCAGTGTAGCGATCGGTACAGGATCGGTTTGAAGCACATATTCTTCGATGTTCTTACGCTTCTCCGGGATATAAATATGGTCATACGCCGAAGTATCCGCATTAGGGAAAGCATCGGAGAGACGGAGCTGCTTGTTCAGCTTCTGCTCGTCTTCCAGCTCACGAAAAGCACGGTCACCATCAGCGGAGTTGATTGTAGCCCGGAGCACAGGAGCTTGTTCTTCCGTATTGACGAACCACACTTGATAACTGGGTGCCTTTTCCCCTTGAGGAGCGGTCAAAAAGACACGGTCGAATTTCTGCCGGACGTTCTCGATCTGCTCTTTGTCCACTTGGAAAAGGTCCCCGATCACTTTGACCGGTACCTGGGCAGGGAAAATAACCTCCACCGCATCCTTCTGCTGGTCTGCCGATATTTCCTTCGGATTGACGTTCAAGTTGTTGAGCGTCCACTCCTGCATATCTTTATAAAAGGACGAGCGTTCCAGCTCCTCTTTGTAGGCATAGAAGTTCCCCTGATCATGGAAGACGACCTTTTCCGGTTCGATCAGTTCCGATAATGTCCGTTCCTGACCGAGATTGTCCAGTGTCGTATCGTCGATAAGCGTATTTTCACTGTCGTCACTTTCCGCCACCGGCTGATAGTTCCATAGCGCAACGGTCAGCACGAGACTGAAAGCGATCAATATAATCAAAACGACGGTCTTCATCGTTTCTCTCTTCACGATTGTCCCCTCCGCTTCTGAATGAGCGGCAGCGTAAAGTGGACGGTCGTCCCTTTTCCTTCTTTACTTTCCGCCCAGATCTTCCCGTGGTGGGCTTCAATCATTTCCCGGGCAATAGCGAGCCCGAGTCCGGTCCCGCCCATTTCCCGGGCACGGGATTTGTCGACCCGGTAGAAACGATCGAAAATCTTATCGACCGTATCCGGCGGCATCCCGATCCCTTCATCTTTGATGCTCACGCGCAGCTGTTTCCTTGTCGCATGGGCATCGAAGCGGATCGTCCCGCCTTCCGGTGAATATTTAATGGCATTGGATATGACGTTATCCAGCACCTGGGTAATCTTATCTTTGTCGATCCATACATACATGTCTTTACCCGATAGGTTGCGGACGAACGTCATTTTCTCATCTTTGTTCATCTCGAACCGATCGATGACATGGTGGAAGAAGCCGCCGAATTCGACACGCTCTTTCATCAGCGGCGTTTCTTTATGATCCATTTTCGTCAGCTGCAAAAGGTCGTTGACGAGACGGATCATCCGGTCGGTTTCATTCTGTGTGACGTCAAGGAAGCGCGGAGCGATCTCCGGATCCTGCCAGGCACCATCATTCAACGCCTCGATATAGCTGCGCATCGTCGTAAGCGGCGTCCGCAGCTCATGGGATACGTTCGAGACGAACTCCCGGCGCTCCTGCTCGACCTTCTCCTGCTCGGTGACGTCACTGATCACGGTGATGAATCCATCCATTTCGTCGTTCTCATCCTCGACGACAGAGAAGTTCGCCTTCAAGAGCAGCTGCTGCTGTTCATCGCTCAAATCGATGATCATCGAACCCTGCTCCTCCACTTCGGACATCTCTTCAATCTGATCGTTCAAATCAAGCACATCGATCAGCGACTGTCCCTGAACGTCCTCGAACGAACGGCCGATCAGCTTCGAAGCGGGAGCGTTCATAAGGATGATTGCACCAAGCCGGTCTGTCGCGATGACACCATCCGACATGTTGGAAAGGACCGAACTCAGCTTTCTCCGCTCTCCTTCCGTCGTCGCCTGGGAGAGCTTCAGTTTATCGTTCAGCTCATTGAACGTATGACCGAGCTGGCCGATTTCATCGTTTCCTTTGACGTCGACCTTCTGCGAAAAGTCACCAGTCGCCATGATCTGCGCCTGTTCTTCCATTTCCGTCAGCGGTCTCGTAATCGCGCGGGCGACCAAAATCCCGAGCAAAGCGGTAACGGCGATCGCCAAGACCGTCCCTTTGGCGAAGATGCTGTTGATATCCTGCATCTGCTCGTAAATCTCGTTCGTCGATACCTCGTAGTGGAGGACGCCGACGATCTCATTCCCCGCTTCGTTCGTAATCGGTCTCGAACCGACATAGAGCCGTTCGTTCGTCTCGCTGTCCCTTACATTCCTCGGCTCGGTCGCCTCTCCCAGAATAAACACTTTCGTAATTCTCGTATCCGTCACCTTTTTGCCGATGATTCCATCTTCCGAACCGAAGGCGGCGATGACATTCGGGCTGTTGTCGACGACCCACAGCTTCCTTATGTTCTCATCATCCAGGGAATAGAGCAGACTGTTGACATCGGAGGCGAGCGATGGCGTATCCTCATCACGCTCGACGCTGAAGGCATTCTGCAGGCTGAAGGTAAGAGAGTTCAGCTGCGATTCTACGGAACTCTCGAAGTTGTTCGTCAACTGATCTTCCAAGCGCTTAACAAAATAGGCCCCAATTACTTGGATGCCTAGTAAAAGTAATAAAATGTAGACTAGAATCAATTTCAGCCGAACCGACTGAAAAAAGCCGACTTTCTTCATCAGACGTTACTCCTGCTCCGGGTTTCTCAAATAGTACCCTACTCCGCGGCGGGTGACGATCCAAATCGGATTACTTGGATTCTCTTCGATTTTCTCACGAAGACGGCGTACCGTAACATCGACGGTCCGGACGTCACCATAATAGTCGTAACCCCAAACCGTTTCCAACAGATGCTCCCTCGTCATGACCTGTCCGATATGGCGGGCCAGATAATGAAGCAGTTCGAATTCACGATGGGTAAGCTCGATATAATTGCCGTCACGCGTCACTGTGTATGCATCAGGATGAATCGACAAACGGCCGATCGTAATATCCTTCGTCTGCTGGGAGCTGTCTTCCGGCTCCTGCTGATGACGGCGGAGATTCGCTTTGACACGGGCGATCAATTCCCGGTTGCTGAACGGTTTCGTCACGTAATCATCCGCACCCATTTCAAGGCCAAGGACTTTGTCGATTTCTGCATCCTTCGCCGTCAGCATGATGATCGGCATATTGTGACGCTTCCTTACTTCTCTGCACACTTCATTTCCGTCTTTGTTCGGAAGCATGATATCAAGCAGGATCAGCTCCGGCTGCTCTTCGTCCGCTTTGGCGATGGCTTCATCCCCATCATGAGCGCACACTACCTCATATCCTTCCTTTTCTAAATTGAACTTCAATATATCTGCAATCGGTTTCTCATCGTCTACTACTAGAATCTTTTGTGCCACCTTGCGTCACATCCTTTTCTTCGACTTCTCTTTCTTTCCCTCATTTTAACTCATTTGAAGCTAAATGTCTTATTTGACTCCAAAGCTTCCACGGATCCTTCCTGTCCCCCTTAGTTTTATACCAAAACAAACAAAAAATCCGCTATGAATAATCATAGCGGATTCCTGCATGGAGGTGGGTATTTCTTGTGGAGAGGGCGGGTTCCGGGAAATGGGACGCTTTCCACGGGGCGTCCGGTGAGCCTCCTCATCGCTGTGAAATGAACCCATGAACTTGGACAATGTTTTTTATGACGCTTTATTAAATTTCTCACGAAATTGAATCGGACTCATGCGGAGTTTCGACTTAATTCTTTGATGATTATAATTATCCATAAAAGCTGACAGTTGCTCTTTGAAGTGCTCGATACTTTCAAATTCTTTGTAGTATAAAAGCTCTGATTTCATGATGCCGAAGAAGTTTTCTATCACGGCATTATCGTGACAGTTCCCTTTTCTAGACATACTTTGGGTGATGCCTGCCTCTTGAAGACGTTCTCGATAGGGACGCATTTGATAATGCCATCCCTGGTCGGAATGCATCATTAATTCGTCTTCCGGGTTCAAACGCTGAAGGCCGTTCTCCAACATTTCCGCTACCAAGGCGTACGTAGGGCGCAATCCAATCGTATACGTAATGATTTCACCATTAAATAGGTCCAGAATGGGAGACAGATAGAGTTTTTCACCAAACAATTTAAACTCCGTAATATCCGTTACCCATTTCTGATTCGGTTTCGAAGCTGTAAATTCCCTATTCAAGAGATTATCGGCTACTTCACCGACTTTCCCTTTATAAGAATGGTATTTCTTCATGCGAACTTGGCATCGAAGGCCTAACTCTTTCATCAGGCGGTAAACTTTTTTATGATTCACATGAATACCTTCATTCTCCAATTGATTTTGAACCCGACGATACCCGTATTTCCTATCAGATTGATGGAAGATTTCCGTGATCTTTTCTTTCAGCTCACGATCAGGATCTGTTTTCCCCATCTGCTTCACGTGATAGTAGTAAGTACTACGGGGGATACCAGCTACCTTGACGAGTTTATATACAGGGAAGGCGTGCCTTAGTTCGAAGACCGTTTGGGCTTTTTGCCTTTCGGTTGGTTCTTGGTTTCCTCTTCGACTAAGGCATTTAATTTTTTTAGATAAGCGTTCTCCATGCGTAGGTATTCGATTTCTTCTTCTATCGATTTGAAAGAACGAGACGGTTTATTGGATTTGTCCTTAGCCATAAGTAGTTGATCCTCCTGTGCAGGACCCAAGGCCGCCAGGCCGCCCTGTTTCCACTTCACGATCCATCGGCGAACCATGGAGAAGTCTGGAATGTGAAAGAGAGCGGAAGCTTCACGTATGGAGGCTCCTGTTTCCTGAATATAGTTAATTACCTTCAGTTTAAAGGCAGGAGGGTAGTTTGTATAGGGAAAGTGAAAAGCTTCATTCCCATGATACTCAAACAATTTGACCCAATATCGTAACGAAGAATTATCGATGTCGAGTTCTTCGGAAAGTCCTCGTATACTGATGTTTTCGTTTTGATATCTCCACACAATGCTTAACTTTTCTTCTTTACTCCATTTATTCATAGAAATGCCCCCTGAATATTGTCCAATATTCAGGGGGCATTTCACTGCGCTCTTCCGGGGTCTCACCTGTTCCGCTAATCCCGCTGGAGTCTGCCCATTTCCCTCCACCCTCTTCTTAAAAAGTTTCTCCTTGATTCGCTTATAAGACAAACGCTTGGCCAAAAGAACAAATCTTCTCTCCATATTGCTCGTCTATCCAACCCGTCTGTTATCAAACGATTAAAACGATTAAAAAGCCAGAGATCCGCTATGAAAATCATAGCAAATCCATCTATTTGGATACATAGTCCAAAGGATTCTTTAATGCTCCGTCTTTATGAATTTCAAAATGGAGATGGACACCGGTGGAGTGGCCGGTCGTTCCCATTTTCCCGATTTTGCCGCCCTGTTTCACGACATCGCCCCGTTTCACATCGATCGACTCGAGATGTGCATAGATCGTTTCATATCCGTTGCCGTGGTCGATGACGACTTTGTTGCCGAAACTCTTCTTGAAGCCTGCTTCCACGACTTTCCCATTGTCCGCAGCTTTGATCGTCTTATCCTTCACACCGGCGATATCGATTCCTTTATGATAACGTCCCCACCTTTCTCCCTGCTTACTTGTGATTACACCACCGACAGCGGGCCAGATGAATGTACCGTCTCCTCTGGACGGAACAGCCTTCGTACCTTCGATGATCACTTTCTTCACAGGCTCTTTCGTCGTCTCTTCCTTTACGACCTCTTCTTCCTGCTTCTCTCCGTTTGTAAAGACGAACTTGGTGTGAATTTCCTTTTCACCAGGCTGTCCTTCCTGCTTCACTTCTTTTTCTCCTTTATAGAGATCGTCCGATCGTTTGACTTCGACCGGATAGTCCACTTCCTCTTCCTTCACCCGCATCTTCCGGACGATGACATCAAGGGAAGGGGCAGGGTTATCCGTAAGCAGTGTATCGACATCCGGATAAGCTGTCGTCCATTCTTCTTTTGTCAGGTCGGAATCGAACGTGTCCCCTTCTTTTATACGATCGACCGCCTCATCCACCGTATCGACGAAACGGACCGGGACTGCCTGCTCGTCATAGGATACCTTCTCCCCAAGGCTTACATCCATCACCTTCGTTTCCCCAGGCTTTGGATCCGCCGGTTCGCCTTCCTCCAACTGCTGGAGCACTTCCGGCTGAACGTATTCTTCCTTATATTTCTCTACGACTTGATCCGCTTCCGCTTCATCCGGAACGTGTGCCACCGGGCGGCCGTCAATGTTGACCTGCACCGTGTTCACCGTCACACGCACTTCTTCATCAAGCGCATCCAGCACCTGCTTCTCTTCCGGATCGGCAGAGAAAACCCGCTCCGCTTTGTAGGAAACGTCTTTATCCAACTTCGTATCCCATTCCTCCGGGACGTCCGCTTCTTCAAGTTTCTGATCCAAATACGACTCGACCTTCGATTTATCTGTGACCGTCCCGACAGGTTTATCATCCACATAAACGTGGTATACCGTGTCCAAAGAACGTTCTGCATAAACTGTACCTACACTAAGACTCGTGACCGCGACCGCCGTGACAGCAACTTTCTTCCACATCTACCAAGTCCTCCTGAGTATAATTAATAAATTTATAAGAATTTATAACAATCCTGTAAAATCCTCATTTAATCTATCACAGCAGAGGGCTTGATAAAACAACAATTCCGAATTGTAAAGAAGATATAATTTTCTTGGCAAAATTACGAAAGATACGGTTTAAATACATACAATTCGTGTATATTTACTCTATTTAAGTACAATATATTTAAAGTTTAAATGTGGTAACACTAGAATATTATCTATTAATCTTCAACTTTTTCCAAAGAATAAAATATCAAAAAACGCCTGCGTAGAATACGCAGACGTTCTGGTAGTGGCTCGGGACGGAATCGAACCGCCGACACACGGATTTTCAGTCCGTTGCTCTACCGACTGAGCTACCGAGCCATATATTAGAATTCAATTTGTAATCATCAGGTCACATTATTCATGTGTTCGACATTACATAGATGTTATAATAAAAATGGCGGTCCGGACGGGACTCGAACCCGCGACCTCCTGCGTGACAGGCAGGCATTCTAACCAACTGAACTACCGGACCGAATAACCACTTGTTTACTGCAACGATAACTATCTTACCACATACATAAAAGACAACGCAATAGTTAATTTAGTAGAGAGCAAGTTTCCATCATGATACCAGTCCCACTATCATACACATGTGAACAAGGGAGAAAGGAGGTCCTAGTTGAAGAGAATCTTTCGATATGTCGCTTTCGTCCTCATTCTATTATTGATTTCTTTCATCGGTTTCTTAAAGCTCAATCCCCCGTTGGCCCATGGTTCCATCGGTACGACAGAGGACAAACAGACCGTTATTGTCGCTGTCGGCAACCAGAATTGGATCGGTGACATCCAGATTACGAACGTCGCCACCAACAATAAGGAAACACCTTCGAATGTAAAAATGCAGATCAGTGATTCCGACAAAGGCTTTATACTTACAGATACGTACGCGCTCGTCGATGAATCCTACGACATGCAGGATTATGAAACCATCGTCCTCGGACCGGATACGTCGCCGCTTTCTTCCAAGAAAGTTGCAGCCGCAACCGACTCGAATCCATCGACGATTTACGGTCTGAGTATCAGTCAGGATACATCCATTGACCGGATCGAAGTGTCTTACCGATATTTCGGCCTTTCCTTCATAGAAACCATCCACATTTAACAACCGAGCTGCCAGCAGCTCGGTTTTCTTTTACATTTTTAATTCCAGTGCTTCCAACAGCTGCACGGGATCTTTCTCCTGCATCAGGAACCGGCGGTTATCCTCCGGGACGAAGCCCGCTTCGATGGCATGTTCCACGAGATTCATAAGCGGCGTGTAATACCCGTTGATATTAAAAAGGGCAAGCGGCTTCGTGTGAATGCCGATCTGAGCCCAGCTGATAACCTCGAATAACTCCTCCCACGTACCGAATCCTCCGGGCAATGCGATATAGCCGTCCGCCAATTCACTCATTTTCGCCTTCCGTTCATGCATCGTGTCCACTTCGATCATCTCGGTCACATCCGGATGGGCAATTTCTTTCGTAAACAGCCGCGTCGGCATAACCCCCGTCACCCGACCGCCGTTTGCCAGCACCTCATCTGCCATCACGCCCATCAGACCGCTCTTCGCTCCTCCGTAAACAAGCTCGATTCCTTTCTTCCCGAGCGCTTCCCCAAGCTTCCGCACTTCCTCTTTATAAACCGGATCCGTTCCCAAACTGGACCCGGCAAATACACACACTCGTTTCAATCCCACACACCCCTTTTCTTTCTATCATAAACAAAAAACGCCTGACTGAAACAGCCAGGCGTTCGTCCAATCGGTTATTCGCTGTACACGCTGCGGACGACGTTCGTCTGAGAACGATCCGGACCGACAGAGAAGACAGACAACGGGATACCAGTCAGTTGAGACACACGCTCGATGTAGTGGCGCGCGTTAGCCGGAAGCTCACCAAGAGATTTCACTCCTGTGATGTCTTCCTCCCAACCAGGCATTTCTTCATATACAGGCTCACACTCAGCAAGGACCTTAAGGCTCGCCGGGAACTCCTCCATAATTTCACCTTTATACTTATAGGCCGTACAGATCTTAAGGTTCTTGATCCCCGTCAAAACATCGATGGAGTTCAAGGATAGATCAGTGATTCCGCTCACACGGCGTGCGTGGCGGACTACGACACTGTCGAACCAGCCGACACGGCGCGGACGTCCGGTCGTCGTACCGTATTCACGGCCGACTTCGCGGATTTGATCCCCGATTTCATCGTGAAGCTCTGTCGGGAACGGACCGTCACCGACACGAGTCGTGTACGCTTTCGACACACCTACGACATGCTTGATCTTGGACGGTCCGACACCGGAACCGATCGTCACACCACCGGCAATCGGGTTGGAAGACGTTACGAACGGGTATGTACCCTGATCGATATCAAGCATAACCCCTTGCGCACCTTCAAACAGCACACGGCGGCCTTCATCCAGGCTGTCGTTCAATACGACAGACGTATCACATACGTAAGAAGCGATCTGCTGACCGTAATCATAATACTCTTCCATGATCTCATCGACCGTGAACGGTGTCGTTTCATATACTTTCTCGAAAAGACGGTTCTTCTCCGCCAGGTTCTGCTCGAGCTTCTCACGGAACGTTTCTTTATCAAGAAGGTCTGCGATACGGATACCGGTACGTGCCGCTTTATCCATATAAGCAGGGCCGATCCCTTTCTTCGTCGTTCCGATCTTGTTCACGCCTTTCTCTTCTTCCTGAAGCGCATCCAGCTTCAAGTGGTAAGGAAGGATGACGTGGGCACGGTTGCTGATCCGAAGATTGTCCGTACTGATGCCGCGGTCATGAAGGTACTTCAATTCCTCAAGGATCGCTTTTGGATCGATGACCATTCCGTTTCCAAGCACACAAATTTTATCATCAAAGAAGATTCCTGATGGGATCAAATGAAGTTTATACGTGACTCCGTCAAATTTAATCGTATGTCCTGCGTTGTTTCCACCCTGATAGCGAGCGACAACTTCCGCATTCTGTGAAAGAAAATCGGTTATCTTGCCTTTTCCTTCGTCCCCCCACTGGGTTCCGACAACTACTACTGAAGACATAAGGCACCTCCGCCAAATAATTGTTTGTTGTAATTCATATCCATCGTCAGTTTATCAATTTGCAAAAAGGAAGTCAACGCTATTTCCGAACATTAAAAGAAATTAGAACATCCAATGTTCGATTATGAATCATTTGAACGATAATTCCGACTACTTACTACGACTTATTTATCATTGATTTTAATTATACACACACTTATAATTACTTACAAAAGGATGTAAATGGAAGGAGGTTTCGTGATGTATCAAGAAGAACGACTGATTGCAGTGATTCAATACTTGAAGGAGAAGCGGAGGATATCCATCGAGCAGATGTGTGAGATGTTCGACATTTCCCGCGATACGGCCAGGCGCGATCTCGTTAAGCTGGAAGACAGGAAAGCGATTGTAAGGACACGTGGCGGAGCGATCCTGCCGACCTCCCACGCCGCCATCCAAGATTATACGAATCGTTTGAAAACGGTTTCTTATGAGAAGGAACGCATCGGCCGGGAAGCCGTCTCTCTCATGCAGCCGGGCGACAAACTGATACTCGATACGTCAACGACCGTCCAGGCGTGTGCCAATCAGATGACTCCGATGGAATTGACCGTCATCACCAATTCGATCCACCAGGCGAGCATTCTGTCCAATGTCGGTAATATTTCCATCCACCTGCTCGGCGGGCATCTGCAGAAAGAACACCAATTTCTGTACGGCGCCTCCGTTATTGAGCGTCTGCAAAGCTACCATGTCGATAAAGCATTTATCGGGGTCGTCGGCATATCCGATCAAGGCCTGACAATCGGCATTGAGGAAGACGGCATGGTAAAGAGGACCATGATGAAACAGGCGAAGGAAGTGATCGTGCTCGCCGACCATACGAAGTTCGGAATCACGGAATTCTTTTCGTTTGCAGGGCTTGAAGATGTCGATATTATCGTCACGGATAAACTCCCGAATGACCGCTTTCAGAAGATGTTGAAAGATAATGACGTGGAGCTGATCGTGACAGAAGAAGGGAAGCTGAATCCATGGACATGATCGCTATTGATTTAGACGGAACGTTGTTGAACAGCAGCAGTCAGATAAGTGAAGAAAATGTCCGCGCCATCAAAGAGGCGCAGGAAAAGGGTGTAGAAGTAGTGATCGCGACAGGGAGAGCGGAGTTCGATGTTCGGGAGCTGTTTAGAGAAACAGGGCTTCGGACATGGGTGATCGGTGCAAACGGTGCAACGATCCATGATCCGGAAGGCAGACTCTTTCATGCCACGCCGATGCTGACGGAGGATGTACGTGACGTTCTTCCTTGGTTGGAAGCGAACGGCTTCTATTATGAAGCGTGCAGCGATGAATGGATTTGGACACAACAGGAAGGACGAAGCCTGCTGCAAGTCGAAATCGACCGGATCAAAAGCGCAAATCCGGACGTGCACATCGGTGAACTCGAGCATGCCATAGAGAAACAATTCGGTCAGAACGGCTTCCGCTTCATCAAAGACCACCGGGACATTGTCGCTTCGGATGCTCCGGTCTACAACATCCTCGCCTTCTCTTTCGACGATGCCAAACGCAGCCTCGGGAAAGAACGCTACCGGGGAAAACCGACCATGACCCTTGTCAGTTCGGCCGATCATAACTTCGAACTGGAGCACAAGGATGCATCGAAAGGGCTCGCCTTACAAAAGCTTGCCTCCCATCTCGGCTTATCTATGGAAAAGACAGCGGCGGTCGGCGACAGTCCGAATGACTTATCGATGATGAAAATGGCCGGTCACTGTGCCGCTATGGGGAACGCGAAGGACCTCATTATAGAAACGGGAGATTTCACAACGAAGACCAATGAGGAGCACGGCGTCGCACACGCCATCGCCCACTGGTTATCCTGATGTTTCATCCACTTACCCAGCGTAACTCCCCGGGAGGCGTGATGGGTCGTGATGAAAATATAAGAAAGCAGACGCATCCATCAAGGAGGCGTCTGCTTTTTCTATGCCGGCGGAATGTCAGCATTGCTGTAGCGGTGGTCGAGGTCGACGAACTTGTTGTACTCCTTGACGAAGGCAAGTTCTACGTTACCGACCGGTCCGTTACGCTGTTTCGCGATAATGATTTCAATGATGTTCTGACTTTCCGACTCTTTGTCGTAATAGTCGTCACGGTAAAGGAAGCCGACGATATCGGCATCCTGCTCGATCGATCCGGATTCCCGAAGGTCGGACATCATCGGGCGCTTATCCTGTCTCGACTCCACCCCACGGGACAGCTGGGAAAGAGCGATCAGCGGCACGTTCAATTCACGGGCGAGCCCCTTCAGGGAACGGGAGATTTCCGATACCTCCTGCTGACGGTTCTCTTTCGAATTGACACTTCCCTGGATCAACTGCAGGTAGTCGATCAGAATCATACCAAGTCCGTGTTCCTGCTTCAGACGACGGCACTTCGAACGGATTTCACTGACACGCACACCCGGCGTATCATCAATGAAGATCCCTGCGTTCGACAGACTCCCCATCGCCATCGTCAGCTTGTTCCAGTCTTCTGTTTCCAGCGTACCGGTCCGGAGTCGCTGGGCATCAATGTTTCCTTCTGCACAGAGCATACGGGAAACGAGCTGATCGGCACCCATTTCCAAACTGAAGATCGCGACGTTCTCATCCGTATGGACCGCGACGTTCTGCGCGATGTTCAAAGCAAAGGCGGTCTTACCCATGGAAGGACGGGCGGCGATAATAATCAGATCGTTCCGCTGGAAGCCGGAAGTAATCTGATCGAGGTCCCTGTAGCCGGTCGGAATTCCGGTCGTATTCCCGTCGTTATGGTGGAGCTGTTCGATGTTGTCATAAACGTCGATCAAAACATCCTTAATGTTCTTGAAGGCGCTGGAATCCTTCCGCTGGGAAACTTCCAGGATATCCTTCTCCGCCGAATTCAGGACATCATCCAGGTTTTCTTCTTCGGAATATCCAGTCGTTACGATATTCGTCGCCGTCCGGATCAAGTTCCGAAGCGTTGCTTTCTCACCGACAATTTTCGTGTAGTAGGCGATGTTGGCAGCGGTCGGTACGGAATTCGCAATATCTGTCAGATAGGAAACTCCCCCTACCTCTTCCAACACTTTATTGTTCGTAAGCGCCGTCGTCACGGTGACGAGGTCGATCGGCTCTCCCCGATCGGACAGAAAGAGCATCGCTTCATATATACGCTGATGGCTGGCCCGGTAGAAATCTTCCGGGAGCAGAGACTCCGCTGCTGTCGACATCGCTTCAGGCTCTAAAAAAATCGCACCCAAAACCGCCTGCTCCGCTTCAATATTGTGGGGCGGGGTACGATCATTCCACATTTCACTCACTAATTTTTCCTCCTCTGACTCTAAAACGAAAACGTCCGCTGCCGTACTCTTCCAAGGTTGCTTACCGACGTCCGGGAAGATCAGGGAAAAGAGAAGCGCCCACGGCTACAGCCGGAGTGGGCGCTTGATGACAAACCGCTTACTTCTCCTCTACATGGACACGGATCGTGCCTGTCACTTCCGGATGAAGCTTCACAGGTACGTTCGTATATCCGAGCGTCCGGATCGGGTCATCCAGCTCGATTTTACGTTTGTCGATTTTGATATCATGGTCTTTCTTCAGCTGTTCCGCAATCTGCTTGCTTGTGATGGAACCGAACAAGCGGCCGCCGTCTCCGGATTTCGCTG